>CALAMG010000010.1 GCA_937925715.1 uncultured Collinsella sp.
GACCGCCGAGGGCCGCGCGACCGCCTGGAAGGCCAACGCGACGGGCCCGGCCCTGTACCTATCGCACATGCTCACTTCAACCATCCCAATCCGTACGGAGTTGTGCACGATTATGTCGAGCCCAGATTCTTCCTTTCACCGACTGGCAAAACGATTTACACCTAATTGTGGACATTGCTCACGCGATTTGTCTTTGCTCACGCATTGATCTCGCTAAACTAATAACTGCTGTTACCAGGGCATTTTCTGGTGCACATTCTATTGGCTCCTGCGAAGATCGGAGCGGGTATGTTTGCTGCCGAGTCCTACACCAGCCGTCATTACATTGAGATCGTTGCCATAGCCTGCCTATGCGTTTTGCTGGGCGGGCCTTCTTATGCCGCGGGCGCGGAGAGCCTCGTCATCGCGGGCGCGACGTACTACGAGCCGGGCGTGTCGGGCCCCGGCTGGGCCTGGACCGATGCCGGCCACCTGGAGCTTAACGGCTACGCGGGAGAGGCCATCGGCGCTGACGGCGACCTGGTGCTGACACTTGCCGGGCAAAACTCCGTGACGGAGTCGCATGCGCCCGATGCGGACATCACGCAGTGCGGCATGGAGGTGTGGGGCGACCTGGCGCTTCGCGGCACCGGGTCCCTGGCGGCATCGGGCTCGCAGTGCGCGATCCACGTCTCGCGGGCGCTCGTGGTGGACGTCTGCACCGTCGATGCCCGGGCGGACGGGGCCGACGTCACGGACGAGGCCGTGGCCGGCGTGATCGCCGGCGACATGGCCGTGCGCGGTGGCGGGCGCGTCGTTGCCGCGAGCACCGGGTCCGGAGCGGGCGTGCGCGCTTATGGCGTGTATCTGCAGGACTTAGGCCTTGGCGATGGGGCGGCCGGCTGTCGGCTTTCCGTCGATGCCTCGTGGCTCGATGCGGCAGGTACCGATGGCGGCGTCGCGTGCTTGGGCGGCTCGCTTGTGTCCGCACGGTTTGTGACGCCTGCCGGCGGGGCCTTTGGTGCTGACGGCGTGGTGAATGCTGCCGGTGCGATGGCACCGCATGTGGTGGTTGAGCCCGATGCCGCCACGCCACCGGCAGGGGAGACCGATGGAGACGACGTGCCTGGATGCGGGGAGGGTAAACCAGATGGTAGTGCCGGCCCTGCTGCAGGGCAGCCCGGTGCGGGGCCGACGACGGATCCAACGGTGAAACCTGCGGCCACGTCGCCCAAAACAAACATAACGATCAAGACGACGGTGACCAAGACCACAGTGCCTGCGTCCTCTAAGCCTAAAGCCACCAGCACGACCGCAACGACACTCCCCAAGACCGCCGACAGCGACTGGATTGCCGCTTCCGTAACGCTTTTCCTTCTGGGAACAACGCTCCTGGCTGCCGCATTTCGCTGCTAAGGCCCCGTTTAAGTGAGACCAGAGAGGGATGAATGCAGCTATTGCAGAAGTCTTTAGCCTACTACTAAATCAATTTCTTAGAGATTGGTGCCGTATCAGCCATCGCTGCGACGGCACTATTTTGTTCAGCTCGACTGCCTCTCGATCCATTACCGATGTCGAGCCTTACACCCCATCTGCCAGAGCGATAAGATAATTGCAATCCAAATGCTACCGTTTATAAAGCTTCATTTGAACCCAATTGCCTATATCACTGGAGTCATAACATGAGGAACTACTATCAAATCAAAACCGTCGCATCGGCCCCTCCAAGGAGGCTCATCCCGATCGGAAAAGTCATCAGCGTTACTGGGCTTGTATTGGCAATTGTCAGTTTCTTTTCCGCTCTGCCATCGAGTGCCAACATATATGGCTCGCTTTCTTTTACTTTCTTACTCCTTGGCTTATTCTTTTTTGTGGACGGGCTCTTTCTTGTTATTACTGCATCAAGGCAACAAGAGAAACTACTAGGGCTACGCCAATCGCTCCTAGAAGATGATCCTCAAATCGCCGCGAGCGCCGAAGAGTTTATGTCTCAGCGAAAGGCCCTGACACAGCAAGGCGAAATTACTGGCATCTTCATTGTCCATAATGCAACCAAAGATCTGTACTACGTAGGCCAAAGCGCAAAGGCAATTGATCGAGCGGCCATACAGTTTCTCGGTAGGGGCAATTGCGATGTGTATGCCGATTGCAAGTACGGTGACTCATTCAACGTGCGAATAATCCAGCTGTCGTAAAGCGGCTACGAAAGTCTCAATGAGCTAAAACGCGCAGCGATACAAGCGCTCGAGGCTGCTGGCGAGGAGCTTTATTAAGGGCGACTGTTAGGATTAATGCAATGGCAAGCTCAAATAACACAGGCAACAACGAGGAATTAACGCCGTCCGTCGAAGAAACGCTTCTTAACGAATCCGGCTCGATTGCCAGGGTCAAATCGTTCTCATGGATTTGGTTTATCAATAAGGAGCGAATCCACGACATAAATCCTGTCCAATGCGGCAAATGGATGTTCTTCTTCTCTCCATTCAAAACCGCCCTCATGGACGACATTGTCGGAACCGCAGTTCTTGATGGCGTCGTCGTAGAGGCCAAATACTCGAATCCCGAAACGCTCATCGCGGCGGGCTCGAAACAAGGTGTCTGCTGCTTTTACCTAAACGGAAACGATAGAGAAAGCCATAAGAGGGTACTGAGCTACATGCTGGAAAACGGGCTAATCAGGAAGACAAAGACTGGAAAGCTGTATAACATTTCGTTCAAGTTCGACACTGAGACCTACGCAGGAAAGTACAAGGGGAGCGGCTTCTCCGGAAAGATAAAGCTCGCGGACTTCGTTGACCTGGTGACGGGAGAGTTTATTTAGGACAGCGGGCGGAATGATGAGCTCTGCTTATGCTAGACGTTTATCGCTAACCGCATGATCAACGCACCGCGACGGTTTTCATGCTTAATAGACACTGAAGTGTGAGATAGTTCAAATCTCAACAAAATAAATAATCAGCAGTTCAGGTCTTATGGGAATAATTCAATTCGCATCACGCTGCATCTATACTCGGATGTAAACACTAAGGAGGCAAACATGCTTTGGAGCTATGTTCAGCTTGATGACGGCACTCAGTTTGCCTACTCAGAGACAAGAGATGATGGGACCGTTCGCGTAGCCGTCGAGCGTCCAGTTGGCCTTGGCTTTGACCATGCGGAATGTTTCTTGCCTGCGGTTAATTGGTTCAATGTCGAAGGTTTTTCTGCTAACGATCTGGATTTTTTAACCGAGTTCGTTAGATCAAACGCTCCGTTTATCTTCGAGCTTGCTGAACGGCAAAAAGCCAGACCGGCGGTGGCATAATGCCTCGAATTCTTGTTTTTGGACAGTATATACGAGCTTTTTCTGGAGCTCGAGGAGGCGTTTGGTCGAAAGCCCGAGGGCTGACGAGCGCGACCGAGTGACTTTTGGGTTTGCCTTGCAGCTCTTCTCGTTCATTTGTATGCTCGATTTTGATTTTGGTCGTAAGGCGCGACCAACGGAATCAAAAGAAAGCCTACCGAGAAGATCTTGGTCGCAGAGCACGACCAACGCAATCAAAACAATGCTCGCAGAGAAGGCGCCTTCAATCGCATTGATTGGAGGCGCCTCTAATCAATGCGATATCTATTCTGTCGGAGAGCCTGGAGCAAGGGTGACGGTCAAGTGCGCTTGATAACGAGTATCGCTCTAGCGATACTATGATAAACTATCGCTATAACGATACTCCTTTGGAGGCTCACATGGAGCTGTGGCATGGTTCTCAGAAAATCATTGAGACTCCCCAACTTGGCCTGGGGAAAGTCCATAACGACTATGGTCAGGGATTCTATTGCACAGAGAGCCTCGACCTTGCAAGGGAATGGGCATGCTCGCGTGATGCCGATGGCTTTGCGAATCGCTATGAACTCGATATAGCCGATCTCAAGGTACTCGACCTGCTATCGCCACAATATTCAGTTCTGCATTGGATAGCGCTGCTTGTAGAGCATCGTTCATTCCGAAAGGACACCGCCATTGCTGTGGGGGCATGCGAATACCTTCGCGATCATTTTTTGCCTGATGCTAACGCATACGATGTGATTAGGGGGTGGCGCGCAGATGACTCGTACTTCAGTTATGCCAGGGCGTTTGTAAACAATACGATCACCGTAGACCAGCTTGGTCGAGCGATGAAGCTCGGCAACCTTGGAGAACAGATCGTGCTCAAAAGCGAACGTGCATTTAAGGGAATCCGGTTTGCGGGATTTGAGCGTGCGCCGCTCAATTTGTATGGCCCATTGGCCAAGGAGCGAGATCAGGAAGCAAGGGCACAGTATCGGAAACTGCTTGCTGAAAACCCATTTGAGGGTTTCCGTATCGTAGATATCGTTCGAGAGAGGATGACCGAAAATGACCCACGCCTACAGTGAGATGTATCTCGAGGATGCCATGAGAACGCTGGGCGAGGCAGTCGATTTTGCCCTCTGTGACCAAGGGTTGAGTCCTATTGAGCTAACGACAATCCTATTGAATTCTCTCGAGATGAGGCAATTTGAGCGTGGCGTGACGCGCGTTGTCTGTGGTATGTCGGGTGACGAACTCGCGCGTGAAATAATTGCCGGTGCAGGACTGAAACCCGTAGAATGCAGGGGGAGCTATCCGCTTGATCGCTCCCCGCAATACTGGGCGGGCTGGGTTTTGGCTTATTCACAATGGGCGAGCAGCTTGAACTTTAACGAGCTCTTTGAAGTCGCCCCACTCGATTGGATTATCGGTTCGTATTATCCGCTTCACGAGGCCTCCGAAGATAAATTCGCCCATATAGTCATTGATAAATGGAACAAATCCCAGGTCTCCAAAAAAGGCCTCAAGGCGGCACGAAAGGCAGCCGGCCTAACTCAAAAGCAGCTCGCCGCCCAATCGGGGGTTAAACTTCGCGCTATACAGCTCTACGAGCAAAACCAACTGGATTTGCGCCGCGCCTCGGTCTCCTCGGCAATGGCGCTTGCAAAAACCCTGGACTGCACTATCGAAGACCTCGTCTGGCAATCGATTGCTCTGGAGTACGACTCGCAGGCCATTCCGTCCTTAAAGCTATAGAGGGGGCAGTCATGCCTTGGAACTACGTTCAACTAGATGACGGCGCTGATCGCGTTGCTCAAGAAGATCATTCAACTGCAAACGAGGCAAATTCAACATTATCGATTTTGCTCGACGGCGCCACGTCGATCGACGAAGCTGTTCGGCTGACCATTGAGGGCATGCCCAACGCGCTCAGGCTCTTGGAGAACTCATGATGGCGGTCGCGCCGCGTTGGGCGCATCCGTTCGCGCCGCTCGTGCTCGACGATGCCGGATCGCTCGAGGCCATGGCAGCGGCCGTGATGCGTCTGCACAGCACGTTGATGACGGTCGGGCGCTGCTATACGACCGACGCCACGGGAAACCGGGCTGCGCTTGAGCTCGGACGTGTCGAGTCCGTGCTTGCAGTTGCATTCTGTATGATATTCGGCCAATCGCCGGCCGATCGCTTCGCAGACATCTTTGACCAGGTCACCTACGTGGCCGAGCACATGGTCAAGGACCACATCTTTGAAGACGGTAACAAACGAACCAGCCTTGTCTTTGCGTTGTCCTTCCTAAGACTTGTCGGCACTCCGGTCGAGCTGTCCGACAGCCCCGAGCCCAGAGACAACCGGTACTACGCCTGGATCCAGGACCTCGTATCCGGAAACCGTACGACCAGCGGGCTCGCCGAGGAGCTGCGCCGCGGTTGCATTGCGGGCATGGGCGACCCGTCGCGCGTATAGAATCTAAACATCCGCACGCCAGCTATGAAATGGATTGGACACCTCATGGAAATACCCAGTACCCTGTGCAGCAATGTCTACGACTTTGCGTTTTGCCCCGAGCCCTGCTACGACCGACTGGTCGATCTCGCCGACCCCGAGGACTGGGGTCCCAGCAACCGCATCCTCAAAAACTACCTGTCGTTTTCGTTTAGCCGCGCGGTATTTTTGACCGAACGCGACGTAGACCAGACCGCACCGTCCAACCTGCCGCTGGTGTTCGACGAAGACCGATGCCTGTTTAACACCGGCCTGTACACGCGCCGCTACGAGACCATCTACGGTCTGTTTGAGCCCAACACCAAGCCCGACGCGCGCCAGCGCTGGTTTTTGAAGGGCTTCTTTAAGGAAAGCGACCCCATGCTGGTCTCGTTTGAATACCTGCCGTGCCGCGTGCGCTTTGCCGAGGACCCATCCGAGCTGGTCTTTGACTACCGTCTGCCCATCCGCTCCAACATCGACCACATTCTGGGCGACGAGGAGAACCTGACGTGTATCCCCGCCAGCCTGATGGGGGAGGGTAACTCGCTGCTGCTGCGCCGTGCCTTTGAGGGAGCCGTCGTCGAGGCCGCCCGCCGCGCCGCCACCAATTACACGCTCGCTGTACCGCAGTTCTACGGTGGTCGGATCCAGCTACTGCTGCCGCTGTGCCTGACCGGCGACAAGCCTGAGTTGGCACTGACCATCCAGCGCGAGGATGGCTTCTACGCCGCACGCACCTGTCTCACGCTTGACATGGCCTACAACAACGCACGACTCATCTGCCGCCCCGAGACCTCGTGGATAAAGCGATAAAGGTCGGTCTACCTGCTGATTTATCGGCTATCCTGATTGCGGTGGCGCGGTTTGCGCCCACGAATTTAGAATCGGGGGCAAAAAGTTCTTGGTAAACCACGCGCGGCTATGTTAGTATCTCTTTTGCCGAAAGGCGACGGGCGATTGGCTCAGGGGTAGAGCATATCCTTCACACGGATGGGGTCACAAGTTCGAATCTTGTATCGCCCACCATCAAAAGCGCAGGTCAGAGGTATTAAGCCTCTGGCCTTTTTCTTTTTGACACCAAGGGTGGCACCAAATCTGACACCAAAAAATGATTTAAATCGAAAAGTCGGCGTTTTTTTGCGATCCAAAACAGCCTTCATAATTCCAGCAAATGTATAAAAATATCCGTTCCGGCTCACGATAGTGACGTCATCGAGCGTTTTGGAAAATGCGTCTGCGTTCATTCGCTGAATTCTCTGCGTAATCTACGCGCAATTATGGAGATGGAGACCACTGGCCCACGGCTCGTACCAGCACATTCTTGCCTCGTGACAAGCTTTCAACACAACCCGTCCATCTTTTGGCCAGTGTTTGGTCAGCTTCCGGTACTTACCCGCATGATGGCTCCATCGATAATCGACCTCGCCCATAATCCACACGGCCCGCGGCCGAAACCAGGGGAGGTCCACATGGACGAGATCGTCTGCGCAAACACCGCATTCCGCTACTGGCGCTGCCCACCGCAGGTTCGCGACCTCTATCCACGCCTGCCCAACTCCGAAGACGGCTGGCGAGCCCTATCCCAAGCCCCTTTCGTAACCGACGTCCTCAAGACGCCAGTCATCACAGCAGCATCAACAAGAAGCAACCTGCATTCCGATACAAGACGGACCATCCGATGGAACAGCGCCTATACAGAGAAGGTTTCCATCGACACGGGTATGGGCTTTAGCGTCACAGACCCTCTTAATACGCTATTCACCATGACTCGAAGCGTTTCTTCATGCGACCTGGTTCTGGCTATGTACGAATTTTGCGGATGGTTCTCGGTTTTTCAACCATCGTCTGCGGTCGACATGGCACTTGAGCAGGTAAAATCAGAAGAAGAGCAGTGCACCACAGAATGTCTGTTTGAACTAGACGAAACGCAAGACGAGGCCCCATGGAAGCGAGTCTATGCTCGGGCGCACCAGAAGGATAGTGAGAATAATCAAAGTGGGCAGCAGGATAACGGAACCGGAAATAAAGTTAACGGAAAGGGCACATCGCTCTGGATGAGAAAGCCTCTTATTGAAATAGAAAAACTGCACAGATTTGCATCGAAGGTTAAAGGCGAGATGTGGGGAAAGCAATTCTACGAAGCCGCACAGCAGGTAATGGGTATTACTGCATCCCCGCTAGAAGTTGCTGGAATCATGTTGCTGAGTCGTCCGAGGCGTGCTGGCGGGGCGGAGTTTAAAAACATATACGTCAACGACTTAACACCGCTGTCGAATTCAGCTCGGAAAATCGCAGGTCAGAAAGTCTGTTACGGCGATATCGTCATCGTAAACCCAATAACAATGAAAGCTGTGATTATCGAACTTCAAGGAGAGGTTATCCATGGATCGGGCGCTGTGCTTGACCACGATGCCTCTCGAATGACAGCATTGCAAAGCATGGGATACGACGTATTTCTCGTCACTCATGACATGCTCAATGATCACGAACAGCTTGATGCCATCATTCACAGTGTGTGTAAGCGATTGGAGTTGCGCTACAAGCCAAAAACCGAGGCGATGAAATGTGCTGAAACCAGATTGCGGTGCAACGTTCTGTGCAATTGGCTTGGTATTGGTAAGTAATAATGGCCTAGTGAGCATTTTTAGTACTTTATATGCTGCCAGTAATTAAGTGCCATTTTAAAATAATGCCGGTTTACTACGTTGGATTGAGGGTGGCTCAACACACCGAATTCGCCGCTCGTAAAACCGCAGGTAGATTGCCTGCCTGTTTTGCGAAAGCAGGCGTGAGGTCGGAAATCCGGGAATCGTCGTAGTAAACCGGTCCGTTTATGAAGCGACCAGCTGGCGCGAGCTACGCACGGTTCAGTAAATTGGCCCGAAGACGCGGAGAGGGGCTCAGACGAAACCCTCCCGCGAAAGCACCGCGGATTGCTTTGTCCTGACCGGCGGCACCTGGGGCGACATGCCGAGCCCCAGGAAGGAGGGCGACGGGCTTGCCGCTGCCCGCGGGGCGCGCCCCGCGGGCTATTTCGGGCATCGTGTGTCTCTTCGGCCCCGCGCCGTTCCACGCACCGTAAAATCTTTTCCGAAATTGTCCTTGCATCGCCGTCCTAGTTCCCGTATAGTACTTGTTCGCACGGGGGCGTAGCTCAGCTGGGAGAGCGCTTGACTGGCAGTCAAGAGGTCAGGGGTTCGATCCCCCTCGTCTCCACCCGAGCATTGAATGAGGCTCCAACGCAAGTTGGGGCCTTTTTTCATATCTATCGATTTACGCCATGTGTTGACTGGGCAGCATCTTGGCGACATACCCATTGTTAATTACGAATATGAATGTTAATAACTTTACGTTTCTGGATGGCAAACCTAGTCTGCAGCGCCAATAACAAAGAAGCCGGGCGTAATGCCCGGCCTCGAAATACTCTGGTGGGCCCTCCGGGATTCGAACCCAGAACCCAGGGATTATGAGTCCCCTGCGCTAACCGTTGCGCCAAGAGCCCTTATGAACGGTGAATGCAATTCTAGCAAAGGCAACTCAGGCCTAATTTCTTCGCTTCACGTCGTGAAATACTACCATGCACGAGCAAGTCGCACAACGCAAGATCAAGTTCGATGCTAAGCAACAGCTAATCTAGGCCCGTCGCAGATAAGAAGTGTTTTATAAAAAGTTAAGGCCTTAAATTCAGGGCTCCAAAACATTTCTGCGTGAATTCAACCTGATGCCATTTCATAACCATGCTGGTTTACTACGACGGATCGGCGACCCCCGAGCACCGCGTGTTCTCCGTTTGCAAAACCGCAGGTAGAAAGCCCGACGGTTACACGAAAAGGCGTGCGTGGTCGAACATTCCTGATTCATCGTAGTAAACCGACATAGTTCTGAGGCGTAGATGAGGGACGGTTCGCAATCGGACCCGATAATGGGACTGGCGGCGCATAGGAAATCCGGTTGCGCGGGGAGGGTCGTGTTCCGCGCGCCAAGTCGGCCGGCGTACGGGCCGTGCGGGGGTCAGGCGCCCCCGCGGGCTGGCCCAGCCCCGTGCCCGTTCCACGTGCCGTAAAATATTTTCTAAAATTGCCCTTGCATCGCCGTCCGAGTTCCCGTATAGTACTTCTTCGCACGGGGGCGTAGCTCAGCTGGGAGAGCGCTTGACTGGCAGTCAAGAGGTCAGGGGTTCGATCCCCCTCGTCTCCACCCGAGCATTGAATGAGGCTCCAACGCAAGTTGGGGCCTTTTTTCATATAGGCACACAAGGTCAAAGGCGGCACCATGATCCTCCTGGTCGACAAGATCGAAAAAAGCTTCGGCGCGCGCGTCCTCTTTAGCGGCGCGTCCTTCCAGATCAACCCCGGCGAGCGCTTCGCGCTCGTGGGCCCCAACGGCGCCGGCAAAACCACCATGCTCAAAATCATCATGGGCATCGACAGTCCCGATGCCGGCCAGGTCCAGTACGCCAAGGACTGCCAGGTGGGCTACCTAGAGCAGGAAACCAACCTGGAGCACAAGGACACCACCATCCTTGCCGAGGTCATGGCCGCTGCCAAGGAAATCCGCCGCATGGGCGAGCGCGCCAACGAGCTGCAGGCCCAGATCACAGAGCTCTCCGAACAGGGGAAGGACGTCGACGCACTTCTTAACGAGTACGGCCAGGTCCAGGACCGCTTTGAGCACCTGGGCGGCTACGAGCTCGAGAGCAACGCTCGCAAGATCCTGTCCGGTCTGGGCTTTAAGGTCGCCGACTTTGAGCGCCCGTGCTCCGAGTTCTCGGGCGGCTGGCAGATGCGCATCGCACTTGCTAAGCTCTTCCTGCGCCACCCCGACCTGCTGCTTCTAGACGAGCCCACCAACCACCTGGACCTCGAAAGCGTCCAGTGGTTGCGCGGCTTTATTGCCAACTACGACGGCGCCGTCCTCATCGTCAGCCACGACCGCGCCTTCATGGACGCCTGCGTCGACCACGTCGCCGCACTCGAAAACCGTCGCGTGACCACCTACACCGGCAACTACAGCAGCTACCTCAAGCAGCGCGAGGACAACCTGGAGCAGATGCGCGCCAAGCGCGCCGCCCAGGAGCGCGACATCGCCCACATGCAGGTCTTCGTCGACAAGTTCCGCTACAAGCCCACCAAGGCCGCCCAGGCGCAGGAGCGCATCCGAAAGATCGAGCAGATCAAAAAGGAGCTCGTCATCCTGCCCGAGGGCCACAAGCACATCGACTTTAAGTTCCCCGATCCGCCGCGCTCCGGCGACATGGTCGTGGGCCTGGAGGGCGTCTCCAAGTCCTACGGCAAAAAGCACATCTACAGCGACATCGACCTCAAGCTCTACCGCGGCGAGCATGTGGCGCTCGTCGGCCCCAACGGCGCCGGCAAGTCTACCCTCATGAAGATCCTCGCCGGTCTGGAGCCGCCAACTACCGGCACGCGGGATCTGGGCACCAACGTGGGCGTGGCCTACTACGCCCAGCACGCACTCGAGGGCATGACCGAGTCCAATACCGTCCTGCAAGAGATCGACACCGTCACGCCCAAGTGGACCGTGCCGCAGCAGCGCAGCCTGCTGGGCGCCTTCCTGTTTAGCGACAACGATTCCATCGAGAAGCAGGTTCGCGTCCTCTCCGGTGGCGAAAAGGCGCGCCTGGCCCTGGCCAAGATGCTCGTGGCCCCCGAGGCGCTCCTGTGCCTGGACGAGCCCACCAACCACCTGGACATCGACTCGGTAGACATGCTCGAGAACGCCCTGCAAAACTTCCCCGGCACCATCGTGCTGATCAGCCACGACGAGCACCTGGTACGCGCCGTTGCCAACCGCGTCATAGACATCCGCGATGGCAAGGTCACGGTCTACGACGGCGACTACGACTACTACCTCTACAAGCGCGAGGACCTCGCAGCCCGCGCCGCCGCCGAGGCGGCAGGGGAGAGTGCACCGGCCACGGCCAAGTCCACCAAAGCCTGCGCCGCCCAGGCCGACACCCCCGCAGCTGCCCCCAAGCCTGCCGAGGGCAAAAAGACCAAGGAGCAAAAGCGCGCTGAGGCCCAAGCCCGCGCAGCGCTCAATAAAAAGCTCAAAGGCGTGCGCAACCAGCTTAAGAAGATCGAGACGGAGCTCGACAAAAAGCGTGCCCGCTATGACGAGCTTATGGAATTGATGGCAAGCGAAGAGCTTTATGCCGATCAGGATAAGTTCAACGCCGCGCTGGGGGAATATAACGGCCTTAAGCAAGAGCTACCCAAGCTCGAGGATGAATGGCTGGAGCTTTCCACCCAGATCGAAGAGGAGACCGCGCGTGAACTCTCGTAAGGCCGCTGCCGTGGCGATGAGCATCATCGCCATTGCCTGTCGCATCTGCGGCATCTTTATGAGCGCGATGACCGTGCTGCTGTGCTTTAGCGGCCTCACCGCCAAGTTGCAGATTGTGGGCTTTGTCGTCGAGCTTTCGCGCGCACTGCCGAGCGCCATCGCCGGCTACGGCGTCATCACTTCTCCCTTTGGCGGCGTGTTCCGCCTGGATTACGCCATCGTGGCCGTGATTCTATTTGTGGCCGATTACCTGCTCACGCGCGCCTCGCGCCGCGTCCGCTAGGGGATCGTTATGTCCAGCAGCTACTTCATGAACCTGCTCGCCAGCGCGGTCGCCGTCATCTTGGGCATCGTGATCCACGAGAGCGCGCACGCCGCCGCGGCCTGGGCACTCGGCGATATGACGGCCCGTTCGCGCGGACGCGTCTCGCTCAACCCGCTCAACCATGTCGACCCGTTTGGCACCATCCTCCTGCCGCTGCTGATGCTCGCCGCCGGAGGCCCGGTGTTCGCCTTCGCCAAGCCCGTTCCCGTCTACCTCAACAACCTCAAGCACCCCAAGCGCGACGAGGTCCTGGTGAGCGTGGCCGGCCCCGCGTCGAACATCGCACTCGCATGCCTCGCGGCCGCCCTCATGCACGCAACGTACGGCAATCTCTACGCCAGCATGTCCTTTGCCGTGGCGTCGCAGATCATGAACTTCGGCGCCACGTTTATCGTGGTCAACCTGTCGCTCGCGTTCTTTAACCTCATTCCGATTCCGCCGCTTGATGGCTCGTCGATCATCGTGCCCTTCCTCAAGGGCACGGCGCTCAACAACTATTACCGTCTGCAGCAATACGCTATGCCCATACTCATCCTGGTTCTATACCTGCTGCCCATGTGGACCGGCATCGATGTGATCGGCCGCTATTTCGACGTTACCGTGTATCCGCTCGCTGAGCAGATGCTCAACTTCGCAATCGCCGGCATCTAAGGTAAACTTACAGGTCGACCGTGCAAAACGGTCGCAACATGCACCCAAACCGCGCCGCGAAGGCGCCGTCAAAGGAGGTCGAAGATGTCGTATCGCGTGTCGACGCAGGTCTACAGCGGACCGTTCGACCTGCTGCTGCAGCTGGTAACCCGCCAAAAAGTAGATATCGGCGCCATCTCCATCAGCGAGGTGGCCGAGCAATACCTTGCCGAGGCCGAGCGCATCGAGGCGCTGGACCTGGACGTGGCGAGCGACTTTTTGCTGGTTGCAGCAACCCTTTTGGACATCAAGGCCGCCTCTCTGGTGCCGCAGGAGGCCCCGCGCAAAGTCGATGACGACGATGACGAGTTCGACGAAGACCTCGAAGAACTCAGTGCGCTCGACGGCGACGCCTTGCGCGAGGTCCTGATCCAGCGCCTGATTGCCTACAAGCAGTTTAAAGGCGCGGCGGCAGCCCTCGGTGCCCGCATGCAGGCCGAAAGTCGCATGCACCCGCGTGTGGCCGGCCCCGACCCCGAGTTCTTGGGCCTAATGCCCGACTATCTGGCCGGCATTACCCTGCGCGGCCTGGCCGTCATCTGCGCCGACCTGGACGGCAAGCGCCAGACCTTCCTGCTGGAGGCCGAGCATGTGGCGCCGCATCGCGTGCCGCTCGACCTGACCGTGGCCTCAGTCGACCGCTTTACCATGGCGCACCAAACCTGCACCTTCCGCGAGCTACTGGACGGCGATGCCACCACCGAGCAGCTCGTCGTCACCTTCCTAGCTATGCTTGAGCTCGCCAAGCGCGGCTCGCTCACGCTGAGCCAGGACGAGATCTTTGGAACCATCCGCATCAACCGCGTCGAGGGCGCCGAGGCCTATGTGCCCGGCGAGGGCCCCGAGCTCACCGAATAGGAGCCGCAACCATGTCAACCCTTTCCACGCTGGAGGCAAACAGCCTCAAAGGCGCCCTCGAGGCGCTGCTGCTGGTGTCAAGCGACCCAGTGAGCGCGCCCGCGCTGGCCGGCGCACTGGATATCGCCCCCGGCGAGTGCGCGTCGCTGCTCGCCGAGCTCAAGGTTGAGTACGAGGAGGCCAACCGCGGCTTTCAGCTGCGCGAGGTCGCCGGCGGCTGGCGCTTGTTTACGCACCCAGCCTACCACGATGTGGTCGAGGCCTATGTGTTGAGCTGGGATACGCAAAAGCTGTCGCAGGCGGCGCTCGAAACCTTGGCCGTCATCGCATACCACCAACCCGTGACGCGCGAGGTAGTCAAGGGCATCCGTGGCGTCAATTCTGACGGCGTCATCGCGTCGCTCGTCGA
The DNA here is from genome assembly GCA_937925715.1 of uncultured Collinsella sp. Classification (GTDB taxonomy): domain Bacteria; phylum Actinomycetota; class Coriobacteriia; order Coriobacteriales; family Coriobacteriaceae; genus Collinsella. The sequence goes on from CALAMG010000010.1 coordinate 14,360, forward strand.
CAAGGGCCTGGTGCGCGAGCTCGGCCGCGACCCCCAGCGCGGTCAGGCCATCATCTACGGCACGACCAACGCCTTCTTGGAAAAGTTCGGCCTGCGCTCCACCCGCGACCTGCCCGATCTGGAGCAGTTTGCCCCCGACGAACAGTCGCGCCAGTTTATCCGCGAGCGTCTAAGCGGCCGCAGCATTCAGTCCACGCTCGAGGAACATGCCGAAGATCTGGACGAAGAGCGCGAACTGCTCGATACCGATGTTGAAGATGTTGAGGCAGTCGAGGACTTGGAAACCCTGGTCGTCGACGAGACCTCGGAGGATTTGCATGACGAGGACTAACGAAGTAGGGGAGACGCGCGCCATGGGCAACGCAGTACCCGCAACCGACGCCCAGCCCGTCTATCCGCACACCATGCGCCTGCAGCGCTTTTTGGCGCGTGCGGGCGTGGCGAGCCGCCGCGGCTCGGAGGACCTGATGACCGCCGGCCGCGTGACCGTCAACGGCCAGGTCGCGACCGAGCTGGGCACCAAGGTCGACGTCGACCACGATCACATCGAGGTCGACGGCATGCCCGTCAAGCTCAACCAGGGCGCCGTGTACTTGATGCTCTACAAGCCGACCGGCTACCTCACCACCATGAGCGATCCGCAGGAGCGCCCTTGCGTGGCCGACCTGGTCCCCCGCGACCGCTTTCCGGGGCTCTTCCCGGTGGGACGCCTGGACCGCGACACCACGGGCCTTTTGCTCTTTACCACCGACGGCGACCTGTCGCAGGATCTGCTGCACCCCAGCAAGCATGTCTACAAGACCTACCAGGCACTCGTGGACGGGCAGCTAACCGACCGCGATCTTGAGCCGCTGCGTCGCGGCATAGAGCTCGACGACGGCCTATGCCAGCCGGCGATCTGCCGCGTCATTAACGCGCGCGAGGCAGAGGCTGTGGCTCCGCAAGGCGTCAAGCCCGGCACCACCGCCGTGGAGGTCATCATCCGCGAGGGTCGCAAGAATCAAGTTAAGCGCATGTTGAGCAAGATTCACCATCCGGTAATCCGTCTACATCGCTGCAACTTTGCCGGCCTGGAGCTCGAGGGTGTGGCCAAGGGATCGTGGCGCGAGCTCACCGACCGCGAGGTGCAGATCCTCAAAAGCGGTGGTATCCCGCCCAAGCAGGCCAGCTCCAAGCGCGTCGCCGCGCCGGCGACCAACACCGCCAGCCGCACGCGTCACCACGGCAGCCACGGCTCCGCACCCAAGCGCAACACCTACCGCGAGCGATACACGGGCTAGGCAACCCGCCGCGCCCCAACGCCCGCGAACCATACCAGCACGTCAATCATCGAAAGGAAGCATTGCATGATCGTCGCCATCGACGGCCCCGCCGGATCCGGCAAGTCCACCATCGCCAAGGAGATCGCCCGTCAGCTTGGCTTTAACAAGCTCGACACGGGCGCCATGTATCGCGCCGTCACCTTCGCCGCGCTCGACCGCGGCATCGATCTGGATAACGAGGCGGCCATCGACGCTCTCGCCGAGCAGATTGAGATCCGCTTTACCAACGGCACCGGCGAGGACACGCGCCTGACCATCGACGGCCAAGACGCTTCGGCCGCCATCCGCACCCCGCAGGTCGACGCCAACGTGTCCAAGGTCTCGGCCTATCCGGGCGTGCGCGCCGCCATGCTCATCCACCAGCGCCGCGCCGCCGAGGACCGCGATATCGTGGCCGAGGGTCGCGACATCGGCACCGTCGTGTTCCCTAACGCGCAGGTCAAGGTCTTCCTGACCGCCGACCCGCGTGAGCGCGCCCGCCGCCGCGTGCTGCAGCGTCACCAAAACGACGCCCAGCCGCTCACGTCCGAGCAGCTCGAAGCCGAGGTCGACGAGACCCTCGACGCCCTCAAGCAGCGCGATAAGCTTGACAGCAGCCGCGAGGTCGCCCCGCTCGTGCCCGCCGAGGACGCCGTGCACGTCGACTCCACCGCCCACACCATCGATGAGGTCGTCTCGATAATCGAGGACCTCATCAACCAAAGGAGGTAGCCCATGCGCCTGTTTAAGCAGACGCCCGAGGACTATTACAACGCCCCGTACGCCGAGTTTCCCGCGCTCATCCGCGGCACCGTCTTCGTGGTCATGGCAATCCTTTGGGCTTTCTCCAAGCTCATGTGGCGCTGGAAGGTCGAGGACGCCGATCTGCTGTTTGAGCGCCAGGAAGGCCGCGGCAGCGTGGTCATCTGCAACCACACCTCGATGGCTGAGCTCTTGGCCGTGGAGACGGCGCTGTTCTTTGGGGGCCGCCGCATTCGTCCCATCTTTAAGTCCGAGTTCGCCAAGAGCAAGATTGTGCGCTGGGCCTTTAGCCGCGTAGGCGGCATCCCCGTGGAGCGTGGTACTGCCGATATGAAGTGCCTGCGCGCCGCCCAGCATGCGCTGCAGCGCGGCGAGGACGTTCTGATCTTCCCCGAGGGCACGCGCATCCGCTCGCGCGAGATCAAGCCCGAGGTCCACGGCGGTTTTGCGCTCATCGCTCAGATGGGCAAGGCGCCCGTTAACCCGCTCGCCATCTGCGGCTGGTCCGACATCACGCCCTCGGGCAAAAAGATCATGCGTCCCAAGAAGTGCTGGATCCGCGCCGGCAAGGCCGTCTCGCTTTCCGACGCACCGGCTGGGCTTAAGCGCACGGAGCGCCTGGAATGGTTTGAGTCCGAGGCCATGAACCGCGTCTACGCCATGCGAGACGAGCTGTGCGCCGAGCATCCGGGCAGGTTCTAGCCATGAGCGAGAACGTGACGAACACCACCGCGACTGTGTCCGGCCAGGCAACCGCGCCTACCATCGAGATCGCCGCCCACGCCGGCACTTGCTACGGCGTACAGCGTGCGCTCGATATGGCGCTGGCCGCTGCGCCGCAGGCAGAGGAGTGCACTCAAGTTCACACCTTGGGGCCGCTCATCCATAACCCCATCGTGGTGCGCGAGCTTGCTGAGGCAGGCGTCGGTCTGGCCGACACCTTGGACGACGCCGCAACCGGCACCGTGATCATCCGCGCCCACGGCGTGGTGCCGCAGGTAATCGATGCTGCCCGCAAGCGCGACCTTACCGTGGTCGACGCCACCTGCCCCTACGTGAAGAAGGTCCATGTGGCAGCCGAGCGCCTGGTGCGCGAGGGCTACCGCGTGATCGTCGTGGGCGAGCCAGGCCACCCCGAGGTCGAGGGCATTCTGGGCCACGCCGGCAATGATGCGCAGGTCGTGAGCTGTTCCGCCGACGCCGATGCCCTGTCGCTCAAGGGCAAGGTGGGCCTCGTTGTGCAGACCACTCAGACCGCGCAGAACCTCGCCGAAGTCGTGGCCGCTATCACCCCGCGCGTGCAGGAGTTGCGTGTGATCAACACCATCTGCGCCGCCACGAGTGAGCGTCAACAGGCAGCAGCCACACTTGCCAACCGCTGCGACTGCATGGTCGTCGTGGGTGGCAAGAACTCGGGCAACACCCGCCGCCTGGCGCAAATTTGCGCAGACGCCTGCGAGCGCACGTATCACATCGAGGAAGCTTCCGAGCTCCAGGCCGCTTGGTTTGCCGAGGCGCGCCACATCGGCATCACCGCTGGAGCCTCCACCCCACAAGAACACATCGAACGCGCCGTCGCGCGCATCAAGGAGCTTTGCCGCTAACCATGGACCAGACCGTACCCGCATACGCCGCCGAGGTGGCCGATTACGGGCGCAGCCGCGACCCCGAGCCGGGTGAGGGCGCGCTCGTTAAGAATGTGCGTCCCGAATCGCCCGCATGGGATGTGGGTATCGAGCCGGGCATGCGCGTGCTCACGGTCAACGGTGAGGCGCTCACCGACATGATCGTATGGCTTTGGGAGGCCGACGACGACACCGTTGATTTGGAGGTATTCGACCCGCGCGACGGCACCGTCACCCCCGTCGAGCTCGACCGCTTCCCGGGCGAGGACTGGGGTTTGGAGTTCGATGGCCCCATCTTCGACGGCATGCGTACCTGCGTAAACGCCTGCGTGTTCTGCTTTATGACCATGTTGCCCAAGGGTGGCCGCTCCACGCTCTATATTCGCGACGACGACTACCGCCTGAGCTTTTTACAGGGCAACTTCGTCACGCTCACGAACCTCACCGACGAGGACGTGCAAAACGTCATCCAACGCAACATGAGCCCCATGAACGTATCGGTCCATGCCGTGAGCCCCGACGTCCGCCGTCGTATGATGGGCCGCAACGCCCAGCGCGGCATGGACGTACTCGAGGCCATCATGGCCGCCGGCATCGAGATTCACGCGCAGATCGTGTTGTGCCCCGGCATGAACGACGGCGAGGAGCTGGAAAAGACCCTGCGCTTTTGCGAGGAGCACGAGCAAATCACAAGCCTGGGCATTGTGCCGCTCGGTTTTACCAAGCATCAGAACCGCTTTAGCTGGTCATACAGCGACAAGCCCGAACTGGCGCGCGAGACCATTGCCATGATCCGTCCCTACCAGGACCGCGCCTTCGAGCGTTTTGGCCGCCACACCTTCCAGATGAGCGACGAGTTCTACCTGGACGCCGGCATCGATCCGCCCGAGGCGGACTTTTACGACGGCTATCCGCAGTACTACGACGGTATCGGCATGATCCGCTCATACCTAGACGAGACGGACGATGTGCTTGCCGCCGATGCCGAGCGACTGGCCCGCGTCCGCGAGGCCATCGCCGCTCGCAGCCAGCACCTGCTGTGCCTCTCGGGCGCCAGCGCACGCGACACCGTGGCACGTTTCGTGGAATCGCCGCAGGGGCTCGCCGGCACCGTCACGGCCATCAAGAATCGCTACTTTGGCGGCAACGTGGACGTGACCGGCCTCATCGTCGCCTGCGACATTCTGGAACAGCTGCCGCAGGACCTCTCGGGGGTTATGCTCTTTGTGCCTAAGCTCATGTTCAACGCTGACGGCATGACGCTTGACGAGTATCATCGTGACGATTTACTCGCAAGCCTTACCAGTCGCGGCGCCGAGGTTCATGTGGTGTCGACCATGCCGCATGAGCTGCTCGATACCCTGGAGCACATCCTTGGCATTATGCCTGCCGACTCTAACACTTCCACTGACCCTACCCATTAAAGGAGTGCAGATGAAACCTATCGTCGCCGTCGTCGGACGCCCCAACGTGGGCAAGTCCACGCTCGTTAACCGCCTGGCCCAGACCTCGGACGCCATCGTCCATGAGTCCCGCGGCGTCACGCGCGACCGCTCGTATCACACGGCCGATTGGAACGGCCGCGAGTTCACCATCGTCGACACGGGCGGCATCGAACCGCTCAAGAGCGATGACGTCTTCGCCACTTCCATTCGCGACCAGGCCCTCGCCGCCGCCGAGGAAGCCGCCGTCATCCTGTTTGTGGTCGACGGCCGCACCGGCGTCACCGAGGAGGACGAGTCGGTCGCCCGCATGCTCAAGCGCTCCGACAAGCCGGTCTTTCTGCTGGTAAACAAGCTCGACAACCCCGATCGCGAGAACGACAGCATCTGGGAGTTCTATTCCCTCGGCATCGGCGAGCCCACGCCGCTCTCGGCCCTGCATGGCCATGGCACGGGCGACCTGCTCGACGATATCGTGGCCCTGCTTCCGGAGGAAGAGGACGAGGTCGCCGATGAGTTCCCCGACGCGCTGAACGTCGCCATCATCGGCCGCCCCAATGCCGGTAAGTCCTCGCTGTTCAACCGCATCCTGGGCGCCGACCGCTCCATCGTGTCCAACATTGCAGGCACGACGCGCGACGCCATCGACACCGTCGTGGAGCGCAACGGCAAGCACTACCGCATGGTCGACACCGCGGGCATTCGCAAGAAGAGCACCGTGTACGAAAACATCGAGTACTACTCGATGGTCCGCGGCCTGCGCGCCATCGATCGCGCCGACGTGGCGCTGCTCGTCGTCGACGCCTCCGTGGGCGTTACCGAACAGGACCAGAAGGTCATGGGTCTTGCCATCGAGCGCGGCTGCGCCATCGTTGTGCTGCTCAACAAGTGGGATCTGCTCGACGACGACCGTAAGCGCGAGGCCTGCATGGAGACCATCGACCGCCGTCTGGGCGTTATGGCTCCCTGGGCCCAGTACCTGCGCATCTCTGCCCTGACCGGCCGCAGCGTCGAGAAGATCTGGGCGATGGTCGACGCCGCCGAAAAGACGCGCTCGCAAAAGATCAGCACCTCGCGCCTCAACACGTTTCTCACCGACCTGCGCGAGTTCGGTCATACCGTGGTGGACGGCAAGCGCCGCCTGCGCATGCACTACGTGACTCAGACGGGCGTCAACCCGCCGACGTTCACGTTCTTCGTCAACCACAGCGATCTGGTCAACGACACCTACCAGCGCTACGTGGAGAACCGCATGCGCTCGACCTTCGACTTTGCCGGCACACCCATTCGACTCTTCTTTAGGAAGAAGGAGCAAAAGGATGCATAATCCGATTCTGCTGACTGCCATCTGCGCCGTGGTCTCGTTCTTTATCGGGGCGATTCCGTTTGGCCTTATCCTGGGCCGCGTGTTCAACCACACCGACATTCGCAAGGCAGGCTCCGGCAACATCGGCACCACCAACGCGCTGCGCGTGGCCGGCCCCAAGGTCGCGGCGCTCACGCTGCTGCTCGACTGCCTGAAGGGCGCCATCTGCGTCCTTATCGCGCGTCCGTTCATCGCGAGCGTGGGCTATGGCTTCCCCGTGAGCATCATGGCTCCCGGTGCCGCCGGCGACTGGATGCTCGGCGTCATCTGCCTGGCAGCGGTGTGGGGCCACATCTTCTCGCCGTACCTCAACTTCCACGGCGGCAAGGGTATCGCCGTGGGCCTGGGCGTAATCCTTGCCTGGTACTGGCCCATCGGACTTTCGCTACTGGGCATGTTTATCGTGGCCGTCGCCATCACCAAATTTGTGTCGGTGGGCTCGCTTGCCGCCGCCATCGGCCTTCCCATCGCCGCTTGTGCGGTCTTTCCGTACAGCAGCCTGGGACTTAAGTTTTGCATGGCGATGATCGGCATCACCGTGGTATGGGCCCATCGCTCGAATATCCAAAAGCTCATGGCTGGTAAGGAGTCAAAGCTCTCGTTTACCAAGCGCGTCACCGAGCCCGACGATAAGTAGGAGAGAGTCATGAATGTTGCGCTGATTGGCTCTGGCTCCTGGGGAACCGCCGTCGCCGGCCTTGCCGCCGCGCGAGCCGAGCACGTGACCATGTGGGCCCATAGCGAGCAGACGGCCTCCGGCATTAACGGCGAGCACCGCAACCCCCGCTACCTTGTGGGCTACAAGCTGCCCGGCAACGTCGTCGCCACGACGGACCTGGCGCAGGCGCTCGACGGTGCCGAGGCCATCATCTTTGCCGTTCCTTCGACGCACCTTCGCAGCGTATGTCATCAGGCAGCACCCTTCATCGCCGCCGATACCCCGGTGCTCTGCCTCACGAAGGGCATTGAGCCCGAGTCCGGCCTGCTCATGAGCGAGGTCATTGCCAGCGAGATCGGCAACGAGGCGCGCGTGGCGGCGCTCTCCGGCCCCAACCATGCCGAGGAGATCTGCCGCGGCGGGCTTTCTGCCGCCGTCATCGCCAGCAAAGACCTGCAGATAGGGGAGACCTTTAAGGACCTGCTCCTATCCACGGCCTTCCGCATCTACCTGTCGCAGGACATGACCGGCGTCGAGGTTTGCGGCGCCATGAAAAACGTCATCGCCATCGTGTGCGGCATCTCCGCCGGCACCGGCGCGGGCGACAACACGCTCGCCCTTATCATGACGCGCGGCCTGGCCGAGATCAGCCGACTGGTGCACGCCCGCGGCGGTCAAGCTATGACCTGCATGGGACTTGCCGGCATGGGCGACCTCATTGCCACCTGCACCTCGGAGCACTCGCGCAACCGCACCTTTGGCTACGAGTTTGCCCACGGCGTGTCGCTCGACGAGTATCAGACGCGCACGCATATGGTGGTCGAGGGCGCCGTCGCGGCCCGCAGCGTCAGCGAGCTTGCCCGTTCACTGGGCGTAGACATTCCGCTCACCTTTGCCGTGGAGCAAACGCTCTACAACGGTGTTACTTTGGATAGGGCGCTCGAGATTCTTACCGATCGCGTCCCTTCTCAAGAGTTCTACGGACTCACCGACTAGCGCAGAAAGGCTACTACCATGGGTTCCATCAAAATCGCTCCATCCGTCCTTTCGGCCGACATGGCCAACCTCAAGGGCGAGCTCGACAAGATCGCCGGCGCCGACTACGTGCACTTTGACGTTATGGACGGTCACTTTACCGGCAATCTCACCTTTGGCGTCGATATCCTCAAGGCCGTCAAGCGCTCCACCGATGTACCGGTCGACGCACACCTGATGGTATCGAACCCCGACGAGACAGTCGATTGGTATGCCGACGCCGGTGCCGACATGATCACCGTGCACTACGAAGCTTCCACGCACCTGCACCGCACGCTCACCCATCTGCAGCAGCGCGGCGTCAAGGCTGGCGTGGTGCTCAACCCCGCCACCCCCGTGTGCGTACTCGAGAGCATCATCGACGTCGTCGATATGGTGCTGCTGATGAGCGTGAACCCCGGCTTTGGCGGCCAGAGCTTTATCCCGGGCACTATCGCCAAACTGCACGAGCTCAAGGCCATGTGCGAGCGCCACGGCGTGTCGCCCATGATCGAGGTCGACGGCGGCATTTCTTCCAAGAACATTGCCGAGGTCGTCAAGGCTGGTGCCAACGTTCTCGTGGCCGGCTCCGCCGTATTTAAGTCCGAAGATCCCGCCGCCGAGGTTGCGCTGCTGCAGAAGCTGGGCAATGAGGCCGCACAGGAGGCATAAACCCTTATGACCGCAGGTCAAAACCGCATACCCGTGAATCTTGACTACGCCGCCTCGACGCCCATGCGCGCCGAGGCGCTCCTTGCGCAGCGCGAATATGACGACAGCGAGCTTGCCGGCGTCAACCCCAACTCGCTGCACTCGCTCGGCCGCAAGGCCGCCGCGCGCCTGGAGGTTGCCCGTCGCGAGATCGCCCATAGCTTTGGCGCACGCGTCCGCCCGTCCGAGATTGTTCTGACCAACGGCGGCACCGAAGCCAACCAGCTGGCGCTGCTCGGTCTTGCCGAGGGCGCTCGTCAGCGCGATCGCAAGCGCGATCGTGTAATCGTTTCGGCCATCGAGCACGATTCGATTCTGGACAACCTGCCGCTGCTGCGTGCCGCCGGCTTTACCGTCGACCTGGTGCAGCCCTGCCGCGCGGGCTACATTGAGCCTGCCACGCTTGTCGAGCTGCTAGGCGACGACGTGGCGCTCGTAAGCATTATGGTCGCCAACAACGAGACCGGCGTGGTTCAGCCCATCCGCGAGCTTGCCGCTGCTGCACATGCCGCCGGCGCCCTGTTCCACACCGATGCCATCCAGGGCTATCTGCATATTCCGCTCGACGCCACCGAGCTGGGCGTCGATGCTATGTCCGTCGCGGCCCACAAAATTGGCGGTCCTGTGGCATCCGGCGCGCTCTACGTTAAGACCCGCACGCCACTGCGCCCCCGCATCTTTGGCGGCGGACAGGAAGCCGGACGTCGCGCCGGCACGCAGGACCTGCGTACACAGCTGGCTTTTGCCGCTGCCGCCCGCACGTTGGCGCCCCGCGTGGCCCAGGAGCGTACAACGCTGCAGGCCTTATCCGACAAGCTCTACGCCACGCTTACGGCCCATCCGCGCATTCACGCCACCATGGGCGACTACGCGCATGCCGACCGTCTGCCCGGCATGGTATCGATCTACATTGACGGCATGGACTCCGAGGAGCTCATCATCAAGCTCGACGCCGCCGGCTTTGAGGTGTCGGCAGGCTCGGCATGCTCGAGCGGCAGCATGGACCCGAGCCATGTTCTCAGCGCCATGGGCATTGGTCGCGAGCAGGCATTGGGCGCTCTGCGTATCTCGTTTGATGACCGTGTGAACCCTGTCGACCTGGACGAGTTTGCCCAGACGCTGCTCTCGATTGTGGGTGCCGCATGATCGTCGCCGAGCTTGAACGTGAGCTGCTGGCGCGCTACCCCAAGGAGGACGCCGAGGGCTGGGATCATGTTGGGCTATCTGTGGGAGATCCCGCTGCAGAGATCACCGGCGTTGCCTGCGCACTCGATGCGACCGTGGCTAACGTTCGCCGCGCCCAAGAAGCCGGCGCCAACGTGCTGCTGACGCATCATCCCATATACATCAAGGCACCCGAGGCCTTTTGTCCGGCGGATGCCACACGACCCCAGTGCAGCGCGGCCCTCTACGAGGCTGCCCGCTGCGGCGTGAGCATTATTTCGCTCCACACCAATCTGGACCGCTCGCACGAGGCGCGTGCCTGCCTAAGTGAGCTGCTGGACGCCGTGCCCGTGAGCTCGCTGGAGCACGTAGACGACCCCGAGTCGACCGGCCTTGGCGCGCTTGCGACGCTCAACGACCCGTGCACGCTGCGCGATCTTGCCGCCCGTGCTGCCACGGCCTTCGGAAGCGACCCGCGTGTATGGGGCGATGCCGAGCGCTCGTGCCGCACCGTCGCCATTCTGGGCGGCTCCCTCGGTGACTTTGGCGAACTTGCCATCGCCGCCGGTGCGGATGTTGTCGTGACGGGCGAGGCAGGCTATCACGTGGCGCAGGACCTTGCCTTGCGTGGGCTACCGGTGATCTTGCTCGGCCACGACCGCTCCGAGGAGCCGTTCGTTGATATATTGATGAACTCTGCAGTTGACGCCGGGGTCGACCCCCGTCATGCGATTAAAATACTGAACCCTTGCCAATGGTGGACTGTGACAAAAGGAGAGAACTTATGAGCGCCGGCGCTACGCTACTCAAGCTGCAACAGATCGATTTGGAGCTCGCCCGCAACAAGAGTGAACTTGCCAATATGCCGGAGCTCAAGGAGCTCGCTTCCAAGCGCAAGACCTATGTGAAGCTCAAGTCCGAGATGACCAAGCTCTACGCCCAGCGCAAGGATCTGGACATTGAGCTCGACGATCTCAATACCACCGAGATTCAGACCAACAACGCCATCGAGGCTGCCAAGAAGCGCCACGTCGACGGCTCCGACTACCGCGAGGTTCAGGACCTGGAAAACGAGCTCGCCACCCTGGCCAAGCGTCTGGACAAGATTGAGCACACCCGCAAGGATGTCGTCATCGCCCATAAGGAGGCACTCGACCGCGAGGCCCGCGCGCAGGCCATCATCGCCAAGTTCGAGGAGGGCGTAAAGGCCGACACCAAGGCCGCCCGCGCCAAGGCTGCCGACCTGCAGGCTCAGATTGACGCCGCCACGAAGGAGCGCACCGCGCTTGCTGCCACGCTGACGGCCGACGTTCTCACCGACTACGAGCGTCTGCTCAAGCAGTTCCGTGGCCTGGCCGTCGAGACCATCCAGGGCAACATCCCCACGGTCTGCCACACCGCGCTGCAGGCATCGTCCATGAGCGACCTCAACCACGACGGTAGCGAGATTACGCACTGCCCGTACTGCCACCGCCTCCTGGTGCTCCCGAGCAAGGAAGCCTAGCGATGACGGCGGCATCCAACAATTCAATGCAACTTGAGGGAAAAACGATCCTGCTGGGCATTACCGGCGGGATCGCCGCCTATAAGTCGTGCAATATCGTGCGCCTGCTGCAAAAGCGCGGCGCGCACGTCAAGGTCGTTATGAGCGAGCATGCCACCGAGTTTGTGGGCCCGCTCACCTTTCGCGCACTCACCAATGAGCCGGTCGCTGTTGGGCTATTCGACGACCCGTCTGACCCCATCCACCATATCTCGCTTGCGCAGGAGCCCGATCTGGTGGTCGTAGCGCCCGCGACGGCCAATATCATCGCCAAGATGGCCAACGGCATCGCCGACGACCTCATCTCCACTACGCTGCTGGCAACGCCACGACCCATCGTGATCGCGCCGGCCATGAACAATGGCATGTGGAAAGCGCCGGCGACGCAGGCCAACATGGCCACGTTGCGCGAGCGCGGTGTCCATGTGGTGGGTCCGGGCAGCGGCTACCTTGCCTGCGGCGACGTGGACACGGGACGCATGAGCGAGCCCGAGGACATCGTCGAGGCTGTCTGTGAGGTGCTCAACCCGGCACCTCAGGACCTAGCAGGCAAAAGCATCATCATCACCGCCGGCCCCACGCACGAGCCGATCGACCCCGTGCGTTTTATCGGCAACCGTTCATCGGGCAAGATGGGTATCGCCCTGGCGGGGGAGGCCGCACGCCGCGGTGCCGCCGTCACGCTCGTGTTGGGCCCGACATCACTCGATGTGCCCCGCGGCGTGGCGTGCGTACGCGTGCAGACCGCCGCAGAGATGCTCCAGGCGGCCCTGAGCGCCTTCCAGACGGCCGACGTGGCCATTTGCGCCGCCGCCGTCGCCGACTACACTCCAGCGGCCCCAGCGGACCATAAGCTCAAAAAGTCCAACGAGCCCTTGGATCGAGTTGAACTGGTCGAGACCGTTGACATCTTGGCCGAGCTTTCGCGTCAAAAGGGAGAGCGGCGCGTGATCGGCTTTGCGGCCGAGACCGATAACGTTGTCGAGTACGCCGAGCGCAAATTGGCCCGCAAGGGTTGCGATGCCATTATCGCCAACGATGTCTCGCGCGCCGATTCGGGCTTTGGGACCGACACCAACAAGGCCTGGATTGTGAGCACAACAGGTGCGCAAGAGCTTCCCGTGCTAACAAAACCCCAGCTCGCAAATACAATTTTGGACTTGCTTCAAAATTTATAAAAAAGTTCTTGCACAAGGCTAAAGTTTCGGGTTAATATACTCCCTGTTGCGAGCGAGAGCAGAGCAACAGACAAAAGCTTCGGGACGTGGCGCAGCTTGGTAGCGCACTTGACTGGGGGTCAAGGGGTCGCTGGTTCGAATCCAGTCGTCCCGACCAGAAGTTTGCAGGTCAGGCACCTAGTGTCTGACCTTTTTTGTTTTAAGCAATTGCTTAATTTTGATTAAGCAACAGGGTGCCAAAAATCTACCTGCGCGATAATCGCTTTTTGCGGTTACTTGCGCGTTTTGCACGCGCTTGAGCCGATTTATTAACGCGACATGAATCTACATACGCGTAGCTGGTATACAGACGAGTACAGGCTGTATTTATCGCGGCGATTTACGCAGATATGGCGACTGTAACGAACTAGTGTGTCGCTGTATTTATTCCAGCAGTTCACTTGATCTGTGGACAAGTGAGCGGTTACAACAAAACGCCAACCAGGATGGACTCCATACGAGGATGCCGCAAAGGTAATGGCGGGGAAGTGCGGCAGGCGCTCTGAGAGCCGCTGTATGACCCCATTTCTCCTCAACCCGATTACCTGTACAATGAACCTCGAATTGTTTGAGTAATCGCCAAAAGAAAAGCCCTCGCAGGATTGCGAGGGCTTTGCGATGAAAGAGATCAGAAGCAGAAAGCGGGGAGGACATAAAACGAGTCCGTCGCGCTGTAGCTGTAGCAAATACCGCCGCTTTGAACATAGCGAAAGGATGTGGAGCTGCGCGGTCTCACGGAACGAGTCCAGTGGCTATAGCCTGATGCACCGGAATAGTTCGACCTCGTCACGCCCTTGGATTTGTAGCACTCGTACTGGATGCCGTCAGATTGCATATCCCCGTATACTTCGGTTGCCGAGAGCAGAAAAACCTTGTCGGTCGTCGCCGAGGGGGCACCGCCCCCGTTACCGCCAACGTTATCGGTTGTCTTTGTGACGGGTTTCACCTTTGACTGGAGCTCGCTGGGCAGGAGCAACCAGAGGTCACCGCTGTTGAGGCGGGTACGGAGCTCGGACTTATCCCAACCACCGGCATTGGTGTCCGTAGCGTTCATTCTCTGGCTACCCAAGGCAGAGTTGGTCGCCTCGAACGTCAAGCCTGCCATGCCGCTACCATCGGCCAAGTCGTCGTGGTTGATGCCGATGATACGGTACTCGAGCGTCTTGCCATTGGTCAGCTTCATCGAGAACTTGGTGCCGGCATCCATGGCGGCCTTGGCCTTGGCGTAGGCGATAGACGATGTACCGTTCTTGGCAATGTCTTTGGCAACCGCCTCCTGCTCGTCGAGGGTCCAGTCCTTCGCGTCCTTGGCGATGGCCACCTGGACGGCCGCGGAATCGGCGCCTGCGGAGCCGCCACCGAACGCGCCTCCCTCGACGCCGCCGACCGTCCCATTGTTCACCGTGTTGCCGACCAGGTTGGACTGGTTTCGGATGGCTCCGGCCACGCCGGGTCCCGCGAACACGATGACCAGGCCGATGACGGCAATGATCAGGACGTACTCGATAATTGATTGCCCTCGGAAGCGGGTCGTTTCAGGAGCGACCTCCCCCCCCCGAAGGTTAATTGCCGCTGCATGCATATACGGCTCCCTTCACTCGGGGTTTGCAATACGAGCCGAGCGTAGGGCTATTCCAAGTATTTGCAACGGTCTTGCCGCTGCGGCAACGATGACGGCAGGGGAGAAAGTCATGCGCTATTAGCGCGGCTATAACGTCCGCTTCGAATGCCGACCGTATTCATATCGAGGCAGCCATTTCATACCTTCAGAAAGACAACTGAAAGCCGCAAAAAAGCGGGACCCGGCTATAAGCCGAACCCCGCCCAAGAGAAGCCTTTAGAGCCGAGACAGACAACGCGTGTGGACAATCACTCAGCCTCCACCGCCATGCGCACGACCTCTTCCATCGGGTAGCGAGTGCAGCCGTCCCCGTCCAAAGCCTCGTTGTAGGCCCCGATGTCCGCCATGTCCTCAGCCTTCTCGAACGCGGCCCTTCTCACGAACTCGGAAAAGGTCATGCCCGTGGCGTCCGCATGGCCCTGAATCAAGGCCATTTCGCCCTCATCGAACTTGACCGCGATCTCGCGCATCGCCATGGTCGCTCCCGTAAACGCCGTCATCGAAGTGAATCCATTATCCACCCACCGTATACGCCCCGAACTCGAAACACCAAGCAGGATGGACTCTATACGAGGACGCAGCAGAGGTAATGGCGGGGGAGTGCTGCAGGCGCTCTGAGAGCCGCTGTATGACCCCATTTCTCTTCAATCCGACTACCCGTGCCATGAACCTGAAGCCGTTCGTTCGGTCGCCAAAAGAAAGCACGCGCGGGGTAACGCGGGCTTTGCGCTAGACAAGCTAGAAGCACCAGGCGGGGGAGACGCAAAACCAGCCCGGCGCGGAGTTGCTGTCCGACGGATTGCCGCTGCTGTCGACATGGAGGAAGCCCTTCGAGGCGTTCGGAAACACCGAACGCTCCCACCAACCGCTGCCAATGGCAATGGCAGAGTTGGGATTATAGTTCTCCGTCACCTTGCCTTTGAAGGCCTCGTACTGGGTGCCCTCGGAGGAAGTCCAGGGATAGGATGCCCAATAGGAGGTGGGGGGCGATCTCAGAGTAGCTGAGCAGGAACAGCTTGTCCGAGGTAGCCGTCACGGCGGCGTTCTTGTTCTCATCACCGCCCCCGACATTGTTCGATAGCTTTTTGACGGCCTTCACCTTGGACTGGAAATCGGAGGGCATCAGATTCCAGATCTTGCCGGAGTTCATTTTCTGACGGAGTTCAGACTTCTCCCAACCGCCGGCGTTGGTGTCAATCGCGTTCATGGGGGACCAAATGCCCGTCGTGGTGGTGAGGAACGTGAGGCCCGCCTTGCCGGATCCGCCTGCAGGGTCATCATGATTGATGCCGATAATGCGGTAAGTCAGCGTCTTGCCATCGGTGAGCTTCATCGAGAACTCGGTGCCGGCATCCATCGCGGCCTTCGCCTTGGCGTAGGCGGGCGACGCCTCGCCCTTGGCGGCGATGTCCTCGGCAACTGCCTTCTGCTCACCGAGGGTCCAGTCCTTCGCGTGTCCTTCGCGTCCTTGGCGAGCGCCGCCTGGACGGTCGCGGAACCCGCGCCGTTACCGCTGCCGGAACCGCTCGGTTCCCAAGTCCCACCTGCTGTCCCGTTTACCAATACTCCCGCCACCGTGTTGAACTGGTTCCTGATTGCCGACGAGACCCAAGGGCCGGCTATCATCACAACCAGGACGATAATCGCGATGACCAGAACGTACTCGATGGCTCCTTGGCCTCGGGGGCGGGTATTCCTAGGAGATACCCACCCCCCCCCGAAGGTTAATTGCCGCTGCATGCATATGCGACACTCCCTTCGCATGGGGATTGATATTGCATGCAGAGCGTACGTTAAAGCGAACCGACTAGCCCGTAACGTGCCGCTGAGGCAACGGCGGCACGGGTGCCCGCGCCACATAAACTGCTTGCCGTTTTGTTTCTTCAGACCTACTGCCACGCCTTCGGGAGGATAACGCCGGGGGCGCAGTGATTGAAGTCACTATGATTGGCATAGGTTGGGACATTCCAATCGGAACAGTCGAGGTTTAGATTTTTGCAATAGCTAAACATGCCGAGCATATCCATAACATCTGAGGTCTTCCACCCTGGTCCAAATTTCACGCTTTTCAGCGAACTGTCGGTGGAAAAAAGGAGACGTAAATCGCCGGCTTTCCGCGTCGACCATCCGGAGATGTCAATCTCCTCGACCTTGTAAAGGTTTTTGAGCGCCGAGTCGAATTCGACGACCGAGGACGTATCCCAGCTTGAAATACTGAAGGAAGTCGCATTGCCGCAATACGCGAATGCGTGCTGCAGATTTGTGCAGTTCGACATGTCGAACTTTGCCAGATCAAAGCTCTTGCAGTTCTCCATGTACTGAAAGCAAAATGCCAACGAGTGGATTTCTATGCCATCGTCAATGGCCTTTACGGCCACGATATTATTTCTGTTAGGCCACCAGGGGGCAGTCGTCTTGCCGTCGTTTCCCACGGTCGCGGTGGCGTATCCATTTTCGAACCCCGTATACACCGCCGTCACGCGGCGGCTGTTGAGCATGTCACCGACTCTGGGGACCCCGCGGCGCTTGTAGAACATGAGGCTGTGGTCGTCCTCCGAGTACACGGCGAACGCTATCCCGTGAACGGGGTCCACGATGTCGGCGTCGGTCAACGACCCGTTGCCGCCGCCCGTGCCGCCCGACTCCCAGCTCCCCTTTGAGATTCCGTTGCCGAGCGTCCCCGCCACCGTGTTGAACTGGTTTGTGATCGCCGACGAGACCCACGGTCCCGCGATCAGCACCACCAGGACGATGATCGCGATGATCAGTACGTACTCGACTGTCGACTGCCCCTTCGGGCGGCGGGTAAATCTGGGAGATACCCCCCCCCGAAAGGAATTTCCGCTGCATGCATGTGCGGCTCCTCTCGGATTGCTTTGGCTGATGCTGCAGAGGATAGACGCGATTACTAAGGATGAGTCAACAATGCCGCAGCGGCATTCACACTAAGAGGGTAAGGCGTTCGGAGTGACATCCCGTTCCAAAACGTATACTTGATTTAAGGCGGAGTGGAATGTGGGCGCGCAAGGAGATGCGGAATCGATGAGAGTCTCAAAAAAAACTACTGCAGTGTTATCATCTTTCATCCTCTCTATTCTTCCATTTCTGATTCTATGGGCGGCTTGGTCAGTCCTCCCTGATACAATTCCCGCTCATTGGAGTGGGGGTGTGGTTGATCGATGGGGTAATAAGCTTGAATTGCTGGTTGTTCCGCTGTTTTCTCTGATTGGTTCTATTGCAATTTCTGTGTACCTTATTGTTTCCACGCGGCGAAGAGAGTTCGCGGATTTCTCTGCTCGAATGCGACGGGACTTTGTTGCGTGCTATATTTCTAGTCTTCTTTTATCGACAACCTGCTCAGTGATAATTGCCGTTTGGGTTCAGTTGATTCTTACGCAAAGCACTGCGGTTGATGGGGGACTTGGACTATCGATCCTGTATTCCCTTCCCGGGCTATATTTGATCTTGTGCACTTTGCCGCCTTTTTATGCGAGCGGCGAGAGCAAAAAGGCAGAGCGCCTGATAACAGTTCTTATTGGCTGCGCGGAGATTGTTCTTTGTGGAATAGTGCTTGAAGGTTCGGCTGCCTCTTATACGATGATTGGACTGATGATTCTGTTCTGTGCGCTTGAGATTGTGTCACAGGTAAGGGATAGCCGGTCCTTATGAGTTGAATTACGCGCGTGCGGATATAAAGGTTGGCATGTTAAGCTGGTCGTTTTCTCGTTCTGGGACATTTGCAGTAGGATGAGTGGGACTAGGCGCGCTGCGGTGTGATGGTGACGGTTGAGACTTGTATCGCTGCAAATCCGCTGATGCACATTTTGCTATTGGGCTTGAAGGTGGGACCTACAGGCCTTTGTTTGGGATGTTCCGGTCGTCCAACACGTGTTGCACGGCTTTATATTGTTACGCTCGTTCGGCGCTCCGTTGGAGCATTTCCGGGTTTGTCGGCATCATGACTTGGCCAAGTGACACGCTTGCCGGGACGGTTGTAACGCCGCGCCGGTTCCGTGTGCTCCTTCGTTGTTGGCCTGTCCAGCCGGGGGGCGGATTCGGCCTCATGTTGTGGCGCACGGCCTTCAGGGGCTTCCCCCTGGCGAGTTATGTTCGTCCGTATGGGTAAGGGTCGGGTTGAGCTGACAATCCCGTGTCGGAAGGGGCTTGCACCATGCGCGCGATGACAGAGATTGAGTGGCTGGACGGCCGTGTGACGAAGGTGCCGGAGCTCGCCCTGGGCGATGCGCTCGGCGAGAGCGTCCAGGCGGAGCTCGATTTCGGGTTCGACGACGTGTTGGAGGGCCTTTGGGTTGAGGTGCGCCATCATGAGCCGGATGAGGACTCGGACGGCGACCCGCGCGGGAGGGGCTGCGCACTGTACGCGGACTGCCGGTACAGCCTGGTCGAACCGTCGGACCTCGACCGTGTCTTCTGCATCCTTTACGAGGGGCAGCCGAGGGTCCAGCCGCGTCGCGGGGGAGCTCGTGAACCTTTCGCGGGCCTGCGCGTTGTCCTGCCTCATGCTCGGATCTCCCTTCCCGCCAGGCGCCCTCGAGGCCCTGGCCGCGTCGCGGGGGAGCTCGTGAACCTTTCGCGGGCCTGCGCGTTGTCCTGCCTCATGCTCGGATCTCCCTACCCGCCAGGCGCCCTCGAGGCCCTGGCCGCGTGCGCTCGATACCTCTGCGGTCCGGCTTTCACGTCCGACCTCGCCGCCCGCGTCCGCGCGCGGATCTCATCCGGCCTCACGCGCTTGAATATCGATCTGAGCCCAAACGATGACCCACACCCCATCGGTCTTCATGATGATGCCTCGATGAGCCAGCTCGCCCAGAGCTTTCGATACAGTCGGTTGAGTCGAACAGACTTTTTTTCGAGCTTGTCCTGACGCATGAAAAGACCTTTTGTAAGTTCTTTTCCGTTGGCATCCTTCCTATTAGGCCCTTTGGACGTCTGGAAGGAGCAAATCATGATCAGAATCGCAAGCTGGACGCGATTCTTCGCGACCGCAAATAATGAGTCGTAGGATGGCCTGTTGATTCCACTCAGGATCTCGCTCTTTGCAATCTCATCCTGTCGAACGTCAAGCGCCGCCTCCATCTCGCTAGGCGTCTCGGCCTGATCGGCAACCGATGGAGCGTCCGTGTCTAAAGGCCACGGGAGGCCACGGCCTTTTTGCGGTTTGTAGCTACTTGTACTCATGTTGATTCCTCCGGTGCGAGGCTATCCAACCCAATTGCCGACTGTGCCCATAATATGGTTGATTTCCGATCTCAGCCGAACACATTGAGCGGATAGGCCGTTCCCGCAGTTAGCCGAACGCCCCCGAGGCCCCATTTGAACTGCCTCCCATTTCTTGGACACGAGAAATGGGAGGCTTTTTATGCGTGTCGACTTGAGGGTGAAGCACGACATCGAGGCCAGGAAGGCGGCGATCGGGCTCTTCGAGCGAGGCCACGGCTACAAGTCTGCGGCGAAGGCGCTGTCGGTCCCGCGCGGAACCGTGAGACAATGGCTCTGCGTATACCGGTCGTTCGGAAGCGAGGTGCTGCTATCCATGGACGGCAAGCAGGCCAGGTACACATACGAGCAGAAGGTCGCCGCAGCCTCCGCCGTGGTCGACGGCGGCATGACGAAGGCCGAGGCGATGGCGGCGTTCGGCATAATGTCGATGTCGCCGCTCAAGAGATGGTGCGCGCTCTACCGCCGGGGCGGCGCGGAGGCCCTGCGCCCGAGGCCCAAGGGCCGGCCGAGCGGTTCCAAGGCGAGGCCGCGGACCCGCGAGGAGGAGCTCGAGGAGCGCTGCCGAAGGCTCGAGACCGAGGTGGCCTACCTAAAAAAATTGCGTGCCCTGGTCGAGAGGGACGGGCTCTGACCAGGGCGAAGGTCGAGGCCGTGAGGGTCCTGCGCGAAGAGGGGCACGAGCTGGGGAGCCTGCTGGAGTGCGCCGGCCTGGCGAGGTCGAGCTACTACTTGCGCTGTCGCACCCGAAGGCCCCCACCAGGCCCGAGCTCTGGGAGGCCGCCGCCGAGATATTCTCGCGCACCGCCAACGGGTGCGGCCACAGGCAGATCGCCATGTGCCTGCGCGCCGAGCGGGGCGTGCGCATAGCCTACAAGACCGCGCTGAAGATGATGCGCGAGATGGGCATCAGCTGCGGGATCCGCCGCGAGACCGACTACCACAGATACAACTCGTACAGGGGCAAGGTCGGAAAGACCTTCGAGAACGTCATCGGCAGGGACTTCGCCGCCGACGGGCCGTGGGAGAAGATGGGCACCGACGTCACCGAGTTCAAGCAGCCCTGGGGCAAGGCCTACTTTGCGCCGGTCTACGACTTCGGCAGCAAGGAGATCGTCGCCTGGTCCACGTCGCTGCACCCCAACATGGCTCAGCAGCACGAGCTGCTCGACCAGCTCGTGTCCAAGAAGCCCAAGGGCTCCAGGCCGATCCTGCACTCGGACATGGGCTGGCAGTACCAGCAGGCCGGTTGGTGCAGGCGGTTGGAGGAGGCCGGCGTGGTGCAGAGCATGTCCCGGAAGGGCAACTGCATCGACAACGGCGCGACGGAGCAGGTGTTCGGCCACATCAAGGACGAGTTCTTCCGCGGAAGGACGTGGCCGGACTTCGAGTCCTTCAAGGCGGACCTCGACGACTTCGTGGTCCATTGGAACACAAGGAGGCGCCAGGTTAAACTGAAGGGACTGACCCCGGAGGAGTTCCGGAGACAGTCCCTTGCGGCGTAGTTCTTATTTAAGCCGTCCAAGTTTTAGGGTGCAGTTCAATTCAGGCCACGGGGCGTCGTTTTCCCAGTTGAAGGAACGGTGGAGATGTGTTTCGATGGGTCCGGTGGCCATGCTCCGCCCGCCGCCCGGCACCTCTTCCCAGACTCAGCCGGACGGTCGGTCCGTCTATTCCGTTTTCGTCCTTAGGCTAGGCCAGCGGGGCATCGCCCCTCTCTGCGCGCGCCCTCTCGGCGGGGCCGGCGGGGCCGACCTGTCGGTCTACGACGGGTTCCTGAAGGGGGCGGTCGCCGATGGCAGCTAGCGAGGAGCTGGCCCGCAGGGTCGTGGAGGCCGGGCGGTCGTGCTCGCTCACCACCGCCGTCCTGGAGGAGTGGTCGAGGCTCGGCACCCCGAAGCAGGTGGAGTACCTGGCGGGCTACCTCGAGGCGGAGAGGTCCAGCCGCGAGGCCTCGAAGCGCGCGACGCTGCTCAGGCGCTGCGCGCTGCCGGCGCCCAAGACCTTCGACGGCTACGACTGGTCGGCCGTGTCGTGGCCGGAGGGCATGGGGCGCGAGTCGCTGCTCGCGCTCGACTTCGTCGAGCGCAGGGAGGACCTCGTGCTCATGGGCGACGTCGGCACCGGCAAGACGCACATGGCGTCGGCCCTCTGCGCGCTGGCGTGCGAGAGGAGGCTCGAGGCGCGCTTCTTCACGGCGTCCTCGCTCGTGATGCGCCTGAGGCGCGCCCGCGACGACGGGAGGCTCGACCGGGAGGCCGCAATCATCGGCAAGGCCCGCCTGCTCGTCATCGACGAGCTCGGGTTTCTCCCGCTCGACGCGGACGGGGCGAGGCTGCTCTTCCAGGTCCTCGCCGACGCATACGAGAGGCAGTCGGTGGTATTCACCACAACCTGGAGTTCAGCAGGTGTGGGCGGTGTTCGGGGACGACCAGATGGCCGCCGCCCTGATCGACCGCATCGTCCACCACGGGAGGCTCGTCCAGTTCCGCGGCGAGTCCTACCGCGTCCGCCATGCCCTCATGCAGGAGGGCTAGCCGCTCAAAAAGCGTGCGCGCTTCCGATGCTGCGACTGCTCAATTTCCGATGCTCTTTTTGCTCAAATCCTCTTGACGAAACACAGAATACGTGCGGGCGGCGCTTGCAGCCGATCGCACGGTACCGGCCGCACCCGTTGCAGCAGCGCGGCCACGCCGCCAGGCGCGGGCAGGCCGCCGACAGGTCGGCCGAGCCGTCGACGCGCTCGCCGCGCCTGGACTTCGGCGCCGTCACGAACCTGTGCGACGCCACCTCGGCGCTCACCGCCGAGGGCGACCTGCACAGCTCCCTGGCGATCTCCCTGCACGAGGCCCTGCGCTCCAGCATCCTCTGGACCGTGTCCCGCTCGTGCCTGGTGAGCCTGCCGTAGGCCCTCGGGGCCGCCTCCGCGGAACCCTTCTTCCTCTTTCCGGACCGGCCGTCCTCCGATCTCCAGGTGCCGGCCGGTCCGGCCCTCAGGGTATCGGGTTCCCACATTCATCCGCACATGTGCGGATGAATGTGGGAGGTGTTCGGATGAAGTTGATAATCAAGGCTTCGATAGCAAACGCAATTTGGTTTTTGAAATATGGACGAATTCCTCGTCAGGAGGGTAAAATGGTGCCGACGGCAGCCCAAGTTGTAGAGAGCTGGGCAGAGCCGTTGCTTAATGAAGTTGGGTCATCGTCTTAGCGACGGTGGCCTTTCTTTTTGGGCTTCGAACCCTGCTTGAGTGCCTTGGAAAGGACGACAAGGGCCGTGAGGAGCGAGACCATAGCAGTCAGGAGCTTCACGAGCTCAGTGAAATCGGTCATGGGCATCACCTCCCATCGGATGGAGGGCTCTGCCCGGCACGAGGGCTGCCGACAGCAAGGACGATTCTATCAGAGCGGCTGACTCCCGCCCGATTATTACCATCCCACCGCGCCTGTGCAAAAAAGAGGGCCGCCAAACAGCGACCCTCCAGCGAAAGTGCATGTTATTTAGGACAGTCAAATTCTTTGAAAAACAAATGGATGCTGTAGAATTACAAATAAGAGTCACCCGGAAGGAGCGATCGATGAAAAGCAAACGATTTGTCCTGAATGCACTTCTAGTAGTAGCAATATTGACGCTCTTCGTCTTTTCGTACTCATACATGAATCAGCCAAGATTTGGATATGCTTTATACGCTGTTTTTTCCGGCGAAACAACTTACAACACTATAGGCTTCATTGACGCAATCTTTTTCTATGTAGTCGGCCCCGTATCAAGCGAACTGGTCGCTTTTGTTGTCAGCTACAACCTGAATCAACAAAGCCAAACTCACTCAGCGACTTCGGCCAAACAAGGAATCAATCTCTTCGCAATAATGATAATTCTGCAAATTGCGACCGTGTTGATTATCGCCCTGACCGCAACAAACGTTTTGAAGTATGAGTTCGGATTCATCGCGAGCTGTCTCATGGCAATTGCCGCGGGTATAGCGGTTTCGTATACGACACCGGCAAAGAAGTAGATAAAATAACAGGGCCTATTTGGAATCCGAATCGTCCATGGAACCGTCGATGCCGGTTTTGGTGTCGTCATCCGTATTGGAATCGTCATCCTTGGGGCTTATAGGACACACATTTTGTCCTATAAGCCCCGATCAATTCATACTCCTCATCCTCGCCGAATTGCGAGTATGGCAGAATCGGCACTGGATGGCAGCGCGCTAGGCCGTGTCCGCGGAGTTACCCCCCCCCGTTTTTATCGTAACAGCTGATTCTAGGGACGCTTCAAAAAGTCAACCGAGGGTTTTGTCCCGTCAAGACGCCGAACGAGAATTACGTACCGCCAAGAGCCTCAAAACACGCCCCTCGCGGAACAGAATCCTCACTCGATTTCCATGCAGAGTAAAAACGTCAATCAATCATCCTCCGCAACGTCTATCCACCAAAAAGGCCGGCCCACGTGGAGCGGCCTTTGCTCGCAGCTTTTTACTGATAGTTACTCAAAATTATTCCAACACATCCACAGAAGAGCAGCGAATCGTATTTTTCTTTCGGGAATCGAGAAAATAGCCTACCTTGACTTTAGACCCAACGCTCACGGGGCTATCGCTTACATAGCGCGTATGTTCTGAATCAACCAGAATGGTCAGACGATCAGACCCGTCGTTATATGGATCTTCGCTTTCGACCGACATGGTAAAATCGCCAGAGCTGTCAACGTTCAACACCAATCCGCTCACGAACCACAAATGTGAATAGTCACCTCCGCTATCTTTTTGGCAACACTCCACTTTTAGAAATAGCGCAGAGAATGCGAACACGGCAACTGATATAGCGATGAAAACCTTAACGCCACTCCCCTTGCCATAAAATACAAATTTATTCGCCAAAGAAAAATACCCCTGCCTTATCCGTGTAATTAGCATAGTACTACGTTAACGTGCTCATGGCTGTGGGTTGGTTTAACCTACAGCCATGCTAAAGTTGCCAAAAGGGGCACAAAGGCCAATACGTTTGCGCCATGCCGGCACAGCGACCTGGCATCGTATGCACCGGCGGGATCGTCGCTGGCCTGCAAGGAGGGCATATCCACGCGCTCATGGTCGCCGGAGGCCTCGTGATGCAGCACGCGCCGGGCGGCGACTGGAAGCGCGTCGATTGGGACGTGCTTGCCGCCTGGCTCGACAGATACGGTTACAAGGTCGCTGATTGCGAGACGGAGACCCTTCCGACCGCCGACGCGGCGAGTGGGAACGCGAGGGTAAAAACGCATCGTCGCTGAACCAGTGAGTCAGTATTCTTTAGTTGGATGATGGATATTGAAATTGATTAGCGAGATAATGTGCATATCTCATAATGTATGCGTTGCACCATGAGAGAGGGGTCTGTCATGAGCTGGAAACCGAGAAAATGCGTTATCGCCGGTCTCGTGACAACCGGTCCTGACGGCGGCTTGTTTGCAACCGCAATGACATCGTACCGACTTTTCACTTGCATGTTCTGAAAGGCAGTTGCCATGCTGTCGCAAAATCAATCGAGATACTTGAACACAATCGGCTTTGCCCTGCTTGCATTACTCTTTGCTAGCGACCTTTTGCTGAAACCGCCCAAGGAACTCGTTTTGCTTGCCATAGACTGCATTTCCGCCCTTTACTTTACGGCAACCCTATTCGTCGGACTAAAGGAGAGGAAAAAAGGCGTAGTCGTTGCATCTGCCGTAGGCGTGATCATAACCATTGCCTCATTCTTTATCTGACACATTGGTGATCTAGGGGCGATATCGTAGGAATACGACCGGGAGAGCCGGGACCAGATTGCCCGGGTTGCCCGGTCGGCTCGCGCGACGGCGCGGCGGTTCCACAGAAAGCTCTCCCGACTTCACGCCTTTCTGATCGCATTGTAGACAGCCATCTCGTCTTCGCAGTCGGCGAGCGCGCGGTGTGCGTCGTCGTTTTGGATGTCCAGTAAATCTCGAAGGTCCTCCATGCACCAGCGTCCGAGATTTGGCCATGCGCGTTGCGCGAGCTGATAAGTGTCGATTGCGATGTTGTGGTTAAAGTCCAGGCCAAAGCCGTCCCAGGCAGAACAGCTTTGTTTCCTTGATTATCACCTTCATCCGGACACTTCCCGCATTCATCCGTGTGTGTACGGATGAATGCGGGGTTCAATACCCCGGCGGCCTAATCGGCAGACCGCCGGGAACTCTCACTCCTCGATAAAAGCCGGCACTCGGTTAGTCCTGCGCATCTTGAAATCGCCAGTCTCGTGGGAGACGTAGAGAATGCCGTCCATCCCGTCTCGTGATGCATACGACAGGTGAACTGAACCGCAATCCGATCCATCATTGTCGAGAAGATCAAACGAATTCGGATCGCTCGTTGCGGCCAAACGACCACTCATACAAGAGCCATCGTCATTACAGATTTGCCACTCCATGTCTTCGCCCGCAAGAATCGCCATAGACGGCCTGGTTGCGCCATCGTTGACATACATCCCGTCTATGCCAAACCCATTTTCAGCGCCATCGATGAACGACTGCTCGGACCTATACCTCGCAAATGATGCACACAGCACCATTGCAAGACAAAGTACAGAGCCAACAATCGCTATCTTTGCATAGCTCTTGCCTATCATGTCATTCACCTCCCTCGTATGTATCGAGGTATTCCTGCTTGAGCGTCTGCGAGGACGACTTGATCTTTT
>CALAMG010000011.1 GCA_937925715.1 uncultured Collinsella sp.
GTGCCGCACCGAGCACATGTTCTTCGAGAGCGACCGCATCGCCGCCATCCGCGAGGCGCAGTCCAAGGGCGCGTATGTGCTCTCGATCGTCAACGTCGTCGGCAGTACGATCGCCCGCATCTCGGACGATGTCATCTACACCTGGGCAGGCCCGGAGATCGCCGTTGCGACCACGAAGGGCTACACCACGCAGGTGTCGGTGCTGTATCTGCTGGCGCTCTATCTGGGCGAAAAGCGCGGCTGCCTGAGCAGGGAAGAGGCGGCAAAGCTCACGGATGACCTCATGATCCTGCCGCAGATGGTGCAGCGCGCCATCGATCTCAACCCGCAGATCGCGCAGCTTGCCGAGCGCTACAAGAATAACCCGTCGCTGTTTTTCATCGGCCGCAATGTGGACTACGCCGTCTGCATGGAGGGCTCTTTGAAGCTCAAGGAGATCTCCTACCTGCACTCGGAGGCCTATGCCGCGGGCGAGCTCAAGCACGGCACGATCGCGCTCATTGAGGAGAACCGTCTCGTCATTGCCGTCGCGTGCTACGAGCCGCTGTTTGATAAGACCATGAGCAACGTCAAAGAGGTCAAGGCGCGCGGTGCGCGCGTGCTTGGTGTGGCGCTCGAGGGCAATCGCGCCATCTATTCCGAGGCGGACGATGTGATCCTCGTACCGCGCATGGACGACCTGTTCGTCGTCCCGGCGGAGATCGTGCCGCTGCAGCTCTTTGCATATTACGTCGCAAAAGCTAACGGCTGCGCGATCGATAAGCCGAAAAACCTCGCGAAATCCGTTACTGTCGAATAAGGAGAGCGTCATCCATGCCGAATCAGTCTGTCATCGTCCTCGATTTCGGAGGGCAGTATAACCAGCTCATTGCGCGCCGCGTGCGCGAGTGCAATGTCTATTGCGAAGTCAAGCCGAACACCATGACCGTGGAGGAGATCCGCGCCTTTGACCCCATCGGCATCATTTTTACCGGCGGCCCGCAGAGCGTATACGCCGAAGGCTCGCCGCAGGTCGATCCGGAGATCTTCCGGCTTGGAATCCCCATCCTCGGTATTTGCTACGGCTGCCAGCTCATGGCGCAGTATCTCGGCGGGGAAGTGACCGCCGCCGGTAAGGATACCGCGCGTGAGTACGGCAAGACGGAGACTTGGTTTGACACCGATTGCCGTCTGTTCCGCGGCCTGCCGGAGCAGAGCATTACGTGGATGAGCCACGGGGACTACATGGCCAAGGTGCCGGAGTCGTTCCGGCTTGTGGCGCATTCGGATGCCTGCCCGACGGTCGGCATCTGCGATGAGGCGCGCGGCTTCTACGGCGTGCAGTTCCACCCTGAGGTCAACCACACCGAGTATGGTCAGGCCATGCTGCGCAACTTCCTGTATGAGGTCTGCGGCGCGACCGGTGAGTGGACGATGGGCGACTTCATGCGCAAGTCCATTGAGGACATCCGTGCAAAGGTCGGCGACGGCAAGGTGCTGCTGGCGCTTTCCGGCGGCGTGGACTCCTCCGTTGCGGCGGCGCTGCTGGCCGAGGCCGTCGGCAGTCAGCTCACGTGCATCTTTGTCGATCACGGTCTGCTGCGCAAGAACGAGGGCGATGAAGTCGAGGCCGCGTTTAAAAACTGGGATATCAACCTCGTGCGTGTCAACGCCGAGGAGCGCTTCCTTACGCGCCTGAAGGACGTCTCCGACCCGGAGACCAAGCGCAAGATCATCGGCGAGGAGTTCATCCGCGTCTTTGAGGAAGAGGGCAAGAAGATCGGCTCGGTCGACTATCTGGCGCAGGGCACGATCTATCCCGACGTGATCGAATCCGGCACGAATGTCGCTGCCGTCATCAAGAGCCACCACAACGTCGGCGGCCTGCCTGATTTTGTGGATTTCAAGGAGATCATTGAGCCGCTGCGTCTGCTGTTTAAGGACGAGGTGCGTGCGCTCGGCCGCGAGCTTGGCCTGCCGGAGTATCTGGTCATGCGCCAGCCGTTCCCGGGTCCGGGGCTGGCCATT
>CALAMG010000012.1 GCA_937925715.1 uncultured Collinsella sp.
TGACTATTTCACCGCTTTTGCTACGCCATTCCAAACATCGCTGCTACAGTGTTCCACGGTTGGCTGATACACCCCAACGAGAAGAATTGACACGCGCCCCGCAAGGGGCGCTTCCTTTTCCAGCAAAATCTCGATGGGCGCGAAGGGCGCCCTTGGCCATCGAGAGAAAAGGAGAAGGAAATGGTCAAGTACAGGGAGATCCTCAGGCAGAGGGCCATGGGGATAAGCATCAGGAACATCGCGTTCTCGTGCGGGTGTTCCACGGCGACGGTCGTCACCGTCGTCGACAGGGCGAAGGCGCGCGGGCTGGAGTGGCCGCTGCCGGAGGAGATGAACGACGCGGCGATACGCGCGGTCATCTACCCGAGGGAGCCCAAGTCCGACGCATCGAAGGCCGAGATCGACCACGAGCGGGTCGACAGGGAGATGGAGCGCCCGGGCGTTACGCTCATGGTGCTGTGGTCGGAGTACTGCGACGCCGCGCTGGCGTCGGGCAAGGAGCCCTACATGTACTCGGCGTTCTGCCAGAGGCACAGGAAATGGGCTATGGCGAACAAGGTCGCCATGCACATCGAGCGCAAGCCGGCACAGGAGATGCAAGTCGATTACGTCGGGGACACCATGGGCGTCCTGGACCTGGACACGGGCGAGCTGCTGAAGGTGTACGTGTTCGCGGCCTGCCTGCCCTACTCGGGCGAGCTCTACGCCGAGGGATTCTACGACATGAAGGAGGAATCCTGGGTCGAGGCCCACGTGCACGCGTTCTCGTTCTACGGCGGCAGCGTGCCGATAATCGTCCCGGACAACCTGAAGCAGGGCGTGGCCAGGAACACGGTGGAGGAGCTCGTCGTCAACGAGCAGTACCGGCGCATGGCCGAGCACTACGGCTGCGCCATCGTCCCCGCGCGGCCGAGGAAGCCGCGCGACAAGGGGGCGATCGAGATGGGCGTCCGGGTCATAGAGCAGCGCGCCATGGCGCCGCTGCGCGACCGCGTCTTCACGTCGCTCGCGCAGCTGAACGGGGCGCTGATGGAGAAGGTGCGCGAGATCAACGCGCGCCCCTTCCAGAAGCGCGACGGCAGCAGGGACGAGGTCTTCATCCGCCAAGAGAAGCCGCTCCTCGTCCCGCTGCCCGGCAAGCCCTACGAGATGGTGACCCGCAAGACCGCCACCGTCAATTTTAACTACCACGTCGCCTTCGGCGGGTCCTGGTACTCGGTTCCGTTCAGCTACGTGAAGCGCGAGGTGGAGGTCTGCGCCACGAAGTCTGCGGTGTGGATCGCATGCGACGGCGAGCGCATCGCGATGCACGGACGCCTGCGCGGCCCCAAGGGCTCCTACTCCACGAACCCGGGGCACATGCCCGACTCGCACCGCGACTTCGCCGAATGGGACGGGAACCGCTTCCGCAGGTGGGCGGGGGAAATCGGTCCGTCGTGCGAGGCCGTGGTCGACGGAATCCTCAAGTCCCGCAAGATCGAGCAGCAGTCCTACCGCTCCTGCCGCGGCGTGCTCGCCCTCGCCAAGAAACACGGCAAGGAGATGCTCGAGCAAGCCTGCGCGAAGGCGCTTTCGTACTCGCCGCGCCCGAGTTACAAGACCGTCAAGTCGATCGCCTCGAAGATGGCGGAATCCGTCCCGGAGGACCCCGACGACGGCGCGTACCTGAGGGGAAGCGGCTACTACCAGAACCTGGATCAAGAAGATGCTGAAGGAGACGATGAATAATGCCAGCCAGCCAGTCAACCATGGACAAACTCTACAGCATGCGCCTATCGGTGATGGCGCAGGCGTACCGCGACCTAGAGGAGATGCCGGGCGCCGCCGACATGACCTTCGACGAGAGGGTCGCCATGATAGTCGACGCGGAATGGGACGCGCGGCGCGTGAACAAGCGCGCGCGGCTGCTCCGGCAGGCGGGCTTCCCCGAGCCCGAGGCGAACGTCGCAGACGTCCATTACGACCCCGACCGCAAGCTGGACAAGGTGAGGATTGCGGAACTCTCGAACTGCGAATGGATACGCAACCACAGGAACGTTCTGCTGACCGGGGCGTCGGGCGCGGGCAAAAGCTGGATCGCGAGCGCGCTCGGGGTCGCCGCATGCAACGCCTTCTTCTCCGTGCGGTACGTGCGGCTCCCCGAGATGCTCGACGAGCTGACGGTGGAGAAAGACGAGGAATGGTTCAAGACAAAGAAGCGATACCTCAAGTGCGACCTGCTCATCTTGGACGATTGGCTTTTGGAAAAGGTCAGCGGGAAGGGCGCGCGAGAGCTCCTCGAGATCGTCGAGGGCAGGCTGCGCACAGGTTCCCTGCTGATATGCTCGCAGTTCTCGCCAGCCGGCTGGCATGCCAAGCTCGGCGAGGGCGCAATAGCCGATGCGGTTATTGATCGCATCGTTTATCGCTCGGATATAATCCACATCGAGGGCGATGAGTCCATGCGCAAGCGCATCGGCTAGATCCGTCGCGGGTCGATTATGCCAAGAGGGGCGCTCGCGCGCCCCTCGTTGGTCTAACGGTTGCCGCATCGGCACGTATCGGCCAACCGCGGAACGGTGTAGCAGCGGCACGTGGAACGGCGTAGCAAAATCGGCGTAATAAGCA
>CALAMG010000013.1 GCA_937925715.1 uncultured Collinsella sp.
TCACGAGCGGGGGCTCCTATCTTTTTAGTGCCCTCGGATTGGGTCATAGTGTCTGCCGTGAAGCAGGCCGTGGCCGCCATGGCTAATGCGATACTGGCCATCCAAGCGAAGTCGCCGGTTGCGGCGAGCTTTGGTTCATCGGCTGTCGTGCGTCCCGACCTTTTTGTAGACGCCTCGTCGGCGTCCTTTTCAGGAGTGGCAGGATCACTTTTGTTGTCGCCAGGTGAATCTACGTCGGTCTTTCCGCTCGTCTGTCCCCCTTGGGCCTTTCCCCCCACGGTGAAGGACGCATCGGTCGCCGTCCCGTCCTTCCAGACGGCCGTGACGGTGTGGCCGCCGGCGGCGAGCGTGTCCAGGTAGGCCGGCCTGAGCTCGATAATCGTGCTGCCCTTGGTTGCGGTGTAGTTCTCAGCGGAGACCTCATTTCCGTCCACGAGGAGACGCGTGAACTCATCGAGAGGACCGCTGAAGCGGAAGGTCAGGCCGACCCCGCCGCCCTTTGCATACGCCTGCCCGTCGCCCTTGGTGGCGGCATACAGCGGGGCGGTCACGTTGAAGGTGACGTCCCCCGCGTCGTCGATATCAAAGGTCTGAACGCCGGTCTTGCCGTTACGCTCGGCGTAGGCGGAGCTGTAGACGAAGGTCTCGTGGCCCGCCTTGTCGAGGACGCGGAGCCCCTCGATTTCGTACGACCCCATCGAGCGAGTTGTGGGGAATTCGACATCGATATAGCCATCTCGACCATCGTCCCTGTATGTTGCCCGAATCGAGGTGGAACTGACCGATGTCGACGGATTCTCGATAAAGCCGGGGTCGCAGAACCTCACGTCGACCATTCTCACGCCATCCGGGTCGCTGACGTTGAAAGATATTCGCAGCTTCTTGCCGACAGGGATGACTTTGGAGGAAAGGGAGACATCGGTTACCACAGGAGAGTGCGGATCGTTCGCGCTGCCGGTCACATCGAATATGAGGTCGGATGCGGGAAAGGTCTGGCAGGCAGAGCCATTGTCCCCGATGTAAGCCGAGTCGTAGACCGTGGTCCGATACCCGAGGGGATCGACAACCTCCAACGCAATGATTTGGTATCTTCCCAGGTCTACGGTGCCGTCGAATGGGATATCGCATCCTTTATCAGTGCCCACCGAGTTGGAGAACTTGATGGTGTTAACCGTAACAGACTCATGGTCGTCGCCCGAGTCTCCGGTCACCTCTTTCAAGATGGGAGAGACTGATTTCACACCGTCGGGGTCGCTCACCTGCCAGGAGACGTGCAGCTTTCCACCGATAATGATCTCATGGCTATCAAGACTGACCTTAGACACGGTCGGCGGGTTCTGGTCCGCGGGACCTTCGGTCACCTCATACTCGAGAGGTTTAGTGACGAAGGTCGGACAGTCGATTTCCTTATCCTCGGCATACGCTGCGTCATAGACGTCGGTAACCCAGCCGAGCGCGTCGGTTACGCTAAGGCCAATTACACGGTACCTGAGGGGCCGATCGTCGGGGGAGGTGGGGATATCGAAGCCATCGACCGTGTCTCCTTTCGAGGTGAATGCGAAGCGGACGCTGACGCCATGACCGTCGTCGGTCCCGTCGGATACCGACTCGACTATCGGCGTGACGGACCGCACCCCGTCTGGGTCGTCGACGTCATAGCTGACATGCAGCGTGGAGCCAGCCGTGACGGACATCGCGGATATCGTCACGTTGGAGGCGATGGGCGGATTCGGGTCCGACACCGCGAGGGCGGTCGTGGGTAATGCTAATGCCAAGGCGGCGGACAGCGAGGCGAGCAGGCCCAGGGCGAAGCGCCTGGGACATTTCGAAGGGTTCATTGGCAGCACCGATCTTCCATAATTGTTGCAGCAGCACCAGTATATCTTTGGCCCACGCTGGCCAGATGTTCTTTCCGCGAACGGCTCGTTAGTTTAGAGACGGCATATGGACGCCTGTCTCGTCCAAGTTTCTCGTAAGGGCGATTATGAGGGCATGAAGAGACTTTCTCGGAACAATCAATTGGGGATATCAAAGAAATGCTGGACGCCGCCCGATCGCTCAATGCCTTTGAGGCGAAATGCGGCGCATCGGCTACGTTGTTGAGATCATTTATCGTGCGATACGTCATTCCAGCCGAGGCCACCGTCATGAGGCTTCTGTTCCTACGCCCCCGCAATCCCGCGCGCGGCGCTCAGCAGCTCGTACTCCCTCTGGCTCCACTGGCGCAGCTCGGCAGCCTCGACGGCGTTGCGGCACAGGTCCAAAAACACCTCGGCTCCCTCGCAGAAACACTCGCGTGCAAAAGCGCCGGATCCGTCCGCAACGCACGCGCCGTCGGCAAAGAGCTTCCTGCTAGACGGCTCACGCGAGTCGTCTCCGAGCAGCTTGATCTGCAGTACGTGCGGATTTCCAGCAGCACAGAGCTCTTCCTCGAGCAGCTGCACGGTAAAACGCATCTGGTGGGAGAGCCTGCTCTTGACCATGGCCGAGGCGTAGCCGTTCGGCTTGTCCAGAAGATGCATTCGTTTTGGCTTGGCTGCCAGGTTGTGGAAGTTGCGCTCGCTGCGCACAGAGAAATTGTCCATACGGACTCCTTTCATCGATGTTGGCAGGGCCACCGTGCCTCTTGGCCGGTTGGCGTCGGGATCGTGGAGCCAACTCTCTACCCCGACTCTGGATAAAACGCGCCCGCCACTTTGCGGGCACGATGGAGTCTATTAGCACGCGCGGACAGAAATCAAGCGTCGCCTGTGAAATGATGTGCAGACGGCGCTTGATTACGCGGCAATTATTCGGCCAACATTCGAAAAGTGTCGAAATCAGCCTTATAAAAGTACGGAAAAGTGTCAAATTCGAGCCGCTCAAATTACGGAAAAGTGTCGAATCGACCGTCATTCAACTACGGAAAAGTGTATCCTAGTGCTAAAACAGCACGTAATAAGGGGTACGCTTATGCTACAGAGAAAAGCGAAAGCACAGTTTGAATCTTGGCTTGCCTCGTCGCCTAACAAGGCTCTTTTGGTCAAGGGCGCCCGGCAGGTGGGAAAGTCATATCTGGTCAACGCGTTTGCAAGCGAATCATTCGAAAATGTCGTGACGTTCGACCTTATCGCCGACGCGTCCGTGCGCGATTCGTTTTTGGCGGCAAAAAGCGCGGATGACCTGCTTATGCGCATGTCTATTGCTGCAACGCAGCCGATGGTTGCGAACAAGACCGTTGTGGTTATCGACGAGGTGCAGCGATGCCCCAACGTAGTGACGTTTATCAAATACCTGGTCCAGCGCGGCGACTTTCGATACATCCTTACCGGATCGCTCCTTGGCGTTGAGCTCGAGGGCATCGATTCCCTGCCGGTGGGGTATGTCGAGCAGGTCCAGATGTACCCGCTCGACTTTGAGGAGTTTTGCTGGGCAAATGGCGTTGGTGCCAGCGTGTTTGACATGCTCAGGGGCTGTCTAAAGGATGAAGGGGAGCTCCCCGGCTACCTGTATGACCGCTTGCTCGATCTGTTCCATCAGTATGTGGTGGTGGGAGGCATGCCCGACGCGGTCAATTCCTTCTTGGCGACGCGCAATGTCGACGAGGTTCGAAATATCCACCGCGATCTTCACGCCCTGTATCGCGATGACATCGCAAAGTACGCTCCGCCCGAGCTACGCTTGGTTATTCGCGATATCTATGATTTGATTCCCAGCGAGGCCGGTTCCAAAAACAAGCGATTCAAACTGTCATCGATTAACGGTGTAAAACGTTTTTCGCAGGTGACAGATCATTTTCTCTGGTTATCGGAGGCGGGTGTCGCGCTTCCCGTGTATAACGTAACGGCGCCCGTGGCACCCCTGCTATTGGGGGAGCAGCGAAATCTGTTCAAGCTGTTTTACTTGGACACTGGAATGCTCATGTCGTCGTATTCCAAAAGGGTCGCCCAAGGCGTTTTTGATGGGGAGGCGGAAGACGCCTTTGGCATGAACATGGGGGCGGCGTTCGAGGGCTTCGTTGCCCAAGAGCTCAAAGCTCATGGATTTAGATTGCGCTACTTTACGTCCAAAAAGGTCGGTGAGCTCGATTTTGTGGAAGAGACGTTCGATGGGGAAGTGTTTGCCATCGAGGTCAAATCGGGCAAGAGTTTTAAGTCCCACGCGGCGCTCGATAACGCACTGGCAACGAAGGGCTACGGAATCGATCGCGCCCTGGTACTTGCGGAATGTAATCTTCACCGCGATGGTGACGTGCTGTATCTGCCCATCTTTATGGCAGGGCTTTTGGAGCCGTAACGTGCCGCCGGCTCTTCTGGCCCTCTCTTAACCCTCGCTACTCGTCGTCTCCGTCGTTGGGGTCGCCCTTGAGGGTGTTGATGTCCAGGTACTCGTCATCGTCCTCTTTTTGCTGGGTCTCCGACTCCGCTTGGGTGGGGCCGCGGAACAGCTGGAACCCCTCAAACGCAATGACACCGAGCAGGGCAATGATAATGGCGATAAAGGCAACCTTGACTGCCTGCGGAAATTCCGAGAAACGCAGCGCCTTTTCCTCGGCGTAATAATCGGCGAAGTGCTCTTCGCCCGTGCTTTTGGTATACGCCGGCGCGGACGCGGCCTCCGGGTCATATTCCGGTGCAGGCGTGGCGGCGTACGGATCGTTGAGATAATCGCTCGATGCGGTGCCATAATCCTCGGTCTCGATGCGACCGGTGCCAGCATAGCCATCGGAATAACCGGAATATGCCGCACCGCCCTCATAGTCCGCGGCGCTCGTGTTGGCGGCAAAAAGCGGGTTAACTGGAACATCGAGCGCCGGCATGCCGGTAGAGGTCTCATCCAGATCGGTTGCAGCCCAGGAATCGTAGGCAACCTGATGGGCAACGGGCTCATCGAGCCTTGCGACCGGAGGCTTGCGTGCCGCGGGAACAGGCAACTGCTGGGCGCTGTACATAACGGTGCTGTCGGCCGATTTGCCCTGCGTCGCTGCTGCGAGAAATGCCGCCGTCTCGGACGGGTCGCTTGCGGGGCGGGGAGCGGGCGTGGGCGCCGAAGTGGGTGCGGGCGTAGGCGCGGGCGTCGAAACAGGCGACTGCGCAGGAGTCGGCGCAGATACGGGCTCAGGCGCAAGTGCGGGATTGGGGCTTGACGGGCGAGCCCCGCCGCCGCCCATGAGTTCGTCGGCGGTCCACGGGCGATCATCCATCACGTCGTCAAGGCTCAGCGAAAACAGGTCGTCTTCACCCTCATCGAACATGCGGTGCACATGTCCACCAATTGCCGGAATCAATCCGCGACCGGTGCATGATGCCTTGCTCAACGCCATTCTGTCCCATCCTTTCGAAATACTAATGACTTCGATTATATGGAACTTCCCAAGCGGCTCGGTCTCGGATTCGTGCTTTCCAGAACTCGCGCCCAAAAAGGGAGGGGCAATCCAGGCGAGTGCCTACTTGTCGCCGGCCGCCGCCTTGGCCTCATTGAGGTAGCTATAGAAGCTGTACTTGGAGATGCCAAAGAACTCGCAGGCGCGCTCACTCGACTTGGAAATGAGGAAGGCACCGCGACGGTCGAGGTAGCCAATGGCACGAATGCGCTCGTCTTTGGTCATGAGCGCCGCGGGCTTGCCCACAAACTGCTCGCACTCGTGCAGCAGGTCCTCGAGCAGGTCGCCGATGTTCTTGGTAATGGGCTCGGGCTCGGTATAGCCCGTGCCGCCGGTGCCGGTAAAAGCGTCGAGCGAGCGCTCAAATGCCTTCATAAGCGTAATGTCAAAGTTGATGCCCAAAATGCCGACGGGCTTGCCCTCGTCGTTGCGGATAAAGATCGTCGACGATTTGAGCAGCTTACCGTCGGTGGTTTTAGTGAGGTACGGCTCGCGGTCGTGTACGTCGGTGGCGCCCTCGTGCATGGACTCAAACACGATATGGCTGGGGCCGTCACCCAGTTTGCGCCCGCTGACGTGGCCGTTTTCGATCACTACGATGGAGTGGTCTACGTCCTCGGTCTCCAGATCGTGGACGACGACTTCGCAGTTGGGGCCAAATTGGAGCGCCAGGCCGTGTGCGAGGCGCTTGTAAAACTCAATCTGTGCGGGGGTCATGGGTACCTTCCTAAAAATTAGTTTGGGCTCACTGTGCCATAAACCACACCTGTTCGCAAATAACGAAAGCGTCGCTGCGTTGTGTGACCGTTCGGCGGCGAAAAGGTACCGATTACGGCAACAAACAATTCGTTAGGTATGCCAATCAAAAAGTGTGATAGAACATTACTAACAAACTTTTTGTTTGGCATCCACATAAAAGTTCAGCCGTGTGAATGGGATCGGGCTGAAACGCGTATGCGGGGGCCGGCAAGAGAGGACTTAAGGAGTTCACCGTATGGCCGATAAGATCCAGTGGGCGGGCAACACGATGCCCAAGAGCGATGACAAGCGCTTGGGAATCATGAGTCTCGACCACGTGAAGAAGGCCCGTGCCTTCCACCAGTCGTTCCCCCAGTACACCGTCACTCCGCTTGCCCGCCTGGACGGCCAGGCCGCGCGCCTGGGCCTGTCCAACCTGTGCGTTAAGGACGAGAGCTATCGCTTTGGCCTCAACGCCTTTAAGGTCCTGGGCGGCTCGTTTGCCATGGCCAACTACATTGCCGACGAGACCGGCAAGGACGTTGCCGACTGCACCTTCGATTACCTGACCTCCGATCAGCTGGCCGAGGACTTTGGCCAGGCCACCTTCTTTACCGCCACCGACGGTAACCATGGCCGCGGCGTGGCATGGGCTGCCAACAAGCTGGGCCAGAAGGCCGTCGTTCACATGCCCAAGGGTTCCACTAAGCCCCGCTTCGATAACATCGCCGCCGAGGGCGCAACGGTGACCATCGAAGAGGTCAACTACGACGAGTGCGTGCGCATGGCCGCCGTCGAGGCCGACGCCTGCGAGCGCGGCGTCATCGTTCAGGACACCGCCTGGGAGGGCTACGAGAAGATCCCGTCTTGGATCATGGAGGGCTACGGCACCATGGCTTCCGAGGCTGCCGAGCAGCTGCGCGAGATGGCCATCAACCGCCCGACGCACGTGTTTGTCCAGGCTGGCGTGGGTTCGCTCGCCGGCGCCGTGGTGGGCTACTTCACCAACCTGTATCCCGATAACCCGCCCACCTTCGTCGTGGTTGAGTGCGCGCCTGCCGCTTGCTTGTACAAGGGCGCTGCTGCCGGCGACGGCGATCCGCGCATCGTGGACGGTGACATGCCCTCCATCATGGCCGGTCTGTGCTGCGGCGAGCCCAACATTTTGGGCTGGGATATCCTGCGCAACCACACCACCGCTTTCGTGTCTTGCCCCGACTGGGTCACCGCTCGCGGCATGCGCACCCTGGGCGCTCCCGAGAAGGGCGACCCGCGCGTCATCTCCGGCGAGTCCGGCGCTGTGACCACCGGCCTGGTTGAGACCCTCATGCTCGATCCCGAGTACGCCGAGCTCAAGGAACTCATCGGCCTGGACAAGACGAGCTCCGTGCTCTGCTTCTCCACGGAAGGTGACACGGACCCCGACCAGTATCGCCGCATTGTTTGGGAAGGCGAATATCCCACTTGCTAATCGTTGGGGCGGAGTAAATAGGTATCGCTCCGCCACCTCACAGGTAGATTCCTTCGTTTGAAAGGTTATGAACAATGGCTAAAGAACTCGATTTCGACGCTATCAAGGCTGCTGCTGAGTCTCATCGTGCTGATATGTCTCGCTTCCTGCGCGCTATGATCTCCCACCCCTCTGAGTCCTGCGAGGAGGGTGAGGTTGTTGCCTGCATCAAGGCCGAGATGGAGAACCTTGGCTATGACGAGGTCAAGGTCGACGGCCTGGGCAACGTCATGGGCTTTATAGGCGAGGGCGACAAGATCATCGCCATCGACTCCCATATCGACACCGTCGGCATCGGCAACATCGAGAACTGGGACGCCGATCCCTATGAGGGCTACGAGACCGACGAGATCATCTACGGCCGCGGCGGCTCCGACCAGGAGGGCGGCATGGCTTCTGCTACCTACGCTGCCAAGATGATGAAGGACATGGGCCTCATCCCCGAGGGCTACAAGATCATGGTCGTCGGCACCGTCCAGGAAGAGGACTGCGACGGCATGTGCTGGCAGTACATCTACAACAAGGACGGCATTAAGCCCGAGTTCGTCATTTCCACCGAGCCCACCGACGGCGGCATCTACCGCGGTCACCGCGGCCGCATGGAGATCCGCGTCGACGTTCACGGTACCTCCTGCCACGGCTCCGCTCCCGACCGCGGCGACAACGCCATCTACAAGATGGCCGACATCATCGCCGACGTCCGCGCCCTCAACAACAACGGCTGCGACGAGTCGACCGACATCAAGGGTCTCGTCAAGATGCTCGACCCCAAGTACAATCCCGAGCACTTCGAGGATGCCCGCTTCCTGGGCCGCGGCACCTGCACCGTCAGCCAGATCTTCTACACCAGCCCCAGCCGCTGCGCCGTGGCCGACTCCTGCGCCATCTCCATCGACCGTCGTATGACCGCCGGTGAGACCTGGGAGTCCTGCCTGGACGAGATCCGCAACCTGCCGGCAGCCAAGAAGTACGGTGACGACGTGAAGGTCTCCATGTACATGTACGACCGTCCGTCCTGGACCGGCGAGGTCTACGAGACCGAGGCTTACTTCCCCACGTGGATCAACAAGGAGACCGCTCCGCACGTCAAGGCCCTCGTCGACGCCCACAAGGCCATGTTTGGTGACGAGCGCATCGGCTGCGAGCCCAGCATGGACAAGCGCACCGGTCGCCCGCTGTGCGACAAGTGGACCTTCTCCACGAACTGCGTCTCCATCCAGGGCCGTTACGGCATCCCCTGCGTGGGCTTTGGCCCGGGTGCCGAGTCTCAGGCTCACGCCCCCAACGAGGTCACCTACAAGGATGACCTGGTCACCGCTGCCGCCATGTACGTGGCTGCCCTGAACCTCTACGATCCGAGCCAGGCCGATGGCGACGCCACCGTGTTCCGCGCCGGTCTGACCAACAACAAGATCGATTAGTCCCATTCCTCGATTTTGTTGAGCCGGGGGCCGCTCGTGTCCCCGGCGCTCCCTGTTGACTTGGGGCCCGCGGTCGTTATCTCCCATGCTTCCTCAACGGTGGCGGGTCCTCGTCATGGTGCTCTGCATGTTCTAGCCACACGCGCATGCCGGAGCACATCTACTCATTGCGATCGTTTCATCTTTAGAAAGGACATTTCCATGGACGCTAAGTTTACCGAGCTCGTCGAGCAGCTGAACGGCCTCGATTTTAAGGGCATGTACGGCAGCGACTTCCTGCACACCTGGGACAAGACCACCGATGAGCTCAAGGCTCTCTACATCGTCGCCGACGCCCTGCGCGAGCTGCGTGAGAACAACGTTTCGTCCAAGATCTTCGACTCGGGCCTGGCCGTCTCCCTGTTCCGCGACAACTCCACCCGTACGCGTTTCTCTTTCTCTAAGGCCGCCAACCTGCTCGGCCTTGAGCTGCAGGACCTGGACGAGAAGAAGTCCCAGATCGCCCACGGCGAGACCGTCCGCGAGACCGCTACCATGATCTCCTTCATGGCCGACGTCATCGGCATCCGCGATGACATGTACATCGGCAAGGGCGATGCCTACATGGCCGAGGTCTCCGAGTCCGTGCAGCAGGCCTACGAGGATGGCGTTCTGGATCACCGTCCCACGCTCATCTCTCTGCAGTCCGATTCCGACCACCCCACGCAGTCCTCTGCCGACATGCTCTACCTCATCAACGAGTTTGGCGGCCTCGAGAACCTTAAGGGCAAGAAGGTTGCCGTCACCTGGGCCTATTCGCCCTCTTACGGCAAGCCGTTGTCCTGCCCGCAGTCGCTGATCAGCCTGCTGCCCCGCTTTGGCATGGACGTCACCCTGGCTCACCCCGAGGGCTACGACCTCATGCCCGAGGTCGTCGAGCGCGCCAAGAGCTATGCCGCCGAGTCCGGCACCACCTTTAAGCAGGTCAACACCATGGCCGAGGCCTTCGAGGGCGCCGACATCGTGATCCCCAAGAGCTGGGCTCCGTTTGCCGCCATGGAGAAGCGCACCAACCTGTACGCCGAGGGCGACGACGCCGGCATCGCAGCGCTCGAGAAGGAGCTGCTCGCCCAGAACGCCACCCATCAGGACTGGTGCTCCACGACCGAGCTCATGGAGAAGACCGCCAACGGCCAGGACACCATCTTTATGCACCCGCTGCCCGCCGACATCTCCGGTGTCTCCTGCGAGCACGGCGAGGTTAACGCCGACGTCTTCGACATGCACCGCGTGGGCATGTACAAGGAGGCCAGCTACAAGCCGTACGCCATCGCTGCCATGATGTTCCTGCAGAAGGTTGCCGATCCCGCCGCTACCCTCAAGGCCCTCGACGAGCGCAACACCGCCCGTTGGCTCCAGGCCTAAAGCCGGGTTGAGGTAAGCCATGTAAAGGGGGCGCTCTGCCAACCGGCGGGGTGCCCCCTTTTTGCATCGCGGGCGTGCAGGATAAGCGCTTTCGATGTGGATGCCCGCGGCGCGAGTTATGGGTACGATGGTTTCAGGGGGGGTATCACCATGAAACTTGGATGCGTCATTATGGCTTCGGGCGAGGGCAAGCGGTTTGGCTCTAACAAGATGCTTGCCGATATCTATGGCGAGCCGCTGATTGCCCGGACCATCGATTCGGTTCCCCGGGGCTTTGACGTCGTGGTTTCGACGCGTTGGCCCGAGGTCGCTCAGATTTGCGAGGACAAGCATTGCCCGTGCGTGCTGCACGATGGCGAGCTGCGCAGCGAAAGCGTCCGTGCGGGCCTTTCGTGGGGAGTCGAACGCAACTGGAAAGGTTGCCTCTTTTTGCCGGGCGACCAGCCGCTCGTGAGTTCGGATTCTTTTGAGGCTATGGTTCGTGCATTTGACGAGCGTGGCCGCAAGCACCCAGTGCGTCTTGCGTGCAACGGTGAGCCTTCGAGCCCGGTGCTCTTTCCGGCGGAACTGTTCGGTGCACTTATGTGTCTTGAGGGCAAGGACGGCGGCGGTTCGATCCTCAAGGGCCGTACCGATGTGGTGTTGGTCGAGGCGCGTGCCTACGAGCTGTGGGACGTCGATACCGCCAAGGGACAGCAACGCATAACGGAGCATATCGCTGCCTGCTCGTATTTTGATCGCGTGGCCAACAGTATTAATCAATAAGGAGCAACATGATCATCATCAAAAACGGCGCGCTCGTGACGCCACAGGGACTTCGCCGCGCCGATCTTGCCATGGAGGGCGATAAGATCGTGCGGATCGCCGCGGCGATTGAGCCGGCCGAGGGCGATACCGTCGAGGATGCCGCGGGCTGCTGGGTGTTTCCCGGCTTTATCGACGGCCACACACACATGCAGTGCTGGACTGGCATGGATTGGACGGCAGATAGCTTTGAGACCGGTACGCGTGCGGCTGCCTGCGGCGGCACGACGACCATCGTGGACTACGCGACGGCCGATCGCGGCGTGACCATGCCCGATGCCTTGGCCGAGTGGCATTGCCGCGCCGACGGAACCTGCACGGCTAACTACGCCTTTCATATGGCACTCGCCGAGTGGAACGAGCGCAACCGCGCCGATCTTTCGGCCATGCGCGAGGCGGGCGTATCGTCGTTCAAGACCTACTTTGCCTACGATCATCTGCGCCTGGACGATGCCGAGACGCTCGAGGTGCTCGAGGAGCTCAAGCGTATTGGCGGCATACTGTGCGTGCATTGCGAGAACGGTACGCTGGTGAATGAGCTGCAGAAGCGCGTGTACGAGCAGGGGATTCATGGGCCCGAGGGGCATGCGCTCAGCCGTCCGGACGTGTGCGAGGGTGAGGCCGTGAGCCGCCTGCTGTATCTGGCGCACTTGGCCGGGGACGCTCCGGTCAACGTGGTGCACCTTTCGACCAAGCTGGGGCTCGAGGCCATCCGTGCTGCCAAAGCGCGCGGGCAGAAGAATATCTATGTCGAGACCTGCCCCCAATATCTGATGCTTGACGACACCTGCTATCTGGAGCAGGGCGAGGACGGCTTTGCGGGCGCCAAGTACGTGATGAGCCCGCCGCTGCGCCATGCCGGTGACCGTGCGGCACTGCGCGAGGCGCTTGTGGCCGGCGAGATCGATACGATTGCGACCGATCATTGCAGCTTTAACCTGCACGGGCAAAAGGACCGCGGGCGCGACGATTTCCGCGCGATTCCCAACGGCGGGCCCGGCGTGGAGCATCGTCCCGTCGCGATTGCCACGAGCTTTGAGGGACAGCTGGGACCCGAGGACCTCTGCCGCTTGATGAGCGAGAACCCGGCGCGCGTGTTTGGCATGTACCCGCGCAAGGGCTGTCTTGCCGAGGGTGCCGATGCCGACGTGTGCGTGTGGGATCCTTGCGCGCGTTGGACGATCAGCGCCGCGACACAGCATCAGGCCGTGGACTACACGCCGCTCGAGGGCTTTGAGGCACATGGCCGCGCCAAGGCCGTGTTTGTGAACGGCGTGCTGGCGGCACGCGACGGCGAGCCCACCGGAGCCCAGCCCGGCCGCTACGTCCCCCGCTAGCAGCAAAGATGCCGTGTCCCCTCCTCAGTTGCGGTGAAATACGGACTGTTTGCGGCCGTTTGGCGGCCAAACAGTCCGTATTTCACCGCAACTGACGAGATGGGGCCGGCTACTTGAGGCTGGTGGCGATGAGGGGGCGGCCGAGGGCTGCCTCGAAGCGGTCGGCCATCGTGGGGTCGCTGAGCGTGTCGACTTGGTTGAGCATGACGCGGGCATTGTTGAGGTTCAGCATCCGCAGCTCGGCATTGAGCACCTGGGCGACGCGCTCTGGGGTGGCAGTGTCGGTGAGCTCGCAGCCGCAACGCTCGCAAAAGAGCTCGGGGCGGTGGACAACCTCGGCGACGGGTTTGCCCAGTCCCGAGGCGCCGACGACCCAGACAACGTTTGCCGTGGCGGCGGGAATTACCGGCTCCCAGGCGGCATGCGCCTTGAGCGGGAGTCGCTTGCTGCCATCTGCCTCGGCCAACACATAGTCAAAGCGCTGCGCCAGCTCGTTGAGCGGCTCGGCGGGGGCGGAGAGCTTGCCTGTCTCCGGGTCCAAGATGCCTGCCTGGCAGATGCCTCCGCGTGCAAGGCCCGCGCAGGCCTCGCAGGTGCAACCGGGGACATGCGAGGCGCCCGGCTTCCAAGGCACGGCGTCCAGGCGACGATTCGACCCGTCCCATGGCACGCCGGCAACGGGAAGCATATGCGTGGTGGTGCAGAGGAGCACGCGGCCGCCAGCGCGCATGAGCTCAAGACCCAGCGTTTTGAGCAACGTCGACTTGCCGCCGCTGCCGATAATCGCGGTAATGTCCGGCTCGATCCTGAGCGCCGAGGCAAGATTGCCGCTAACCGTTTCCATCTGTTCACCGCCGTATAATACTGTGATAATAAATAATCATCAGAGTAGCGGTCGAGCCGCTTTTGCTCTGCTCAAACCGTAGCACAGGGAGGTGCCCCGGGAATGCTCGTTTATGTTCGCGGCGCCGGCGATATCGCCACGGGTGTCGCCGCTCGCTTGGTGCGCGCCGGCGTGTCGGTCGTTATGGCCGATATCGCGGTTCCCACGTGCATCCGCCGCACAATCAGTTTTTGCGAGGCTATTCGCC
The DNA here is from genome assembly GCA_937925715.1 of uncultured Collinsella sp. Classification (GTDB taxonomy): domain Bacteria; phylum Actinomycetota; class Coriobacteriia; order Coriobacteriales; family Coriobacteriaceae; genus Collinsella. The sequence goes on from CALAMG010000013.1 coordinate 13,668, forward strand.
TGGGCGAGGTCCAGGTCGAGGGCATTCGCGCTCGCTTGGCGCAGACGCCGGCAGAGGCGCTCGAGATTACCCAAGCAGGGGATGTTGCCGTGGTGGTGGACCCCCAGGCACAGATGCTCGACGAACTGAAGCCCGCGGCTGTGGTCGACGCGATTCTGGCCAAGCGCAATCTGGGTACCACGCGCGACATGGCTCCTGCCGTCATTGCAGTAGGGCCGGGCTTTACCGCGCCGGTTGATTGCGACGCCGTGGTCGAGACCATGCGTGGGCATTTCCTGGGCCGTGTCATTACCCAAGGTTCGCCCCAGCCCAACACGGGCGTGCCGGGCGTCATCGCCGGATATGGCAAAGAGCGTGTTATCCACAGCCCCGCCGCCGGCGTGTTTAGGTCCGACCATGTGATCGGCGACATCGTGAGTGCCGGCGATGTGATCGGGTATGCGGGCGATACGCCCATGCGCACGCAGATCGATGGCTGTCTGCGCGGGCTTTTGGCGAACGGCGTGCAGGTGACTGAGGGCTTTAAATGCGCCGATGTCGATCCGCGCGGCGATGCCAGCTATATCAACTACATTTCGGACAAGGCGACGTCGGTCGGCGGCGGCGTGCTCGAGGCACTCGCTATGCTCACCGATATCTTTAGAGGATAGAAGGCGGCAATGGAAAAGCTCGATGTTGTGAATGCGGCGCTTGTCGCCCTGCGTGCTGGCGAGACGTGCGAGCTCGTGGTCGTAGCCGGCACGGCGGGGTCGTCGCCGCGCGGCGTGGGCGCCTGGATGGCCGTCTTTGCCGACGGTAGCCAGGCGGGCACCATCGGCGGCGGCAAGATCGAGCTCTTTGCGCTGGACGAGGCGCGAGAGCTGCTGGCCGCGGGGCAATCGCGTCTGGTCCGCTACACCATGGGCGGCGAGAACTCCGATACCGGCATGATCTGCGGCGGAGCCATCTGCCTGTGCTACCTACATCTGGATGCGACCCAGGCACCGTTGTTCCAGGAAATTGCCGACGTCTTGGTCTATCGGCGCATCGGCGACTTCGTCATCGACTTTGAACCGTTTATCGCGAGCGCGCTCGAGGGCGATGTGGCCGAGTACCATGGCGAGGAATCGCGCCGCACCATTGCGGGCTGCCCCGGGCTTTCGCTGGTGGAGGAGGGGAGTAGGGTCACCTACACTAACGCCGCCTCCGAGATTCCCGCGGCGCACGTCGAGACGCTCTGCCCCGAGGGCCTGACCTACATCTTTGGCTGCGGACACGTGGGCGCCGCGACGGCGCGCGTGCTCACGGCGGCGGGCTTTGCCGTCGTGGCCTGCGATGACCGCCCCGGCACGTTGACGCCCGAATGGGTGCCCGGTGTCTACGATCGTCGCCTGGTCGATTACAAGAACCTGAGCGAGCTGTGTCCCATCGGTCCGCGCGACTTGGTGGTCGTCGCCACGGCGGGTCACAAGTCCGATATCGACGTGGTGATTCAGGCCATGCGTGCCAAGCCTGCCTACCTGGGCTGTCTGGGTTCGCGCCGCAAGACGGCCTTTGTGCGCGCCCGCCTGGAGCAGGAAGGCTTTACGCAGGACCAGATCGACGAGCTGCACCTTCCGATCGGCGTTGCCATCGAGGCCGAGGACCCCGAGGAGATCGCCATCTCCATCGCCGCCGAGATGATCCACCTGCGCCGCACCAAACTCGTCCCCCGCAAGCGCTAATCGCATCCCCACCAATAAGTTGCGGTGAAATACGGACTGTTTAAGCCTGTTAGGCCGCCAAACAGTCCCTATTTCACCGCAACTGCTTTTTGGGATCCATTTGTGCGGGGGAGTTGTGGAGTTGTGCAGGCAGACGAGGTTTTTCTGGAAATACGCTCCCGATGCGCGTATAGTACCGATTGTTTTGTCGGCTCCTGCTGCGTCGAGTCCAAACCGCAAAATGCCATGAGCGGCGCGGATGCAGCCAGGAGGCACGAGGACAACCCATCGTGGCCACGCCCCGTGCTTAAAACCCCAAGAAGGAGTGAACAATGGCAGAAGAGAAGTATGTGCCGCGTCTGAAGACCAAGTACAACAACGAGGTCAAGCAGCAGCTTCAGGACAAGTTCCAGTACGAGAACGTCATGATGATCCCCAAGTTTGAGAAGATCGTCGTGAACATGGGTGTCGGCGAGGCCGCTACCGATTCCAAGGCCATCGACGGTGCCGTGCGCGACCTGCGCGCCATCACCGGCCAGCAGCCGATGATCACCCGTGCCCGCAAGTCCATCGCTACCTTCCGCCTGCGCGCTGGTATGCCGATCGGCTGCAAGGTTACCCTGCGTGGCGACCGTATGTGGGAGTTCTTCGATCGTCTGACCTCCGTCGCGATCCCCCGTATCCGCGACTTCCGCGGCATCTCCGCCAAGAGCTTCGACGGCCGTGGTAACTTCTCCATGGGCGTCACCGAGCAGCTCATCTTCCCCGAGATCGACTTCGACTCCGTCGATCACCAGCGCGGTATGGACATCACTTTCGTGACCACCGCCAACACCGATGAGGAGGCCAAGGCCCTTCTGGACGCCTTCGGTTTCCCGTTCAAGAAATAGGTTCACCTGCCCTATAAGCGCCGTTCCCACAAGGGGGCGGCGCTTGGGGCGAACAATACTCTATGTGAGGAGGATATAAGTGGCTAAGACATCGATGATCGTCAAGTGCAATCGCAAGCAGAAGTTCTCTACTCGTGAGTACACGCGCTGCCAGCGCTGCGGCCGTCCGCACTCTGTGTACCGCAAGTTCGGCCTGTGCCGTGTCTGCTTCCGCGAGCTTGCACTCAAGGGCGAGCTTCCCGGCGTTAAGAAGGCCAGCTGGTAAGTCACTACCAGCGTTTCAAGCATCAGTTTGGAACAGGGAAAACGCGCTAAAAAGGCTTTGCCGTTAAGGGCGGCGAAGAACCAAGAGCACGTGTTCATCAAGAACGAAGGAGAATCTGTATGAACCTTACAGACCCGATCGCAGATATGCTTACGCGCATCCGTAACGCTAACTCTGTGAACAAGGCCACGGTCTCCATGCCGAGCAGCAAGAAGCTCGTCGAGATCGCTCGTGTTCTGCACGAGGAGGGCTACATCGAGGGCTACGATGTCGAGGACACCGTTCCCCAGAAGACTCTGCACATCACGCTTAAGTATGGTCCCAAGAAGGCTAAGGTCATCAACGGCATCCGCCGCATTTCCAAGCCGGGCCTGCGTAAGTACACCGGCGTTGCCGACATGCCCCGCGTCCGCGGTGGCCTTGGTACCGCCATTATTTCCACCAGCCATGGCGTCATGACCGACCGCGATGCTCGCAAGCACAACGTCGGCGGCGAGATCATCGCTTACGTCTGGTAATTCGCTCGGTAGGTAGAAGGAAAGGAGATCACCGTGTCTCGTATCGGTAATAAGCCTGTCCAGATTCCCGCCGGAGTCGAAGTGGCAGTCAACGGCAACAACGTTGTCGTCAAGGGCCCCAAGGGCCAGCTCGAGCTCGATGTCTTTGAGAAGCTCGCTATCAACGTTGAGGACAATGTCCTCACCGTTTCCCGTCCCGACGACGAGCGTGAGACCCGTGCCCGCCACGGCCTCACCCGCGCCCTCATCCACAACATGGTTGTTGGCGTTTCCGAGGGCTTCGAGAAGAAGCTTGAGCTCGCCGGCGTCGGTTACCGCGTGCAGCAGAAGGGCAAGAACCTCGAGTTCTCCCTGGGCTTCTCGCACCCCGTGATCGTCGAGGCTCCCGAGGGCATCACCTTCGAGGTTCCCGACAACACCCACGTGAACGTCAAGGGTATCAACAAGCAGCAGGTCGGTCAGATCGCCGCTGAGATCCGCGGCCATCGTCCTCCCGAGCCTTACAAGGGCAAGGGTATCCACTACGTTGGCGAGCACATCCGCCGCAAGCTGGGTAAGGCCGCCAAGTAGTCGTAACCGACTCACTCGCATAAGACCAGCACCCCGTCAGGTGCTGGCAAGATCAACCTTTTTAGGAGTTTACGTATGAACAAGCATAAGGCGAAGCTGGAAGGCCTCAAGCGTCGTCAGCGTCGTGTTCGCGGCAAGGTCTCGGGTACCTCCGAGCGTCCGCGTCTTCGCGTGACCCGTACTAACGCCAACATCTATGCCCAGATCATCGACGACAGCAAGGGCTCCAGCCTGACGCTCGTCTCCGCCTCGACCCTCGAGGCCGAGTTCAAGGGCACCCACACCTCGAACAAGGAGGCTGCGGAGAAGGTCGGTCAGCTCGTTGGCAAGCGCGCCATCGAGGCCGGCATCACCAAGGTCGCCTTCGATCGCGGTGGCCGTATCTACCATGGCCGCGTCAAGGCCCTCGCCGACGGTGCTCGTGCCGCCGGTCTCGAGTTCTAGGAGGTATGTAGCACATGGCTCGTAATCAGAAGCAGCAGCGCGAGGCCTCCGAGTTCGAGGAGCGCGTCGTTTACATCAACCGCGTGTCGAAGACCGTCAAGGGCGGTCGTCGCATGAGCCTCGTCGCTCTCGTCGTCGTTGGCGACGGCAAGGGCAACGTCGGCGTTGGCATGGGCAAGTCCGCTGAGGTGCCCCTGGCCATCTCCAAGGCGTCTCTCGATGCCAAGAAGAACATGTTCCACGTGCCGGTGACCGAGCATGGCACCATCCCGCACGAGGTTCTCGGCCACTTTGGTGCCGGCCGCATCATCATCAAGCCCGCTGTCGAGGGTACCGGCGTTATCGCCGGCGGCGCTGTGCGTCCCCTCTTTGAGCTTGCTGGCATCAAGAACGTCCTGTCCAAGTCCCTCGGTACCGACAACGGCCTCAACATCATCAAGGCTGCCGTCGAGGGCCTCAAGGAGCTCTCCAGCCCTGAGGACGTCGCGGCTCGCCGTGGCCTGACGGTCTCCGAGATGTTCGTCGGTAAGGAGAACTAAGCATGGCTGACACCATCAAGATCAAGCAGGTCCGCAGCACCAACGGTTGCAAGCAGGACCAGGTCCGTACTGTCCGTGCCCTCGGTCTCCACAGGATCCGCGAGGTTCGCGAGATTGCTGACAACGAGTCCGTCCGCGGCATGATCTTCAAGGTCAAGCACCTTGTCGAGATTGTAGAGGAGTAGCAAATGCAGCTTCACGATCTTACTCCCGCGCCCGGTTCCACCAAGAACCGCAAGCGCGTCGGCCGTGGCAATTCTTCGGGTCACGGCACCACTTCTGGCCGCGGCCAGAAGGGCCAGGGTTCCCGCTCTGGCGGCACCAAGGGTGCCGGCTTCGAGGGTGGCCAGACTCCGCTGGCCATGCGCCTGCCCAAGCTTCCGGGCTTCCGCAACCCCCGTCGTATCGAGTACACCGCTGTTAACGTTGAGCGTCTCGAGCGTAAGTTCGAGGACGGCGCTGTGATCGACGGTGCCGCTCTTAAGGCCGCTCGCATCACCAAGAGCGAGTGCGAGCCCGTTAAGGTGCTCGGCAATGGTGAGCTCACCAAGAAGTTCACGGTCAAGGTCGACAAGGTCAGCGCTTCTGCGCAGGCCAAGATCGAGGCCGCCGGCGGAAAGGTCGAGCTGCCGTGCTAAATGGTCTTAAGAATGCTTTCCGCATCAAAGAATTGCGCGAAAAGATTCTTTTTACCATAGCTATGCTCGTCGTGTACCGCATTGGTGCGCACGTTCCTGTGCCCGGCATTCCCTTCCAGGGGATGCTGGGCCTTTTCTCGACCGATAACAATTCGGTCGCCGCAGGTGCTATGGCCCTCCTGAATCTTTTCTCTGGCGGCGCGTTGAGCTATGTGTCGGTGTTTTCGCTGGGCATCATGCCTTACATCACCAGCTCGATCATCCTCCAGATGCTCCAGGCCGTTGTGCCTTCCCTGCATGAGCTTGCCCGCGAGGGCGAGGTCGGTCAGACCAAGATTACGCAGTATTCGCGTTACCTCACCCTGGCTCTGGCAATCCTCAACTCCGTGGGTTACCTCTTCCTCTTTAAGAGCTTCGGCATCAGCTTTAATGGCGCCGGTGCTCCCGAGATTATCTTCGACCTCATGATCGTCGGCACGCTCACCGCGGGCGCCATGCTGATCATGTGGATTGGTGAGCTCATCACCCAGCGCGGTATCGGCAATGGCATGTCGCTGATCATCTTTGCGAACATCATGGCCGGTCTGCCGCAGGCTATCTTCTCCAGCACCGAGGGCAATGCCGGTGGCATCATCACCATGGTGATCATCTGCGCCATCATCCTGCTGGTTATCCCGCTGATTGTTTTCCTTGAGCGCGGCCAGCGCCGCATCCCGGTCTCCTACGCTAAGCGCGTCGTGGGCCGTCGCATGATGGGTGGTCAGACCACCTACCTGCCCATCAAGGTCAACACCGCGGGTGTCGTGCCGATCATCTTCGCTTCGGCGCTGCTGTACTTCCCGGCTCAGATTGCCGTGTTCTTCCCCGGCATCGGCTGGATCCAGGCAGTTGCCTCTGCGCTTTCGCGCGGCTGGCTCAACTGGGTGCTTAACGTTGTCCTCATCGTGTTTTTCGCGTACTTCTACACCTCCATGGTGTTCAACCCCGATGACACGGCCGACAACCTTAAGAAGCAGGGCGGCTTTATTCCGGGCGTGCGTCCGGGTAGGGCTACCGCGGCCTACATCAAGAACGCGCTCAACAAGATTACGCTTCCCAGCGCTGTCTTTTTGGCGCTCATCGCCATCGTGCCTTCGATCATCTTCTCCTTTACGGGTAACCAGCTGATCCAGGCATTTGGCGGCACATCCATCCTCATCATGGTCGGCGTCGTGCTCGACACGGTCGATAAGCTCGAAGGCCAGATCAAGATGTATGATTACGATGGATTCTTTAAATAGGCTAGAGGAGGATTGCTCATGAACCTCGTATTGCTCGGAGCTCCGGGTGCCGGTAAGGGCACCGTCGCACAGGAGCTCGTCGCCGAGTTTGGCGTCGCTCACATTTCCACGGGCGACCTGCTGCGTGCTGCCGTCAAGGGTGGCACCGAGCTTGGTATTCAGGCTAAGAAGTACATGGACGCTGGCGAGCTCGTTCCCGATCAGCTCGTGATCGACCTTGTCAAGGAGCGCCTTGCCGCCGATGACGCCCAGCAGGGCTTCATCCTCGACGGCTTCCCGCGCAACACCGCCCAGGCCGTGACGCTCGATTCCGAGCTCTCCGCCATGGGTCGCGAGATCGACTGCGCCCTTCTGGTCGATGTGGCCCCCGAGGTCATTATCGATCGTCTGTCTTCGCGTCGCACCTGCCGCGCCTGCGGTTACACCGGCACCGCTGCCGATGCTACCTGCCCCAAGTGTGGCGGCGAGATGTATCAGCGCGACGACGACAAGCCCGAGACCATCAAGAACCGTCTCGACGTCTACGAGAAGTCCACGAGCCCGCTCGTCGACTACTATCGTGGCCAGGGTCTGCTCAAGTCGGTCAACGGTGACCAGGCTCGCGAGACCGTGTACGGGGATGTCAAAGAGGCTCTCGGTCTATGATCAAGATTAAGTCTGCAACGCAAATCGAGCAGATGAAGAAGGCAGGAGCGCTATCTAAGATGGCGCTCCGCCACGTTGGAGCCATGGTGCGCCCCGGCGTTTCGACTTTTGAGCTCGATCAGCTCGCGGAGCAGATTATCCGCATGCATGGCGGCACCCCGGCCTTTAAGGGCTACGGCGGGTTCCCGGGAACCATCTGCGCATCGATCAACGATGCCGTGGTACACGGTATTCCCAACCCCGACATGATCCTGCGCGATGGCGATATCATCTCCATCGATACGGGAGCCGTTGTCGACGGTTGGGTCGGCGATAACGCTTGGACGTTTTTCGTCGGCACCCCCACGCCCGAAGCCAAGGCTTTGTGCGAGGTCACGCGTGATTGTCTTAAGGCTGCCATCGAGCAGGCTGTTCCCGGTAACCATATCGGGGACGTCGGTTATGCCGTTCAGTCCCTCGCCGAGTCTCACGGTTACGGCGTGCTTCGTGATTATGTGGGCCATGGCATTGGCCGCGTGATGCACGAGGACCCCAACGTTCCTAACTATGGAAAGAAGGGGAGGGGCGTTCGCCTCCAGGCCGGCATGGTCATTGCCATCGAGCCGATGGTTACGATGGGTTCCAACCATGTGAGCACGGGCTCCGACGGTTGGATTGTTACGACCAACGACCACCTGCCCGCCGCGCACTACGAGAACACCGTCGCCATTACCAATGACGGTCCGGTGATTCTCACCACGGATGCGCAAGGTGCTTGGTGTTCGCTCCAAGGCGGAGAAATGTAAAAGTCGCCGCCCCCTGATGCCCAACCTCGCCTTTCAATTTCGAAGGCATGACCCCAAGGTCTATGCCTTCTCATTTCAAGGCGATCTTGGGCATCAGGGAACGGCTTTGTTTTACATTTCAAATGTAACAAGTTCCACTTAGTTGTGGAGCCATTACGAAGTTATTACGATGCGTGCATACGTGTTGTAGAATACTCAATCGCTGTCGTTTTCTAGAGAAAGATGATTGCTTGTGAAGAAGGAAGACGCAATTGAGCTCGAGGGTACGGTAAAGGAACCGTTGCCCAACGCCATGTTTAAGGTCGAGCTCGAGAACGGTCATTCGGTTCTGTGCAACATTTCTGGCAAGATCCGAATGAATTACATCCGTATTCTCCCCGGTGACAGGGTTGTCGTGGAGCTTTCCCCGTACGACCTGACCCGCGGCCGCATCACCTATCGCTACAAATAGCGGCACGCATACACGCACTCCATTTCCGACTGCAGGCTTAGCTCAACCTACGGTCGGATTGTGTGTGAAGACCAGCCATAGTTTTAAACGCCTGCGGCTGGGCGAGTAGATAGTAGGGAAGTAGTTTGAGCGCTACCGAAAGGAAGAACGATGAAGGTACGTCCTTCGGTCAAGAAGATGTGCGATAAGTGCAAAATCATTAGGCGCCATGGCAAGGTCCTCGTCATTTGCGAGAACCCCCGTCATAAGCAGCGTCAGGGTTAAGAGAGGAGACTACGTTGGCCCGTATTAATGGTGTCGACCTTCCGCGTGAGAAGCGCGTTGAGATCGGTCTGACCTACATTTACGGCATCGGCCGCACCACTGCGACGAAGATTTGCGTCGAGTGCAACGTTAACGTGGATACGCGCGTTAAGGACCTCACCGAGGATGAGGTTAACGCCATCCGCGATTATATCGATAAGAACCAGATCATGGTTGAGGGCGACCTCCGCCGTGAGCGCAACCAGAACGTCAAGCGCCTTATGGACATCGGCTGCAACCGCGGCCTTCGTCACCGCAAGGGCCTCCCGGTCCGCGGCCAGCGCACCCACACTAACGCTCGTACCCGCAAGGGCCCGAAGCGTCAGATCGGTGCTAAGAAGAAGAAATAAGGAGCGCTAGATAGATGGCTACTGCTAAGAAGAACGTTCGCGCTGCCCGTCTGAAGCGCGCGGACCGTAAGAACATTTCCGTGGGCCAGGCTCACATTCGTTCTACGTTCAACAACACGATCGTTTCGATCACCGATCCCCAGGGCAACGTCATTTCCTGGAAGTCGGCTGGCCAGGTGGGCTTCAAGGGCTCCCGTAAGTCCACGCCGTTCGCTGCCCAGATGGCTGCCGAGGCTGCTGCCAAGCAGGCCATGGAGCACGGTATGAAGAAGGTTTCCGTCTTCGTCAAGGGCCCCGGCTCCGGTCGTGAGACCGCCATCCGCTCCCTCCAGGCTGCTGGCCTCGAGGTCTCGAGCATCCAGGACAAGACCCCCATTCCGCACAACGGCTGCCGCCCCAAGAAGCGTCGCCGCGTGTAACTGAAAGGATCGTATCAATATGGCAATCGACAGGACTCCTGTTCTTAAGCGCTGCCGTCAGCTCGGGATCGATCCCGCTGAGCTCGGTTACAGCAGCAAGAAGGAATCTATCCGTCAGCCCAAGCGCCGTCGCAAGGAATCTGAGTACGGCATGCAGCTGCGCGAGAAGCAGAAGGTCAAGTTTATTTATGGCGTTCTGGAGAAGCAGTTCCACGGCTACTTCAACAAGGCCCGTAAGATGAACGGCGTCACCGGTGAGAATCTCATGATCATCCTTGAGTCTCGCCTCGACAACGTTGTCTTCCGTCTTGGCTTCGCCCGCACCCGCAAAGAGGCTCGTCAGTCCGTCCGTCACGGTCACTTCACCGTGAACGGCAAGCGCGTGGACATCCCGTCCTACCGCGTCAAGGCCGGCGACGTCGTCGCTGTCGGCGAGAAGTTCCGTGACCTCCTCCCCATCAAGGAGGCCCTGATTTCCTCCGAGCGCTTTGAGGTCCCTGGCTGGCTCGAGGTCGATATCGAGAAGCTGTCTGGTAACGTGCTCGCTCTGCCGACGCGTGAGCAGATCAGCGGTGATATCAACGAGCAGCTCATCGTCGAGCTCTACTCTAAGTAGTCCATCCGGGCTGCTGAGGCTGGAGGTAATACATGTCAGAATTCATTAGGCCTCAGGTTCAGGTCGAAGAGATCAACGAGACGTCTGCTCGTGTCTCCGTCGAGCCGCTCGAGCGTGGTTACGGCGATACGCTGGGTAACTCCCTTCGTCGCGTTCTTCTGTCCTCGCTCGAGGGTGCCGCCGTCGAGGCTATTCAGATCGATGGTGCGCAGCACGAGTTCATGACCATCCCTAACATGGTCGAGGATGTCACCGACATCGTCCTGAATGTCAAGGGTCTTGTCTTCAGGGCTCTCGGCACGACCGACGAGGCGACCGCCACCATCTCGGTTGACGGCCCCTGCGAGGTCACCGGTGCGGACTTCTTTATTCCGTCCGAGTTTGAGCTGGTCAACCCCGAGCAGCACATCGCTACGCTCACCGAGGGTGGCCATCTCACCATGAGCATGCGCATCGGCTATGGCCGCGGCTATGTTTCTGGCGAGGCCAACAAGCGCGACAACGATCCCATCGGTGTGATCCACGTCGACTCGCTGTACTCGCCGGTTTCCCGTTGCGCCAAGCTCGTTGAGGCTTGCCGTGTCGGTCAGCACACCGACTACGACCGCCTTGTCCTCGAGATCGAGACCAACGGCTCCATCGCCCCGCGCGACGCCGTGGTCCAGGCTGCCAATATCATCAACCAGCATATGGCCGCCTTTATGAACCTTGCCGAGACCCCCGAGGTCGAGGAGGAGGCTTCGATCTTCGCTCCCGAGGTCACCAACGACAACGCCGAGCTGGACAAGCAGATCGAGGATCTGGACCTTTCCGTCCGTTCCTACAACTGCCTTAAGCGCGCCAGCATTCACTCGGTCCGTCAGCTCGTTGAGTTCTCGGAGAACGATCTGCTCAACATCCGTAACTTCGGTGTTAAGTCGATCGAGGAAGTGAAGGACAAGCTTGAGTCCATGGGCCTGAGCCTGAAGGCTTAATGCTTCGCATATTTGAGGAGAAACTAGACCATGCGTCACAACGTTAAGAAGGGCCTGAAGCTCGGCACCGATGCGAGCCACACCAAGGCCATGAAGAAGAGCCTTGCTAAGGCTCTCTTCGAGAACGACCGCATCAAGACCACCGAGACCCGCGCTAAGGCGCTGCGTTCGGTCGTCGATCCGATCATCACCTGGGCCAAGAAGGGCGACCTGCACTCTCGTCGTCTGGCTATCGCCAAGCTCGGCGATAAGCAGCTCGTTGCCGAGATCTTCGACAAGGCTGCTCAGGGCATGTGGCAGGACCGCAACGGCGGTTACACCCGCATCATGAAGCTCGGTAACCGCAAGGGCGACAACGCTCCCATCGTTATCATGGAGCTCGTCACCGAGCCTTGCACGCCTAAGGCCAAGAAGGCTGCTCCGGCCCCCAAGAAGGCCGCTGCTCCCAAGAAGGTCGAGGCTGCCGAGGAGGCTCCTGCTGAGGAGACCGCTGAGTAGACAATCTGTCTGCATAGGCTATATTCGAGGGGTACGTTCGCGTACCCCTCTTTTTTTGTCGAAATGTCATTGCCTGTTTGTTGGGAGCGCCCATGATCGCGCCGTCTGATTTCAATTCGATTCCAGAGCTCGATGCCACGCTCGTTTTCCTCGTGGCCTACGATGGCTCGTCCTATAGCGGCTTTGCGGAGCAGCCGGGCCAGACGACGGTTGCGGGCGAGCTGCGCCGCGCTATCGAGACGCTGCTGCGCCGCCCGATAGATCTGACGTGTGCGGGGCGTACCGATGCCGGCGTGCATGCGGTGGCTCAGTACATCAGCGTGCCCGTAACGGACGCTGAGCTTGCTTTGACGCGCCGTAGATGGCTTAGGGCTATGGACGCGCTGCTGCCCAAAGATATCGCCATTAACGAGGTCTACAAGGCCCGTAAAGGCTTTTCTGCGCGCTTTGATGCCCGTTCCCGTACGTATACGTACCGTATTGCCGACCGCGACACGCGTCCTGTGCTCTCACGGGGTGCCGTGTGGTGGCATCGCTATCCCCTCGACGTCGATGCGATGGCGGCCGCCTGCCCTGCGCTTTTGGGCGAGCAGGACTTTAAAAGCTTTTGCAAGGTTGCCTCGGCCGTTGGCAAGCCCACGCATCGCTGCGTGATGCGTGCCGAGTTTGGCCATGAGGTTGCGTTTGGCGAGGACATCCTGACGTTTACCATCGAGGGCAATGCGTTTCTGCATTCGATGGTCCGCACGATCGTGGGCACGCTTGTCGAGATTGGCATGCATCGCCGTGAACCCGAGTGGATGCGCGAGGTCATCGATGCTTGCGACCGTACCGCTGCGGGCCCCACGGCTCCTGCCTGCGGCCTTACGTTTATGGGCGTGGATTACGATCCCGCCGAGCTCGTCGTGCTCGACTAGGGGAGGGCTCGACGCGTCGTGCGTCGACACCCGTCATCTGTGGGCTGCGCGTGTGCAACATCTGTTCTTGGCGTGCAATACAACCGGTGTCTAATTGCTTTTATTGTCGGGGTGTACCATGAACCACGGTTTGATTCATTGCTGTCGAGAGGACGGATAACTTGGTTCGACGTGGCTCGCATCCGCGACTTTCGGTGATCCTTGTGGTAGAAGGTTCGCCCAGCTATGCGATGCGTGCGCTCGAGAGTGTCCAGAACCAAGACCTCTACGATTTGCAGATTGTCGTTGTTTGCCGCGATGCTGCGCCCGGTGTGCGCCATTCGCTTCAAGTTGCTGCCGACAGGGACATCCATATTGATTTGATTGACGTCGAGGACGCGAAGCGCGGCGCTTGTCTTCGTGCCGGTTTTGCTGCCTCGCGTGGCTCTCAAATCATCGCCATGAACGCCGACGAGTGGTTTGCTCCGCAGTCCCTTTCCAAGATGGTCGATATCGCGTGCGATACTGCGGCAGACATTGTGCTCCCCTCGGTGTCGCTCGATCGATACGATGCGCATCGCGAGCGTCATTCGCGCGTCTTGGATGCTGCCTCTATTGCCATAGAAGACGAGTCTTCTATGGTGACTGGGCTGCCCCAGTTGATTTTGGGCGGCCTAGTCGCTCAGACCTCTGGCGTGATGTATAGCCGTCCGCTGTTTGAGGCATGCCTGTCGCGCGGCAAGGCGTACCGTACGGTTGAGTTTATGGCTTATGCGCTCTCGCAGGCACGATTCGTGTCCGGCTGCGGCGACGCTTGTTTCCACGCGGCGGCACCTAAGCTTACAGATGCCTTTGATCCCACCATGTATGCCAAGGTATCCGATGACACCCGAGCGCTCGACGAGCTTGCGGACTCACTCTCGGAAGCAGATAGCGGTGGTCGGCTCAAGCTGGCAAGCCAAAAGTTCTACTTTGCCGGACTGGTCGCCTGCATCGAGAATTTGTGTCTGAGCCCGCATGGAGTGTCGTCAATCGAGCGTTCCGCCCGCATGCGTGATATGCTCGAGGCGCCTCGAACCCGTCAGATGGTCGCCGCGCTCAAGGACAACCATCGGGGACTCGGTCTGTTGTTTGGGCCGATCGCCAGCGCCAAGCCCGCGCGCTGCGTGATGTGTACGCATCTGGCAGCTTTTCTTAACCGGACGGGCGCAAAAACCGCCTAAACGGCTCATTTCGAAACAAATTTGCATAGAATTGTTTCGAAATGCGTTCTTATACACAAAAGCCTTCAAATAGCGTTAAACTATTCAATCACTGATTGATTGTCTCCGCCATCTTTTGGAGTGAGGGTTTGTATGGCTAAAAAACGCAATGGGCGCCAGGATGCCATTAGAGATATTGTGCGCAATAAGGACGTCCGTACGCAGCGCGTGCTGGTCGATGAGCTCCGTGCTATGGGCTTTGATTGCACGCAGGCGACTGTCTCTCGCGATATTGCCGATATGGGGCTGCGTAAGCTCCCTGAGGGCATCTATGTTCTGGCAGAGGACCTGCACCTGCAGCGTATGGTTTCCGAGCTCGTAACGGGCGTTCTACGTACCGATAATCTGGTCATGATCAAGGCTCAGCCTGGCACGGCTTCCGGCATCGCCGCCGCCGTTGATGCGGCAGAGTTGCCCGATGTGCTTGGCTCGCTTGCCGGCAACGATACGATTTTGGTTATTGCCCAGACGGCCGAGGACGGCGAGCGTCTTGAGGCGCTGATCAATAAGCTGAGCAATTCTCGCAAGTAGGCGTGCGGGTCGTGCGCTCGGCACTGTGTGCGTGACATGGTGGCTTGTAAGGGGGTATCGACGTTGGTCGGTGCCCCCTATATTGTTTGCCGGTATAAAGACCGTCCACCAGGTCGCTTTAAACTAAAAGGCCCTCGAGCACTTTAATAAGCTGCTCGGGGGCCTTGTTGCTAATGGCCGGATGAATTTCTAGCCAACAGTATCGTCAGGCGTGGGCGAGGGGTCGGGAGTGGGCGTAGGCGTGGGCGAGGGCGTAGGCGTGGGCGTGGGCGTGCCGCCATCGCCGCCGGTCGAACCACCAGTGGAACCGCCCGTCGAGCCGCCGGTCGTACCGGTGCCGCCGGTGGTGTCGCCGCCCGTAGTCTCGGTGGTCGTGGTCGTCGTGGTAGTCGTCGTGGTGGTTTCCTCTTCGTCCTCGTTCTCGTCCTTGTCGTCGTTCTCCGTCTTCTTGGCGTTGTTGGTGCCGTAGAACTTCCAGACGCTGTTGTTCTTGTAGGTGGGCGCCGTTCCGGTCGCAAACTCCTCGCGCTCGGTACCGGTCAGAACGGTGTTCATAAACCGCTTAAAGACAGGCAGGTTGGTGCTGTCGCCCAGCAGGTCCGTGCCGTATTTTTGGATGGGGATCTCACCTGCGGAATAGCCGGTCCACAGGGCGCACGCCAGCTGCGGGGTATAGCCGCAGAACCACAGGTTGGTGGTGTTGTCGGTGGTGCCCGTTTTGCCGGCATAGGGCTGGTTGACGCTCAAGGCGCCGGCAGCACCCGTACCGCTGCCCTGCATGACGCCGGACAGAACATCGGTGACCGCGGCGGCCTCGCCCTCGGTAAGCACCTGTGAGGGATTGTCCGTGTGCTGGTACAGCACCGAACCGGTACGAGAGTCAATCTCGGTGATGGCGATCGGCTGGCGATAGTAGCCGCCGTTGGCAAACGTCGCGTAGGCGGCGGCCATCTCGAGCGGCGAGATCGAGCCGGTGCCGAGCGTCATGACGGGAACGTCCTCGATGTTGTCCTTGGCGGGATCGATGCCGAGCTTTTTGACGAGCGAGATGATCTTGCTGTTGCCGACGGCTTCCGCCACCTGGATGTAGCCGGTGTTGGAGGAGTATGCCGTCGCCTGCTTAAGCGTGATGTTGCCATAGCTATGGTTGGCGTAGTTTTGGACCTCGGTCGTGGTGCCCTTGGCCTTGAGCGGCGAGTTGCAGTTGAGGGTGACGTTGGGGTTCATGCCGTTTTGGATGGCAGTTGCCAGCGTAAAGGCCTTAAAGGTGGAGCCGACGGGACGCTTGGCCGTGGCATGGTTTACGTGGTTCTCGTCGGCGTTGTAGTCGTAGCCGCCCACCATGCACTTGATGTAGCCGGTCTTGGGGTCGACGACGACCATGCCCATGTCCAGGCCGTCGAGTGAGAGCGTGTCGAGCTGCTCGCGGACGGCATTCTCTGCCACCTGCTGCATCGTGGGGTCGATGGTGGTCTTGACGGTCAGACCGCCCTTAAAGAGCACGTCGGTCGAGAACTCCTGCTCCAGCAGCTGCTTGACATAGGCGACAAAGTAGGGCTGCGAGTATACGTCGACGCCACTGCCCGAGATTTCGGTCACGTTGAGGGTGATGGGCTCGGCCTGTGCGGCGTCGTGCTCCTCCTGCGTAATGTGGCCCAGGCGCAACATGTTGTCGAGGACCTTGTTGCGGCGAGACAGTGCCAGATCGGGATTGACCGTGGGGTCGTACTGCGAAGGCGAGTTGGGAAGGCCGATCAACAGTGCGGCTTCGCTCAGGGTGAGGTCGGCGGCGCTCTTGGACAGGTAGGTCTCGGCTGCGGCCTCGATGCCGTAGGCGCCGTGGCCGTAATAGATGGTGTTGAGGTACATCATGAGGATCTCGTCTTTGGAGTACATGTCCTCCATCTTTACGGCGATGTAGGCCTCGCGCACCTTACGCTCGATGGTCGAGTCGAACTGCTCCTCCTGCAGAATGGTGTTGCGCACCAGCTGCTGGGTGATAGTCGAGGCGCCTTCGTGCCCGCCGCCGAGGGTTGCCACCGCAGCACGCGCGATACCCCACAGGTCGATACCGCCGTGCTCGTAGAAGCGCTCGTCCTCGACGTCAACGGTGCCCTGCAGCACGTAGGGGGAGACCTCGTCCTTGGTGATGGACTTGCGGTTTTGCGTGTAGAAGCTCGCGATCTTGTTGCCGTTGCAGTCGACGATCTCGGTGGGCTCGCTCACCAGATACGCGTTGGCGTCGGTGTAGTCGGGCAGATCGGACAGCCAGCGGTTGACGTTGCCGACCATGCCGATGCCAAATGCCACGCCCGCGATAAGCAAAAAGCCCAAAAACGAGAGCAGGATTATGGGCAGGGCATGCGTCTTTGAACGGCTGCGTCCCTGTCGTTGGCGAGGACCCATATATTGACCTCCAGGTATGTCGTGCCGGACGGCGGATATGCCGTCGGGGCAGGATGGACATAAGTTATTACACGATAAACCAAACGGGGCGCGCGAGGCCTCGTGTATGCTGGAAGACGGCATTTTTCAGAGTGAATGCATACCTTGGTAAGGAGTTTGCCGATGGCGATTCGGACGATGGGGCCGAGCGGACAATACGAGACTGGATTGGATGCTGCCGGTGCGGCGCTGCCCGAGCTGCTGGCGCCGGCGGGCGGGCTCGACCAGATGCTTGCGGCCATCGCCGCGGGTGCCGATGCCATCTATGCGGGGTTGGGCGGCTTTAACGCCCGTGTGAGCGCTCATGGCTTTACGGATGACGAGTTTGCGCGCGGTTGTGCCGTGGCGCATGCCCATGGCGTGCGTGTGTACGTGACGCTCAACGTGTTCGTGTTTGACGATGAACTGTCCGACGCGGTGGCGCTGGGAGCTCATGCACTGGAGCTGGGCGCCGATGCTCTGATTGTGGCCGATGCCGGGTTGGCCTGCGCGCTGCGCGCGGCGATTCCCGGGGTCGAGATTCACCTGTCCACGCAGGCGGGCGCTCATAGCGAGGGTGCCGTGCGGCTTGCCGCCGACGAGCTGGGGGTCGAGCGCGTGACGACGGCACGCGAGCTGACGGTCGACGAGATTGCGGCGCTATGTGCCACGGGCGTGCCCATCGAGGTATTCTGCCACGGTGCGATTTGCATCGGCTATTCGGGGGCGTGCGAGTTCTCGGCCCTGCGGCGTGGGCGCTCGGCGATGCGCGGCGACTGCACGCAGCCGTGCCGCTTGGCGTACGACCTGGTGGACGAGGCGGGGCAGAGCGTTGTCGCCGTCGAGGGAGATCGCCTGCTGTGCCCGCGCGACTATCTGGGTATTGCGCATCTGCCCGAGCTTGTAGATGCCGGCGTGGCGTCGCTTAAGATCGAGGGGCGCATGAAGAACCCCGATTACGTATTCAACGTGGTGCGGGTGTGGCGCCGGGCACTCGATATGCTGTGCGACGGCGCGTGGGACCCCGGTGCCGTGGAAGAGCTTGAACGCGAGCTGGGAAGGTCGTTTAACCGTGGGTTTACCGATGCGTACTTGCGAGGGCGTTCGGGTGCCGAGCTGATGAGCTTTGAGCGCGCAATTAACCAGGGCGTGCGCGTGGGGCGCTTGGTCGCTGTGGGCCACGAAGAGGTGACCGTTGAGCTCGACGCCGCCGTGGCGGCGGGTGACACGCTCGAGATTCGGTTCTATCCGGGTGCCGACGCGCGTCCCGATGTGCCCAAGCGCTGGCCGCAGGTGCCCTGCCCGGTGGATGCCGCAGCGGGGAAGCGCGTCGTCGTGCATTGCAAGCGTAAGGTGGACACGGGCTGCGAGGTGTACCTGATTCGCAGCGCCGGCGTGTTGGATCAGACGGCGGCAGTGTTGGAGCGCATGCGGGCCGAGGCGGATGCGATTGCGCCCGTTGCGCGTGCCGTTGAGGTGCTGCCCTTTGAGGGCGTTGCGGTGGATGGCGGTGCGTCCACGGAGTTGGTGGAGTGCGCGGTTCCCACTCGCATGGTTTTTGCTTGGCAGCTGATGGATGCCGACCCGCGCGGAGAACTTGATTTGTCCGACGCCGTTGTGGTGCTTGACGAGGTGTGCCGCACGGGTGACGCTGACTGGACCCGCTCACTGATACAGCGTGCCGGGCGCGTCGTCTGCCGCAACCTGGGACAGGTGGTGATCGCTCGCGAGCTGGGCGTGACGTTTGACGTGGCGGCGCCGGTGTTCTGCGCGAATCGGGCCACGCTTACCTGGCTGCGCGGACTCGGTGCGGGGCGGGTGTGCTTGCCGGCGGAGTTGCTCGGCAATGATGCGGAGCGTATTGCCGAACTGGCCGCTGAACCCGGCGTGTTGGGTCCGGTCGACGCCGACCGTCCCGAGCTTATGGTGTGCGAGCACTGCCTGCTGACCGCCGAGGGCGTCTGCGCCACCGATGCGACGGGACAGGTTCGTTGCCGCGACTGCTTGCGTCGTCGGCAGGTACGCTATCTGGTCGAGCGTGACGGTACACGTCTGCCAGTTGCCATTGACGCATGCGGCAGGACGAGGATTTTCCTGTCGTAGGTGCCGCGTCGCATCAGTTTGTTATCATAAGAGAGTTTATGGACTTCCAGCACCGCCGTTTTCGGCGAGGGTGCTATAGCAAAAGGAGGATACCCAATGCTGTCTGTTGACGAGCAAATGCGTATCATCACCTCGGGCGCCGCGCAGATCGTTCCCGAGGCCGACCTTCGCAAGAAGCTTGAGAAGGGCGAGCCCCTCAACATCAAGCTCGGCGTCGACCCCACCAGCCCCGACCTGCACCTGGGCCACGCCGTGCCGCTGCGCAAGATGCGTCAGTTCCAGGACCTGGGCCACAACGTCACCCTCATCATCGGCAACGGTACCGCGTTGATTGGCGACCCTTCGGGCAAGAATTCCACCCGTCCGCAGCTTTCGCAGGAGCAGATCGAGGCCAATGCCGAGACCTACGTGAGCCAGGCCATGAAGATCCTGGATCCCGAGAAGACCACCATCGTGCACAACGGTGACTGGATCCTTTCGATGGATCTGGCCGGTCTGCTGCAGGTGTGCTCCAAGTTCACCGTCGCCCGCATCCTCGAGCGCGACGACTTTACCAAGCGCTACCAGTCTCAGACGCCGATCGCCCTGCATGAGTTCCTGTATCCCGTGATGCAGGCTTTCGACTCCGTGCAGATCAAGGCCGACGTCGAGATGGGCGGCACCGATCAGCTCTTCAACCTGCTCGCTGGCCGTGAGCTCATGGAGAAGATGGGCATGGAGCCGCAGATCGCGCTTACCATGCCGCTGCTCGAGGGCACCGATGGCGTGCGCAAGATGTCCAAGTCCTACGGCAACTACATCGGCCTGACCGACGCGCCCAAGGACATGTTCGGCAAGACCATGTCCATCCCCGACGAGATGATCGGCAAGTACTATCGTCTGGCCAGCTCGCTCACCCCGGCAGAGGTCGACAAGATCGATGCCGCCCTGGCCGATGGTTCTGCCGACCCCTACGAGCTCAAGCGCGCTCTGGGCCGTGACCTGTGTGACACCTACCACGGCGCCGGTGCCGGCGACGAGGCTCAGGCCGAGTTCGACCGCGTGTTCAAGGAGGGCCAGCTCGCCGACTTCCCCGAGAAGCACGTTGAGCTGACTGTTAACGACGAGGGCCAGATCTACCTCGCCGGCCTGCTCAAGGACTTGGGTCTTTCGGCGAGCGCCGGCCAGGCTCGTCGCGATATCGACGGCGGCGGTGTCAAGATCAACGGCAAGGCCGTGGCTCCCAAGAGCTATAACATCGATCCCAGCGCCCTCAAGCTGGGCGACACCCTCTCCGTGGGCAAGCGCAAGGGCTTCAAGCTGATCTAACGAGCGAGTTGACCTCACAAGTGCAATAAGGCCGCAGCCGGGAATCCCGACTGTGGCCTTTTGAGTTGCGGTGAAATAGTTCCTAAAAATGCCATACGGCGCCCAGGCAGGAACTATTCCACCGCAACTTTTCTTCCGCACCCAAGGGATCATTTGGCGGTGCCGTTAAGCGGATGGGGTGTTAGCGGGACCTCCTTTTGGGCATACAATTGCTATTGGCTTGCTGCGGTGAAGGCTCGTCCGCTCCGCAGTTATTTCTACAGTTAAAGGAGAATGTATGTCCGTTGAGGTCATGAGGTCTGTGATCGATGCTGCCGAGGGCCGCGTGCCCGTCGACACGCTGTTTATCAATGCGCAGATTGTCGACGTGTATGGCCAGCGTGTGGCGCCCGGCAGCGTTGCCGTCAAGGACGGTGTGATCGTCGGCGTGCTCTACGATGGTCGCGACGATGCCGCCGGCACCTACGAGGCTGCCGAGGTCATTGACTGCCAGGGCCGCTATCTCGCCCCCGGCTTTATCGACGGACATCTGCACATTGAGTCCTCGAACATCCGTCCCGCCGAGTATGCGCGCATGGCGGCGACGCGCGGTACCACCACCGCCATTGCCGACAGCCACGAGATCGCCAACGTGGCGGGGCTCGACGGCCTGCGCTTTATGATCGAGGACGGTCGCCGCGCGCCCATTTCCATCAAGTACATGATGCCCTCATGCGTGCCCGCGCTGCCCGATGAGCAAGCGGGCGCTGTGATTACCGCTGCTGACATGCAGGCGTTTTTTGCCGAGCATCCGGGCGACGTTTTTGGCCTGGGCGAGATGATGAACCTGCCGGGCGTCTTTATGGCCGATCCCGAGACCTGCGCTCGCATCGATGCTGCCAACCAGACGCCGTCCAAGCAGGTCGACGGCCATGCGCCGCTCGTTGCCGGCAAGGACCTCAATGCCTATGCCGCGGCGGGTATTATTGCCGACCACGAGTCGACGATTCCCGAGGAGGCGCTCGACAAGCTGTCTCGCGGCATGTACGTGATGCTGCGCGAGGGTACGTGCAGCCATGATCTGGCCAACCTGTCGCCGATGCTGCTGGAGAATCCCGCGCGCGCCCGCCGCTGCTGCTTTGCGACTGACGACCGCGCTCCTTCCGATGCGCTTGCAACCGGCATGATCGACAATGACTGCCGCGTGGCGATTGAGGCCGGTATCGACCCCGTGGTCGCTATCTCTATGGCGTCCCTCTCCACGGCCGAGGCGTTTGGCCTGGATCACGGCTGCCGCGACCCGCACGAGCTCCGCGGTGCGATTGCCCCGGGCAAGCGTGCCGACCTGCTGGTGCTCAATGACCTGACGTTTGCCACGGCTCCGCATCGTGTATATGCCGCCGGTGCCCTGGTGGCGCAGGACGGCACCTTTGTGGGCGAGATCGCACCCGAGATGGCCGAGGTTGCGGCCCTTGCCGATGAGCTGCGCGCCTCCGTTAAGCTGCCGAAGCTTTCGCTCGACGTATTCGACTATGCCTTTAAGCCGGGCGAGGCCGTGATTGACGTGGTGCCGGGCAAGGCCATCACGGGCATGGTTCGTCCCGAGAGCGCCGAGGGCCTGCGCCGTATTATGCTGATCGAGCGCCACGGCCGCGGCGTGTCGCTGCAGGCCGAGGGCGCCGACGGTGACGGCCCCGCTGGCCTGGGACTCGTTGGCAAGCATATCGGCCGCGGCTGGGTGCGCGGCTTTACCATCACGGGTGGTGCCATCGCCTCGACGATCGGACACGACTCGCACAACGTGTGCGTCGTGGGCGACAACGCCGCCGATATGATGGCCGCCGTTGATGCCGTGGGCCAGGGCGGTCACGTGCTGGTGCGCAACGGCGAGGTCGTGGCGCGCATTCCGCTGGCGCTCGGTGGCCTGATGAGCGAGGGCACGGCCGAGGACGTTGCCGCGCAGCACGACGACTTTATGGTCAAGGCGCGTGCCATGGGCATCGAGCCGCCGCTCGACCCCATCATGGGCATCATTTTCCTGCCCCTGCCGGTGATCCCGACGCTCCGCATCCGCCCCGAGGGCATGTTCGACGTCACGACCTTCACCTACGCCGACTAGTCATCGGGGACGTTCTTAAACGACTAGTCGTCGGGGTGGCGTGTCGCCTGACGCCGCGACCGTGAGACCTCTGGCATGTGTGAGCTATTTGCTAGGTCCTTGTAACGTTTACGCCCGCAGAGTCTTATTTGAGCTCCCTTTGGGTACGTTGGAATTGGATATACGTCCGATTCCATCAAGCCCGAAGGGAGCTTTTCTATGTTTAAACTGATTGCATCCGATATGGACGGCACGTTGCTTGACGAAAACGGCCAGGTGCCTCCCGAGACCTACGAACTGATTCTGGCGCTACACGAGCATGGCGTGCATTTCGCCGCATCGTCAGGCCGTCGTTACGACCGCCTGTGCGAGTTCTTTGCACCTGTTCGCGACAAGATGGACTTTGTCGCCGCTAACGGCGCCCAGGTCTACGCCGACGGTAAGATGGTAGACCGCGAGGTGTATTCGCACCTGGCGATTCGAAGGCTCGCCCAGGCCGTCGCGACGTTTCCCAATCTGCATCCTGCACTTTTTGACCGAACCAAGTCCTTCTTGCTCGATGACGAGTGCAAGTTCGTGCGTGAGGTCGATAAGGACCTTCCCAATGCCGAGCGCATTTGGGAGCTGCCCGATCCCAGCGTAAATATCATCAAGGCGAGTATCTTTTGCGATGACGGTGCCGTTATGGACAGCGCTTACGTACTACAGCGCGAACTCGGTCAGCTCTTTACTTTTGCGCCTTCGGGCAACGCGTGGATCGATGCCATGCAGCCCGGCGTGTCGAAGGCCTCGGGCATCGCACAGCTCATGGAGCACTATGGAGTCGAACGCGACGAGGTTATGGCGTTTGGCGACTCGATGAACGACTACGAGATCATTCGCTTTGTCGGTACGGGCTGCGCGATGGAAAACGCGCGCCCCGCGCTCAAGGCAGTGGCCGATCGCGTGGTGGGTTGTAATCGCGACCACGCCGTCCAGCAGGAGCTCCGTCGCGTGCTGGAGAGTCTCGCTTAATCCGGCAGATGGGGACGTTCCTTTTCTGCCGGCAGTGGGGGGCAGTCCTTGCAGCTTTTTCGCGAAGACTGTCCCCAACGACTAGTCATTCAAGAACGTCCCCAATGACTGTTTTAGCTACCCTGCCGGGTTGCTGCTGCTAGGCGAGAGCGGCCATGATGGTGCGGGCGACGCCGTCGTGGTCGTTGTCGTATTCGGTGATGGCGTCGGCGGCCTCGCGGTCCTCGGGCTCGGCGTTGATCATGGCCATGCCGTGGCCCGCTGCCTGCAGCATGGGGATGTCGTTGATGTTGTCGCCGAACGCCCAAGCGTCGGCGAGACGCTCGCCCAGGTGCTCGCAGAGCCACGTGAGGGCCGTTCCCTTGGTGGCGCCCTCGCCCATGACCTCGATATTCATGGCGTACGAACGCGTGACTTCAATGCCTCCGAGCGTGTCGAGTTCCGCCGCGATGGCGTCGCGATCAGCCGGGTTGTGCCAGTACATGGCGATGCGCTCGAGCGTCTCGACCTCGTCGATCTTGCTGTCGATATCCATGTCGATCGGTGTTCGTGTGCGCTTGAGCGAAGCCGCGATGTGGGGGTCGCCGCCGCAGAATTCGTCCAGGCGCGTGTAGAGCGAGCGGGGGAGGAAGCACTGCCCATCCGCGAAGATATCGAAGGTCACATCGTGGCCGGCGGCGATGCGATGGATGCGATGGGCAATGCCGCAATCGAGCGGACGGCTCAAGATGCACGTGGCGCGCGAGGCGTCGGTGGGCACATCGTCGTCGAGCTGCCAGACGCTGGCGCCATTGGCGCAAACGGCATAGTGCACGGCGGTATGGGCGAGGATGGGCTCAAAGATGCCCGACAGCGGACGTCCCGTGCAGGGCACAAATTCAATCCCGCGTCGAGCGAGCTCGTCGAGCATCGCCCAGGTGGCATCGCTCATCTGCTTATCGCTCGTCAACAGCGTTCCATCCATATCGGAAAACACAATCATTTGATGCAGCCCTTTCTGCTGGCATAAAAAGCGTGGCCGAGGGCGATGATGCCCTGGCCACGCTCGGGTTCTATAACGGTCCGCGTCCTAGCGATCGGCGAGCGGCTTGTACTCCAGCGGCTCGATAACCGGACGGTAGGCGGGCCGGATGATGCGGTGCGCGCAGAAGAGCTCTTCCATGCGGTGCGCCGACCAGCCGGCCATGCGGGCGACGGCGAATAGCGGCGTAAAGAGCGTTTCGGGCACGCCGAGCATCTTGTAGATAAAGCCTGTGTACAGGTCGATGTTGGCGCAGATGGGCTTGGTCATGCCGTGGTCGCGCATGACCTGGGGTGCCAGGCGCTCGATGCGCTCGATGAGCGCGAACTCCTCGCCCAGGTCCTTCTTGGCTGCCAGCGAGCGCGCGTAACGACGGCACACCTCGGCACGCGGGTCGCTCAGCGTGTAGACGGCGTGGCCCATGCCGTAGATGAGGCCCGTGCCGTCGAAGGCCTGCTTGTCGAGGATCTTGCTCAGGTAGGCTGCGACCTCGTCCTCGTCCTCCCAATTGGAGACATGCGCACGGATGTCCTCGTGCATGGACACGACCTTGGCGTTGGCGCCGCCGTGGCGCGGGCCCTTGAGCGAGCCGATAGCTGCGGCGTAGGCGGAATACGGGTCGGTGGCCGAGGAGGACAGCACGCGGCAGGCGAACGTGGAGTTATTGCCGCCGCCGTGCTCGGCATGCAGCATAAGCATCACGTCGAGCAGCATGGCCTCGTCGCGGGTGAATGCCATGCCGCCGCGCAGGACCTGCAGGATGGTCTCAGCGGTGGAGAGGCCGGGTGTGGGGTGCGGCACATGAACCTCGGAGCCGCGGCGCTTGGCGACCGAGGCCATATGCGCGAAGGCGGCGATGCGGGGGAGACGGGCGAGCATGGAGATGGCGACGTCGATTTCGTGTTCGGGTGTAATGGCGTCGGGCTCGGCGTCGAAGGCGTAGAGCAGCAGCACGGCGCGCTGAAGCACATTCATGATGCTCGACGACACCGTGGTCATGGGGAACTCACGGACGTATTCGTCGCTCAGGTGCCTAAAAGCACCCAGGCGTCCGCAAAAACCGTCGAGTTCCTCTTTGGTGGGCAGCGAGCCCGTGATGAGCAGATAGGCGACCTCTTCGTAGCCGTAGCGGTTCTCGGCCTGGGCGTTGTTGACCAGATCCTCGATGCTGTAGCCACGAAGCGTGAGCTTGCCCTGATCGGGCACGACTTTGCCGTCGACCTTGTTGTAGCCGTGCACGTCCGAGATGCGGGTAAGGCCCGCGACCACGCCCGAGCCGTCGGCATTGCGCAGGCCGCGCTTGACGTTGTGCTCTACGAACAGGTCCTCGTCGTACGGGGCGGTCGGCAGGCCGTGGTAGAGGTTTTCGCTTTCGGGCGAAATCTGACGGCTCGCCTCGTAATCCAGAACCAGGCGGCTCAGGTGATCGTCGAAGCGGTAGTAGATTTTCTTGGCGTCGTAGGCCATGCGCGCTCCTCTCCGGTCCGCTTTGGGGCCGCGCGCTTGGACGATATGACGTCAAGCTGCCCCGAGCGGCTTGTTCGCTACAGGCGGTACATAAAGTTAAAGACGTCCTCGCGCTGGATGGACACGTTGACGCCCGAAAGCTCGCCGGCCTCGGCCAGCGCCTTCTGCAGCTCGGCGAAGTCGAGCTTGGACTCGGCGGTGTCGGCCAGCATGGTCATGGTGAAGATGTCCTCGATAATGGACTGCGTGATGTCGCGGATGTCGACGTTGGCCTCGCCCAAAACGCGGGTGACGCCGGCGACGATGCCGGGGCGGTTCTTGCCAAGGACGGTGATGACGATGCGGGAGGACGAGATCTCGGCCATGGGAAACCCTTTCGCGTGGTTGCGGTGCGCGCGGGGCGCTCCGCTACGGTACGGTGTTCATCATTGTACCTGTCTGGCGCAAAAAAGGCGCGCTCGCTGCGGCGTTACATGCCTGCAACATGAGCGTAAGGGGGAAGGCCGTACGGGGAAGAGCCGTCTGGCGCGTGTCCGGCTCGTGTTGGGTTGATTTCCGATCTCAGCCGAACACATTGAGCGGACAGGCCGTTCCCGCAGTCAGCCGAACGCCTCCGACGGCTGATTCCGAACTGGAAGCGGAGGGCATCCCCGCCCTTCGGTAGGGGATACCGCTCCGCGGCGCATGCCGCGGGCGGCGCCCCTATCGGACCACCGTGACCTCAGTTGGGATGGGCCCAGCACTGCCGCGTACTCGGTGAGCTAGAGCCAACTGTTCGTCTTCACGTCGCGTATGGCGATATTTCGGTCGTCCGGCTCGGTGATGCCGTAGCCGAACGCCTAGAGCGTCTCGATGGACTCCTGGATCCTCTGTTGGAACATGGGACCCGGATCGACCCTCGGCCCGAGGTGCCCGCGCCAAAGGCACGGCGTGGCGCGCAGCATGTTATGGATTTTGGAGATGGGCTCGATGTCGGCGTAGACGTTGAGCGTCGCCATGGCGTCCTTGTGGCCGAGGATCGATTGGAGCGCCTTGATATCGCCGCCTTGGCGGATCCACTGCGTTGCGAACGTGTGGCGAAGGCCGTGGAACGTGATCAGCTCGTCGTTGGTGCCCATGAGGCCGTTGGTCTCCGAGAACGTCTTGAACGCCCTGCGGATATAGCTTGTCGTCGCGAAGGTCGCGCCCGGCTCCGACAGGATGTAGCAGTCCCCGATCTCGACCGCCCCGGTAAGGCCGCGCAAGCGCAGCTTTCCGCAGTCGATCTCGTGGGTCTCCTTCAGGAAGGGGAGTAGGCCGACCGGGTCGATGGGGATACCCCTGGCGTCATGGGTCTTGGTGTCCTTGATAAACGAACCCATTCCCTTCGCGTACGCCACCGAGTGTCTGATCGAAATCAGGCCCGTCTCGAAATCCACATCGCACCACCGAAGGCCGCAGACCTCGCCGATTCGCATCCCCGTGTGCAGGGCGAGTACGACCGCCCTCTAATCCTCGGCGGACCAATCGAGTCCGAACTCCTTTCGGGCATCCTCTTCGCTCATGACTTCGAGAAGGTCTCCGGGTTGGCAACGAAGGGCGAGGCATAGCTGCTCGAGTGTGTTGAAGCGAATGCCGCGAATATGCCCTTTTTTAATGCGGGACAGGTTCACGGGCGTGGTTCCAATCCTTTCGGCAAGTTCGTTCGAGGAAATCTTTCGCTCGGCCATGATCTTGTCGAGGCGAACAATTACGGGCATGGCGTTTCCTTACGCAATCTCGTCGGAGTCGAGGTACAGCTCTCGGGCGTACAAGAAGAGCTGGGAAAGCATGAACAGGACGATGCCGAGAACCAGAGAGGTCCAATCGAATGATGAAGCGATCTCTTGGGCGCCGACGGCCCCCTCGCCGCCAAACATCGAAACGGAGGTTTTGAGTGAGCCGGCGTAGAGGCTGGTGGCAGCTTGAACAACGAAGAGAATGCCGAGCACCTTCAAGCATGTCGCAGACCCTTTCTTGAAGGGGTCTGCGCTCTTGATCGTCCACACGAGAACGGCGCTGAGGATGGTCGTAGCGATACCGATGACGGCAGGGACCAATGTCGAGATCGCAAGGGCTGGATACGCGGGGGAGTCTGCAATTACAGGGTTGTCGAGCACTTCGATTGCTGGCTTTAAGGAGAACGCCACTTGTGCGATGGCGGTGGCGCAAAGGGTCGCAGAGGCTATCGCACATGCGATGCGGAAGGAATGAAGCCGGGGAGTGCGATTGTCGGAACTCATAATAACCTCCGAAGAATTTAAAAAACTCAGGTTACTTTTTAACAGTTTATGTTAAATTGACTTTGCCGGCAAGTAATAAGGGCCGAGCATTTTGTTCGGCCCCTCTGTTCCGACTGGATGAGGTTAAGGTTGGCGATGAATATGCTCAAAATCTCGAAGGCGATCTTTAGGTCGCTTCTCTCCTCCAGGTCGCTCTGTGTTGTCGTTGTTGCGTTGATGGTTCTTTGTGCTCTGCCCGTCTTCAGGAGCGCGGCTGGCATCGACGGACGGGTCGAATACCTCGAGTCGGGAATAACCCGTGTTGAGCAGGAATTGTCAGCATCCTATGCGGATGCGCTTGTGAATGCGGGGGAGGACGGTGTCTATACCTCTTCATCAAGCATGCCCGCGCTTCTGTACCCTCTTGCCGCGGGACGTCTTATCTTGGCACCGCTCTCTCCCCTACTTCCGTTTCTGCAGATATCGGATGGAGAGTACACCTATTATGACGGATCGAAGGAGTACTTGCTATGGGTCGCAACGGCCGTTGCCGTCTCGTTCCTTGCCGCGCGTCTTAACAAACGTGAAAAGCTCATCATCCAGGCACCGATGGGCGAGCTGGGTAGACTTGTTGCATCGAGCGTATGGGCGAGTGTTTTTGCAATGCTTGCCGTCCTCGCCATCAATCTTCCAGGGATAATCGCCGCGCTTGTGAAGAATGGCCCGGGCTCGCCGTTCTATCCGATAGGCTACATTCAATATGCGACTCCGGTTATCAAACCGGCTTGGCTGGTGTTCGCGCAGACGGCCATCTTGCAATTCTTGGTGGCAGCGTTCATCTCGCTTGTCGTTCACCTTGCCGTGAAGATTGCCAATAACCCTACGCTTGGAATCGTGTTCGTATGTGCCCTGATGGGGGTGACGATGGTTCCCGGGTATTACGGAAGATCCATCGCTTTACGTGAGTTCGCCCTGTTGAATCCCCTTATGTATGCGAACACTGAGTTGACCGTCGGCGCCTATAGCCCGTACCCGACAACGCAGATAGTGAATCTGCCTGGACTTTGCTTCGAGCGTGGCGCGATTGCCCTCGTATGCGCAATCGGGATCGAGGTGCTGGCAATTAGCCTGCTTTGCGTTGCTGGAAAGAGCGGCTGCGCGTGCCCGATATCCCCGATTTGTCTTGAGAGAGGTTCCTTCACTGCATCGAGAACGGCAACTCGTTCGAGCGCTTGTGCCTCCGCCGTTGCATACGTAAGAACGATGGGGAAACTGCTCCTGCGTTCTCCTACCCTCGCCGTATGCGCGATTGCAATGTCGACGACGATGCTGGCCCCGGCTCTGGTCGAGATGTTTCCTGACGCTGATAACGTTTCCGCTGTTCGGTATAGGGATGGGGAGCTCCGTTCAATAGATCGGTATCTAGAGCAGAACGCTGCGAATATGGACGTCGAGGGCAAAGCGGCCCTGGAAGACATGCGGGATGCTCTTTCGGGTTTCGTGTACGCGCCTATGCCTGCGGAGGGGTTTCGAAGCCTTGCGACGTACGAGCGCGCTCGAGGTGAGCTGGGCGCGGCAGATGCGACTCTCCTGCAATCGATCGGAATCGAGCCGGAGACTCCTTCTCGTGCGGAGGCGCGCGCCCTTCTGCTTGAGTCGATCGCGAGCTTGCCGGACCCCAAGGTTTACGAGTTAAGTACGAAGATGCCCCCATTAATCCTCCTTTCGTATCTCCAGGCAGCGCTTCCCTCCTTATTTTTGCTGTTGCCCGTGGTTGTCACATCGCTCGCGTGCACCCACCTGCAGTGTCGTTCCCTTCTGGTTCTCCAGATCCCCGCAACAGCGCATGTGCGTTTTCTGACGGCTGTTGCGCTGGCTCTCCTGCTTGGCTTGGTGCTGCTTTTGGTGTCGATGGTTCCCGCTGTCGTTGTGTCCGTGATTAAGAACGGTGCGGGTGGATCGGAGTATCCCGTCGCTCTCATTCGGGCGGGAGCTTCGACAACGTCCATGGTGGGGGAGGCGGTGTTGTGCAGTATTCCGTTGCTGGTCATGGCATACGGCGTGATTTCCGTCGTCGCTGCGTTGACAGCAGCGATTAGCCGCAACCCCGTTGTCACCGGAATGGTTTGCGCGGTTCTCTTGGTGTTGGGTTCGTTGAGCGCTCATGTTGAAAGCGTGGGCATGGGCGTCGCGCTGCTGGCTCCATTCGCCTCGTTTGATCCCGCTTCCCAGGTGGGGACGATTGGGTTCCTTGGGCGAGGGACGAACGCGATGCCTTTTGGAGAGGTCGTCGGCGCATCGGGCGCTCTGCTGGTGGTCTTGGGCGCCGTATCTCCGTTGATGGTGCGCCTGAGTGTTCCAAAGATCGAAAGGGGATGATCTCGATGATTGACCTTCAAACGCTGACGATCTCTTATGGAAAGAAGGTGCTCGTAGATTCGGTGAACGCTGAGTTTGCCCCGGGTACGGTCTACGGTCTCGTCGCTCCGAACGGGCATGGAAAGACGACGTTGCTGCGTGCGATGGCAGGTTTGCCGGGTCCTCGCGTGGACGGGAGCATCGTTCTGGATGAGGTGCAGGGTACGGGTGCGAGAGAGGTCCGTTCTATGATCTTCTATGCACCTGGTGAGGGGACGCTGCTGTATCCCGGATTGCGTGCGGAAGATCACCTCAAGATGGTTTGCGATATGTGGCCGCATGCTCGCGATATCGAAGAGATAGTGGAACAAACGCAGATAGGCGAGTTCGCGAAGATGAGGATCCGCACTCTGAGCCAGGGCATGAAGCAGCAGCTTACCCTGGCGATTGCGTATGCGACGGGCGCGCGGTACCTTCTATTAGATGAGCCCATGAACGCGCTCGACCCCAGCAGGGTGGACTTGCATTCCGAGATTCTCAGGAAGCTGGCCGATTCTGGTACGTGCATCATCATGTCATCCCACATCTTGGATTCGGTCGATAGGCTGTGCGATGAGATTCTGTTTTTGAAGGATGGGAGGCTCATTAGAAGCATTCCGCAAGATGATGCTGCGCCGAAGTCTCCTGGATCCCATTTCGCAAAGCCTGCCGGACGCGCCGAGGGTGCGCTAAGCACGTATCGGCGACTCTACGAAAAGGGCGGGTAGAAATGCAAGTTAAAAATCTATGTGGTCAATATAATACCGTTGAACCCGCATATCGATACCGCTCAGCCATTCGCCTCGC
>CALAMG010000014.1 GCA_937925715.1 uncultured Collinsella sp.
CGCCCGGTCGGCGGCCCGTTCTGGGCGCGCCTCAATCGTAGCCCGAGACGGTCCCAGGCTGACAATTTCGACTGTAATGGACGTTCTTAAACGACTACCCAATGACTACTCTGTGGTGTCGTCGTCCTCGGCAAGTTGGGGGAACACGGCGTCCTTGGGCATGGTGGCCTTCGTCAACGAGGTGAGCTTTTTGCTCAGCGACGTGTCCGTCTTGACCAGGTCGCTGAGCGTCACGATCTTGTAGCCGTCGGCGACAAGGCCGTCGATAATCTGTGGCAGCGCCTCGAGTGTCTGCTCAGCGCATTCGTCTCTATCGGTGAGCAGCACGATATTGCCCGGCGTCACCGAATCGAGCACCGTCGAGACCTGCTCGTCGGCACCGTTGAGCAGCCAGTCGCCCGAGTCGATATTCCACGAGACCACGGCGGAGACCAGGTCCATCGCATCAATCCAGTTTTGCTCGTCAAAGGCAGCGTAGGGAGCACGCAGCAGCATCGTCTTCACGCCGGTCGCCGACTTAATCGCATCGGTGCCTTTCGTAATCTGCTCGCGCACCGCCTCACGTTTCTGACCCTTGAGCGAATCGTCGCTGTAGCTGTTGGATCCGATCTCGCACCCGGCATCGACAATCGCCTTGGCCGTGGCAGGCGAGGCCTCGACCGCATCGCCCGAAAGGAAGAACGTCGCGGTGACGCCCTTTTCCTTGAGCACCTGCAAGATCTGTTTGGTGGCGCCGCTCGGACCCTCGTCAAACGTCAGTGCCACGTACTTTTTGTTGCCCTTGGGCGCCACGCTGGCGCACGCAACAACGCAATCGGTGGCGGGCACAACCTCGCCGCGGTCTTGCGTCTTGCCTGACTGCTCACCAACCCACACCTCGGATCGGCCCTGGACACCCCATGTCTGCACATACTCGATAGCGCCCGTGCCCTCGACCTTGAGCTTGGGCTCGATAACCGTAGCCTGAACCTCATGCTTCTCGTAGGTGTTACGGCCATCCTTGACCGTCACCTTCTCGCCGCCCTCGAGTTCGCGGCTATCCCATTTGCCCTGCTTCACGCGCTTGCCGTCGACCTTCACCGACAGCTTTTCGCCCCCATGGCGCTTGAGCACGCTGTCATCGACGGCCAGCAGGTCGCCTGCGTCGTAGGTGTCAGTCAACTCCTGGTCGTCGATGAGATTCTGCAGCGTAGAGCCCACACGCACCGCGGTCTTCTGGCCGTTGAGCTCCACGTCCACACTGCGGTTGACGTAGCCCACGACGGCAGCGATAAACAGCACGAGCGCGCAACCCACGGCGATGAGCGCGTAGGGCAGGCGAGACGAACGACGGGGCGTACGGCTGTTGCCGATGCGCGCACTGCGGTCGCTAAAGCCGCGGCTATGGTTGAGATACATCGCGCCGGGCTTACGGTGACGCTTGCGCTGACCGCTGGGCAGCTGCCCCAGGTCGCGGCGCGCCGTCGGACGCGCACCCGAACGCCCGTTTAAGTTGGATCCGTTTTGGCGCATGTGCCCTCCCCCATAAACACAGCAAGCCGGAGCAACAGGTCTCCGGCTTGCCTCCCATCATTTGGTACGTCGCTATTTTGTAGCTTTTGACGAGCCTCCGCTCGCCTTTTGGTATTCGTCCTTAAAGGCCTTGAACATGCCGCGCGTCTTGCCGAGCTGCTTGCCCAGTGCGCGACTGCCCTTGTCCACGGCAACCGATCCCTTGTCGTCGAGCACCTTGGCGCCCTTTTTGACCTTGTCGCCCACCACGACGCTGGCCTCGGCGGCCTTGGCAGCCGCACCGCCCGAATACCCGAGCGACTTGACCTCGTCCGAGACGACCATCGCGCCGTTCTCGTAGCCGCGCAGCATCGTCGGCGGCACCTGCGTGTCACCAACCAAAACACTCGAAGCAGCACCGGCGGTCACATAGAATGCCTGCACGATGCCCGAGCGCGGCTTGAACTCAACGTCCGAGCAATAGCCCACGACGTCGCCCGATTCCGTGCGCACGTCCATACCGACCCAGATGATGCAATCGTCCAGGTTGATGTCGAGGCGCTTGGCCGCAGCGGTATCGTAGGTGCCCTTGACGTCATCGACCGCGATGGCGCCCTCGTAGACACCAATGGCGTCGAGCGCTACAAATCGGTCGGGACGCTCGATCATACCCGCGATATCGGACTGGCGGACCATAAAGCCGACCACGCGCGTACCGCCCGGGGTAAAGACCGGAAAGTGAATCTTTCCGAGCTTTTTAGGGCTGCGCGGTGTGCCGTCCTTTTTGGTACGCTTGTCCTCAGTAGGCTTGCGATAGATCTTGGCGCCGACAAAATCCCCGGCGCGCATTATGCCTCGGTCGAGGGCTCCGCAGCCTCGGTATCAGCCTCGACGGCGTTCTCGACCACGACGTCGGCGGCAGGCGTCACGTTGCCGCCCGAAATGGCGTCGTTGAGCTGCTCGCGCAGCTGGTCCATGCGCTCGCGGGCCAGGTCGACCTTGGCGCGCAGGTCGTCGGTCTTGGCGTCGACCATCGGGCCAAAGTCATTCACCGCAGCACGGGCCTCCTCGGCGCTGTGCTCGTAGGTGTCGCGCATATTGTCCCAGGCGTCGTTGGCGATATCGGCAGCCATGGCGCGGGTCTCGGCGCCCGAGCGCGGGGCCAGAGCAACGCCGACAATAGCGCCGGCAGCGGCACCAAAAAGTGCGCCGGAGACAAAGCTGAAAGTCTTACCCATGATCATTCCTCTCCTGCGGGCACGTCGGTGCCCACCGTTTGAATGCTGTCCATTATACCCGCAGCGCATCACTTGCCGCTCCGCTCATCTGTGTACGGCAAAGGCGCAGGTACGTGATGGTGATAAACGCGTAGGCCTACTCCTGGGGCATAGCCGGCATGGCCACCGTGGCACCCGGGTCCTCGCCGGCGCCGTCCACGAGCGGCAGGCCGCCCTCATGCGCAGGTCCTGCCGGAACCGTCGCCGCACCGCCAAAGACGGCAGCGGAGGCCTCGTGGTTCTCGGCAACCGCACCCTCGGTATCAATCGCCACCTGGGGCTCGTCGTCAAAGTTGGGGACGCCCTGGGGCTCGGTGGGAACGGGCTCGGCGGTCGCATCGGCAACGGGCTCGGCGTCGACCGGCGCATCGCCCTCGTCAGCGCCCTCGTCCTCAGCAGCATCTTCGCCGTTCGCAGCGGCGACGGCCTCGTGAGGATCCTTGCCCTCGGCCTCGGCGCGCATGCCCAGCACCAGGTTGCGCAGGCCCGCGACCGTGCCCTCCACGTCGGGGGCAGGCTGGTCGGCGTGCAGATAGGCCCAGTCCATCATAAA
Organism: uncultured Collinsella sp.; assembly: GCA_937925715.1. GTDB lineage: Bacteria > Actinomycetota > Coriobacteriia > Coriobacteriales > Coriobacteriaceae > Collinsella. The sequence continues at coordinate 3,322 of CALAMG010000014.1, forward strand.
GGTGGCCGAAGACAGCGCACCGATGGCCAGCGCGTCGTCGGGGCACGAAAGCTCAACCTCAAAGACGCGCTCGTCGTGCTCGCTTACGCGCGTGCGGCCGCACGAGATGCTGCCGGCAAGACCGGTCTCGTTCATGAGCTCGACCGTCACATGCTCCAGCAGATGGCAGAGCTCGGTCTGGCCCATGCAGTCCTGGAACTCGCGGCCGGAATCGCCCAGGCACAGGTGCTTGGCAATCGCGGGCACCAGGTAGTACACGCGCGCCGTGGCCTCGATGTCCTCCGAGGTCATGAGCGGCATGCCGGGGTTCACCAGCACATGCGCGCAGATCTTGTCCTCACTGACGGTGACCTTAAGGATGTTGAACAGGCCTGCCATAACTCTCCCCTACTCTTCCTTGCCCTACTCGTCGCCATCGTGCGGATCCACAGAGCCCGCACCCGACGCCGCCGGCTTCTCTGCCGAAGACTCGGAATCCTTCTTATCGGTTTCGGCCGGAGCAATCACGCGAATGAGCGAGATGCGCTGGCCACGCATCGACTGCACTTTAAACTTGTACCCCGCAACCTCAAACACCTCTCCGATGTCGGGCACCGAGTCGCAAAGCTCCAAAATCCAGCCGGCGATGGTCTCATAATCATCGCTTTCCTCAAGCGGCCAACCAAGCTCAATCGCGTCATCGCACGAAAAACGCCCATCAACGAGCCACTCGCGGCGCGAAAGGCGCGTGAGATACTTGTTGTCGGGGTCGAACTCGTCCTCGATCTCGCCGACGATCTCCTCGACGATATCCTCGATGGTGATAATGCCGGCCGTGCCGCCGTACTCGTCCACGACCACCACGATCTGGTCGTGCGAGGTCTGCATCTCGGACAGCAGCGGCAGGATGTCCTTGGTGTCGGGCACAAAGGTGGCGTCGCGCAAAAAGCCGGCGATGGGCTGGTCGCCCTTGCCGTCGAGCGCGGGCTGAATCAGGTCCTTGATGTGCGCGATGCCGGCGACGTTGTCGGGATCCTCGTGATAGACGGGGATGCGGCTGAAGCCGGTCTGGCGCATGGTGGACAACACGTCGGCGACCGTCTCGTCGTCCTCGCACATGGTGGTGTCCACGCGCGGCACCATGACCTCGCGGGCAACGGTGTCGCCTAGGTCGAAGATCTCGTGGATCATGCGCTTTTCCTCGTCGAGCAGGTCGTCCTGCTCCGAGACCATGTACTTGATCTCTTCTTCCGAGACGTTTTGGCGGTCGTCGGCGCTCTTGATGCGCAGGATGCGGGCCAGGCCATCGGAGCAGGCGCCGGTCAGCCACACGAGCGGACGGGCGATCTTTTGGAAAAACGACAACGGTCCCACGACCTGCTTGGACACGCCCTCGGCATTGGCCAGGCCGATGCGCTTGGGGACGAGCTCGCCGATCACGATGGACACGAAGGCGACCGCGACGGTGATGATGACCGGCGCCAGGCCGCGCGCGATGGCGGAGAGCGGCGCGATGCCAAAGCTCATGAGCCACGTGGCGAGCGGGTCGGACAGACTCGTCGAGGCGACGGCGGACGAGGCGAAGCCCACGAGCGTAATGGCAACCTGGATGGTGGCGAGCAGCTGGTCGGAGTCGGCAGCCAGCTTAATGGCACGCTCGGCGCGCTTGTCGCCTTCCTCGGCCTCGTGCTCCAACACGGCGCGCTTGGCCGTGGTGAGCGCCATCTCGGACATAGAGAAGTAGCCGTTGATGAGGGTCAAAACGAGGGTGGTGATAAGGGAGATGGTTATGTCCATCGGGAGTTTCTCGAACCTCCAAGATTCGGGACGTCAGGTTAAAACGTTGATGGCGGATACGGCAATTGCACCGGCGCCCAAACGAGAACGCGGGCGCTGGCGTGGTCGCTAGATTACGAAGAGGATCACCGCCATGAACTGGAAGATGCTGCCGGCGAGCACCCACAGGTGAAACACGCTGTGCAGATAGCGCACGTTTTTGGCGATATAGAACGGCACGCCCGCGGTGTAGCACACGCCGCCGACGGCGAGCAGGGCAAGTGCCACGGGGTTGAGCAGCGCCACGAGCTCGGGCAGCTTAAAGACAACGAGCCAGCCCATCAGCAGATAGACCAGGCCGCTTACCCAATGCGGTTGACGCTCACGCATAAAGCACTCGAGGGCGATGCCGATAATGGCGATGGCCCATACGGCAAAGAACAGCACAGCGCCGCCGTCGTTTGCGAGCGTGATGAGGCAAAACGGCGTATAGCTGCCGGCTATGAGCAGGTAGATGCAGCTGTGGTCGATAATGCGGAACACGCGCTTGGCGCCCGCGGGCTGAATCGCATGGTAGAGCGTGGAGGCAAGGTATTCGAGGATAATGCTGACACCGTAGACAATCGCCGCGGCCATGTGGGCCGGGCCTCCGCCGCGCAGGGCAGCGAATACGATCAGGAGCACCAGGCCCGCGATACCCAGCAGGCAGCCGACACCATGGGTGACGGAGTTCATGATCTCCTCGCCCACCGTGTAGTGTGGAACGGCCGCGGTCTTGGGTCGCGGCTTAGAACTGTCGCTCGAATCGGACATGCCGGTTACATCCTCCAACGTAAAGAGTTCTCAACACTATATCAAAGCGTCTAGGTACGTGCGAAATTTGCACCATACGTGACCCTTTGTTTACCCATTCTTTGCCTGTTGACGCATCAACGGCGAACGTCCATAATGCGCTTGCATTAAATGTTGACGTATTAACATCTTATAGGAGAATACCGCATGGCTCAAAACGCACGTTCCCATCGAAAGCTCAAGATGGCCGGCATCGTTGCACTGGTGGTTGTCGTTGTGCTGCTCGGATTTGCCGGCAACTTTCTGTTTGACTTCGCGCTGAATCCCCAAGCGCCGTACACCATGAAGATGATGCAGGATAGCAAGAACGACAAAGACGGTGAGCAGCCGGATGCCGAGGACACCGAGGCGCGGGCATGGTTTAAAGAAAACCGCAAGAGCAGCAGCCTTACCGCAGATGACGGAACCGAGCTCGCCGCTTGGTATTTTGCCGCCTCGGAGAACACCCACGATTACGCCGTCTGCCTGCATGGATATACCAACGAGCCCATCGGCATGGCCCGATACGTCAAGCGATTCCACGACCGCGGCATGAACGTGCTCGCGCCTGCCGCCCGCGCCCACGAGCGCTCCGGCGGCGACTATATCGGCATGGGCTGGCCCGAGCGGCTCGATGTCGTTGCATGGATTGGGCGGATCGTTCAGGCTGACCCCGAGGCGCGCATCCTGGTCTTTGGCGAGTCGATGGGTGCAGCAACTGCCATGAACGTCGCGGGGGAATCTCTACCCGCAAACGTAAAATGCATTATCGAGGACTGTGGTTATACGAGTGTTTGGGACGAGTTTTCCCTGCAACTCAAGGACGTGTTCGGCCTGCCCAGCTTTCCCTTGCTCGATGTAGCAAACTTGGTGTGCAACGTGCGCGCGGGCTACGACTTTCATAAGGCGAGCAGTGTGGAGCAACTCAAACACGCGACGGTTCCCATGCTGTTTATCCACGGCGACCAGGACACCTTTGTGCCGTACAGCATGCTCGACCAAAACTACGACGCGTGCGCCAGCAAGGTCAAGCAAAAGCTCACCATCCATGGCGCCACCCACGCCAAGAGTGCGCAAGTTGACCCCGAGCTCTACTGGAACACAGTCAACAACTTCCTCGACGAGTATTTTTAGGCGAATAGCAACGTCTGAGGCTTTATCTGACCCCCTATTTTCGGAAGTATGCGGCAAAATCTGGAACTGCCGACCAGACCACAGTTTTACCAACAATTTATCAGGGGTTTTGTTGCCAAAAAACGTCGTGTGCTCGGCGGTCTCGAAATTTGCCGCATACTTCCAAAAAGCCGCCCGTGAGCGCTGTGCCCACGGGCGGCTTTTGCTCTACTTGCGCCAGAAAAGCGCTTGATTTGTCCAATAACTAGGCGCTACTTGACCTCGATGAGCTCGTACTTGCTCGTGCCCAGGCCGATCTTCTCGGCGTGCGCGATGCAGGTGCGCCAGTCGGTGTCGGGATGCGTGATGCAGAAGGGGTCCTTGGCCTGATCGCCCTCCAGATGCTCGTGGTTGTGCTCCATCTTGGCCGCGCTATCGGTAAGCTCGGTGTTGGGCAGCGGCTCGGATGCCATGACGGCATCGGCACAGGCCTGGTCGATGGCGACCGGGTCGAAGCTCGCGAACATGCCGATATCGTTGACGATAGGCGTGTCGTTTTCGGGATGGCAATCGCAGTTGGGGCTAATATCCATGGCAAGCGAGATATGGAAGCTCGGGCGGCCGTCGACAACGGCCTTGGTGTACTCGGCGATCTTGCAGTTGAGCACATCGGCCGCGGCGTCATAGCCGGGCTTGATGCAATCCTGGTTGCATGCCGCAATGCAGCGGCCGCAGCCCACGCAGCGATCGTGGTCGATGGCGGCCACGTGCACCGTGCGAGTAGCGCCGCTGGCAAGCTCGCGCTCGCGGGTGTCGTCGAACGAGACAGCGTTGTGCGCGCAGATCTTTTCGCAGGCATGGCAGCCAACGCAGTGCTCGGTCGCGACGTTCGGCTTGCCGGCGGCATGCTGCTCCATCTTGCCGGCACGGCTGCCGCCTCCCATGCCCAGGTTCTTCATGGCACCGCCAAAACCGGCCTGCTCATGGCCCTTAAAGTGGGTGAGGCTGATCACGATATCGGCGTCCATGAGAGCCTGACCGATCTTGGCCTCGCGCACGTACTCGCCGCCCTCGACCGGGACGAGTGCCTCGTCGGTGCCCTTGAGGCCGTCGGCGATGATGATCTGGCAGCCCGTGGCATACGGGGTAAAACCGTTCTGGTAGGCGGTATCGATGTGCTCGAGCGCGTTTTTGCGGCTACCGACGTAGAGCGTGTTACAGTCGGTGAGGAAGGGCTTGCCTCCCAGCTCCTTCACGACATCCACGACGGCGCGAGCGTAGTTGGGGCGCAAAAAGCTCAGATTGCCCAGCTCGCCAAAGTGAATCTTGATGGCGACGAACTTGTTCTCAAAGTCGATCTGCTCAATTCCGGCATGACGGATGAGGCGCTTGAGCTTGTCGAGCTGGCTCTCGCGAGCATGCGTGCGCAGGTTGGTGAAGTACACCTTAGCGGGTGCTGCGGGTGCAGTTGCGGTCATAGATTTATCCCCTCGGTCTATATGGCGTTACAGACATAGAGGATGGTACCCGTTAAAGTAGGGTCAAAGTCAAGCGCAAAACCTAGTCGTTGGGGAGGTTCTTAAACGACTACTCTTGGACTTTAAGGGCCTCGGCCAGGCTGACGCGCTTGATAGAGCGCGTGTGTAGCAGCGCCACGACCAGGTAGGTCGCAAAGCCAATGCCGACGCATGCAACCATGGACCAAGCGGGCACGTAGATCTCGATATTGCCGTTGTAGGCGAGCAGCATCGAGCGGAAGATGGCCGTGAGCGAGCCGATAATGACCGGCAGACTCAACACGAGCGACGCCACCACGCACAGCGTGATCGAGCGGATGTACAGATGCGAGATCTCGCTATCGCGATAGCCAAAGACTTTCATGTAGCTGATCGAACGGGCGCTGTGGTCGATCACAGCCTTGGTCAGAAGGTACATAAACAGCAGGAAGATAAACACCGCGAGCCCGATCATCATTCCGATCATTTTGCTCATCATGTCGATGAACTGGTCGCCCACGGCGCGCATGTCGTCGGGTGTGGTGTCACCGGCAAAGTAGCGCGCGTCGAGGTCGAGCTTCTCGTTGCTCACATAGCCGTTAAAGTAGGCGGCGTCGTTGTCGAACAGCTCATTAAAGTCGTCGATACTCATATAGATATTCATGTCCGACTTGGAGCCCCAGGCACAGTCCTTGCCCGCGTACTCAAGGGAATAATGCTCGCCCTCGTACTTGTCGCCGAGCGTGACCTTCTGACCCTCGCTCCAGCCAAACTTATCGAGCAGACCGCCGCCAAAGACGATGCGCCCATCGCCGACGTCCAGCCCTTTCCAATAGCGCGAATCGGTTGAAATGCCGTAGACGGAAATCGTCTCCTCGCCATTACCATCGCCGCGGTCGTATTGCAGCTGGTAAACGGCATATTTCTCGGCCTGCTCGATTGCGCCCGCGCCGTTGTCGGTCGTATTGACCGGATGAACATCGTCGTTGTCGGTATCGATCTTCGAGGCCTTATCGATCAGGTCGATGGTCTCGTCGCGGTCGCAGCCGAGGGCATCGGCAAGATCGTCGAGGCGCGCGTAAAGTGCATCTTTCTTGTCCTGGACCTTGGCAAGCGCGTCCTGCGCTGCGGTCAGGCTCTCGGCAGACGGAGATGCGGTCGCAGCATCGGCTGCCGCCTGCGCCGCATCGGCCGCGTCGTCAAGCTCGTCATCGGCATCCTGGGCGGCGGTGAGGAGCGCGCCGTCAACCGACTGCAAGCGCTCGAGTGCCGACCACTGCTCACGCTCCTCGGCAGTGCCCTCGAGCTCCAGTGGCGCCTTGAGCGTGTACTGGCGCTCGGCGACCAGGCTTGTCTCGAGGTTGTCCGCATAGTGCGTCATCGTGGGCAAAATCGCCAGGCCAAAGAGCAGTAGCAGCGACGCAAACGCGATGCCCACGAAGAGCGTGGCGAAGTTGCCCAGGTTGCGCAGGAAGATACGCAGGCGGAAGCGGGAAACAAAGCCCATGCGCTCCGACAGCTGCAGGCCGCGCTTGGTGCCAGACTTGCCGCTCGCCTCGTGGCGAAGAAACTGCAGCGGCGTCTTACCCATTTTGCGAAGCAGACCCACCAGCGTGATGAGGATGAGCGCGGCGGCGGGAACCACGGCGCACTTCACAAAGATCTCCCAGCTCCAGTACACCTGGAAGGGCGGCAGGCTGTACGAACCGTAATAGAGGCTGCGCATGGGCTCGGTAAAGAACACAACGCCGAGCGCAGTGCCCAAAAGCGCCGCGACCACGCCCACGATGGCGGGAAGCGCGAGGTAGTGCAGCACGATCTCGCGTCGACGATAGCCGCTGGCGAGCAGCGTGCCGATGATGGCGCTCTCCTCCTCGATGGTGGCGTCGGTAAGGACCACAAAGACGAACGCCATGATCACGATGATGATGTCGAGCAGCGTCATCCACATCATGGAGTCGCCGTCTACGTCGTCGCGTGCGTAGCCAATGCCCTGGTTGGAATCGGCGTCGATGAGGTCATCCACGCGTGCATCGGCATCGGTCAGCGCCTTGACCATATCCTGCTCCGCATCGATGCGATCCGCGGTGGGGAGGTCGCAATCGGTAAAGATAAAGGAATAGGTGTAGGCAGGCGCGCCACCGGCGTCCTCAAGCGCGGCAAAGCCGGCGTCGGTGACCTCGGCCACGCCGTACGTGATGGTGTTCACCGTAAAGTCCGAATTGTTGAGGAACAGCGCCTGGCTATCGGGCTGGGTCATGATGCCGCAGATGGTGTAGGTGCGACCCTCGAGCTCGACTCTATCGCCCACGGACAGGTTGTTATTGGTGGCAAAGACACGGTCGATGGCCACCTCGTCATCCGTCTTGGGCTCCTTGCCCTCACAGTAGGACGCGATATCGACCTTGGTGCGGTGCGCATAGGTGCGCAGCGTGCGCTTGGTGCCGTCGTCGCCGGCGGTCTTTTTTATGATGGCGTCGATGGAGAAATTCTTGTAGAGCGTGACGCCGCCGACGTCGTCGGCCGCGTCCTCGGCGGCCTTGAGTTGATCGTCGGTAGCCTCGAAGGAGGTGGTCACGCGGCCGTCCTCAATCGTGTACGCATTGCGCATGTCGTCGATAAGGCAACCGATGGAATGCGCCGCGAGCAAAAAGCCCGAGGTGAGAGCGATGCTTCCGCACATAAGCAAAAAGATTCCCAGGTACTTGCCGATATTGCGGCGCAGCTCGCGCGGGAGACGTTTTGCGAGAGGTGTCATGGCGCCGCCTACCAATCGAGTTCGGCGGCCGCGACGGGCGACTCGTTGAGCTCATCCTCGACGATGCGCCCGTCGCGCAGGCGCAGCACGCGATTTGCCATGCGCGCGATGGCGGCATTGTGGGTGACAATGATGATGGTGCAGCCGTAGGTGCGGTTTACATCCTCCATGAGCTGCAAGATTTCCTTGGACGTCTTGTAATCAAGCGCGCCCGTGGGCTCGTCGCACAGCAGCAGACCCGGGTTTTTGACGAGCGCGCGGCCGATGGCACAGCGCTGCTGCTGGCCACCCGAAACCTGGCGCGGAAGCTTGTTGCGGTGCTCGTAGAGGCCCAGTGAACGCAGCAGGTCGTCGACATTGAGCGGGTTTTTGGACAGGTGCGCCGTGACCTCGATGTTCTCCTTGATGGTGAGATCGGGCACCAGGTTGTAGAACTGGAAGACAAAGCCCAGCTCACGGCGGCGATACTCGCCCAGGTCGGTAGGCTTAAGCACCGTGAGGTCGCAGCCGTCCACCAGAATAGAGCCGGCATCGGCATCCTCCAGGCCGCCGATCAGGTTAAGAAACGTCGATTTGCCCGAACCCGAAGGCCCCAGCATGACGCAGATCTCGCCACGATTGATGGACGTGTCGATGCCATCGAGTACCGTCAGGCGCGCATCACCGTCGCCGTAGTGCTTTTTGAGATCCTTAACCTGGACGTAGGCTTTCTGCGTTGCCATGGTATCCCCCACTGTTAGCCTCATACTACTTTATGAGCGTAATAGTAAACCTTGGCGAACTATTTTGGAGCGAGGCTTGGGATTTATTTCAGACTGGTCATTGGGGACGTTCTTAAATGACCAGGTGGCTAAGCACGGGATTTGGTGCGCGAGAGGGCTAGGCCTACGGCGGCGATGGCCGCGGCAAAGAGCACCGTGACGCCCAGGTCGCAGGCGATGTCACCCAGCACGGCGGACGTCAAATCCGAGGCAAGCGCCTTGCCGATCGCGTCGTTCACCCAATATGTCGGCACAAAGTGCGCCACGGTCTGCACGGCCGATCCCATGAGCGACAGCGGCATCCAGGCGCCGCCCAAAAACGTCATGAGCATGCCAAGCAGGTTGCCCACACCGTTGAGCAGCTCCTCGCGCGCGCCCAGACTCGAAAGGGCAAAGCCAACGGCCAGTGGCGTGCATGCCAGGGCAAACGTCGCCGCCAGTGCCAGGCACACATGCCCCACGCCGACCTCGGCGACCGCGCCGGCAAAGCCCACGACGCCCATCATGCTCGACACAAACCAGATGCAGACGGTGAGTACGGCGGCGGCCGCAAACACGGCAAGCGAACGCTGGCGCTCAGAGATTGGGCCGGCATCCATACGACGCACGCGCTCGGGCTCGTTCATGCCCGAGAACACCAGCCCCACCGACACGATGACCGACGAGATAATCGCGTACGCACCAAAGTTGAAGTACGACTCGAGCGTGGCGGCGGCCGTCGAGTCGACCTTGACCCGCTCGATCTCGACCTCGGCACGCTCGGCAGCGGCATGTTCGGCAGCCTTGGCAACGTCACCGTTGGAGGCAGTGGGCTCAAGCGCCGCCGCAGCGCCCGCGAGTGAGATCCAGCGCGAGGCCTCGGCAGACGAAAGCGCCGCCGCCATGGTGCCAGCGCCGTAGGTCACATCGAGCTTGGGCAGGGACTCCCCCGCGCGGGCGGCTGCAACGAGGTCGCCCTCAAACCCCTCCGGGATAAAGAACACGCAGTCGGCACTGCCCTTGGCGCTGTTGCTCTTGGAGAGCGCGTCCGCAAGGTCGTAGGTGTCGTCGTCGACGCCCGTGACCAGCTCAAAGCGCGAACCCAGATGCTTGGTAAGCGCACGCGAAAGATCGCTGTCGTCGCGATCGACCACGATCACGTTGGCATCGTAGGGCTTGTACTCGGTGAGCTGCGACGAGTTCCAGCTCACCGATGCCGCGATAAACACACCCATGAGCGAGATGAACACCGTGTAGATGAGCAGATAGAGCGGGTGTGCGAGCGCCATGCGAAGCGCAGTCTTAAAGGTGCTCATAGCGACTCCTTCCAAAGATCAGCGTGGCGGTGGCAACGAACAGCAGCGCCATCAGGACGAGCGCGCCGGCGCGAACGGCAAAGGGGCCCAGGTCCTCAAAGAAATACAGGCGGTTGAACATGTCGCAGATAAGCTTGACGGGGTTGAGCCAGCACTCGGTCGGACAGGCGCGGGCGACGTCGTCGGCAAGCGCCATCGCCGGCTCGCCGTAGAGGCCGGCGAACAAGGCGCACGTGGTAGCAAAGCCCGTAAGGATGCCGGACTTGGACGCCTTGCCGCCCTTAACGGGAAGCGTGCCCACAAAGAGCCCCAGGCCCGTGGCGGCAAGCGCGGAAGCGGCACCGCCCACCAGACACAGCCCCTCGCGCCCGCCAAAGTCGACGCCCACGACCAGGCGCACGTAGCCGATCGCGATTGCCATCGAGGCAAAGGAGACCAGCCACGAACCGACAAAGATGCCGGCCAGCGACGCTGTCTTGGAAAGGCCGCCCACGCAGCGACGTGCGCCAAGACCAGACAGATTGGGTTGCAAATCGACGACGCTCAAGGCGGCAAACTCGGCAGACATCATCGCGACCAGGCCAAAGAGCGCGTAGTAGTAGATGACCGTGCCGTCGGGCGTGGTGCGTGTCAGGCTCACGCGACGGGTGCCGCCCTCGAGCGACAGGGCGCGCGCAACCGCCTCCGGGTCGGCGAGCGCCGCCGGGTTGTCCTGGGCAATCTGGGACATGAGCTCGGCGTTTTGCGTATACGAGCTTGCCACCGTCTCCAGAATGCTGCGGTCGGTGAGCACCGATGAGGCACGCGAGCTGTCGTAGCTCGATAGCAGCGTGAGCTTGGGTGCGCCTTCGGCGTCAACCGTATAGATGCCCGCGACCTCGCCAGCCTTAAGCGCACGGTTCGCATCGGCTGCGTCGTCGCACTCGTGGATCTCGAGCAGTTGGTCGTCGCCCTCCTCGTCGAGCGACGTCGCCACGTCCTTAAAGGTCGAGGCGTCCCAGGCCTCGTCCGCCACGACGGCAACCGGCACCGGGTCGACCGTGCCGCCGGAGCTGAGGTTCGCAAACATAAACATGAACATCGTCGAAAGCGCAATGGGAAAGATCGCGCCCCAGACCCATGTACTCGGTCGACGCAGTAGCGTCTTGACCGTGATAATGATGGTGTTGAACATGGCCGCCTCCTAGTCGCGTAGCTCGCGGCCGGTGATCTCGAGGAACACGTCGTTGAGCGTGGGCGGCTCGCTCCACACGCGGCCGAGCGCCACGTCGGCGGCGCGCAGCGTGTCAAGGATATCGACCAAGTTGTGCGGGCTCGCTTCGCAGGTGCAGACGAGCTCGCCGCCGGACAGCTCAACCGAAAGCACGTGCTCGAGGGCGCGCAGCCGCTCGACCGTGGCGGTCTCGACGGCGCCCACCTCGACGGTCACGCGCTCGCCCATCTGAATCATGCGCTTGAGCTCGTCGTTAGTGCCCTGCGCCAGCACGCGCCCGCCGTCCATGATCATGATGCGGCTGCAAATCTGCTCGACTTCCTCCATGTAATGGCTGGTATACACCACCGTGGCGCCCTCGTCGCGCAGGCGGCAGATGCCCTCCAGGATGGCGTTGCGGCTCTGCGGGTCGACCGCCACCGTGGGCTCGTCAAAAAAGATGAGCTCGGGCTTGTGCGCGATACCGCAGGCGATGTTGAGGCGACGCGCCAGGCCGCCCGAGAGCTTGCCGGGGCGGAACTTGGTAAAGTCACCCAGCCCGACAAAGTCAATCGCCTCGTCCACCAGCGCACGGCGACGCTTGCGATCGTTAACGTAGAGGCTGCAGAAATAGTCGATGTTCTCACGCACGGTGAGCTCGTCGAACACCGCCACCTGCTGTGGCACCACGCCGATGCGGCGCTTGAGGTCATAGCGGGCGGGCGTCATGGGCTCGCCGAACAGCTCGATGGTGCCTTTGTCGTAGGCGAGCAGCTGCAGAATGCAGTTGATGGATGTGGTCTTGCCCGAGCCGTTGGGGCCCAGCAGGCCAAAGATCTCGCCAGGGGCGATGCTCAGGTTAAAGTGGTCGAGCGCGATAAGATCGTCGTAGCGCTTGACGAGGTTTTCGACGTGGACGATGTCTGTCATGAGGCGCCCCTTCTGTTGATTGCGGCCCGGTACGATTGCATCATCGCAGGAGCCGCCGGCGCGCACCAGTGAGCTTTGTCACGAGTGCGAGGGGGCGGAGGCGAAACCCCCGCTCGCGCGAGCAATCGACGCCGCTTTGCCGCGCGGGAAGAATGTCACGGTTGCCCCGGGCGGCGCCTCCCCCGCGCGCAGCATCGCGTACAATACCCGTATGAACAGGCTTTTCGACAAATCGATTGTATTGGCGTGCTGTATCGCAGCCGCTCTGGGCCTTGCTGTGGACGCTCGCCTGGTCGCGGCGTTTTGCCTTGGCGTTATTGCCACCTCGCTGGCCGAGGTCGCACAGGGGGAACGCACACGCCGTGTAAGCAAGGCCGCGAGTTACGCTTACATCATCGCGGCCGTCTTTGCGCCGCCGTTTGTGCCGTTTGCGCCTCTCGCCCTCTATGACATTGCGCGGCGCGTGCGCCGTGAACACGTTTGGGTCGCGTTGGGCATTGGCGTCGCCTTTGTCTTCGCACTCGTCGCGGACCTACGCGCCGACGCGTTCACCGCCCGAACGCTTCTACTGACCGCCATCCTTTCAGTTGCCGCCACCTTGTTATCGCTACGTACCGCCCAGTTGGAGCGCGAGCAGCAGCGCATGCGCCGCATCCGCGACGAGCTGCAGGAACGAGCTCTCGCGCTCGAAGCGCGCAACCGCGACCTTGCCGATCGCCAGGACTACGAAGTCGAGCTCGCGACACTCGCCGAACGCGCCCGTATCGCGCGCGAGATCCACGATAACGTCGGCCACCAGCTCACGCGCGCCTCGCTGCAGACCGAGGCCCTGCGCGTCGTGCACGCCGACGAGCCCAGGGTTGCCGCCGATTTCGCCGACGTCAAACGCACGGTTGACGAGGCGCTCCAGCTTGTGCGCACCAGCGTCCACGCGCTCAACGACAACGCCGTCGACCTTTCCGTGCAGCTCGAACGCATTGTCGAAGGCGCGCGCTCGGACGGCGGTCCGCAGATTGAGCTTGAAGTTATGGCCGAGCATGCACCCGCAAACGTCGCCAACTGCTTTGCGGCGGTCCTGCGCGAGGCGCTCTCCAACACCATGCGCCACGCTTGCGCCCATGCTGTCACTGTACGATGCATGGAGCATCCGTCGTTTTACCAGCTCATCGTTACCGACGATGGCACGGGCGGGGTCCAAGCAAGCAGCCGCAGCGCCGCGGAGGGCATGGGGCTCGCCTCCATGCGCGAGCGCATCGAGGCGCTTGGTGGCACCTTCACCGCCGGCCCGCGTGCCAGCGCCGGCGGCTGGCGCGTGTTTGCCACCGTTCCCAAACAGCAAGGAGATGAGGGCCGATGAGGCTCATCGTTGTCGACGACGACCGCTTGGTGGTCGATTCGCTCAAGATTATCCTGGGCGCCCAGCCGCAGATCGAGGTAGTGGGCACCGGCGCCAACGGCAACGATGCGGTTTCGCTCTATGCCGAACACGCGCCCGATATCGCACTGCTCGACATCCAGATGCCGGGGCGCGACGGACTTTCGGCCGCACGCGAGATCCTTGAGCGCGACCCTGCGGCGCGCGTGGTGTTTCTGACGACGTTCTCGGATGACGAGTACATTGTGTCGGCGCTCAAGCTGGGCGCCCGCGGTTACCTGATCAAGACCGATGTCGCCGCCATTCCGCCAGCGCTGGCGCAGGTCATGGACGGCAAACGCGTGCTCGAGGGCAAGGCGATCGAGGATATCAACTTTGATGGGGCGGGCGTCGAAGCCGGCACGACCCGCCGGCCCGCGGCTTTTGTCAGCCTGACCGACCGCGAGTTCGAAGTCGCAGAGCTCATCGCCCGTGGCCTCGACAACAAGGAGATTGCCGCCACGGCATACATGGGCGAAGGCACCGTGCGCAACCACATCAGCTCGATCCTTGCCAAAATGGGCCTACGCAACCGCACGCAGATCGCCATCGCCTACCTGCGAGGGTAATTACCCAATGGCCGGACACTCCGACGTAGCAAAATGGCTGCCACCGATTTAATGCCATTTCAAAACTATGCCGGTTTACTACGATAAAAACGTGGTCGCCGATCACGCGCGGCTTTTTCGCAAAACTGTGAGCCGTCTACCTGCGGTTTTTGTATTGCCAAATGCGGTGTGGTTGAGAGTAGGCGATTTATCGTAGTAAACCGGCATAGTTTTGTTCGCAGCAGCATAACCGCGCGTTTAAGCGCGGGGCCGGTGGGGCATTTTTGCCCCACCGGCCCCTATTCCAGCTCTATTCCAGCGCTACTCCGGCTTAGTTTCTACCGTGGGAGTTTTATCCGCCGCAACTGGAGTGCGGGCGGTATCCATAGTCAGGCAGTGCTTGGGACAGCTTTCGATGCACTCGCCGCACACCACGCAGGCGTACGGGTCAATCGACCAGGTGCCGCCTTTGCGATCGACCGCGAGCGCGCCCGCCGGGCAGCGACGCGCGCACATGCCGCAGCAAATGCACACGTCCATGTCGTTAACGATATGTCCGCGCAAGCGCTCGGGCGTCGTCAGTTTCTCCTGCGGATAGCACACCGTGACCGGCTGCTTGACCATAGAGCCCAAGGCCGTCTTGGCAAATGTCAGTAAACTCATGCCGCGCCTACCTTTCCGTGCAGCTAATGCAGGGGTCGATGGTCAGGATAATCATAGGAACGTTGGCAAGGAGCACGCCCTGCAGCGCATGTGTCAGACCCGCCAGGTTTTGCGACGTCGGCGTTCGCACGCGAAAACGGTCCAGATTCTTGGTGCCGTTACCGCGCACATAGTAGTACGCCTCGCCGCGCGGCTGCTCAATCACAACCTCGCCGCGCGCGCCGTCGGCCGGCGTGAGCTTGGTGCGCCCGCCGATACCGTCGTGCGGGATCTTGCCCACAAGCTCCTTGATGATGTCCATGGCCTGCGTGACCTCGGCACAACGCACCTGGCAGCGGGCATAGCAGTCGCCGTCGGTAGCAACGATGGGCTCAAATGCCGCCAGGCCTGCATAGGCACCGTCACCAAACATGCGCACGTCGTAATCCACGCCCGAGGCGCGACCGAACGGGCCGACCATCGACAGATTCAGCGCGTCCTTCTTGCTGATCACGCCCACGCCATGCAGGCGCTCGCCGCAGCTATTGTCGTCCAAAAACGTATGCACCAGGGCCTCGTAGTCGGGACGCATGGCATCGAGCGTCTGGACAATACCCGCCAGCTCGGAGTCCTCAATGTCGTGCTTAAGGCCGCCGATCTCGTTGATCGACAGAATCACGCGACCACCGCACGTGCTCTCGAAAATCTTGAGAATCTGCTCGCGCAGGGTCCACGACCGATAGAACAGCGCCTCGAAGCCAAAGGCATCGGCGAGCAGGCCCAGCCACAGCAGATGCGAGTGGATGCGCGAAAGCTCGTGCAAAATGGTGCGGATATACTGCGCGCGGCCGGGCACCTCGATGTCGAGCATGCGCTCGCAGGCGCTGGCATAGCCGTAGCTGTGGCCCACGGCGCAGATGCCGCAGATGCGCTCGGCGATGTAGCCAAACTGATGCATGTCGCGCTTTTCGGTTAGCTTCTCGAGCCCGCGGTGCACAAAGCCGATCTGCGGAATCGCCTCGATGACGCGATCGTCCTCGATCACCAGGTCCAGATGAAGCGGCTCGGGCAGCACCGGGTGTTGCGGGCCAAACGGAATAACGGAGCGATGTGCCATGGACCTTACGCCTCCTTTTTCTGCTTGTCGCGGGCGGCCTTGGCAGCAAGCGCCGCGCGGACCTTGGCCGCTTTAACGGGATCCATGGCGGCGAGCTTTGCCTCCATCTCGGCAGCCTTGAGCGCGGCCTTGGCAGCGGCATCGTCATGCTGAGCATCGGAGCCGGTAGCCGCAGCGGGCTGGGCGGCAACAGCGTTCGCAGCATCGCCGGCACCCGCGGCGCCCTCCCCCGCAGCAGCAGCGGCAGCGGCCTTCTCGGCCGCAGCCTTGCGCGCCTTGGCCTCTGCGGCGGCACGGACCTTCATGGCTTTCTCGCGCGCGGCCTTCACCTCGGGTGTGATAACGCTCATGGGCTCGGCAGTCGAGACCTGGTAGAAAAAGCCCTTAAAGTCGATCTGCATATCGGTAATGGCAAGCCCAAACAGGTCGTGCGCCTCGTTCTCAAACGGGAATACCGCCGGATAATACGAGCTGATGGACGGAATCTCCTGGTACTGGTCGATGCCCTCAACCACCAGGTTCTCGATCGCATAGCTGCCATCCTGAGCGATCTGCTCCTGTGCAGCACGAACGTTGATAAACGTATAGACCAGGCGATACGTGCCGTCGTCGACGTTGCGCTCGGCATGCATTTGCACAAAGCGCACGCCGACGCCCTTGAGCGCCTGGACATGCGACAGGAGCTCGTCGATCCCGACGGTGGCATAGATAGCCTTTTGCATTACTCGGCCTCCTTTGCAGCGGCGGGCGTCTCAGCAGATGCGTCGCCAGCGACGGGCGCGGCGGGCTTCCCGGCAGGTGCGTCACCAGCGGCGGGTGCGGCGGACCTGGTGGACACGTTGGCCTCGACGCCGTCACCGGCACCGTCAGCCCCGGCCCCCGCGGCCACAAATCCGTCCTCGCCCAGCTCAACGCCGCCATCCCAGGTAGCAGCACCGCCCACGGTAAGCGGGTCACCGCCAGCACGCATCACGGCCTCCTTCTGATCCAGGATGCCGCACGCCTCCACGATGGCATCAATCACCGTCTCGGGACGAATGGCGCACCCGGGCGCGTATACGTCCACGGGAATCGCGCGGTCCACGCCTCCGATCACGTTGTAGGCATCGCGGAATACGCCGCCCGAGCACGCGCAGATGCCGCACGCCACCACGCACTTGGGCTCGAGCATCTGGTTGTAGATCTGGCGCACGACGGGCAGGTTCTGGGCATTGACCGACCCCGTCACCAAAAAGATGTCCGCATGCTTGGGGTTGCCGGTGTTGACCACGCCAAAGCGCTCCGCATCGAACAGCGGCGTGAGCGAGGCCAGCACCTCGATATCGCATCCGTTGCAGCTCGAGCCGTCGTAATGAATAACCCACGGCGAGCGCGACATTTTATGATCCATGGATGCCGCCTCCTAAATAAACACGTCGACGAGGATGGGCATAAGGTTGAGCAGGCCAAACACCAGCGCCACGCCCCATCCGAGCTTAAAGCAGCTGCGCCAGGTACTGCGTGCGAAGGTGTTGTCGATAAGCACCTCGACAAAGTACGTCGCGGCCATCATGACCAGGGCTACCACCCAGCTCACCGGGTTGCCCCAAACAAAGAACATGCCCACCCACATCAAAAACAGCACGGTCTCGCACCAGTGCATAAGGGTCATCTTGGCCAGCGTGCCGCCGCTCATCTCGGTGGCGACGCCCTGAACGATCTCCTGATGCGCGTGATGCGAGTACGAAAGATCGAACGGCGACTTGCGCAGCTTGATGGTAAGTACCGCGAGCAGCGCGAGGAAAATGGGCGCGCTGTACACGATGATGGGGGCCGACTGCCCCGTCACGGCGATGGAATCGAAGCTGTCGGTGGCAAGGTACAGGCCCACGCTCATCAGCAGAACGGCGGGCTCGTAACTCATGACCTGCAGCAGCTCGCGGTCGGCACCGACCTGGGCAAACGGGCTTTGCGTCGAGGCGGACGCCAGCACCACAAAGATCGCGGCGAGCGTCACCATAAAAGCGCACAGCAGCGTGTTGGAGCCCGACACAAAGATGCCGCCGCCCACGACGGTAAAGATGAGCGCGCACGCCATGTAGGTATCGTCCATGGTGTTTACGCTGGCAGGGGCCTTGCGCAGCAGCTTGGCAACGTCGTAGAACGGTTGCAGCAGGCGCGGGCCCACACGGCCCTGCATGCGAGCCGAAAGCTTACGGTCGATGCCGTCGATCAGGCCGCCCACAAGCGGCGCCAGCAGGGCAAACGCCACGGTGCCAATAAAGATGCCCACGACACCCGAACCTTCAAAATACTTACCGCGCAGCACCGAGGGTGCACTCATGGCAAGTCGCTCGGGCCCAATCCACGCGCAGCACAGCAGCGCAAACAAGATAATGCTGCAGCACACGACGCTACCCACGGGGCCAATACGCTTCTCGCCAAGGGCGTCCTCCGAGTACCAATTGCGCTTTTCGGCCTTCACCTCATGTCCCATCGAGCCGCGGAAATGGCGGTAATTGTCGGTTCCCACACCCGAAAGATATACGTTTACGTGCGGTTTGTTGCTCACGTGGAATGACGTCAGCAGCACCACGGCGATAAACGCCACGATAACCACCATCAGATACATGGCGTCCTTGCCAATAACGTACGGCACGCGGCCAAACACCATGGCCAAGTAAGGCGACACCAAACCGCTCGAGATAATCGGGAAGGCCACGCAGCACAGAATCAGCAGCGCGGCGATGGTGTTGAGCGCCATCCATTCGGTCTTATGGACATTGACCTCAACGTTTTGAGCCGTGGGGTCGACGCCCGAAAGCTTGGCGAGCCACTTGCCCCAGAAGTAAAACGTCGCGGCCGAGCCAAAGGCAAGCACCATGATCATGAGCACGTTGCCGGTCTGCGCAAACGCCACCAGGGCGCCCCACTTGGACACGAGCATGCCAAACGGCGCCACGAACATGCCCATGATGCCCAGCATCATCAGGCGCGTCAGGTGCGGCATGCGGCTGAACATACCGTCCATGTCCTCGATATTGCGGCTGCCGATATGATGCTCGGCCGTGCCCACGCACAGGAACAGCAGCGACTTGGCCACCGTGTGGAACAGGATCAGGAAGATGGCCGCCCATACGGCCTCGGGCGCGCCGACACCCAAACAGGCACTGATGAGGCCCAGGTTGGAAATGGTGGAGTACGCGAGCACGCGTTTGGCGTTGCTCTGCGAGATGGCCATGAGGGCGGCGAGCAAAAACGTGATGGCGCCCACGCTCGTGACCATAAAGCCAGTCACGGGATAGATGGCATAGAGCGGGCTGAGCTTGACCATCAGGAACACGCCGGCCTTGACCATGGTTGACGAGTGCAGCAGGGCGCTCGTGGGCGTGGGGGCAACCATGGCACCCAGCAGCCAAGTGTGGAACGGCATCTGTGCGGCCTTGGTGAGTGCGGCGAGCGACAGCAAAATGACCGGCATCACCAGCAGCGCGGATTGCGCGGTTCCGGCGCCGGAAAGCTCGATCACACCCGAGATGGTCAGCGGCATACCGTTAACGTGCAGGTACATGAGGCCGGCCAAAAACGCGATACCGCCCAGCATGTTGAGGATGATCTGGGTGAAGGCGTTCTTGATGGCCTCGGGCGTGCGCGTATAGCCAATCATAAGGAACGAGCACACGGTGGTGATTTCCCAGCCGCAGAACAGCCACTCAAGGTTGTCGCTCGTCACGATGACGAACATGGCCGAGAGGAACAGGAACATAAGCGCCAGGAACTGCGGGCGACGGTCGGGCGCGGTCTGCCCGCGCAGCGCGGCCTCGTGCTCGTCATGGGCCTGGAAGTCCTTCATGTAACCCAGGGCATACACGCAGATTAGACTGCCGACGATACCGACGGCGAGGACCATGATCACGCTCATGTAGTCCAGGTAGAGCGGCGTCGCCGTGACGGCCTCGGCCGCGGGCAGCGTCATGGCTGCAAAGGCGAGCGAGCCCACCAGCTGCACCACGCCGAGCACCGTGGTGAGCGTGCTCTTATATTTACGCGCGTTGTACAGGATGACGGCGCACAGAATCACGTCGATGGCGGAGCTGATGATCGAGAGCACATGCGAGGTGCCGGGGGCAACCTCAAAGCTCTGCGGACCCGTGCCAAAAAACATGACGGCGACTACAACTGTCACCGCCATAATAATGCCGGAACCTATGAGCCCCACCGCATCGCGGGCGCGGTCACCGCGCGCGAGCAGCATGCCCAGCGCCGGTACCAGCGGAAACAGGGTAAGGAAATACAATAGCGTCATACCATCACTCCCCCATGCAAAAACGCTGCAATTGTTTAACGTTATAGCTCAATTGAGGAGCAGCGGCGGCAGGTTTTCGGTCAACTGGGGAGTTTTAGGCGTACGGGGCAAGAGCGCGTCCGCTTTGGAGCAGAGAGGCGACGCTCCCCTATCGCAGCGACAGGCGCGCGGGCCACTGCGTGCAGTTTATTGGCCACGTTGGAGGATGTCCCGACAGGCTCGCGCCGGTCCAAAAAGTTGGCGCGGCAAGAAAAATGCGCCCCTGTGGGCGCACCATCCCGTTCGCTATTCCGCCTTTTTAACGCGCGGCTTGCGACCGCGCGGCTTATCGACCAGTGCGGACTCACCGCTCTCGCGGTACTGGCGGCACCAAGCCTTGACCGAAGACTCGCTGGGAATCTTGTGCTTGATCATGGCCTCGCGAACCGTCAAGCCGTTTTCCAGACGGTCCTTAACCACAGCGAGCTTTACGTCGTACGAATAGGTGTGATGATGCGAACCGGCATTGAGAACGGCGTCGGCACCGCCCACGGCATACGCGCGGGCCCACTGACGAGCCGTGGCCTGGGGAATGCCAAGCTCCGCGGCGAGGGCGCGATGACCGACCCCCTCTTGGAGGATCTCGACGGCGCGCTGCCTAACCTCGGGCGCATGCGTGCGAGTCCTAGTTGCTTCCGACATACCTGCCACTTCTTAGCCTTAACCGTTAATCTGCCTTCTTACGTGCAAGTTAGATAGTAGCATTTTACTGTTTGCTCAAAGCAGTTAATTAAAATAGACGCGGCGTTATCTGGGCATTTGGCACCAAATTACGACATATCTTTATCGATTATTTACGCTGGTAGCTGACTCACAGCTAATCGTCATTCGCTTGTCAACAAAATTGGCATCTCTTTATGTCCTTTGGTATAGAGGATATAGTTATTAACCCCTCCCCCAATAATTTTGAGTGATCTGCAAGGTAGTAGACGCCCTCACTCCTCATGATTACCGCGCATTGCCATCCACCGGAGCAAAACAAAAAGGGCGGGACCTGCTGCGCTTGCAGGCCCCGCACCGGTTGACACCCGACGGGACACAGCCGGGCGAGACGAATCCGTGCTACCGCCCCGCCTGGCCGCGATGCTCAACTACAGCTCGTTGGCCGCGTGATACGCCGTGCGGATGGCGCTCGCAATGTCGGCGGTGCGCTCGCCCGAGCAGTCGCCCACGCAGGTCACGGGCACCGTCACGCCGTCCAGGTCAAACGCGTTGGCCTTGGAGCCCACGGCCATCACCACGTAATCGCAGGCGATATTTACCGGCTCCTCGGCGCCGTCCTCGGTGGTGCGCACGGCCTCCACGCCCTCGTCGGTAATGGCGGTCAGGCGGGTCTTCACGTGCTGCTCCACGTTGTGCTCTGCAAAGTCGCTCATAATCAGCGGCAGAATGGTCTCGGACTCGCCCGCGGCAATCTTGTCGAGCATCTCGACGATCGCCACCTCGCAGCCGTGCTGCAGCAGATACTCGGCAGTCTCGGTGCCCACCAGGCCACCGCCAATGACGGCGACGCGGCCGCTGAGCTCCACCTTGCCGGCCAGCACGTCCCAGCTCGAGACGACCTTGTCCGAATCGGCACCCGGAACGGGGATGACCACGTCGTGCGCGCCCACGGCCACAATCGCGGCGTCGGCGGCGTTGAGGTCCTCAGCGGTAGCGGCATGGTTGAGCTCGACCTTCACACCCAGGCCGGGCAGAATCTTCTCGTAGTACTCGACGGAACGCATGATCTCGTCCTTGCGCGGAGGCGCGGCCGCCAGCACAATCTGGCCGCCCAGATGATCGCTCGCCTCGTAGACGGTCACGTCGTAGCCGCGCTTGGCCGCCACGCGCGCGGCCTCCAGACCGGCGATGCCGCCGCCCACCACGGCGATCTTCTTGTCGCCCTCGCCCGGCTTAATGGCGATGGTTGCCTCATCGCCGTTCTCGGCATTGAGCACGCACGAGATGTACTTGCGGTTTTGAATCGCATCGACGCAGCCCTTGTTGCAGTTGAGGCACTCGCGGATGGGCTCACCCGTGGCGGCCTTCAGCGCAATGTCGGGGTCGCACATGAGCGAGCGGCCATAGGCGATGATGTCGGCGGCGCCGTCTTCCAGAATCTTCTCGCCGGCCTCGACCGAAACCACGCGGCCCACGGTTGCCACCGGCACGGAGACCAGGGCCTTGACGCGCTCGGCCACGGGCAGCGTCCAGTTGTAGGGCATGGCACCCATGGGCGGAATGGTGTCGCCCATGTTGCCGGTGTGGTTGGCCTGTGCGACCTGAATCATATCGATGCCCGCACCCTCGAGCAGCTTGGCGAACTCGCAGGCCTCGTCGGGCTGCAGGCCACCCTTGCCGCGCGGCGTGCCGTCGGGGTTCTCCATGATCACGGGGAGCTTGTACTCCACCATCAGCTGCGGCGCGGCCTCCTTAATGGCGGCGACGACCTCCAGCGCGTAGCGAACGCGGTTCTCGAACGAACCACCGTACTCGTCGGTGCGCTGGTTGAGGATGGCCGAGCACAGCGAACCCACCAGGCGGTCGCCGTGGACCTCGATAGCGTCGATCCCGGCCTGCTGTGCGCGAGCGGCCGAGGCAGCGATGGCCTCCTTGATCTGGGTGAGCTGCTCTACGCTCGCCTCGTTCACAAAGTGCTGCATGTCGTGATGCAGCTTGGCGTAGGCCTGGTTGCGGATCTCGTTGGACTCGGCCATCTTGGCGGCAAAGGTCTCCTCGTCGCCGGCGGCCTTGGCCTCCTGCGCGGCCTTGGCGGCGGCCATGGATCCCATGACCATGCGGCCGACGCCGGGCACGTCGTACTCGGGGTGGAACAGCTGCAGCGCGACCTTGGCGCCGTGCTTGTGGACGGCATCGGCCAGGGCCTTAAACGTGGGGATTTGGGCGTCGGTCGCCAGCTTGGGCGTGGGGCTTGCGGTCATGACGGGAGCAACGTCGCCGATGACGATGTAGCTCACGCCGCCACGGGCCAGGCGCTCGTAAAAAGCCAGGCTGCGCTCGCCGATGGAACCGTCGCGCTCCTCGTAGCCGGTGGTCAGCGGCGGGAACATAATGCGGTTTTTGAGCTCAAGGGGGCCAACCGTAATGGGCTGAAGCAGCTTGGATGCAGGTGCGGTCATGGACATTCCTCTCTTGTAGGCGCGGCGGCGATGATGCCGCGTAGTTGTCTAGAGGATATGGCATGGGAATACAACAGCGCAACGGAAATCGGCGGATAACAGGTAGCGGCAGGTGGATGGGGATGGGACGTCTGCCGGTTTGTCTCAATCTGTAACAGTTACGTGGCAAAACTGGGTCTTACTGTTACAGATCGAGACAAACCAAACCCGCTTGCTAGAAAATCTCAATCTATAACAACAACTCGGCAAAATCCGTCCCTCGTGTTACAGATTTAGACAAACACGACCCAACCCACCGGTATATCTCGATCTGTAACACCTAGCCGCCCAAATCGGGTCTAGATGTTACAGATCGAGATTTTGTTTGAGAGGCCGAGAATTGGACCGAAAACACGGTCCCGAAATAACAAAAAAGCTCGCCGGCTAGGCCGACGAGCTGCAAGTTCTTGGTCGCGGGGGCAGGATTTGAACCTACGACCTCCGGGTTATGGATATGGCGGGCCGTCAAACAGCGATTGGACTAAAGCCGTGCCTTCCACAGTATTTAGTCCTATAAACAGTCCAACATCTTTATTTCTAGTCGTTAGATTGGACTAAAATGACTTTAATTTCGATATTTAGTCGTATCTTACGACTAAATATCAGCCACGAGACCGTTAGGAGCGATCTTGTACTACAGCGATCACGACGTCCTTGAACTCATCGCCCGTATCGAGAAGCCCTATGAGAGCGAGGTTATCGAGCTCAAGGAAGCGAAAAACGACTTCAGTTTCAAGAACCTCGGGAAGTACTTCTCCGCCCTGAGTAACGAAGCGGTCCTGCGCGGGAAACAAGACGCCTGGCTCATCTTCGGTATGGACAACGACAAGGTCGCATGCGGAACCGCTTACCGAGAAGGAAATCCGGCCAACCTTCGATCCCTTAAAAAGGAGATTGCGGACCGCGCGAACAACCACCTCACCCTGAGAGAGATCCATGAACTCAGGATTGACGGCAAACGCGTCCTCGCGTTTCAAATCCCCGCCGCAACGCCAGGCATGCCGACGGCGTTCAACAATGCGGCATGGGCGCGCGAGGGCGAATCACTCGGGCCACTCCCCATCGATAAGTACGAGCAGATACGCCAAATGCGGAGGCCGGACTGGAGTGCCCTCGAAATCGAAGAAGCAACCTTCGAGGACCTCGACCCCAAAGCCGTGAAGAAAGCGGTGGAGCTCTTTCTCTCCAAGCACCGGCGGCATTCCGGGGCGTTCGCGGACATGGATGACCGCACGATTCTCGACATGGCAAACCTAACCAGAAACGGCAAGATCACCCCGACGACACTCATCCTGCTCGGAAGGCCAGAATCCACCCGTCTGCTCGATGGGATGAGCCCGCGCATCACCTGGACTCTCTATGCCTCCAATGGATCGGTAACCTCTTACGAGCACTTCAAACCACCCTTCCTTCTCGCGATTGACCAGGTACTCGGGAAAATCCGCAACGAGAAGTACCGGTTCAACGCAAATGGCGCGAGTCTGTTTCCCTTTGAGGCTGACCAGTACGAACCCGAGATCATCAGAGAGCTCCTGAACAACTGTATCGCCCATCAGGACTATTCCATGCAGGGGCGAATCAATGTCGAGGAATTCGAGGATCACCTCGTGTTCCTAAACGAAGGGTCCTTCATTCCGGAGACAATCGAAAATGCGATGCGGCCGGGTTTTAAGCCAAGCTACTACCGCAACCCCTTCCTTTCCGAGGCGATGGTGCAGATGGACATGATTGACACCATCGCCATGGGAATCCCCAAAGTATTCCAGATGCAGAGAAAGCGATACTTCCCCCTACCCACCTACGACCTTTCGGATCCAACCCGCGTGCGCGTAAGCGTCTACGGTAAGACCATCAATGAGAGCTACAGCAGGCTACTCTATGCTAAACCGGACCTTCCGATGGACGTCGTCTACCTTTTGGACAAGGTTCAAAAAGGCGAGGAAATCACGAACGAGGAGGCCGCAGAGCTGCATCGACTCAAGCTTATCGAAGGCAGGTACCCCCATATCTCCATCACGAACGCCCTTGCCTCGAAGACGGGGCAGGAGGTGTCTTACACGCGCAGCAAAGGCCTCAATGAAGAGGCCTGCAAGGCGTTTGTCATTCAGATGCTCTCAGAAACGGGGCCCGCACCACGTGCGAAAATCACCGCCCTCATCAACGATCTTCTCCCCTCGGGCCTTACCGACGCGCAAAAGGCCAAGAAGGTGTCGAACCTGTTAGCGAAGATGAAGAAGGTAGACAAGACCATCGATAGCGACGGAACGGGAAAGACCGCAAGATGGCATGCCCTGTAACATCGTGATGGATCTCACCGTCAGACGCACGGCTTCCAACAGACCGACCGCGATGCGTCTGGGTACCTTACCGGGCGCATCATCTAATATTGGACTCTCTACTTGCATTGGACTCTCTACTTGCGGCATCCATCCCTACCCGACTCTGGATACCGCAAGTGTCCTTTTCGATGGCATCCCCGCGTTTTGTAGTCGGAAAACAGTCGACTCATAGTTGAAAGCTACAAAAAGTGTGTCCTATAAGCCAGTAAATTGCCGAAGCGTTTTTAAAACCCGATCTCCGCAACGATCTTTTTCATCTCGATAGCCCATCCAAGCCGCCCCTCGATGTACCGCAGCCATGCGTCCTGATGGCTCTTAATTGGGTGGCCGGCCTTATAGAAACGCAGGCCCGATGCCTTTTAGCATCAAAGGGCGCCGCCGTCAGCTCGAAGCGTTTTTCGAAGATCCTTGTCCAGTACGCTAGCTTGACCATTCGGACCACTTTTAAGTAAACATCAGCAAGGGCGGCCCGACGTATCGGGAGCTCAAGACCGCCCAGTGTAATCAATCCGCAACGAAAGCGAGCCCTCGGCGCTGTGCCGGGGGCTCGACCCTTCTAGGTTTATATCGTTGAATTGGCTAGCAATATTGCTCGTCGTTAAACGGCGGCTTCGACACCTAGTCCTTCATCCCGAATACTCTGCTCGTCTTCATCGGCTGCGCCCGTGGCCCCCTCCGCTTGGATGGCATCGTAGGCTTCGATGTTCGACTCAAGGATTTCGGCGCTCTCGTTGGCAAGCGCCAGCTTCTTCTGGTGCCTGTTATACAGGCACAAACCCATACTCCCTATGGCAAGCGTTACAGCAGATCCAACAATGCAACCCTGCCACCTTCCTGTGGCAATTCCCCCATTTCTGATGTTTGCGATAAGCGCCCTTGGTCCGCCCGACTCCTTTGCAATATGTGACAGCTGCGCGTAGTCCCAATCCGTCATCGTGTCCTCCTAACTCGACCGCCCGCTGACTACTTGATTACTTGGGTCAATAATGCAACTGCACAAGTAAACAGTAAATGTCTAAGATATGTCTGCTGCGCTATTTAGAAAGGGTATTCAGACAATGTATGTCCGCCGTTATAAGCCAGAAGATGTGCTTCCAGAACGACTTGCAAGCTTAATGCGGAGTTTCGTCAATACGGACGGTAGAGTTGGCCTCTCGCAAATCGAGCTCGCGAGGCTCATGTACGAAAGGCGTTACGGAGGAGAAAACCAATCGAGCATCGATGCTCAATGCGTAAAGAAGACGGACCAGGCGTGCAAGGCCATAGCGCGAAGGATTAGCCACTTCCTCAAGGGAGACCATTTCCCGAATTGGACTGATTTGGTCGAACTTGCCGATTTCTTCGGAAAACCAATCGGCTATCTAATCGGCGAAACGGACTGCGATTCGTACGAGCTCCAAGATGTCGCCGACATCGTTGGATTGGAGAGCGGGGCAGTCACCGCACTTAAAAGCATCACGGGGAAGGCAAGCGTAGAGTGGCCGCTTGGAAAGACCACGCTGGAGAATGAGAAGCCATCTGCAGGGAGTGCCTTCATTGCCCAGGATATGGTCGAAAAAGCCAACGCAGAACTTAATGCTTGCAGGGCAGCTCTAAATCGCATGCTCACTGCCAGAACTTTCAAAGACTTGCTGATCAGCCTCTCAAATGTTGGTGAGAGTGAATACGAGTTATTGATGACGCGCCTTGATGCGGAGGTGGCGAAACTGCAGAGAGGTGATGATTCCAAAGGCGGTGACGAACCAGTCATGCAGCAGATGGCAAGAAAAGCGCAAGCGAGAGATGCTGGGCTGCGTTTGAGGGAAGCCGAAGGCGCTCTGAAAGCATCTCGCTACGAAGCCTACGAGTTCTACGTTCGGCTCGTCGACGAAATGTTCTCAGATATGGCCAATACCGATATAGTGGCCAAGGCCAAACTCATTGCTGAGAAGCCATGATGTACCCAAGCGTACCAGCCACCTCGGCGCACAGGTACGAGCAGGCCGTCTTACTACTTGCCCACACGGTCCCGTTGCCGCCGACGAGCGACGTGGAGCAGGAATAGAACCACTGCGAACCCGTGATGCCGCTCGTTGGCAGTGCCCGTGTCGCGTCCGCGTAAATCATCGTCAGGTATGAATACCCCAAGAACGTGCAGAACAGATTCGTGAGCCTGGACGGGTCGATGCCCCGGAAGTCGATGGTTGCGAAGGTGCACGACGAGAACGCGTAGCCCATCGACCGCACGCCCAAGAGGTTCCCTAGGCCGGAAATGCCTGCAAGGTTCGTGCACGAGTAGGGCAGGTAGTTCGGGTTTAAATACGAGAACGTGACCATGTCCGCCGCAAAGCTCGCGCTCGGCGGGCGCGACTTCCACGCGCAGTAGCCCGAAGACGTCCTGCCGTTGCGCTTGGTCCGACCGCCGCAGTAGGGGCAATAAACGGCCTTCATGGGTACCTCTTCCGAAAGGGTTTTACGGTTCCGGAAAAGGTTATCTACCCGCGAGAACGATAGGCAACCGGACACACATTCTGTCCGAGCGGTAAAAAGCGGGCGCGGATTTTAAACGGCTGAAAAAGGGGCATCGACCTGCGCCGATGCCCCCAAAGCGGACACACTTTTTGTCCTATAAGCCGAAGCCGTTAAGCTTCCTGGCTACAAAAGTCTTGGTCGCGGGGGCAGGATCTGAACCTACGACCTTCGGGTCATGAGAACAGAATATCGATGTTTATCGACACCTTTTGAAGCTCTTTGATACCGTTATATGCGCAGGTAGATTAACATATTTTGATAAAATGCTTGAATCAATGCCATGCCAATTTCGACCAAAATTCGACCAACGATTGCTTGACTTCAACAGTTGCATCGCAAGCGATGCAATATCAGTCCCGCGGTCGCAGGGAGCCGAAAGGCAGCCCCTGCGCCTCGATGAAGCGAAAAAGCTGCTTGAAACCCTGCTGTCACAGGAAATGGACGCGCACAGGATCGGAATGCTTCTTCCGCTCCTCCTCCTTTCTTCCGGGACGCCCGGGCGGCAAGAGCCTATTAAAAAGAGATGGATGGATTTCAAACTTGGCAAATCAAGGCGTAGCTAGTCACTCGCGTCCAAAGCCATTTGCCTAAAAATGAATACCGCTGACCGAAATGGAAAGATGGTAACAACGAAATAGATTAGTCGCACTTGTTTTTAAGAACCGTTTGTTCCAGCCCGCCCTGTTTGCAAACACCCCAACTATCATGAAATCCGTAAACAGAGGCGACATCAACACCTGACGCCGGCAAGTATGCGAGTGTCGTCTCTGCCTAAGGGGCAAGCCCCCGAGATTAGTTAGGAGAGGGGAAGAGATGGATAAAGTCAAAACGGCCTTCCAGAACTTTGGCCGCGTTATCGTCGACCCTATTTTGTACCTTTCGGTAACGGGCATCATTTTGGCCATCGCCACGGTATGCTCGCTCGGCAGCGGAGTTGTCGCAGATCTGGGCACGCTGCTCTCCGCGGCAACCAACTCCGCGGTGATCGGCAACCTGCCGGTGATTTTCGCAGTCGGCCTAACGGCAGGCTTCGCAAAGAAGCAAAAATCCAACGCGGCAGTGTTTGGACTTATTAGTTACCTCATGTTCCTGTATGTCAACAACGCCTACCTGACGCTCACCGATCAGCTGGCAAAAGCTGGCGCGATGGGTCTGTATGGCACTGGCCAGGCAACGGTACTGGGTCTTCAAGTTACCGATATCAACGTCTTCGGCGGCGTACTCATCGGATGCTTCTGCGGTTGGCTCTATAACAAACTGATCGACGTAAAGGTATCGGAGTATATCCGGATTTACGGCGGACCCCGCCTGGCCCTTCTGGCGATGGTTCCGCTGAGCATTGTCTTCGGCATCGGAGCGACTATCGTGTGGCCCCCTATCGCCAACGCCATCAGCAACGCTTCTTCATTCATCGCAGCCTCGGGTGGTCTGGGCGTTTTCATTTACGGCTTCCTGAACCGCGTCCTCGTACCTCTCGGCATGCACCACTTTATGTGGATGCCGTTTGACTACTCCGCGATTGGCGGCACGGCGGTCGTCGCCGGCCAGAGTGTTTCCGGCGCAGCAAACATCTTCTATGCCGAGCTTCCCCATATCGCCGACGGATCCCTCACCACAGTCGACCCCTCTGTCCGCTTTGCCATGTTCGGCTTTGGCAAGGAATTCGTAACCCTCGGCACCGTGCTCGCAATGATTGCGACTTCCCGTCCGGAGAATCGAAAAGCTGTCGCAGCCATGCTGGTGCCCATTTACATCACCGCCATGCTCTCCGGCATCACTGAGCCGCTCGACTTCATGATCCTGTTCGCGTCTCCGATTCTCTGGGTTGCCTACAGCCTGTTCTACGGACTGGGCGAGATGCTCCTGTTTGTCCTGGGAGTCCGCTTGCTTAACATGTACGGTGGCATCGAGCTGCTCACGCTCGGCCTGCCTTTGCCAATGGGCGTCACCAAGTTCCCGATTTACATCGTCTTGGGCATCGTGTTTGCCGCCGTTTCGTTCATCGTTCTGGCGATGGTGATCAAGAAACTCAACCTCATGACGCCCGGCCGTTCCGCAGAGTGGTCTGCAGAGGTCTCCGGAGGCAACAATGCTCTCGAGTCCTCCGGAACTCCGGAAGTCGACGCAAAACAGCAGGAAATGGTGCAGAACATCATCAACGGCCTTGGCGGCAAGGACAATATCAACACCATGGGCTGCTGCATGACTCGTCTCCGTGTCGAAGTCAAAGATCCCGACAAGGTCAACGAAGAGACCATCAAGAAGGCTATCGACAAGGGCCTGTTTAAGAACGGCACCAATGTCCAAATTGTCGTGGGAACCAACGTGCACTCCGTCTACGACCTGCTGCGTCCCATCCTTAATCTGGAAGATTAACAGTCGCGTAATCGATAAGCGATAAGCGAGGAGACCTCATGTTGACCAAAACGTTTCATTCAATCCGAGGCATGTTCGAACGCCTGCTCAACATGTACAAAGAAAAGTCGACAAGGGGTCTTCTCGTACTTATGGCTGCATTCGCATGTGGTTTTATCTGGCCGCTCCTGGGTCTACTCGCTGCGGTTTGGACCCGGCGTTCAGGAAGGCACGCGGACGCAGGCAGCATTGCAGGCATGGCGGCGGTCATCAACATCGCTACCTACTTCGTGCAGATAGTAACCAAGATTGTCTGCAGCTCAATTTGATTTGAAAGGCATGAACAACATGAACGGATACAAGATTGTCATCTGCGGCGGCGGCAGCACCTATACCGCCGGTATCGTCAAAGACCTGATTGATCAAAAGGACGAACTGGGGATTCGTGAGCTTTGGCTCTATGACATCGACAAGGAACGCCAGGACACGGTCGCTGTGGTGGTTAAGGCAGTTATCGATGACCTTGCCCCCGAGATCCCCTTGCATGTAACCGTCGACCCCAAAGAGGCGTTTACAGATGCGAACTTTGTTATGGCGCAGATGCGCGTGGGCGGGCTCAAGATGCGTATCCAGGATGAACAGATCAGCCTGCGCCATGGCGTAGTCGGCCAAGAGACCTGCGGAGCAGGTGGCATGGCCTATGGCATGAGGACCATCTTCCCCATGTGCGAGCTTGTCGATTTCTGCGAGGAGTACGCCTGCAAGGACTACTGGATCGTCAACTACTCTAACCCCGCTGCCATCGTAGCCAAGGCGATGCACAAGCTGCGTCCAAACGCTCGCATTCTCGACATCTGCGATATGCCGGTAGAGATTGAAGCCCGCATGGCGGAGATTTTGGGCTGCGAACTCGACGACATTGAAGTCGACTACTTTGGCCTCAATCACTTTGGGTGGTATACCAGCGTACGCTGCAAGGGCGTCGACGTTACGGACAAGCTCAAAGAGCACGTGCGTAAGTACGGTTACATTTCCGAGGCAAGCCTCAATGACGCATTGGTAAAGGACCCAGACTGGGCCCACACCTTCAAGAATGCGGCAACGATTTCTACGCTATTCCAGGATTACCTCCCCAACACCTATTACCAGTATTACCTGTTGCCCGATGCCTGCGTGGAGTACATGGACATCAATAACACGCGTGGCATGCAGGTCGTAAACGGCCGCGAAAAGCGTATCTTCGACGCATCTGCGGCGCTTAAGCGCGGTGAAAAGGTCGATCTCACGCAGTTCTACGTAGGCGTCCACGGCAGGTTCATTGTCGATGTCGTCAAGTCCCTGGCGAAGGATTTGCGCCATCGCCAGCTGGTGATTGTGCCCAATAATGGCGCAATCGAGAATCTCTCGGACGACGCGACCGTCGAGATTCCGGCGTACATCACCGATCGAGGAGCCGAACCGGTCCGCGTCGGGAAGATTCCCCGCTTCTACAAGGGCCTTATCGAGCAGCAGGATGCCTGCGAGGGCCTTGTGGTCGAGGCCGTTATCGAGGGCTCCTACCAGAAGGCACTCGAGGCCTTCACCCTCAATCGCACGATTCCCTCAGCGCGCGTGGCTAAGGAAGTCTTGGACGACATGATCGAGGCGAACAAGGGCTATTGGCCTGAGCTGAAGTAGAGAAGCCATCCAGATAGCAAAAGCACAAAAGGTGGCCTCAAGGCAAAATGCTTTGGGGTCACCTTTTGTATGACTAAATCTCCGCAAAACTCGTAAAGATGAACGAATCGGCCTCGTGTTTTACACGATAGTTCTCTTGATAATCCTGATTGAATATAAGCGAATAAATAACCTGAAGCGTATACGTGAGCGAGATCATGGAAGAGTAATTGGCAACCTTTCCAATCACGCGCTCTGATTTTGGAATGAGCAAGACAGTGTCGCATTGCCTGGCGAGCGCCGAATCAGAAAACGCCGTGATTAAACACGGCTTGATTCCGCGCTCGGAAAGAGCGGCGGCGTATTTGGAATAATCATAGTGAATGCCGCTGTAGCTTAGGAATAAAAACAGGTCGCCGGGCCTACCGTTCTTAACGTGCAGTGTCTGCAGGCCACCGTCGTCCGCCATGGTGACATGACGATCGAGCTTGAGAAGATTGTTGCGAAAGATACATCCCGCCAGATAGCTTTCCCCTTTAGCAAAGATGTAAATTCGCGGGGCGCTAAGAACTGCCTTGGCGATTATGCTCAATTTGGCGCTATCGAGCTCGATTTTCGTTTGATCTATGACGCCCTTCAGGAGATTTGCAAGGTTGCCCTCGATGGCCTCAATTGAATCGGTACTGCCAAAAGGACGATTGTGATCGACAGTGGCAGCCAGAAGATAGTCTCCGCTTATCTCCTGGATGAGCTGCATGATCAACTCTCGATAGCCGCTTAGGCCCAATTTCTTACAAAAGCGGATGATTGTCGCGTTCGAGGTGTAAGTCTCCTGTGCGAGCTTTGCCATAGTGAGGGTCTTAAGGTCGCCGGTATGATTGAGCAGATAGGTAGCAATGGCTCGGTCGGTTTCATTAAAAGACGCGCTGTTACGCAGGCTGTCAAGAATCATGGTCGCTCCGATCGCTTTAGTTTGCCACTTAATTATGTCATTATCAAAACGACGGGCAGCTCTTCATGCGCTGACTCATGTCCTGCAATCTCTCTTCTGATATTCCGCATGCTTCGGCAACATTATTTGTGCGGAGCGCATCGCTCAAGTCGCAGCGAACAGATACGAAGAAGTTCGATTGCCAGAATTCATTGCCCGCCTTGAGACGCAGAGACAGCCTCCGAACAAGCTACATGCGGACTTGAGACAGCATAGCGCTCGCCCGTCGGCATCCTACAACCCGTATCCCCCACTCCCCTGTTTCCGTGTTGAGAGCAATAGACGGGGTTCCAAGGGGACTCGTCCCTTTGGCGCGCAAGGTCCGGGGGCGGCGCAATCCATCCCCGGCACTATTATTAGCTAAGGACCGCCGAAACTCCTCCCAATTGGAGTTTATCGGTCGATAAGTCAAGCCGACCGGCCCGCGATTATCAATGGTTTATTTGCTTCACATAATAAATTGACTCAGGATTCACCCGCAATTCACCCGCAAAGTAAACCGATAAAGAAAAAGCTCGGAAGCAATTTTGCTTCCGAGCTGCAAGTTCTTGGTCGCGGGGGCAGGATTTGAACCTACGACCTCCGGGTTATGAGCCCGGCGAGCTACCAGACTGCTCCACCCCGCAATGTCTGGGCGCCTCATGTGCGCAGGAAAGAATATTACGCGGGAGTTCGGTAAACGGCAAGGAAAATCTCGTAGAGCATAATTCCTTCATATTTAAACCCCTCAGCCCCTATCACCGTAAACGAATCGCAGCCGAGCGCCGTCGACGGCACGTATACAATGGTGCGCGTCCTTTTATGCCGACACCGGGAGTAGACATGCTGCTCGCTATCGATATGGGTAACACACAGACGGCCATGGGCCTGTTTGACGGAGACGAGCTGGTGCAGTCGTGGCGCATGCCCACCGACCGCTCTTATACCGCCGACGAGATCCATGTGCGCCTGATGGGTTTCTTTAAGATGTACGGCCTCTCGCTCGACGCGGTCGACGCGATCGCCTTCGCCGGCGTGGTGCCGCAGCTCTCGCGCGAGTGGCACACTGTGGCCGACCGCATTGCCGCGGACGCCATCGTTATCGGGCCGCAGACGGCCGCGGTGACCAAGCTGCGCGCGGCGCGTCCCCAGGCCGTAGGCGCCGATCGCGTCGCTAACGCCGTTGCGGCCGAGACCTTCTACGGCGCGCCGGCAATCGTGGTGGACTTTGGCACCGCGACCAATATCGACGTCATCGATGAGGACGGTTATTACATTGGCGGAGCGATCGCGCCGGGCATTCGCATCTCCATGGACGCGCTTGCCGCCCGTGCCGCCAAGCTCGCCAGCGTGCCGCTCGAGGCGCCCGAGCACGCCATCGGCCGCGATACCGAGGAGTGCATCAAGGTCGGCGCCGTGATGGGCGCCGCCGCCATGGCCGAGGGCCTGGTCGCGCGCATGAAGCGCGAGCTGGGCCGCGAGGATGCCACCGTTATCGCCACGGGCGGTCTCGCCGGCATCGTCGCCGATTCGACCGATGCCTTCGACGTGGTCGACGGACAGCTCACCATCAAGGGTATCTGCGAAATCTACCGCCGCATGCAGGAGCTGGGATAGAGCAGGGGCTTAAGTCGAGCACGAACGCGAGCGGCGAACTAGGCAACGCATCGGTCCTATTCCTCAAAATCGAAAATTTATCAGTTTTGAGGAATAGGCTTTCTGCTACGCCTCGCCGCATAGCCACCTCGCCAGGTCCACGATCTGCACCCCATTGCGGTCCGTGGCCTCGTGATGCGTTCGGGCGAGAATCATCTTGGGGTACGCGTCGCCAATGCTCAGCAGTGGTGAAATCTCGCGTTCAAATGTCTTATCCGAGCTGATGTCGTCGCTCACCTGAATGTAGAGCTTCTCGCTTCGCTTGATTGCTACAAAGTCTATTTCCTTTTTATAGAGTACGCCGACGTATACCTCGTATCCGCGGCGCAGCAGCTCGATGGCCACCATGTTCTCGTACACGCGACCCCAGTCCATATCGCGTGTACCGAGCAGTGCGTATTTAAACGCATGGTCCGCCAGATAGTACTTCTCGCCGCTCTTAAGGTATTTTTTGCCGCGAATGTCGTATCGACGAACTTTATAGAAGGCAAACGCATCGCACAGGTACCCCATGTACGTGCCGACGGTCTTGTTCGTAATCTTTAGCCCATCCGCATTTAATGCATCAGTAATGTTGCGTGCCGACGTAATGTTGGAAACGTTGTCCATCATGTAATCGGCAATGCGCAGCAGCGCCGATTCGTTTCTCACGTTATGCCGCTGCACGATATCTCTCACAATGAGCGTCTTAAAGACGTTGGAGAGATATTGATAGCGCTGCTCCTGCAGTGGATAAGGGTAAGAGCCAGACATGCCGCCGGTTCTCGCGTACCCATCGAAGTCGCGGTCGACCTCGCTCTCGTCGCCATAGAGACGATACTCCTCAAACGAGAATGGGAAAACCTCGATCTCGAAGGTGCGCCCCGTAAAGAGCGTTGACAGATCGCTCGACAGCAAAAAGGCGTTCGATCCGGTGATGAAGATGTCGTACTGCTCGGATGCGTGAAGGCTGTTGATCGCACGCTCAAAACCGTCGCACATCTGAACTTCATCGATAAGCAGAAAGTTATGCTTGCCGGCCACTCGATGCTCTTTTACATAGGTGAGCAACGCGTGATACTCGAGCAGGTTCTCGAACTCATCGAGGTTGTAGTTGATATGGATGACATTCGAATTGGACAGATTCGCCTCCACGTAATCGCGGAGGGCCTCGAGCAATTTTGACTTACCGCTACGGCGGATGCCCGTTATGACCTTGATGTCCGGCACGCCAATAAGGCTCGTCAACGTGTCCATATATGACGTTCTATTGATGAGTTTCATTGGGGCCTCCTCGCGGTCTTTTATCGCTATTCCTCAAAAACGAAAATTTTTCAGTTTTGAGGAATAGGCTCTGTAGCGAATATACCTCGCGAAAGGCCGAGCTGCCTTAATCCTATTC
Source organism: uncultured Collinsella sp. (assembly GCA_937925715.1). GTDB lineage: Bacteria > Actinomycetota > Coriobacteriia > Coriobacteriales > Coriobacteriaceae > Collinsella. Next base: position 39,527 of record CALAMG010000014.1, read on the forward strand.
CTCAAAAACGAAAATATTTCAGTTTTGAGGAATAGGGCGCTGGCAACCCGTTCCTCAAACAAGCGAAGCCCTCCCCGGCACAGCCGAGGAGGGTCTTGTTGTCATCGTTATCTTTGAGCGCTGGCGCCTCGCGCTACAGCCCGCGAATTCGTACAGCCTCGGGCGGAAACTCCTGCTCGCCGGCATCGGTCTTGATGGTCGCGCGGCCCCAGATGTCCAGGCCCGCAAACACACCGACCGCAAGCGGCAAGCCGTTGGGAGACACCGCCGCAACCTGGCGGCCCAGCAGCGGCACCATGTCGAAGTACTCGCCCAGCACGGGAGCCAGCGGCCCTGCGGCGCCTTGCGGCGTGTTGGCAACAACCGCCCAGGCGTCCACGCGGGCCAGCACGGCGGCGGCCAGCGTCTCGACCAGCGCTTCGTCAGCCACGTCCACACCAAGCTCGCTCAGCGCCGAACGCTCAATATCCACCGTCACGGCACCGAACATGCCCGCAGCACCGGCACCGCCGTTCACGGCAACACGCGCGAGCGACGTCTCAAACGCAGGCGCACCGCACACGATGTCACTCGGCCACTGGATGCCCACTTTGCCGGCAAGCCCCAGGCCCGGCGTTGCGGCCGTGCCCGCGAGCGCGTCCATCATACCCATTGCGGCCACAAACGGCAGGCCGTGGAAGGCGTGCATGTTCACATCGGGGCGCACGACCAGCGAAAACATCAGCGATGCATCGCCCGCGCTCCACGCGCACCAGCCCGCGGACATGCCCTCGCGGCCCGCGTCGCGCGCCGCGTCGAGCTCGGTGCCGGCGGCAACAGCATTCATCTCGATCATCTACATACGCCCCAATTCGCCCACGATATGACCCACACGGTCCTCGGGCTCCTTGACCTCGACGCCGTTGTAGCGGAAGAACCGCGCCGGGTCGTGCATCAAGTCCTCGAGCGGCACCAGCACAAAATCGCGCTCGCCGATCAGCGGATGCGGCAGGCGCAGCTTTTTGCCGCCGTGGGTCTCGCCGTCCATCCACAGCAGGTCCAGGTCGATGGTGCGCGGGCCGTTGGCCTTGGCCTTTTTGGAGCGGTCGCGCCCCAGCTCAGCCTCGATCTTCATAAGCTCGTCGAGCAGCACCAACGGCGCCAGCTCGGTCTTGATCTCGATGACGGCGTTGGCAAACGCGTCCTGGCGCGTCTCGTAGGCAGGCTCGCTCTCGTAGATCTTGGAGGAGTTGGACACGCAGGTGAGTGGAATCTCGGCGATCATCTCGCGTGCAGCGCGGATGTTGTCGCAGCGATGCCCCAGGTTGGAGCCCACAGCCACAAACGCGCGGCGCGGCTGCGGCTTGGCAACCGCCCAGTAACCGTTCAGGAACTGCGCAAAACCCGCGGCGTCGTGCACGCGCACGATGTTGGCACCGGCCTGGATGGCGCCCAGGCACACGCCAAACGTAGCGGCATCGCGCTCGGCGGCCTCGGTCACGCCCGAGACGGCGCCCACAAAGCGCTTGCGCGACACGGCGCACATGAGCGGATAGCCCAGTGACGCCATCTTGGCAGTCTCGCGCTGGATGACGATGTCCTCGTTAGCCGACTTACCAAAGCCCGGGCCAGGATCGATGCAGATGCGGTCGCGCGACACGCCGGCATGGATGAGTGTGCGGGCCTGGTCAGACAGAAAGCCCATGACGCGGCGCATAATGGGCGCCGAATCGGGCAGGGTGAAGCGGCGGAGCTGCGAGGTGGGCACGTAGGCTTCCTCGCGGCGGGCGCTGCGGCGCATCATGGCGGCCAGACGGTCATTGGACTCCGATGCGGCCTCGGTGGCTGCGGGCGCGGGCGCGACGGTCTCGGCGGCAGCAGTCTGCTCGGCGGCGGGCGTCTCCTGCTCGCTTGCAGGCTCGGACGTGGGCTCCGGTTCGCCAAACGGCAACGAGGGCTGCACCACGCCGCCCGGAAGCTTGGCCTCCGACTTAGGCTCACCCAGCAACTTGCCGCGACGGCGGCGAGCCGGCTTCTCGGCCTCACGCGCGGCCTCGGCAGCCGCCTCGCGCGCCTTCTCGGCAACAAACGCCGCTGCCGAGGTATCGAGCTGCACCGTTGCGTGCGTGTGGGTGGGCGCGGCGACCTCGCCGGCATGCATCACGATGATGCCGCAGGTGCTCGTCTTAACAAACTCGACCATCTTGGGATCGGTGAAGCCGGTCACGTCGTTGACGATCGAGGCGCCGCAGCGCACGGCCGCCTTGGCAACCGCCACATGACGCGTGTCGATCGAGACGATGGCGCCCTCCTTGGCCAGCGCGCGCACCACGGGCAGCACGCGGCGAGCCTCCTCGTCGGGGTTGACCGGGGTAAAACCAGGGCGCGTGGACTCGCCGCCCACGTCGATGATGTCGGCGCCGGCGTCAAGCATCGCCAGGCCGTACTCGATGGCGGCATCCGGGTCGAAGTGTTCCCCGCCATCGCTAAACGAATCGGGCGTCACGTTGAGGACGCCCATGATGCGCGGACGGTCAAAGCTGAGCTCATACTTTCCGCACCGCCATGTCTTGCTGTCGTTCGCCATGAACATCCTCCTAAAATGCCCACACCGCCGAGCTTGGGGAGCTGGCGGCGGGGTCGCTTTGCACTCAGTCTTTCTATTGTATCCGCGCACACGGGCTAGAACGCAAACGCGGCAGCGATGTCGCAAGAAATCAGCAGGTCGGCATTTGCATCCTGATCGGTGGGAGCAAGATTGCAAATGGCCAGCGTATCGCCGGTAAAGTAACGCGTAAGGCCCGCCGCCGGATACACCACGAGCGAGGTCCCGCCCACAATGAGGGCATCGGCCGCGGCGATGGCGGCAACGGCGCCGGTCAGCACATGCTCATCGAGCGGCTCCTCGTAGAGCACCACATCGGGCTTAATGCGCCCGCCGCACGCGGGGCACACGGGCACGCCCGCGGCGTCCTCGTGCTCGCGCGAGCAAATCCACTCGGCGCTATAGACCGCGCCGCACGACTGGCAAATGTTGCGATGGACCGATCCGTGCAGCTCGAACACGCGCTGTGAGCCGGCCATCTGATGCAGGCCGTCAATGTTTTGCGTCACCACGGCATTTAGCTTGCCGGCGCGCTCCAGCTCGGCCAGCTTGGTGTGGCAGCGGTTGGGCTTGGTGCCAAGCGCGATCATCTTGGTGCGGTAGAAGTCGAAGAACTCGGCCGGGTGCACCTCGTAAAAGCTATGCGAGAGCATGGTCTCGGGCGGGTAGACAAACTGTTGGTGATATAGGCCGTCCACGCTGCGGAAATCGGGGATGCCACTCGCCGTGGAAACGCCCGCGCCGCCAAAGAAGACCACGCGCTTGTGGGTGCCGAACAGCTCCGCCAGCGCGGCGGAGGCCTGTTTGGAGTCCGTTATCGCCTGCGTCATATGAGTCCTCCGTCCTTGTTGGTCGGGCAGCGTCGGGCGATGTCCCAGCATGCGGCCTTTGGGTCAGCACGCGCGGTGCCCACCACCGCCCCTGTTGCGCTAATCTTAAGCCTGCCAACCCCGTCGAAAGGACACCATGCCTCAGACTTACACTTTCGCCTCGTGGAACGTCAACGGCCTGCGCGCCGTGCTCAAAAAGGACCCGAGCTTTATCCAGATCGCGCAAGAACTCGACGTCGATATCCTGGCGTTGCAAGAGACCAAGTTGCAAGAAGGCCAGGTTGATATTGACCTGCCCGGCTATCGCCAAACCTGGAGCTACGCCGAGCGTAAAGGCTATTCGGGCACTGCGGTCTTTAGCCGCCAGGAACCGCTGCGCGTGCTGCACGCCGACGCGCTGTTACCCTACGCCGGCGAGGGCGAGGCGGCCGAGCTCGTGGCGCAGGCCACGACCGAGGGCCGCGTCTGTGCGCTCGAGTTCGACAAGTTTTGGTTTGTCGACGTCTATACGCCCAACGCCCAAAATGAGCTCGCGCGCATCGATGTACGCATGGCCTGGGACGATGCCTATCGTGGCTTTTTGAGCGCGCTTGAGCGCGAGACCGGCAAGCCCGTGGTGACCTGTGGCGACTTTAACGTGGCGCACGAGGAGATCGACCTTAAGAACCCCAAGTCCAACCGCGGCAACGCCGGCTTTTCGGACGAGGAACGCGGCAAGTTTACCGAGCTGCTCAACGCCGGCTTCACCGATACCTGGCGCGCGGCAAACCCCGACGTCGAGGGCGTCTACAGCTGGTGGAGCTACCGCTTTAATGCCCGCAAGAACAACGCCGGCTGGCGCATCGACTACTTCCTGGTAAGCGACGCAATCGCCGACAACGTACGCGACACCGGCATCCGCGGCGACATCTTTGGCAGCGACCACTGCCCCGTCACCCTCACGCTAGAGCTCTAGCCCCAAGTAATTCCTCTAGGGGACAGAGGAAAACAGATCATGTGACCCCTCTCCCCCTATAAGTTGCGGTGGAATAGTTCCTGTTTGGGCAGCAAATAGCCAAAAACGAGAACTATTCCACCGCAAGTTCGTGAGGAAACGCGAAATGCCTTACAGCCCGTATTTCACGACGACACGGTTAATGCGACGGCACCAAGGCTTGTACAAGGCGGCCAAGAACACGCAGGTCGCGAGGCCGTGTGTGATATCGAACGGCACTGCCGTGGCAAGACGCGCCACGGCACCCGCCCACGTGAGCGGCTGTACAAATCCAATGATGTCATACGCGTTAATCACGACGCCATAGAGCAAGCCCGACGCAAAGCCGTACGCCAGCAGCGCTGGCATGCGCACGGTGCCGTCGGCGCGGTCGAACGCACCCGCATACGCCAGCGCACCGCCAACGTATCCCACGAGCCCCCAGGCATACATCTGCCATGGCGTCCACATGCCCTGTCCAAAAAAGAAATTGCTGGTCAGCGCCGCCAGCGCGCCAACCATAAAACCATTGCGGCGACCAAGCGTCGCCCCCGCGATAATGGCGATGGCGCTCACCGGTTTAAAGTCGGGAATGGGCCCGAACAGGATGCGCCCCGCCGCCGCCAGCGCCGCCAGCACCAGCGTGGGCATAATCTGGCGCAAACCCGGACGAGATGCCTCATAACCCGCAAAGAACAGCGCGAGCACCAGCGCCACCACAGCCAGCATGGCCAACGCTGCCTGCTCAACACCCGACAGCAACGCCACTGTCATCACCGCCGGCACCGCCAACAACAGCGGGATCTCCAGTTTTGCGAGTAAACGCGAGAAACGACAGTCCGTCATCCCATCACGCCCTATAGAACACGTTGTCGGCAAAGAAGTCGGCCGGGGGCTCCATGCAGGCAATCTCGCCGTCAAACATCATGGCGACGTCGTCGGCTACCTGCTCGGCAAAGTCCAAATCGTGCGTAGCCATGATGACGGTGCCGCCAGCCTTCGCATGGTCACGCAGGGCGCGGGCGATGATGCGGCGGCTGAACAGGTCTAGACCCTTGGTGGGCTCATCGAGCAATAGCAGTTCGGGGCCGATTAGCAGCAGTTTTGCCAATGCAAGCAGTTGACGCTGCCCGCCCGAAAGATCGTACGGATGGCGTCCATCCAGACCCGACAACCCCAAGCTCGCCGCACGCTCCCGCGCCAAGTTCTCGTCATATCCGCAGGTCGAGGCCCATTCCATCAGCTCATCGCGAACCGTCTCGGCAACCAGCAATGCTTTGGGATTCTGAGGCAGCAGCGCCGCCGAGGCCGCTCCGCGCACCATGCGGCCGCGCTGCAGCTTGGCGGTCTTCGCCAGCACCGAGAGCATCGTCGACTTGCCGCAGCCGTTACCGCCAACAACCGCATGCACCGCACCGGCCGAAAACGACGCATCGAGCCCACGCAACACCCAGCCGGACGCTCGATCGTAGCGAAACCAACCTTCCGACAGGGTGGTAGCCGACCCAGCGTGCATTTTTTGGAGTATTCTGCTTCCATCCGTGCGCGAGAAGGCTTCCAAGCCGTTCTCGAGCGACGTTTGCGCCACAAATTCGGACGATTTGTCCAATTCTGAACTTTTTTTCGCGCTCGATACGTCCCCGGGCGGCTCCAGAGAGCCCAAATTGTCCTCACGCCTGCTGAATACTCCGTTTTTTGCACATCGGATGGCACCCCACCCCAACGTGTCATCGGAAAACAGCGATTCTCGGCATACCAAAGAAGCCATATCCGCCGCCTCGTGCACGCGGCCATCCTCAATCCGGTACGCACACGTCGCGTATTCGAGCATTGGGCGCGGCTGATGCGTCGCCACAACAACCGTGCAGCCCAGCTCGCGATTTACACGAAACAGCGCGTGCAGGAAATTCTTCTCGGCAACGGGATCGAGCTGAGACGTGGGCTCGTCGAGCAGCAGCACGTGCGGGCGCAGCGCCAGAACGGCCGCCAACGACAGCAGCTGCTTGCGGCCACCCGAAAGCGTATCGGTATCACGATGAAGCCAGTCCTCCAGACCAAAGAAATAGCTGGTCTCGGCAACACGGCGGCGCATCTCGTCGCGCGACACACCCAGATTCTCTAGGCCAAACGCCATCTCGTGCCACACGGTCTCGCACACAATCTGGTTCTCGGGATCCTGAAACACATAACCCACGCGCTCTGCCGATGCCCGCACGTCCATGTCGGCAACGTTCTCGCCCAGCACGCGCGCATCGCCAGTGCGCTCGCCCGCTGGAGCGATCTCGGGCTTGAGCAGCGACAGCAGCGTCGACTTGCCCGAACCGGTACCGCCAACAAGCAGTGCAAACGCACCTTGGGAAACACGCCAATCAAGCCCCTCGAGCACCGGTGCCTTGACCCCGGGATAGGCAAAACTAAGGCCTCGCACCTCAATCGCCGGCGCGGCCGAACCATATGCCACACCCGCCGCCGAGCTCCTATCAAACCGAGCCATCAGCCAAACCTCTTCTCATCAATCGCGTGCAACGCGCAAGGCAACACCATCCAGGCGGCGTACACGACATAGCCTGGCCACGGCGCCGGCACCGAGAGCTGCGGATAAAACGAATACTGCGTCGTCGCGGTCCACGCCACCGCCACCGCGGCAGCGCCAAACAGTACGAGCCCGGCCAGCGCGGCAACGTCACTGCGCCCCAGCCGATACCGCGCATACGTCGTACGACGCGTCGCGGCACCCCACCCGCGCGAGCGCATCGCGTCCGCGCGCTCCAGCGAATCTTCCATGCCCCAGCCCATCAACACACTCGATGCCCGCAAGCGCGAGCGCACGGGGTCGGCCGGCGCACGCCCCGGCACATCAATCGCATCCTGCACCGCCAGCACCGTACGACCGCGGCGTAAAAACTGCGGGATAAGCCTCATGCACATCGAGATCATGAGCGCAATCACCGGTGCGGCATTGCCCAGCAGCGCGAGCACCTTGTCGTATTCGAGCATCGACGCCGCGGCCTCAAACCACAGCACGCTCGCCACAAACAGCCCGCCCATGCACAGGCCGTATACCATGCTTTCCAGATACACCGCGCGCATGCCAATACGGAACAGCTCCGTCGAGCCCGAGGCGCTAAACAGCGGATTGACCAGCGCGATAATCAAAATCACCGGCAACTGCCAGCGGAGTGCGCCCAGCGTGCGGGCAGCCCCACGCGTCGCAAATCCATACGCCAGCCCGCCCGCAAGCGACAGCACGATCAGCACCGGTTGCATCGAGAACATGGTGAGCCCCAGCGTCAGCACCATGTAGAGGGCCGGCACAGCCGGATGCGACATCGAGAATGCCGCGACGGGCTCGCCGCCAAACTCCTCTTGTATGTTGTCCACGGGCACCCCCGTCCCCTCGCTCAAACGACAGCTCCGCAGCACCGCCAACGCCGCACGCAAGCAGTGCAAACGCCACGCCGGCGGCGCAAGCCTCAACCGCCGCAAACCAATCGCTACGCGCTCAACATATGCCTGCGGTATCATATTGCGCCGTGTATCGTTTCCAAACGCACGTCTCTATAACGTAACAGGAGATCACATGGACGCAACCGCAATTATCCTCGCTGCCGGCGAGGGCACCCGCATGAAGTCGAACCACTGCAAGGTTTCGCACAAGATCCTGGGTAAGCCCATGGTTCAGTGGATCGTCGACGCCACCATCAAGGCCGGCTGCAGCCGCGTCGTGGTCGTCATCGGCAGCCACGCCGACGAGATGCGCGCCCTTATCGACGGCGCCTACGCCAACAGCGCCACCAAGGTCGAGTGCGTCGAGCAGACCGAGCGCCTGGGCACCGGTCACGCCGTGAAGGTCGCGCTCGAGGCCTGCGACATCACGCAAGGCCCCGTCGTCGTGCTCAACGGCGACTTGCCGCTCATCACCGCCGACACCGTCGCCAAGTTCGCGCAGACCGTCGCTACCGGCGAGCTCGCCTGCACCGTCATGACCATGACCCCGCCCAATCCTTTCGGCTACGGCCGCATCAAGCTGGGCGCCGATGGTCAGATCGAGCGCATCATCGAGCAGAAGGACTGCACGCCCGAGCAGGCCGCCACGCTGCTCGAGTGCAACGCCGGCTGCTACGCCTTCGACGGCGCGCAGCTCGCCGCACACATCAACGAGATCGGCAACGACAACGCGCAGTCCGAGTACTACCTGCCCGACATGCTCGAGATCCTCAAGGGTCACGGCCAGGCGGTCTCCATCTTCCACTGTGACGACTACCGCGACGGCTTGGGCGTCAACAGCCGCATCCAGCTCGCACAGCTCACCGCCATCGCGCGCGACCGCATCAACGAGCACTGGATGGCCGAGGGCGTTACCTTCATCGACCCCACGCAGGCCTGGATCGGCCCCGACGCCACCATCGGCCGCGACACCGTCGTGTGGCCGCAGACGCACCTGATCGGCCACGTCACCGTGGGCGAGGAGTGCCAGCTCGGCCCCAACAGCCGCCTCACCGACACCACCGTCGGCAGCGGCTGCACCATCGATGAGACCATCGCCATCGAGGCCGTCATCGAGAACGGCGTCGACTGCGGCCCGCGCGCCTACCTGCGCCCGGGTACCCACATGCTCGACGGTTCCAAGGCCGGCACGCACGTGGAGATCAAGAAGTCCACGATCGGCGAGGGTTCCAAGGTGCCCCACCTGTCCTACATCGGCGACACCACCATGGGCTCCGGCGTCAACGTAGGCGCGGGCTCCATCACCTGCAACTACGACGGCGTCCACAAGCACAAGACCGTTATCGGCAAGGATGCCTTCATCGGCTCCGACACCATGATGGTCGCGCCCGCCCAAATTGGCGACGGCGCGCTCGTGGCCGCCGGCTCCGTCATCACCGAGCCGGTCCCGGCAGACGCACTCGGTCTGGGCCGCGCCCGTCAGGTAAATATTGAGGGCTGGGCCGCCGATTATCGCCGCCGCCTGCACGAGGACGACGAGGTATAACGTTTTACCAAGCATCTAAGGAGCCGCTTCCGTGGGGACGGCTCCTTTTTCTATGCTGACCTGCGCGGCCGGATGAGTGGTCGGTTCGTGTCCGTTGACGGTAAAGACGTTATCAAGACTCGATAAACCCCGCCGCGCGGTTACAATGCAACAAGGCATCTATATGGCATTCGATATAAAGGAGAAGGGTAATGCCGATTAATGATCCCGAGAAGTCGGAGAATATGCGCAAGTCCATCCGCGTGTATTCCGGTTCCTCCAACCGTCCCCTCGCTCAGAAGATCGCTGAGTTCCTTGGGGTCGAGCTTTCGGGCCTTACGCTAAAGCAGTTCGCCAACGGTGAGATTTACGCCCGCTACGACGAGACCGTCCGCGGCGCCGACGTCTTCCTGATTCAGTCCGTGGCCGGCGGCAACGTCAACGACATGCTCATGGAGCTGCTCATCGCCACCGACGCTGCCAAGCGCGCATCCGCCCGCTCCATCACCGCCGTTATCACCCACTACGGCTATGCCCGCCAGGACCGCAAGGCCGGCCCGCGCGAGCCCATCACCGCCCGCCTCGTCGCCAACCTGCTCGAGCGCGCCGGCGTCAACCGCATCATCACCCTCGACCTGCACCAGGGCCAGATTCAGGGCTTCTTCGATATCCCGGTTAACCACCTGTCCGCGCTGCCGCTGTTTGGCCAGTACTACAACGACATGCACTTCGACACCGACAACCTGGTTGTCGTCTCCCCCGATGTGGGCCGCGCCAAGGCCGCCAAGAAGCTATCCGACATGCTCGGCTGCGACCTGGCCATCGCCCACAAGGGCCGTCCGCGCCACAACGCCGCCGAGGTCATGGGCATCATCGGTGACATCAAGGGCAAGACCTGCATCATCAACGACGACATGATCGACACCGCAGGCACCCTGTGCGCCAACGTCAAGGAGCTCAAGGCTATGGGCGCCGGCGACATCTACGTATGCGCCACCCACGGCATCTTCTCCGGTCCGGCCATCGAGCGTCTGAACGACGCCCCGATCGTCGAGTGCCTCGTCACCGACGCCATTCCCGTCGAGGTCGGCGGCAAGATCAAGACCATCTCGGTCGCCGAGGAGTTCGCTCAGGCCATCTCCGCCGTTTACCACGAGGAGCCCGTCTCCACGCTCGTCGGCGGCGACTTCGCGCTGTAGCCTGCCGCACATCGCATCATCTTTGATGCTTTTAAAGGGTCGGAAACTCGCTTCCGACCCTTTTTCTATCCCTCGCTAACCTTCCCTGGACAATTAGTTCAGATACGTATTTTTTAAAGCTCCAAAGGGCCGTTCGGAGCCTTCTAAGCTCCCCGGCGGATGCCATGCCGCCCAAAGCTCATCTTTTTCGAGTACAACCGCCGCATCTTTACCCTCAAATCGCCCTCGAAGGCCCTTAGAAACGTCTCGAACGCCCGCCGCCTTATACGTATCTGAACTAACTGTCCAGTAGCTATCGTCAACCTTCGCGGCAGAGCTCAATTTCCCGCAATCCCCTCAACCGATTCCACCGATTTCATAACACCCAGCCGTTCGTGGTGCGCAGCGCCCCGCTGAGCGAAAAGAACGGCATGGCGGTCGCATTCTGCCGCCAACTTAGTACGTTATAGCTATGACGACCGTGATTTCACATTTCTCCGCCCTCCGCACAATTCGTCGCGCACGACGGGCGTACTCTGCCCTACTCTGGGACTCCGTTGATAGCGAACAGCAAGCACAGGCCTTGGCTGGCTGCATTCCCAACAATGACGCGATAGACTTTGGCGCACTTTCGATACTCGACGCCTGGAATGAAGATGATTCCGAACTGCTCGATCTTCTCGTTTCAAACGAAGACAACAGACGCCCCGACAAGCGACTTCTTCAGCATATTCTCTCCGCTCCGCTTCCTGAAGGTGCAATTATGCACGTCGAGGCCGACATCTACGCTACGTCTCCTGCCATGACAGCCATGCTTTGTTCCAAGAATGAATCAGTCGCCAAAACCTTGATGCTACTCATGGAACTGCTCGGAACCTACTCCCTTCCCCCCGGGGCAACATACCCCATTGCCTATGACGCCATCTGGCCCAAGGGCGATGACTGCGCAGCGACGAGCGATTTTGATTGCCTGGGCGACCAGTCGGCGACCGAACAACAGAACGAGACCCGCTACGAACAGGCACACTACAAATGCGAGCCCGCCACAACTATCGAAGAGCTCGAGGCGGTCGCACGCTTCGCCAAAAGTAGCTCATATACCTCGTTTCGCACGGCAGTCAATCTCGCCCGACCCGGATCCGCATCCCCAGCCGAATCCCTAATGTTTGCCGTTCTCGGAGCGCCCATGCGCTTTGGCGGATTCGGATGTTGCAGCCTGCCCATGGGAGGCCTGCTACTCAACTATCGAATCGACTTCGACACTCTTGCGGTCAACATGTCTTCCGGCATCCCTTACGCCATCTGCGACCTATATTGCCCGGCCGCCGGAGTCGACAACGAATACAACGGAATTGGGCATGAGCTTCAAAACGCTCGCATCCACGATGGCAATCGAAATAATGGACTCAAGGCAATGGGCATCCACGTCCTGGTTATCAATCGCGACCAAATGAAAGACCTTGTTGCACTCGAAGCCTTCGCCCAAACGATGCATCGACTCGCGGGAGTCCGATTCCGATACCGTATCAAGGGCTATCGCAAGCGTCAGGCCGCTTGGCTCAACGCTCTGCGGGCCGGAATCGGCCTTGCGCCGGTCTAAACGGCGAATCACCCGTGCACCGTCGAACAGGGCTGGACAGTTAGTTCAAATACGTATAAATGGACACATTGAATTAGGCTGTTTTGCAGTTATCTCTATACCATTCGCCCGATTTGAAGGCAGGGTAGACTTCAAAACAGCGTCATATGGACTAACTAAAGCTCCAAAACAACGTATCGGCATTGAATTGAGCAATTCGAGTCCTCAGAACTTATACGTATCTGAACTAACTGTCCACCTCGGATTTTGACGGCCGTCCAAACGCCCCCAAACAACCTCAATTGCCCTCCATTTGACAGCGGCAACAGGGTCGCTCACCATAGCAGGCGACAAATCAACGAAAGGATGAACATGGCAGCTGCACAGCCGCTTAAGATTCGCATGGTTGCCGGACTTGGCAACCCGGGCGATGAGTATGCCGAGACCCGCCACAACGCCGGCTTTAAGGCAATCGACGAGCTGGCCCGTCAGGCCGGCGTCACGTACTGGAAAAACCAGGCCGGTGCCGAGGTCGCGCTCATCAACATCAACGATCCCGAGGAAGAGGGCGGCAAGCGCCAGATTGTGCTGGTCAAGCCGCAGTCGTACATGAATACCTCGGGCGGTCCCATCTCCAAGCTCTGCCGCGAGTACAAGATCAAGGCCGAGGAGCTGCTCGTAATCCACGATGAGCTCGATATTCCCGCCGGCGACGTGCGCGTTAAGGTGGGCGGCGGCCACGCCGGTCACAACGGCCTGCGTTCCATCATCGACAAGATGGGCAGCCGCGACTTCAGCCGCATCCGCACCGGCATCGGCAACCCTCCCGGCAAGATGGCCGTCGCCGACTACGTGCTTAAGCAGCTGCGCGCCCGCGAGGCCGAGGATTTCCAGGACACCTGCGCCCGCGCGGCCGACGCCGCCGGCCTGGCGATCGTGCATGGCGTGATCTATGCCCGCGATCACGTAAACGGCGCCGCCTCCGCCAACGGCAAGCACTAAAACCTACCATTTAGGGACAGGTTTATTTTGGCAGGTTTTACCTACGGAAATGCCGCGGTGGCCGCATCGCAATAAACACGCTGCCACCATACATGCATAACGCCCCAAAGGGGGCCGGCCTCAACGAAGCGCGAGGCCGGCCCCCTTTGCCGTTTTGCCTGATAAAACCGACCGAAATATACCTGCCCCTTTTTGGCAGGTCACTTTTCCCACCTGCCAAAGAAACACGTAAGCGACATTGCCATGAGGGTATAATTTGCATCGTATGTCTGCACAACGCCTGTGCGCGTACGGTTTTATTCGGGCTACCGTCCATTTCCGTGGAGGCACGGTTCGGCAGCCCTAACAAGAGAGGGGTTCTATGTATAAGATCCTGGAGAAGACGCAGTTCTCGGAGAAGGTGTTCAAGTTCCGCATCGAGGCGCCTGCAATCGCCAAGCATGCGCACGCTGGACAGTTCCTCATGGTTCGCGCCAACGAGACGGGCGAGCGCGTCCCGTTTACCCTAGCTGGCTGGAACGGTGACGAGGGCTGGGTCGAGTTCATCTTCATGGTGATCGGCAAGACCACCGAGATGCTTTCCACCTACGAGGCCGGCGAGTCGCTGCGCGACGTCGTGGGCCCGCTGGGCGTTCCCACCGAGATGGCCGAGGGCCCCTGCGCTGTCATTGGCGGCGGCGTCGGCCTGGCAATTGCCTTCCCGGTCGCCAAGCACCTGGTCGAGACCGGCCACGAGGTGCACGCCATCATGGGCGCCCGCACCAAGGACCTCCTGCTCATGGAGGACCAGTTCCGCGAGCTCCTCGACGAGGACCACATCCACATCACCACTGACGACGGCTCCTACGGCGAGCAGGGCGTTGTCACCGCTCCGCTGGAGCGCCTGCTGCAGGACAAGGCCGTGAGCCAGGTCTTCTGCGTCGGCCCCGTTCCGATGATGAAGTTCTCGACCCTCACCGCCCAGAAGTACGACACCCCCATCACCGCGTCGCTCAACCCCATCATGGTTGACGGCACCGGTATGTGCGGCTGCTGCCGCGTCGAGGTGGGCGGCGTGACCAAGTTCGCTTGCGTCGACGGCCCCGACTTCGATGCCACCCTGGTCGACTGGGATGACCTTCGTGCCCGCCAGGCCGCTTACCGTTCCGAAGAGGGCGAGTCCCTCAAGGCCTATGAGGAAAAGAGCTGCGCATGCCACTAGTTAACGGTCGTTTCGTTGCCGATATGAAGTCGCCCCGCACCCCCGATAACGAGGAGCCGGCTGCCGAGCGCGCCTGCGACTTCCGCCCCGTCGACAAGGGCTTCACCGAGGAGATGGCGCTGGCCGAGGCCGAGCGCTGCCTCAACTGCAAGAAGCCGTTCTGTGTTGAGGGCTGCCCCGTCAACATCAACATCCCCCGCTTTATCGAACAGATCCGCGAGAAGGACTTCGGCGGCGCTCTCGATACCATCCGCGAGGACTCCATGCTTCCCGCCATCTGCGGCCGCGTCTGCCCGCAGGAGAACCAGTGCGAGGGCAAGTGCATCCGTGGCAAGAAGTCCGAGCCCGTGGCCATCGGCCAGCTCGAGCGCTTCCTGGGTGACCGCCCCGAGCTCGCCTCCACGCCCAAGATGGCCCCCAAGAACGGCAAGAAGGTCGCCGTCGTCGGCTCCGGCCCGTCCGGCATCACCTGCGCTGGCGAGCTCGCCCGTAACGGCTTTGACGTCACCGTCTTCGAGGCCTTCTTCACCGGCGGCGGCGTGCTGGTCTACGGCATCCCCGAGTTCCGTCTGCCCAAGGCGGTCGTCAAGCGCGAGATCGACGGCCTGGAGGACATGGGCGTCAAGTTTGAGTACAACTCCGTCGTAGGCAACATGGCCACGGCCGAGGAGCTGTTCGAGCAGGGCTTCGACGCCATCTACGTGGCGACCGGCGCTGGCCTGCCCAAGTTCCTCAACGTCCCCGGCGAGAACCTGCCCAACGTCTTCTTCGCGAACGAGTACCTCACCCGCGTGAACCTGATGAAGGCCAACGAGTTCCCCGAGTACGACACCCCCACCAAGCACGGCAAGAACGTCGTCGTCTTTGGTGGCGGCAACGTGGCTATGGACGCCGTCCGTACCGCCAAGCGTCTGGGCGCCGAGCACGCCATCATCGCCTACCGTCGTACCGAGGACGAGATGCCCTGCCGTCGCGCCGAGCTGCACCATGCCAAGGCCGAGGGCGTCGAGGTTCTGCCGCTCGTCTCCCCGCTCGAGTTTGTCGCTGGCGAGGACGGCTCCGTGTGCGCCGTCAAGGTCCAGAAGATGGAGCTCGGCGAGCCCGACGAGTCCGGTCGTCGTCGCCCGGTGCCCATCGAGGGCGCCATCGAGGAGATTCCCTGCGACGTCGCGATCTCGGCTATCGGCACCAACGCCAACCCCTTCGCTGCCAAGATCGGCGGCAAGATGGAGCTCAACAAGTGGGGCTACATCGTCGCCGACGAGGAGACCGGCCAGACCACCGATCCTCGCATCTGGGCCGGCGGCGACATCGTCACCGGTGCCGCTACGGTCATTCTGGCGATGGGTGCCGGCAAGAAGGCCGCCGCTTCGATCACCAAGAGCCTGCTGGGCGAGTAATCACCCTCAGCGTTAGCCATCAAACGGCAAAGTCCCCGTCGAGCACACGCCCGGCGGGGACTTTTTTCTATACCGGCCGCCCGAAACGCCACAAAGGTGCCTGTCTCCTTTGTGGTGGTTTTGGTCGCTTAGCCTTCGAGCTGCGCTACTTTGTAGCGGTAGGCGGCGGCGATGACGTCTTTGCAGCCCTCGCGGCCCAGCTTGGCGCGGTTGACGACGATGTCTTTGCCGCTCGTCATCTTCCACTTGCCGGCACTGTAGCGCTTATAGAACGCCTCGCGCGCCTTCTGCTGCTGCTTGACCAGCTTGGCGCCCTTCTTTTTGTTAAGACCGCGCTTCTTGCGCACGATCTCGACGCGGTCCTCAAAGGGAGCGGTCACCAATACGGCAATGTGGTTGGGGTTGTTACGCAGCAGGTAATCGGACAGGCGGCCTTCGATAATGCAGCTCTCGGTCTCACCCAGATCCAAAATCACCTGGCTCATCTTTTGGAACAACTTGTCCGAGTACGAACGGGCATCGTAGCGGTCGGGCAGAAACGCCATGTTCTCCACGGCCAGGCGCTCGTCGTAGGCGGCCATCTTGTCGAGCGACTCGCCCGCGCGCAGCGACGCACGCACCAGCAGCTCGTTATCGTACAGCGGAATCCCCAACTCGTCGGCAAGCATGCGACCAATCTCGTGGCCCTCGGCGCCAAAGTCGCGCGCGATGGTAATGACCACAGGATTCTTCTTGTTCTCCAGATCGCTCATCGCGATTCCTTTCTAACAAATGAGAAATAGGCGATTCCTGATTCTCATTTTGTCACTTACGACCGTCCTGGTTTCCCAAGTGCGGCAGATTGCCCCGAAAGAGGAGCGCCGCGTACTAAATGTACGCAAGCGACGATTGAGGGGCAAGATGCCGTGCTTGGGGAAGCAGGACTACGCTGCCACAATACGGCGTTGATATGCTCGGACCAGCAACGAGATACCAAAGTTGAGCACAAAGTACATCGCAAACACCAGGCCGTAGAGCATTAGCACCTGCGACAGGTCGATCGCATGGGCCATCACGACGTTTGCCGTGTACATGAGCTCGGCCACGTTAATGCCCGAAAGATACGAGCTGTCCTTAATGACAGTCGTGCACTGGCTAAACAGCGCCGGAATGATCGTCTTAAACGTCTGCGGCAGAATGATGTAGCGCATGGTGGCAAAGAAGCCGAAGCCCTGGCTCTGCGCTGCCTCAAACTGGCCGCGCGGAATCGAGTTGAGGCCGCCGCGCACAATCTCGGCCATAACAGCGCTGGTAAACAGCGTAAAGGCGATGGTCGAAATCACAATGTCCAAACCCTGCACCGTAAAGTAGATAAACAGAATCCACAGCAGGTTCGGCGTGCAACGGAACAGCTCGATATAGGCGCTCACCAAAATACGGAACGGGCGGGGCGCATAGCTTTTAACGAGCGCCAGCACCGTGCCAAAGATGAGCGAGAAAAAGATCGACAGCGCCGAGATCTCGATTGTCTTAACAAAGCCGCCCCAAATGTAGAGCAGGTTGGTCGCGTTGAAGATTTCCATGCGCTAGGCCTCCTCTACGTTGTCGAGCCCCAGCTCGGCCAGGCTCACGCCGCGCGGACGCTCCTTGGAGCGGCGCTCGAGCCACTGTACCAGCATGGCGAGCGGAAAGCAGATGATGAAGTACATAAGGCAGCAGACGATGTATCCCTGCAGGTAACCGTACAGACTCACAAAGTTGTCGGAACGGTACATAAGGTCGCCGCCGGCCACAAGCGCCAGCACCGACGTGTTCTTGACCAGGTTGAGCGCCTGGTTACACAGCGGCGGCAGAATGATCTTGAACGTCTGGGGCAGCACGATGTACCAGTACGCCTGCGCACGGGTGAAGCCCTGGCTCTGGGCCGCCTCCATCTGACCGCGCGGAACCGCCTCGATACCGGTGCGGATGACCTCCGAAATGTAGGCCGCGTGATACAGGCCCACACCCAAGAAGCCCAGCACAAACGGCGCGATGCGCACCGGCTGGTCGGCACCGGTTATGGCCTGCAAAAACTGCGGACCGGCCATGTACATAAAGAGCACCTGCACGGGCAACGGGGTGTTCTGGTAAAACTCCACGTACACGCGGCTTATGGCGCGCAGCACGCGCGAGCGAGTGGTAGAGAACACGCCCAGCAGTGTGCCCAGCACCAGCGACAGCAGCAGACCGGCAACGACCACCTGCAGCGTCACGCCAAAGCCCTCCCAGAAGGGCCCCATGTTTTGAAATGTCGTCGACCAACGGTCGGCGTCAAATAATCCTTCGAGCATTTGATTCCTTCCTTGGACGATGTGCCTATACAAGACCCCAGGTCTTGACCTCTTGGTCGAGCCAGCCATCGGCCAGGCGATCGCAAATCACCTGATCGACCACGGCCGAAAGGTCGCAGCCCTTCTTGGTCGCCACGCCGTAGCCCTGCTCGCCAAACTTGACTTCGGGCTGCAGCAGCTCAACGGTCTCGTTCATGTAACCAGCCAGCGTGGAGCGGTCCATGGCAAAGACGTCGATATTGCCGGCGTCGAGCGAACTCTTGATGATGGGGTAGCCGCTAAAGGCCCTAAACTCGGGCTTGCAGCTAAAGCCGTTGTCCTTGATCATCTGCTCGATCAGGCCCTGCGTAGTAGCACCCTGGCTCACGCCGATGACCTTGCCGTCCAGGTCCTCAATCGAGGTAAAGCCCGAACGCTTCTTGACCATGAGTCCCACGTAGTCGGTGCGGTACGGCGTCGAGAAATCCCAGCTCTTCTTGCGCTCGTCGGTGATGGTGTAGGTCGCCGCGACCACATCGAGCTGGCCGTTATCGATCAGCGGGCCGCGTGTCTTGGGCGTTACATCGGTAAACTCGACAAGCTCCTGGACGCGAGCATCCTTGTAGCTCACGCCAAAGACGGCAGCGGCAATCTGGTAGCACAAATCGACTTCCATACCCTCAAAGCGGCCCTTGGCGGTGTCGTAATAGCCATAGCCGGGAACGTCCTTCTTAACGCCGGCATTCAGATGGCCACGCGACTTGATGGCCGCAAGCTTGGACCCCTTGTCGGAGCCCTCGCCGCTGGTGGAGTCGCCGCAACCGGCAAGCGCGGTCCCCGTCAGCGCGAGCATGCCGGCGCCCGCCAGCTGCAAAAAGTGACGGCGCGACACGGCCGCCCTCGTCATATCCGCCATGTCCATCACCGCGCCTAGTGCAGAATCTTGGACAGGAACTCGCGGCAGCGCGGGTTCTCGGGGTTATCGAAGAAGTGTTCGGGCGTGCCCTCCTCCAGAATGCGGCCGTCCTCCATAAAGATGACACGGTCGGCCACCTGACGCGCAAAGCCCATCTCGTGCGTCACGCAGATCATGGTGATATCCTCCTGCGCGAGCTCAATCATAACGTCCAGAACCTCCTGGACCATCTCGGGGTCGAGCGCCGAAGTCGGCTCGTCAAACAGGATGATGGGCTGCTTGGTGCACAGGGCGCGGGCGATGGCGATGCGCTGCTGCTGACCACCCGAGAGATTCTGCGGATACTCGCCGGCCTTATGCGCCATACCGACGCGCTTGAGCGCGGCGATGGCGATCTCGGTCGCCTCCTCCTTGCTCTTCTTTTGCAGCTTGATGGGCGCGAGCGTCAGGTTGCCCAGCACAGTCATGTTGGGATACAGGTTGAACTGCTGAAACACCATGGAGCTATACTTGCGAGCCATCTCCAGGTGATTCTTTTTGGTGAGCGGCGTACCGTCGATGACGACCTCGCCCGACGTGGGCTCCTCCAGATAATCGACGCAACGGATGAGCGTCGACTTACCCGAGCCGGAAGGCCCGATCATTACGAGCTTCTCGCCGCGTTTGACGGTGAGATTGATATCTTTGAGCACATGCAGGTCGCCAAAGTACTTGTTGAGATGCTTGATCTCGATCATGTCTGCCATGAATGTCCCTTCCCTGCGTTTACACGAGTTGAACTATTGTACGGAAAGAACCACGTTTCCGCAGCCCACACTACATTCCCGTAAAGAACCCGCAACCTTCCACCCACTCATTGGGGACAGGCTTAAATGAGTACCCACCCATTGGGGCACTCATTTAAGCCTGTCCCCAATGAGTGCCCAGCCCAGCAAAAAGGGGCGCGACCGCAATGGTCACGCCCCCTCAGCCTCAACTGTGTACCACTCGGCCCCTACGCGAGCTTTGCGCCGACGATCTTTGCCGCGGCAGGCTTATCAAAGTTGCCGCCGGTGGCCTTGCCGAGTGCGCCCATAACCTGGCCCATCTGCTTCTTAGAGGTCGCGCCCAGCTCGGCGATGACCTGCTCGATCAAGGCCTCGAGCTCCTCGCCCGAAACCTGCGCGGGCAGCAGGCTCTCCAGAATCTTGACCTGCTCGGTCAGGTTGTCGGTACGCTCTTGGTCGGTACCGGCCTTGATGGACATCTCCAGCGTCTCGCTCGTCTGCTTAATCAGACGCTTGATCATGCTGTTGACGTCTTCCTCGGTCACATCGCGGCGCTCGTTAACCTCGATATTCTTCACCTCGGCCTTAACCTGGCGAATGATGGACAGGCGAACCTTGTCCTTGGCCTTCATGGCCGCGATCATTTCCTTCTGCAGCTCTTCGTTGGTCATCTGCAAATCCTCTCTAATAGCGTGAGCGGCGCTCGCGCGAGCACCGCCCCATGATTACTCAGTCGTCGACGAATCGTCGGTCGAGCTCTTGGTGACGCCCTTCAGACTCACGTTATAGGGTACGTCCTTGGGCATGGGGTTGACGGTAATGTCGGCGTCCTTCTTGTACTGCTCCAGCCACTCGCTGTATGCAGTACTGGCCGCCTGCGTCTTCACCACGTTGGAGACGTACTTCTTGATGTCCTTGGGCACCTGCTTAATGTCATCGACCTGATTATCGACATGGAAGTAGTCGGTGCACTTGATGATGTGATAACCATAGGTCGACTCGACGACGTCGCTCACATCGCCCTTGTTGAGCCCCTCGAGCGCCGCCTGGTAGCTGTCGACGAAGGTAGTGAGCTTGTCCCAGCCAACATCGCCCTTCTTGTCCTTGGAGCCGGTGTCATCGGAGTACTGCTCCACGGCGTCCTCAAAGCTCAACTCGCCGGAGTTGATCTTGTCCAGGCACTCCTGCGCCTTGGCCTTGGCGGCAGCTTTGTCCTCGTCGGAAGCGTCAGAATCGACCTTAATCAAGATATTCGACGAACGACGGGCATCGTTGTAGTTAGACAGGTTCTCGTTGATGTAATCGACAATCTCGCTGTCCTTGGGCTTGCTGGTGGGCGCCACGGCATCCTTGAGTTTCTGCTGCGCCAGACTCTCCTTGAGCGAGTCCTTGTAGGTGTCCTCGGTATAGCCGTAGGTCTTAAGCGTCTTCTTAAAGGCCTTGGCACCGCCCGCGCTCTTGCACGCGTCCTTCCAAGCCTTCTCGACCTCCTCGTCCGACACCGTCACGCCGTTTTCCTTCTGCGCTTGCTGAAGCAGAATCTGCTGCGTGTAGGAGTCGATGAGTTGCTTGCGGTACTTCTTGGGCGTGAGGTCGTTGTCGACCAGGTACTGTGCCCAGTCCTTGTCCTTGGTGTAGCCGTAGGACGTGCGCATGCTCATGATCTGCTTGGTCACGGTGTCCTCGGTAAGGTTGGTGCCGTTGATAGTGGCAGCCACGCCACCAGTAAGCTTATAGCCCGAGCTGGCACTTTCGGTCTGTGACATCAGGCCGGAGCACGCCATGGCCGAGACGGAAAGCAGCATCGCCAGCACGCCGATGACCACCAGGACAATCTTGACGGTCTTGGACACATAGGTCTTGCGCTGCTTCTTGCGAGAGCTGGAGGCGGCGCGGGACCGTTGCTCGGACGTCGGCGCGACCTCGGGGTTCTTTTTCTTATTTGCCATGTTTGGCCTTTCGCATCACGAATCGAACAAACGCCATTGTGTCACAACGCAGCCCCCGCGGCACACCTGGTGCATGGGGGATGGGTTAATCTGCACCATTTTGGTGCAAAGGGGACAAGTCTGGCAGGTTAATGCCAGGGCGCTCCTTTTCTGCCGGCAGTTAGGGACAGTCCCCAGGTGCCGGCTTAGCCCCACCTAGAAGTGGCGACGGATGGCGTCGACCATGCCCTGCGGCGTGGTCTGGCCAAGCACGTCGGCCGCGGCGCCGGCGTCCATAAAGATATTCATGAGCGCTTGCAGAGCCTCGACCTGGCCGCCCGGCTCGGCAATGCCCAGGTTGATGATGATCTGCGCCGGCACCGGGGCGCCCATGCCCGCCATCGCGTTGAACGTCACGGGCGCGGCGGGCTTTACCACCGCGATATAGGGCTTGGCCACAAATCCCGGATCGGTATGCGGAATGGCGATGTTTGCCGCCGGCATGGCGAGACCCGTGGGATAGGCGTCCTCGCGCGTGCAGACGGCGTCAAGCCAACCGGGCGCAATGTAGCCGCGCGGGGCAAGCTCGCCCTCGAGCCGCGCAAACACCTCATCCGGCGTCGCACACTCCCAATCAAAAAACACCAGCTCGGGCGTAAACAGCGCTTCGTTATCCGCCATGCGCTCACCTCTCTCACCTAGTCATCGGGGACGTTCTTAAACGACTAGTCATTCAAGAACGTCCCCGATGACTACCAAAAACAAAAGGTGGTCACGCGCGCCTTGGCGCCAATGACCACCCTGACTACTCGGCTAAATTGTACTGTGCGCCGCTAGCCGCGAGGCGCATCAATTGCCACCTTGCCGCTCTCCAACACGTGAACGCGACCGTCGGCGAGCATTTGCACGACCTCGGGATACAGCACATGCTCGATCGCGTGGATGTGCTCCTCGAGCGTGTCGACGTCCCAGCCCTCCTCGACAGCCAGCGCACGCTGGGCGATGATGGGGCCGTTGTCGTAAATCTCGTTGGCAAAGTGCACGGTCACGCCGGTTACCTTGACGCCGCGAGCAAACGCATCGTCGATCGCATGGGCGCCGGTAAAGCTCGGCAGCAGCGCAGGGTGTAGGTTGACCACGCGATTGGGGAACGCCGCCAGCAGCGGCGTGTGCACCATGCGCATGTAACCGGCCATCACCACGTACTCGCAGCCGCGCTCGAGCAGCTCATGCGCGATGATCTCGTCAGCCGCGATGGGGTCGGCATAGACATCCTTGGACAGCGTGAGTGTCTGGATGTCCGCACGCTCGGCGCGCTGCAAGCCCTTGGCCGAAGGACGGCTCGACACCACAAGCTCAATCGAGGCGTTGAGCTTGCCGACGGCGATCAGGTCGATCAGCGCCTGCAGGTTGGTACCCGAACCGCTGATGAGCACGCCGATCTTGAGCGGCTCGGCCGTATCGGTGCCGGTCGGACGGGTGTAGGGCACAAAACCCAGACCCTCGGCAGCAGCCATCTGCTCGTTAGCGCTCATCGGAGTACACGACCTTACCGGAACCCTCGACGCACTCGCCCACGCGGAACGGCTTCTCGCCCAGAGCGACCAGGGCCTCGGTCACGGCAGCCTCGTCCTCGGGGGCGACAATCAGGCACAGGCCGACGCCCATGTTGAAGGTCTTGCATGCCTCGTTGGGCGCGAGCTCGGCCTGACGCGACACGTAGGTGATGACGGGCGGAACATCCCAGCCCATCTCGGCGCCGTTGCGGGTGACCACGGCATCGACGTCGTCGGCGAGCGCGCGGTTGAGGTTCTCGGTAATACCGCCGCCGGTGATATGGGCAATGGCATGAACGTTGGCGCCACCGTGGAGCAGCTCCAGAATCGGCTTCACATAAATGCGCGTGGGAGCCAGCAGGGCGTCGGCCAGCGAAGCACCGCCGAGCTCCTCGAGCGGACGACTCAGCTCCTCGGCCTTAGCGGCAGCCTCGGGCGTGCCCGGCTTGATGCCGTCGACACCGATAACCTTGCGCACGAGTGAGTATCCGTTGGAGTGCACGCCGGTGGAGGGCAGGCCCAGGATCACATCGCCGGGGCGAACGTTCGCGGGGTCGAGCATCTTGGGACGATCGACGACGCCCACGGTAAAGCCGGCGAGGTCGTAATCGGCGGGGGCCATGACGCCCGGGTGTTCGGCCATCTCGCCGCCCACGAGCGCGCAACCCGCGAGCTTGCAGCCGTCGGCCACGCCCTTGATGATCTTTGCCATGTGCTCGGCCTCAATGTGACCGATGGCAACGTAATCCAGGAAGAACAGCGGCTCGGCGCCCGAAGCCAAAATGTCATTGACGCACATGGCGACCAGGTCCTGACCCACCGTCTCGTGACGGTCCATGATCTGGGCGAGCACGAGCTTGGTGCCCACGCCGTCGGTACCGCTGATCAAGATCGGGTCTTCCATATCCTTAAGCGCGGCGGCCGAGAACAGGCCACCAAAGCCACCGATGCCGCCGATAACCTCGGGGCGGTTGGTGTCCTTGACCATCTGCTTAATAGCGTCGACGGCGCGGCCGCCCTCGGCGGTATCGACGCCGGCGTCCTCGTACGTCACATGCTTGCTGTCGCTCATCTGAGCCTTCCTCTCCCACTACCGTGGTGCCGCGCGGGCGCCAAACGGTGCTCATAGTTGCGTTCATTTTGGCGCGAGCCATAACAGCACGCGCCGTCATATCAACAAAACGGCAGGTAAAACCTACCAAAATAAACCTGTCCCTACATGGCAGGCTTTAGGCCTCGCCGTGCTCCTCTTCCCAGCTGCGGTCGTCGTATTTCTCGACCACGGCGTCGTCGTCAAAGTGCAGCGGCTTGTCCAGGTTGCGGGGCTTAAAGCCCTCCATGAACTTGTCGCGGCCAAAGCTCTCGGGAATCGCCACGGGGTAGCGTCCGGTAAAGCACGCGTCGCAGTAGCCGCCCTTGGGCATGACCTTCAGCAGGCCCTCGACCGAAAGGAAGGCCAGCGAATCGGCGCCGATATACTCGCAAATCTCGTCGACCGTCTTGTTGGCGCTGATAAGCTGCGACTGCACGTCGGTATCGATGCCGTAGAAGCACGGCCAGATGACCTCGGGCGAGTTGATGCGGATATGAATCTCCTTGGCGCCGGCGTTGCGCAGCATCTTGACGAGCTGCACCATGGTGGTGCCGCGGACGATGGAGTCGTCGATGACGACCAGGCGCTTGCCCTCGATGTTGTCGCGCAGCGGGTTGAGCTTCATACGCACGCCCATGGCACGCAGCTCCTGCGTAGGCTCGATAAACGTACGGCCCACATAGCGATTCTTGATAAGGCCCTCGCCAAAGGGAATACCGCTCTCGTGCGAATACCCCTCCGCGGGCGGCAGGCCGGAGTCGGGCACGCCGATGACCAGGTCGGCCTCGACGGGCTCCTCATGTGCCAGCTGACGACCCATGTCATAGCGGCAGGCGTAGACGCTCTTGCCGTTCATGATGGAGTCGGGGCGAGCGAAGTAGACCTGCTCAAAGATGCAGTTAGCAGGCTCTTCGGCGGCAGGCACGCCTTGCTCAGACACAAGGCCCTCGGCGCTGATGCGCAAAATCTCGCCGGGACGGACGTCGCGGACGTACTCCGCGCCCACAATGTCGAGCGCACAAGTCTCGGAGGCGACGACCCAGCCGCCGGCGCGGGTGACATGGGTGGTGGCGTCGACCGTCGCGGCGCCGTCCTGCGACGGCAGCTGCGAAACGGATGCGGCGTCGGCCTGATCCAGGCCCTCGTCCACGAGCTTGCCCAGCACGAGCGGGCGAATGCCGTGCGGGTCGCGGAATGCGTAGAGCGCCTGCTCGTTGATGAGTGTCATGGCGTAGCCGCCGCGCACGAGCTCCATGGTCTTGCGAATGCCCTCGCGCAGATGGCCAGTACGCTGAGTAAAGTAGCCGATGAGTTTGGTCGCGACCTCGGAATCCGAGTTGGAGAGGAACGGTACGCCCAGCTCGATCAGCTGGCGACGCAGCTCGTCGGTGTTGACGAGGGTGCCGTTGTGCGCGAGCGCGATAATGACGCTATTGATGGTAGAGAGGTGCGGCTGAGAGGCTTCCCAGCTCTTGGCGCCGGCGGTGCCGTAGCGCACATGACCCACGGCCAGCTGACCGGAGAGCGTCGACAAGTCGGCATTGGAGAACACGCGGTCGAGCAGGCCCAGATCCTTGCGGACCATAACCGTACCGCCGTCACCAACGGCGATTCCCGCCGATTCTTGGCCGCGATGCTGCAGTGCACGCAGGCCAAAGTACGTCAGTCGAGCCACGTCGCGATCGGGCGCCCAGACACCAAAAACGCCGCATTCCTCATGCAGCTGGTCAGAGTCCGGATCATACGTCGACATGGCGTTCACCTGTCCCGCAGCACGCTCGGCCGCGCGGATGGTTTCTTGAGACATGGCATCCCCTCAGAGCCTCGTATTTTGGCGTTACCCGCCTTATTATACGCACGGCGCGACGCGCTCCCCCGCGCATGAGCAGCGCTTTTTAAAAGCCCACCGAGCTAATAATCCGTTTTGCGGCCAAACATTTTATTGGTCTGTCCAGTGCAAGCGCCCACGCCCCCAGGTGGCCGCCGCGTCCACCGTTGAGGGTTGCATTGTTGCAATTGGGACGTTCGTCCTGTCTTTTGGCAGGTCGGCGGCGTATCCTTGTAATCTAGGACAAAGCGAGAAAGGTTCTGTATGGATCGAAACGGACTCGACCCCAGCGTCCCCAGCGCCACGGAGGTCAAGAAGATTCCCCTCATCATTAAGGTGTACGCCGTCCTGTGCATCCTGTCCGGCGTGGGCACACTCCCGTCGGTCGCCGCCTTTATGTGGCAGGTCATCACCGCGCTCATCAACGGCAACGCCGCCGCCAAGCTCGGCGACAATATGCTGGTCTCGGTTGGACTCATTGTCGCCGGCATCATGCTCTCTGCGGCAAGTGCCGTCATCCTGATCATCTTTGGCCTGGACCTTATCAAAAACCAGCGCCGCAACGCCGCCCGCCTGTCCTACATCCTTATTGCATTCACCGTCGTCGAGCTTTTGGTCGACGTGATGCTCCAAGGTATCGGGCTCTTCTTGCTTCGTCCCGCTATTCAGCTCGGTATCCTCATCGCGCTTTCAGCCACCGTCGATCCTACGCTTCGCCAGGAGCGCGAACTGCAGCGCCGCCTACAGGAGATGCTCGACCGCGATGCCGCCGCCGAGGGCATGCTCGGCCGCGATGAAACCGGCGAGGGCTACATCAAGCTCAACTACTTCAACCTGTTCTGGGTATTCCTCGTCTGCTGCGTGCTCGGCCTGATCGCCGAGGACATCTGGCACATGACGGTCGACGACCCAGGCGTCTACCAGGACCGCGCCGGCATGCTGTTTGGTCCCTTCAGCCCCATCTATGGCTTTGGCGCCGTACTCATGACCATGGTGCTCAACCGCTTCTATAAAAAGAACCCCATCATCATTTTCCTGGTAAGCGCTGTGCTCGGCGCGAGCTTTGAGGTGTTCGTGGGCTGGTTTATGCAGACCTCATTTGGCGTGGTCTCGTGGAGCTACTCGCACATGAAGCTGTTTGGCACGCCCGACCCACTCGCCGTCCTTACGGGCGGACGCACCTGCACGGGCTTTGCCTGCCTGTGGGGCCTGGGTGGCCTTATCTGGATCAAGCTGCTGCTGCCGAGGCTGCTCAAGCTCATCAACATGATTCCGTGGAAGAGTCGCTACTCGGCTACCGTCATCTTTACCGTCATTATGCTGGTCGACGGCATCATGACGCTACAGTCGCTCGACTACTGGTACCAGCGCGTCAACGGCACGGAGCCGGATATTCCCGTCGCGCAGTTCTACGGCAAGTATTTCGATAACGATTACATGGAGAACCGCTTCCAGAGCATGACCATGAGCCCCAAGGATGCGACGCGCGTGTAGCGCCACGCAATGCCGAGATTTTTCAACGCACAGAAAAGCCCACTGGCAGACTGTGAACTGCCAGCGGGCTTTTTGTTGGCAAGTGCTGCTGCCGGCCTTACGCCTCGCGCTCGACCTCGCTCACACACTCATTTTTGATGGTACCGACGAGCGCCTGCAGCGCATCGACGACATGCGGGCGAATGTCTCCGCCAATGAGTACGAGCATGATGTCGTCGCCCACGGTAAGCTCGCCACTCGCCAGCCACACGCGCACATAGCCGATACCCGGCATCGCGCGCGTTGCCTCGATAGCGGCCTGCACCTTTTCGGCATCGAAGCCAAACACCATGCCGCCCACCTTATGCCCAGGCGCCACACCATCTGTCTCGACCCCACGCACCTCGGCCTTGGGCGTCGCACGCACCACGCCGTTGTGTGTCAGGTACATCCCACAATCAGCCGCCGAAACATCGGCCTTGGCTTCGCGCAGCCAAGCATCAACCGAAGGCATCGATTTGCCGCTTTCAAGCATCATTTCTCCTTTTGATTTCCAGGGTAGTCTTTTTGGGACGGGGCCCGGACACTTTATTCCTCGACCGGCGTGAGCACCATGACGGCGCGCGTATTGCTAAATGACAGCGAACGGCAGGTCACAAGCGTTACGACCTTGGTTGCCGAAGCGGCACGATCGCTGGCATCGCTCGCCACGGCAGAGGCACCGTCGAGCATCTCGGACAGATAATTCTTCAGTCCGTCATCGCCCTCAAAGTTGGGCGTGCGCGCCTTGGCATACGTGTCCTCGACCACCTTGGTCGCCAGCGGACGCAGCTTATACGTCGCGTCACGTGTGATGTAGTACACGTAGTCCATGCTGTCGAACGTCGCTTGATCGGTCGTATCCGAAATCACGTTGAACATCGAACCGTCGTTCATATGATGACCGTAAATCGTGGTCTGCTGATCCACCATGCCCGGCGCGGTATCGTCGCTATCCAAAAAGATGGCGCCCGACGCATTGGCCGTACCGTCAAACAGCGTGTTAAGGTACTTGGAGTTGTTGTTGGTCTGCACCACGGGGTAGTTGATATTGGTGCCGGGCGCGTAAATCCAACCCACAACCTCGGGATTTGTCTGGGCAAGCGCATCGAAGTCGATAATCGGCACGCCGCTGGCGTCCTGATCGCCTACATATTGCTTCTCGATTTTCTGGTACGAATCGCTTGCCTGCTTATAGCCAATCTGAGCATTGATAAAGATAGCGGCGGCGGCGACAATCAGACCGATGCCCACGATAATGAGCAGAATAGGAATGATGGAGCGGCGCTTTTTACGCGGCGGCTCAGTGTAGCTGGACGCCGCGCCGCTCGTTTGCCTCGGCGTCCGGGCCTGCTTCTTTGCCGTGCCATATGACGAAGGGCGATACGCAGCCGGCGTATCCTGGCGGCGATGGGACGCCGGTGTCACGGGGCGCGGCGCGCGCGGCTGCTGAGGAGAGGATGTCCGACCCTGCTGCGCCGCATGGGCAGCACCCGGCTTCGACGGATCGGGAATCTGAGAAGCCTTGAATCGTTTTCCCTGATAGTCGGACATGGCTCTCCTTATACTGCGGTGAAACGGCGGAACGTCTAGGCGTCGGCCATCTCCTGCTTCATCTTCTCGATAACCTTGCGGTACTCGGGGTCGCATGCGCCCAGAATCTGCGTGGCGTAGATGGCGGCGTTCTTGGCGCCGTTGATGGCAACGCAGGCCACGGGCACACCCGAAGGCATCTGCACCATCGACAGCAGCGAATCCATACCGCCCAGGTCACTCGTCTTCATAGGCACACCGATAACCGGTAGCGGCGTAAAGGCAGCCACGACACCACCCAAGTGAGCGGCCTTGCCGGCGGCGGCAATGATCACCTTAATGCCACGGTCGGCAGCAGTCGAAGCCCACTCGTGGACCTTCGCCGGCGTGCGGTGTGCGCTCGCAATGACAAGCTCATAGGGCACACCGAGCGCCTCGAGCTCGGCGGTGCAGCCTTCCATAACGCCCAGATCGGACTTGGAGCCCATGATGATCCCGACAACCGGCTTTTGATCTGCCATAAACAAAGACCTCCTGTTGAGAGCGGTGACGCGGCGGATCCGCGACCCTTAACTACTGAGAGTAGTATAGCTGCTCCCGTCCCTGCGGTCTTTGTGGCGCTTCGCGGGCGGGCCAGGCTTTATCTGAACGACTTTGCGAAGCAACCGGAGTGAAGATAAAGCCTGGCCCGCCCGCGAAGCGCCCTGCGACCTACCGGGGATTGCTATGACGTACGTTGGCTGATGAATTGGAAGGAAAGGTCAACGGAGGCTGAAGGCAATTGGTTCAGCGAAAAACCCTGACGAATCTAATTCGTCAGGGCCCCACCAACGCTCACTCGTCGTTCATCGTTAAAGCTAGATATTCTCTTCCGCCCATTTCTCGAAATCGAGTTCTCGTCTCTGAGCAGTTCGGTAGACTTCCATGTCTTCGCGAGCGCCTACCACTACGATGGCCATCTTTTCTTTAATTCTGATGAGGCGGTACACGATTCGAATGCCACTTCCCCTGAGCTTGATCTTCATAAAGCCAGTCAAATCCGTACCTGCCTTGTTTCCAAGAGGCTTGCCGAATCCACCTTCGTTCTGCGGCAATGGGTTCGTTCTGATTTTTTCTATAGCCTTAAGGACGATCTTTCGTTGGGAGCCGTCCAGACGCTTAATATCCTTGAGAGCATCCGGGTAGAAAGCGACTTCGTACCCACTCATTCAAACTCGACCTCATCCATCTGATCGAGTTCGTCCTGGCTCACACCCAGCTCTTCCATAACATCAGACAGGGAAACAAGCGCATCGTCACTTGCCACAGCCATTCTCTTAAGCGCCAACGTTAACAAGGTGAGGTCCTCCTCCGCTTGCTTCGCTTCCCTATATTCATCGGGTGTAACAATCACAAACGCTGGCTTGTTGTGTTTGAGAACCACAACAGGATTGTCGTCCCCAACCTTCGAAAATGCAGCCGAGCCCTTACCGTGGCTGAAATCGCTAATTGGAACAAGGTTGTCGAGCGTCTGCAAAGCAGGCATACATACCTCCTAAAAATGAATTCTTTTTCGAATTCATTTTATCATTCTTTTTTGCTATATTGTACCGCGCAACCGAAACAACCTTTTTAGAATACGAATCCGAGCTTAGAATGACTGTTGGCCCTCGCACCGCCCTTGCCTCTTTTATTACGTCAGGTGGTATACAGCGAAGCAAAATGGCGATCTAAAGTGCGCGGCACTCGCCTCGCATCGCTACAAAAAACAAACTGCTCCCCACCCACTCGGGCAAGGAGCAAGCCTCATTTTTAATCAGACTGAGAACCACGAATGCAGAAACACAGGCGACTTCAGTCCCTTATCGCCGAGAGACGTTATTGTGCAGCCATTTCTTTAAGCTTCTCAGCCATCAACAAACACACGTCTTCCGATTGCGGGTACACGCCAAAATGATCGAAGAAACCATGGTCACATCCGGCATATTCGATGACCTCGACATCGATTCCTGAAGACCGTAATTTTGTAGCCCATTTTTCATCGGGGATACGAAGCGGATCGTATTCGGATGTCACGATAGTCACCGGGGGGAAATCAGTGCAGTCCTCAAGCATTAGCGCAGAAATCAACGGGTCATGAGGAGACATTTTTCCGTGTGCACAAAGTTCGACCATCGGGCCGTCCGAATCGCGAAGATGGTCGATGCGAAAACGCGCAACGTCCTCTTGATCGGCTATCGCAGGAAAATCCTCATATCCCTCGCCCTGTTCGCCCGCAAGGTCGACTTCAGGATAGATTTCGAAGGCATGGGCTACAGCTCCAGCACCCCTGAGCTGAACACACGCATTAGTAAGGCTTCCTCCTGCGGAGTCGCCGGCGACCATTATTTTATGAGGATTGATTCCGAGATCCCCGGCATGCTCGCACACATAATCAAGAGCAAGAACGCAATCCTCGATCTGCCCGGGAAATGCCGTCTCCGGCGCCAAGCGGTATTCTGGATAAACCACCACTGCACCAGACTTTTCGGCGATGAACTCGAGCTGATGTTCAAATTGCAGAACATTCCCCGCCATAAACGCGCCGCCATGCAGGTAAACAAGCGCTGGACTTGCCTTCTTATGATTTGGTGGCGTCCAGACGAATAAATCTATATAGCGATCGGCCGCCTCCATGAGGATCTCATCGCGCTGAACCTCACCATCGAGTAGGCGGTATGTCGGCTTATCCGGGCGATGGCGCATTCCAATAAGGCTCGTCCAGCTCGGAGACATGCTAACATTCCGCATCTTCTTGCGAGATACCTCGAGAATTCGTGGGTCAAGCACATGCTCTCTTTCATCATCAGGAACCGGACGAATTTGAACCTCGAGCCCCCTCTTCTCGGTTATAAACGAGCGACCGGAGATGGCGCCAATCAACGCCTCGTCGTATTGTCTGCCCATCTTAAATCCCCTCTCGGCGATAACGCCAAATCGATATTTCCATAACTTTTGAGATAACGGCTTATGATGTCCTCAGTTGTCGTATATCTATGTACTAAAGAAACTGAAGACCAAGGGGTCCACCATGCCTGCAGCAAAAGACGAGCTC
This sequence comes from uncultured Collinsella sp., assembly GCA_937925715.1. Lineage (GTDB taxonomy): Bacteria > Actinomycetota > Coriobacteriia > Coriobacteriales > Coriobacteriaceae > Collinsella. Next base: position 71,743 of record CALAMG010000014.1, read on the forward strand.
ACTCAGCCAGAGCTTCTCTATCAGACCGTTGAAAACGATATCCTCAAGAAAATAGTTTCTGGCGAACTCCCCGGCGGCAGTCAGATTCCCACCGAAACCGAGCTTTGCAAGCAATACAAAGTAAGCAGGATCACCGTAAGACGCGCCGTACAGAATCTCATTGACCAAAACTTGCTCTACCGCCTGCGAGGCAAGGGAACATTCGTAAACCCATCGAAGCTCACCCTGAAACGAGGAACAAGCACCATTTTCAATTTGAGCTCCGACCCCCAATACGGCGATAAAACAACCAAGTCCATCCTGGAAACAGGCTTGATCAAGGCTGATGCCCACATTGCACGGGAGCTCAAAATTGACAACGGAACCGTAGTGCAACGAGTTGCGCGCTTGGTTTATATCGAAAATGCCCCCTGCGCCATCGACACCGTTTATGCAACGCAGGGCACTCTGCCCGGACTACTGGAGCTTCTCACAGACAATGCCAGTCTTTTCGACCTGATCGCCAACCATTACAGCATCGCAACCGGTATTGAGAAGCTCAAAATCACCGCAGGAATAGCGGGGCTCCAAGAAGCAAACCTTCTCGGTTATATCGTTGGAGCCCCCGTGAGCGTTGTCGAGCACGTCACATATGCCTGCGATGAAATGCCGCTCCACTATTCAAAAACCGTTTGGCGAGCAGACGCATCGTCCTTCGAGTTCAGCATCTCAAAAGATGGACGCCTTCTCTAGCCCAAAATCCCCAGGACGCCGAGCACAATACCCGCAGCGAGAATGCCCACAATCTGCCAAATAATTTTGACCTGTTTCTTATTGCAAAGACACATGATCCCGAACGCGCAGAGCGGCAAAAGAGCCGGGAATATCCCATCGAGCGTTTCCTGCAACTTAAACGCGGTGTCGCCGAAGTTAAGAGCGAGCGGAGTGGTAACTGCAACGGTGGTCGCCACCATTCCACCAACTACCATTAGTCCCACAATCGCCAGGCCGGACGTAACTTTGTGCATTACATCAGAATCGTTCAGCTTCGAAATCATGCCACTGCCAAGCGAATAACCATACTGAAGCCCAAACCAGCGGATCAGGATCGTTGGGACATTATAAAGAAGCAGGAACAGGATTGGGCCGAGCAGACTGCCCGAAAGGCAAAGTCCTGTCACAACGCCCGTCGCAATCATGCGAAGCGTACTGGCAATCAGTGAATCTCCAATACCGGAAAGCGGAGCCATAAGCGATGCTTTCATGGCGTTAATTGAGGCGGTGTCAAAGTCCTGATTGTTGGCGTTCTCCTCCTCCATGGAGGCCACAATGCCGGCGACCAGAGGATTAAACGTAACTTGAATATTGTAGAACTCAAGATGACGCTTATATGCCTCGATCCGGTCTTCAGGCTTATCGTATAACCGCTTGATTACCGGAATCATGTCGTAGCAGAAACCAACGTTCATTTGTCGGTCAAAGCTCCACATGATGTTGAGTGGAAAGCTACGCCAAAATAACGCCTTTAAGTCTTTCTTGGTTATTCTCTTATCGGTCGATTTATTTGACTCCGGCGAGAGCTCAAGAACATCATTAGAATTCGTTGTCATCGTCAACCTCCTTAGCGACCGCCGCACTGGCAGGCATAAAAATGTGAGCCATATTGAGAATCCCAATCAGGATCAGCGAAAACGCCACGATACCGATCGTCGGAATGTTTAGATAGGCACTCAGCAAGAAGCCTCCAAAGAATAGGAAGCTCAGCTCCTTGGTGGACAGGATTGACATAAGCTGCGCAAATCCAAGCGCGGGCAGAATACCCGTTGCGATCGTAAGCCCATTCGTAAGCCAATCAGGAATGGCGTCAATCAGTGCCTGAACAGCATCATTTCCAACGTAAAAAGCCACGCCGCAAATCAAGCCAAGCGCAATGATGTAGAGAATTCCATTGGTCCACATAGCGGCTGCAATCGTTTTGGGGTCGTCTTTTTCGGCGCCACGATCAGCCCAGACAGCCATAGGAGGCGTAACAACGCTATACATAAGGCTGTCAAACATGCCGGCAAGCACCGCAGTGGGCATAGCAATAGTCAGAGCGGTCTCGGGACCCGCACCCATAGTAATCGCAAAGGCTGTTCCCAAAACTGAACCAACAATTACGTTGGGCGGCACGGCAGCACCAACCTGCCAGACCCCCATGAACGCGAGTTCGAGCTGGAAACCAACAATAACGCCAGTCGGAATATCACCCAAAAAAATACCGACAATCGCTCCGAGGACAATCGGCCGCTCGACCATCGCAGTACCGAGTAAATAATCCGATTGACCTATCGCAGCGGCAAGACCAACCAGAAAAGCTTGAAGCAGCATATTTCTCCCTCTTCCTACAAATCAAAACTTGTTACGATGCGTTTTTTCTCGCTAGCAACCTGCCTTACCTCGAACTCGATTCCATCAGCCATGGCTTTCTTAATTTCATTAATATCGGATTGGGAAAGGCGCACAGCAGGGCCAAGCTCCTTTACGCTATCCCCCAACGGTCGAGCGCCGCCTAAATTCACAGACGTTATTTTTGGACACGCACGCGCAACTTCACAGGCGTCATGTACATTTCCCGCAACAACAATTAGCTCGTATTTATCCACCGCGCTTCCGTTAAGGGCCACGATGGAATCTTCTACACTTTTGACAACCAATTTGGCATCAGCAGGTTTTGCAATTCGCAGCGCTTGAATTCGCTCTTTGCTTGCGGCGTACTCATCTGAAACCACAAGAATAGCGTTTGCTTCAAGCGTTGGATACCAAGAGAACACGGTCTGCCCATGCACTAACCGGCTATCGACGCGACACAGTTTAATCATTTTGCCCCTTTCTCGACTTGAACACAGACAATCATCCTTGACTGCTAATGGCATATTACGTCATATGACGTAATATGCCATTACATAATATCTTGAACGGTTGAATATCACCGCTAAATGGTATTTATCTCTAAAAACAGGAGGTGCAATCCGTCTAGACACAGTGCGTCGGGGCAAGAGGGGCCGAGTTTCCTCCTGAGCGACTCTGCTTGCAGCCGGAGCGAAAGGGGGAAATCTCGGCCCCTCCCGCCCCGGCCGGCCAGGTCAACTACACCGTGTGCTGCGGCAGGTCCTGCAGGGCGATGACGTCCATGCCCATGTCGTTGGCGCTACCGTGACCCTGCTGGTCTTCGCGCACGGCCTCGATGGCACTCACGTACGTGTTGGCCGCGGACATCGCGGTCACGCAGGTCACGCCGCGACGCACTGCCTCGGTGCGCAGCAGATAACCGTCGCCACGCGAGCCCGGGCCGTATGGCGTATTGACGATCACCGCGATCTTGCCGTCGGCGATGAGGTCACCGATGTTGGGACGCTCGCCGTCGTGCGGGCCGCTGATCTTCTCCACGACTTCGCACGTCACGTTGCCGCCGCGCAGCACGCGCGCCGTACCCTCGGTGGAGCAGATATCAAAGCCCAGGTAGCGCAGGATACGGGCGACCGAAAGGATATGACGCTTGTCGCGGTCGCACACGCTAATGAACACCTTACCGGCGCTCGGGTCGGGCAGCTTGTAGTCAATCGCCAGCTGCGTCTTGGCGTATGCCTCGGGATAGCTCTTGGCGATACCCATGACCTCGCCCGTCGACTTCATCTCGGGCCCCAGGATAACGTCAGCGCCCGGGAAACGACCCCAGGGCATAACGGCTTCCTTCATGCAGAACCAGTCCAGCTGGCGCTCATCGCTCGGCAGGCCCAGGCTCGCGATGGAATCGCCTGCCATGATACGCGCCGCGCACTTGGCCAGCGGCACGCCGGTGGCCTTGGAGATAAACGGCACGGTGCGGCTCGCGCGCGGGTTTGCCTCGATCACGTAGACGGTCTCGCCCTTGATGGCATACTGCACATTGACCAGGCCGCGTACGCCCAGCGCCATCGCGATACGGCGCGTGGTCTCGCGAAGCTTTGCCTGCAGGCTCTCGCTAAAGCTGAACGGCGGGATGCAGGTCGCAGAGTCGCCGGAGTGAATACCGGCCTCCTCGATATGCTCCAGAATGCCGCCGATGTAGACCTCTTCGCCATCGCACAGGGCGTCGACATCGGACTCAATCGCACCCTCCAAGAAGCGGTCCAGATACACCGGGTAGTCGGGGCTAATGCGCGCGGCCTCGGCCATGTAATCGCGCAGATGCTCGGCATCGTAGGCGATCATCATGCCGCGGCCGCCCAGCACGTAGCTCGGACGCACCAGCAGCGGGTAACCGATATGCGCGGCCACGGCCTCGGCCTCCTCAAACGAGGTTGCCTGGCCCGCCGGCGGATACATAATGCCCAGCTTGTCGAGCAGGGCGGCAAAGCGCTCGCGGTCCTCGGCAAAGTCGATGGCATCGGGCTTGGTGCCCATGATGTTCACGCCGCTTTCCTCGAGCATGCGCGCCAGCTTAAGCGGAGTCTGGCCGCCGAGCGTCACCACGACGCCGTCGGGTCGCTCAACGTCGATAACGTCCATGACGTCCTCGTAGGTGAGCGGCTCAAAGTACAGACGGTCGGACGTGTCATAGTCGGTCGAGACGGTCTCGGGATTGCAGTTGACCATGATGGTCTCAAAGCCGCGGGCCGCCAGCGCGTAGCTCGCGTGCACACAGCAGTAATCGAACTCGATACCCTGGCCAATACGGTTGGGGCCGGCGCCCAGGATCATCGCCTTGGGCTTGTCCGCCGGCGTGGTCTCGTCGGGAGCCACGCACTTCTTGGCATCCGGGCTCGTGCGGTAGATGTTCTCGTACGTCTTGTAGTGGTACTCCGTGGCGCTCGAGAACTCCGCAGCGCAGGTATCGACCGTCTTCATGCTGGGAACCACGCCCAGACCCTTGCGATAGGCGCGCACAAAGCGCTCGTCCGAGCCGGTCAGCGCGGCGATCTCGGCATCGCTCGTGCCGTACTGCTTGAGCAGGCGCATCGCGTCGGCGTCGATATCCTCCACACGCAGGCCGCGGATGCTCTCCTGGACCTGCACCATGTCGTTGATACGGTTGAGGTACCACGGATCGATACCGCAGATGGCATGGATGCGGGCGATGTCCCAGCCGCGGCGCAGGGCCTCGACCACAAAGAAGATGCGGTGCTCGGTCGGGGTTGCCACGGCCTGGGCGAGTTCATCGTCGCTCAGTTTATCGGCACCCTCCTTGCCACCGGCGCAAATGCCCTGGTGACCATCCTCCAGCGAGCGCATGGCCTTGCCGAAGGCCTCCTCAAAAGTGCGGCCAATCGCCATGATCTCGCCCACGGCCTTCATGCGCGTGGTGAGCGTGGGGTCGGTTCCCTTAAACTTCTCGAAGGCAAAGCGCGGCACTTTGACCACGCAGTAGTCGATTGTGGGCTCAAAGCAGGCGGGCGTAGCCTTGGTGATGTCGTTGACGATCTCGTCGAGCGTGTAGCCCACAGCCAGGCGCGCAGCGGCCTTGGCGATGGGGAAACCCGTGGCCTTGGAGGCCAGCGCGGACGAACGGCTCACGCGCGGGTTCATCTCGATGACGATCAAGCGACCGGTGTTGGGGTTCACGGCAAACTGCACGTTGGAGCCACCGGTCTCGACGCCAATCTTCTCCAGAATGGCGAGCGAGGCCACGCGCATGCGCTGATACTCAAGGTCGGAGAGCGTCTGCGCCGGCGCCACGGTGATGGAGTCGCCGGTGTGCACGCCCATGGGGTCGAGGTTCTCGATGGAGCACACGATGATGCCGTTGCCGGCGTGGTCACGCATGACCTCCATCTCGTACTCTTTCCAGCCCTCGATGGACTCCTCAACCAGCACCTCGTGGGCAGGTGAGAGCTCCAGGCCCTGGCTCACGATGGAGACGAGCTCCTCGTGAGTATGCGCGATGCCACCACCGGCGCCGCCGAGGGTAAAGCTCGGACGCAGCACGCAGGGATATCCCACGCGCTCGGCGATAGCCTCGGCGTCGGCCACGCTGTAGGCATAGCCCGAGCGCGCGACCTCCAGGCCAATCTCGGCCATGGCCTCGTTAAAGAGTTTGCGGTCCTCGCCGCGCTCGATAGCGGCCAGGTCGCAGCCGATCATCTCGACGCCGTACTTGTCGAGCGTACCGTCTTTCGCCAGCTCGACGGCGGCATTCAGACCGGTCTGGCCGCCCAGCGTGGGCAGCAGCGCGTCCGGGCGCTCTTTCTTGATTACGCGCTCGATAAACTCGGCAGTGATGGGCTCGACATAGGTGCGGTCGGCCAAGCCCGGGTCGGTCATGATGGTCGCCGGGTTGGAGTTGACCAGGATGACCTCAATGCCATCCTCCTTGAGCACCTTGCAGGCCTGGGCACCGGAGTAGTCGAACTCACAGGCCTGGCCAATGACAATGGGGCCCGAGCCAATGACGAGGATGCGCTTGATGTCAGTACGTTTAGGCATATTAGTTCTCCTCGGTCTCAGCGGTCTCGGACTCAGCAAAGTTCCAGCCGGCAAGGCGGTCCTTCGCGGTGTCGATGTCCAGGTAGCTCTCCTCGCCGTCCATGAGTCGCGTAAAGGCGGTAAAGAGATAATGGGCATCGGTGGGGCCAGGCGAGGCCTCGGGGTGGTACTGGACCGAGAAGCACGGGGCGTCGAGCAGCTGGATGCCCTCGGCGGTGCCGTCGTTGAGGTTCACATGTGTCAGGCGAATGCGACCAAAGCGCTCGTTCATCACGACCGGCGCGATTCCGCGGCGCACCCAGACGCGCAGATCTCCATCGGCCGCATGCTCGGTCTCGCCGCCGGAAAGCTCAGGGACAAGCTTGCCCAAGCTGGGGAACAGCAGGCCAAAGCCATGGTTTTGTGCGGTGATCTCCACGCGACGGCTTACCAGGTTCATGACCGGCTGGTTGCCACCGCGGTGACCGAACTTAAGCTTTTCCATCTGGGCGCCGCAGGCCAGGCTGATCATCTGGTGACCAAGACAAATACCAAAGACCGGCACCTTGCCGATCAGCTGCTGCACCTGCTCGTAGGTCTCCACCACGGCGTCGGGGTCGCCGGGGCCGTTGGACAAAAAGACGCCATCGGGATTCATGTCGAGCACCTGCTGAGCTGGCGTATCCCACGGCACGACGGTAAGATCGCAGCCGGCACGCACCAGGCCCTCCAGAATGCCGCGCTTCACACCGCAGTCGTAGGCGACCACTTTGTGACGGGCAGGAGCGGCAGCCGTAAGCGCAAAGTCATGCGTGGCAGGCAGGTCGACGGCGGCAAAGGCGTGGGGCTCAGGGCAGCTCACGGTCTTGACCAGGTTCTCGCCTACCAGCGTGGGCGCTGCGGCCAGACGCTCGGCAAGCTCGTCGACGTCGAAGAACTCGGTCGAGATAATGCCCATCTTGGAACCATTGTCGCGCAGGTGGCGCACCAGGGCGCGAGTGTCGACACCCTCGATAGCGACGATGCCGTGAGCGCGCAGGTACTCCGGCACGCTGACGGCCGAGCGCCAGTTAGAAGGCGTGGCGCACATGTCGCGAACGATCATGCCGCGCATGGCCGGAGCGCTCGCAGGGCGCACGGCGTCGCCGGGGAAGGCCGACTGGACGTCGGTCTCGTCGATACCGTAGTTGCCGATCTGCGGATAGGTCATGGTTACGATTTGGCCGGCATAACTCGGGTCGGTCATGACCTCAAAGTAGCCCTCGAGCGAGGTGTTGAAGCAAACTTCGCCGGTCGCGGTGCCCTCGGCGCCGCATGCACGTCCATAAAAAATGGTCCCATCCTCAAGATACAGGATGCAGGGACCGCAGGTGCCCTTGCTGGTTTTGGCCAGCATACGCTGGCAAAGCTCGCTGGGCGCGAAGGTGCGGGCGGCAGCGCCCGCGGTATGGTTGTTCGCCATAATTCTCCTTCCCGGTCTCACAGGACCGGCTTAAAGGTGTGTAGTTAGGCCTCGCGGTATTGTAACCGTAAGCATGCCTCATGGCGTTAATTTCATCGAAATGTTTACGAAATGACAATTATGACTTTCTATGCATAATGTTTTTTAATCCCCGTCCCAGAAAAATCATCCCGCGGGGCTTGTGGCTCACGCGGGATGATGGCGTCTTATTTTTTCTTGTCCTGCTCCAGCAGTTCGGACGGTGTGCGATCGGGCTTGCCGCCGCGGAAAATCTCGCGGCCATGCAGACGATGTTCCAGGTCACGTTCGTCCTTTTCCTCGTCAATCTTGGTCTGGCTCACCACCGGGTCCTCAATCAACGACGACACCGAGTTCACCTGCTTCTGAATGCGCTCGGCGATGGTGTCATCCATACTCACGATGCGCATCTTCCAGTCGATACTCGTGGCGTTGGATGAGCTCTTGGTCCACACGAACGTCAAAATGGCGCTCTGGTGGCCGCGCGCGGGGAACATGCCAAAGAAGGAATCGTGCTGAATGTTGCTATCCTCGTCGATATAGGCGTGAACGTTATACACCACGCGGTCGATCTTATCGTTGAGCAACGCGTTGGTCGCAAGCGCCGCGGCCTGAATCTGCCCGTTGGACAGCAGCTCGAGCTCGTTGGCAGACGATGTGTCCAACACCGTCACCTCGACCGTGCCCGTGCGTTCATCGGCTTCATCGACGGTAAAGTCGAGCGGGAACTGCGTAAAGCCGTTGCCCCATTCAAGTCCACCCTTGAGCGCGGTCGAAACGGTATCGACCGAAACGCTCTCGGACAGGTTGGCGGTATTCAGACGGCGCATCACGCCGTAGCCGATCTGCATGCCCACGATCAGCACCAAAATACCGATGACCACGGCCATCGCGGTCTTCGTAATGGTATGGCTCACCTGCGAGCCCGAAGGATCGTCCTCGGACAGCGGGTCGATATGTTTTGCCTGGCTCGCGCGGTCCTCGCTGCGCAGCTGCGCTAGCGCCGCTTTGTCACCGCGCTTGGCCGCGGCCTCCTTCTCACGCATGCGCTCAGTTCGCTTTTTGGCAAGCGTCGGATCCAAGACGCCGGATGCATCGATTTCGGAGAATAACTCCGTCACTTCTTCCGGAGTCAAAGGGTTCTTGTCAGCCATAAACTTCCTGTCATATCAATCAGTCGAGCTCGTGCGCACGCGCACCTTCGAACTGCATTCGATAGTAACGGGCATAGGTGCCGCCACGGGCGAGAAGCTCCTCGTGCGTGCCACGCTCCACAACGCGACCATGCTCAACGGTCGCAATCTCATCGGCATGCTTAATGGTAGAAAGGCGGTGGGCGATGATAATCGTGGTGCGGCCGCGTGCTAGCTCTTCGAGCGACGCCTGCACCGCCTCCTCGCTCTCGTTATCCAAAGCACTCGTCGCCTCGTCCAAAATCAGGATCTTGGGGTTCTTGAGAAACACGCGCGCGATGGCAACGCGCTGCTTCTGTCCGCCCGAAAGACGGCTGCCGCGCTCGCCCACGACCGTGTCATAGCCCTGTGGAAGCGACTCGATAAAGGCATCGATGTTGGCGCGACGGGCCGCCTCGGCGATCTCTTCCGCCGTAGCGCCCGGCTTGCCGTAGGCGATGTTCTCGCCAATCGTACCGTCAAACAGATAGACATCCTGCTGCACCAGGCCGATGGCGCGACGCAGGCTCTGCTGCGTCACATCACGCACGTCCTGGCCGTCGATGCTAATGGATCCGGCAGCCACGTCATAAAAGCGCGGCAACAGCGAACAGGTCGTGGACTTGCCACCGCCCGAAGGGCCAACCAGCGCGATGGTCTGCCCGGGCTTGATGGACAGATCCATATGGTCGATAACGGGACGCTCGTCGGCATCGCCCTCGCCCAGCTCAACGTCCTCGTAGTTAAAGCACACGTCGTGATACTCCACGGCGCCGGCAGTCACCTGCAGATCCGTGGCGCCCGGCTTGTCCTGGATATCCGGCGCGGTCGAGAGCACCTCGTCCATACGCTTAAAGCCGGCGATAGCCTTCTGATACGTTTCGGCCGAATTGACGAGCGTCTCAAGCGGCGTGCAGAACAGCGAAATATAGAGTGCAAAGGTCGCCATATCGACCGCCTGCAGCTGTCCCTGGGCGACCAGCCAGCCGCCCAGCAGCACCACGATCACATAGAGCACACCCGAGAGCAGGCCATACGTCGCGGTATAGACGCCCATGGCGTGATACATGTTCTCCTTGGACGAAAGATAGCGATTGTTTGAGGCGCGGAACTTGAAGCGTTCGGTCTCCTCATTGGCAAAGCTCTTGACCACACGCATGCCCGCCAGCGAATCCTGCAGCTGCGCATTGATGCCGCTGATTTTTTTGCGGTTGTCGCTAAAGACCTCGCGCATGCGCATGTTCTGCCAAAACATGATGACCGCAAACGCCGCCGTCACCACGGCCATGGCGAGCGCCAGCACCGGGGCAATGGTAAAGAGGATCACAAATGAGCCGATGATCTCGATGCCGCAGATGATGATCCACTCGGGCACGTGGTGCGCCGCCTCGCAGATATCGAACAGGTCGTTGACCACGCGGCTCATCATGTCGCCCGAGCTGTTGCGGTCGAAGTATGCAAAGCTAAAGCGCTCATACTGGTCGAACAGGTCCTCGCGCATTTTGGACTCCATACGCGCGCCCATCACGTGACCCCAATAGCTCACAAAATAGCGGCAGGCGCAGCGGACGGCATACATCAGCACCAAGCCCACCGCGATCATGCCGAGCGCCTGCATAATGGCAGCCTGACCCTGAGTAAATAGCCCACCGGTCAAATTGCGCAGAATAATGGGGAACGCCAGGTCAATGGCGGCAAGCACCAGAGCACAAACAGTATCAGCAACAAAAAGCCCCATCTGGGGCTTGTAATAAGACAAAAACCTCTTCAGCATAATCACCTTACGCGGTTTTACCAAACCGCGTTTCGTCTCGACGCTGCAAGTGCTCCATTTGGACAATCTGGCCTTCAATCGTCGGTCGCGTATATCCATACGCTTCCCTCCTCTTTTAGGCCACCTTGTCTCAAATGGAGCACTTTCGCTGACTTACACAAACCTGCGGGATCATCCCCGCTCGTTAAAGCTCGGCCCCGCCTAGTCGGTGCGCGATGCTGTCGCAGGCAAGCGCGCCTACGACGGTCTTGGCGTCTTCGATCTTGCCGTCGAGCACGGCGTCGATCAGCTCGTGCAGCGGCACCAGGTCCACGTTGACAAACTCGTCATCATCGGGGTTGGGCGCATCAAACTCGAGCTTGGTAGCCAAGTAGATGTGGATGATCTCATCGCAAAAACCGCAGGACGTGACAATCGACGTCAAAAAGCGAATACGACCGGCCTTAAAGCCCGTCTCCTCATGCAGTTCGCGCTTGGCGCAATCGAGCGGGTCCTCGCCCGGGTCGAGCTTGCCGGCAGGAATCTCGACCGTCACGCGGTCGATGGCGGTGCGGTACTGACGCACCAGTACGATCTTGCCGCTCTCGGTCAGTGCCACAACGGCCGCCGCACCCGGATGGCGAACGATATCGCGGGCGCTGCGGTGACCGTTGGGCAGCTCAACCTCAAGACGGTGGACGTCGAGAATCTTGCCCTTCCAGGCGCACTCCTCCGAAAGAATCTTCTCGTGCAGCTCGGCATCGTGCGGGTCGTCGTCGCCCAGCACCAGTGCCGGCTCGTCAGCGACCTCGCCACCAGGCTCGCCCTCGGCGTGCCCATACATGCGGCTGTCCTCTTCGACGATCTGCGCGTCCACGAGCTCTTCGTTCTTCTCGTCCATCCGTCTCATTCCTCTCGGATTTTAGGCATCCCAGGCGTCGCGGCCGCGCAGCGCGCGCAGGCCGATGTCGTGACGCAGGGTCTTGCCCTCAAAATCAATCTTCTCGCAGGCCTCGTAGGCAAGGTTGCGAGCGTTCTCGAACGTGTCGCCCAGAGCGGTCACGGCAAGCACGCGGCCACCATTGGTCACGAGCTGGCCGTCCACCACGGCGGTGCCCGCGTGGTACACGGTCACGTTCTCCATGGCCTCGGCATCGGCGATACCGGTGATGACCTTGCCCTTCTCGTAGCTGCCGGGATAGCCCGCGCTCGTCAGGACAACGGCCACGGCCCACTCGTCACGCCAGTCGAGCTCAATCTGATCGAGCTCGCAGTTGGCACAAGCCAGCATGACCTCGACCAGGTCGTTCTTAAGGCGCGGCAGCACGACCTGCGTCTCGGGGTCGCCAAAGCGGGCATTGAACTCCAGCACCTTGGGGCCGGCAGGCGTGAGCATAAAGCCGCCGTACAGGCAGCCGCGGTAGTCGATACCCTCGACAGCGAGCTCGGCCACGGTCTGCTCCATGACCTTCACCATCGTGGCGTGCTCCTCGTCAGTCACGATGGGCACCGGGCTGTAGACGCCCATGCCACCGGTGTTGGGGCCCTTGTCGCCCTCGAGCGCGCGCTTGTGGTCCTGCGAGGTGGCCATGGGGCGAACGGTCTTGCCGTCGGTAAAGGCCAGCAGCGAGCACTCGGGGCCAACGAGCATCTCCTCGATAACCACGGTGTTGCCGGCATCGCCAAAGGTGCCGCCAAAACACTCGCGCACGGCCTCCTCGGCCTGCGCAAGCTCGGTTGCCACGATAACGCCCTTGCCCGCGGCAAGGCCGTCGGCCTTGACGACCAGCGGGGCGCCCTGCTCGCGCACGTAGGCAAGAGCCGAAGCCTCGTCGGTAAACGAGCCGTAGGCCGCCGTAGGGATACCGGCGCGCTCCATGAGCTGCTTGGAGAACAGCTTGGAGCCCTCCATCTGGGCGCCCTCGGCACCCGGGCCAAAGCAGGGAATACCCGCCGCGCGCACGGCGTCGGCCACGCCCGCCACGAGCGGAGCCTCGGGGCCAATTACCACAAGTCCGCATCCGTGGCTCTGCGCAAACGCCGCCACGGCCGCAGGATCGCAGTCGTCGAGAACAACGTTCTCGCCGCAGCTCGCGGTGCCGCCGTTGCCCGGCGCAATGTAGAGCTTGCCGGCGCGCGGTGATGCTGCGAGCTTGGCTGCCAAAGCATGCTCACGGCCGCCGCTGCCCAACAACAGGATGTCGATGGTTTGAGTGTCCGCCTTCAAGGGTGCCTCCTCTATGGATGAACGGCCCGCTCCGCGCGAGCCCTTTGCAAGCAAATATACCCCTCGGCCGCCCGTCCGGGCTGCAAAGGGGTATATCGCAATAACCAAATAGTCCCGATTACTTCCAGAATCGGTTGATGATCTGCTCGCGACCAGCGCCAACGCCAATGAACGTCACGCGGGTGTGTGCCAGATCCTCGATAAACGCCACGTAGTCCTGAGCCTCCTGCGGCAGCTCCTCAAAGCTGCGGCAGCCGGTGATATCGCACTTCCAGCCAGGGAGCTCCTCGTAGATGGGCTTGGCATGCTCAAAGCGCACCTGGTGTTCGGGCACGCTCGTGTAACGCTCGCCATCGACGTCGTAGGCAACGCACACCTTGATGGTGTCGAAAGCCGAAAGCACGTCGAGCTTGGTCACGGCGATGTCGGTGAGGCCGTTGACGCGCGAGGCATAGTTGGCGATAGGGCCGTCAAACCAGCCGCAACGACGACGGCGACCGGTGGTCACGCCGTACTCATAGCCCTCCTCGGTCAGCGTGTGGCCGGCCTCGGACTCATAGGAAAGCTCGGTGGGCATGGGGCCCGAACCGACGCGGGTGATATAGGCCTTCATGACGCCCAGCACGCGGTCGACGTTCTTCATGCCCACGCCAGAGCCGGTGATGGCACCGCCGGCGGTGCAGTTGGAAGACGTCACGTACGGATAGGTGCCGTGGTCGATGTCGAGCAGCGTCGCCTGGGCGCCCTCAAACAGCAGGTTCTTGCCCTCATCGATCATGTTGTTGAGCAGCAGGCTCGTCTCGGTGATGTAGGGACGCAGGCGCTCGGCCATCGGCAGGTACTCGTCGCAAATCTGGTCCACGGTGTAGGTGGGCAGGTTGTAGATGAGCTCGAGCTCGGGGTTCACGCGGGCGAGAGCGGTCTCCAGCTTGTCGCGGAACAGTGCCTCGTCCAGCATGTCCTGCATGCGCAGGCCAATGCGCGCCATCTTGTCCTGATAGCACGGACCGATGCCGCGCTTGGTGGTACCGATGTTCTTCTTGCCGAGCTTCTGCTCAAAGGCGCCATCCAGATCGATGTGGTACGGCATGATGACATGCGCGTTGCCGCTAATCTTGAGGTTCTTGGTGGTGATGCCGTCGGCCTCGAACATATCGATCTCCTCAAGGACAACCTTGGGGTTGACGACGCAGCCGTTACCGATCACCGACACGTGATCGGAATACATGATGCCGGAGGGCACCTGGTGCAGGCCGTACTTCTTGCCGTTGACGACGATGGTGTGGCCGGCGTTGTTGCCTCCCGAGTAGCGCACGACGGCATCGAAGTCGCCGGCGACCAGGTCGCAAATCTTACCTTTGCCCTCATCGCCCCACTGGGCACCGACCAAAACGGTTGACGGCATGTTTACTCCTTACATTCATGGACTGTCTACGCGCCACGCCGGCACGCAGAAGCACAAAACATTCCCAGTATACCCGTGCAACGGGCGCCTGTCCTACTCCTCGGCATGTGCCCCATCAAGCTCATAGAACTTGGTGGATGCCGGCAGGAACATCAGATCGACGTCGCCGATCGGGCCCGAACGGTTCTTGGCCACGACGATACGCGTAACGCCCTCGTCGGGTCGATCGTCGCGCGAGGCCTCGGCCTCGTCGGCGGAGCGGTCCAAGAACATAACGATATCGGCGTCCTGCTCGATGGAGCCCGATTCACGAAGGTCGGAAAGCTGCGGGCGCTTGCCGGTACGGGATTCGACCTGACGCGAGAGCTGCGACAGCGCGATGAGCGGGATCTTGAGCTCCTTGGCCATGATCTTCAGACCACGCGACATCTCCGAAACCTCGACGGTACGGCTCTCGGAGCGGCGTCCCGGCGGAGGACTCACCAGCTGCAGGTAGTCCAGGATGATGATTGCCTTCTCCTTGTTATGGAGCATGCGGCGGCTCTTGGCGCGAATCTCGGTCACTGTGGTGCCGGGCGTATCGTCAATCAGAATATCGAGCTTGGACAAGGTCTGCGTGGCCTCGTTGATATTGGCCCACTGCTCGGGGCTAATGCGGCCCATGCGGAAGTCACTGATCGAGATCATGGCGTAGGCGCAAATCAGACGCTGGGCAATTTCTTTGCCCGACATCTCCAGCGAGAAGAAGCCGACGGTATAACCGGCAGCGGCAGCGTTGAGCGCCAGATTCAGGGCGAACGACGTCTTACCCACAGCAGGGCGGGCGCCGATAATGATGAGCTGGCCCTCGCGGAAGCCCATGAGCATGCGGTCGAGTGACGGGAAGCCCGTGGGCACGCCCGCAGCCTGGCCACCGGCCTGGCACACTTCCTCGGCCTCGTTATAGGCCTCGACCATAAACTCGGTCAACGTCTTGTAGCTCGACTTGACCTCGCGTGCCGTGACCTTGAGCAGCTTGCTCTCGGCCAGCTCGACAACCTCTTTGGTGTCGGTGGGGGCGTTATATGCCAGCGCGTTGATCTCGTTGGTGGCGCCGATCAGCTCACGCAGCATCGAGTCGCGACGCACGATGGCGGCATGGTGCTGCCAGTTGACGAGCGACAGGGTCTGACCCATCAACTCCAAAATGTACGCTTCGCCGCCCACGGCATCGAGCTTGTTGATGCTTCGCAGGTAATCGATCAGCGAGATGGAGTCGATGGGAATGCGGCTGTTGTACATATCGACCATCGCGGTATAGATGGTCTTATGAATGGGCCGGTAGAAGTCATCGGGCTGCAGCTCGACCTGGGCCTCTTCGACCACCTCGGGCGATAGCAGCATAGCGGCCAGCACATTGGCCTCTGCATCTTGGTTTTGGGGAAGACCCAACTTTGAGCCGCGGTCCTCAACCGTCAGCCCGGTCTCCCTATCGTCATATGCCATGAGCATCCTCATTCATATCGCTTGCGAGCATCCATAGTATCAGCCACGGTCCCAAAACGCGCCGCGCGCCGCCAATCATCACCGAACCAAACGGATGAACGGTCCTGTATATAGGACTTCGACGCAACGTTCACCATGACACTCACTCAGCGCAAAAAACAAAAGGGCGCCCTGGTCTCCCAGAGCGCCCTTCTTAGAACAAGATTGTTGCGTTGCAGCAAATGCTACTCGGCAGCAGCCTCAGTCTCGACCTCGGCGGTCTCGGCCTCGGCGACCTCAGCGGCCTCCTCGACCTCAGCCTCGGCAGCGAGCTCCTCGGCGGTAACGCCGACGAGAACGACAACCTCGGCCTTGATCTCGCGGTACAGCGAGATGGCAACGGTGTGGGCACCGGCAACCTTGATGGGCTTACCGAGCTCGACGCGCTTGCGGTCGATGTCCATACCGAGCTGAGCCTTGATGGCGTCAGCGATCATAGCGGCGGTAACGGAGCCAAAGAGGATGCCCTCGTCGCCGACCTTGACGTCAACGGTGACCGTCTTGCCCTCGAAGGCAGCCTTGGTCTCGTTGGCGGTAGCCAGACGGACGGCCTCGCGCTTGGCGATGTTGTTGCGACGCTCGTCAAGCTGCTTGAGGTTGCCCTTGGTGGCGGCAACAGCGAGCTTCTTGGGGAACAGGAAGTTCTCAGCGTAACCCTGAGCGACCTCTACGACGTCACCCTCGCCGCCCTTGCCCTTGATCTCATCGAGAAGAATAACCTTCATGATGCGTCTCCCTTCTTAGCCGCGGTCGCGGTTGCCACGAGAGGAAACCACGGGGACGGTGTACGGCAGGAGAGCCATCTCGCGGGCGCGCTTGATGGCGTTGGCGATGTCATGCTGATGCTGCGTGCAAGCGCCAGTGACGCGACGGGGCTTGATCTTGCCACGGTCGGTCATGTACTTACGGAGAAGCTGAGTGTCCTTATAGTCGATGAACTCAGTGTTCTCCTTGCAGAACTGGCAGTACTTACGACGCGGCTGACGTGCAGAAAAATCATTAGCCATGTCAAAATACCTTTCATTTGGCAACTTCGGCGAACCGAAGCCGCCTCTCACTCAAAAATAGGTGAACAACCCTTAGAACGGGATGTCCTCATCGTAGACGTCGACCGCGGGCGGCGTAGCCACCGGCGCGGCAGGACGTGCTGCGGGCGCGGGAGCTGCGGGGGCGTAACCGCCCTGATCGTAGCCACCCTGGCCACCACGGGAGCTCATAAACTCGATCTCATCGACGATGACCTCAAGCTTGCTCCGGCGCTGGCCGTCGCGCTCCCAAGAGCTGTAGCGCAGCTTGCCCTCGATCGCGACCTTGTTTCCCTTTGCCAGGAAACGGCTCACGGCCTCGGCGCGGGTGCCGAACATGGTGCAGTCGACAAAGTTGGGATAGTCCTCCCACTCGCCAGTCTGCGCGTTGCGGCGACGATCGTTCACGGCAACGCCAAAGGACAGAACCTGGGTTCCGCCGGCGGTGGCGCGCAGCTCGGGATCGCGGGTGAGGTTACCGGTGATGTTCACTCGATTGATGCTCATAACTCACTACTTCCTCTTGGGGCACAAGCCCAGTCCAAAACGACAGTCTTACTCCTGGTCGTCGCGACGGACGATCATGTGGCGGACCACAGCGTCGGTGATGCGCAGGACGCGATCAAGCTCGGCGATCTGGGTAGGATCTGCGTGGAAGTTGATGAGGGTGTAGTCACCATCGGTGAGGTCGTTGATCTCGTAGGCGAGCTTGCGCTTGCCCCACTCGTCAACGGAGTCGACCTTGCCAGCGCCCTCAGCGATCGTGGTATCGATACGCTTCATAACAGCGAGACGAGTCTCGGGGTCGAGCGACGGGTCAACAAAGAACAGCAGTTCATAAGCCTTCATATTGTCACCTCCTCTGGGCAAATGTGGCTTCAGGTCGTGAAGGTGCGCCTGAAGCAGGAAAAGACTTGGTAATAATATCTTTCAACCTCCTAGGCTGCAAGAATATGCAGCTACAACCTCATGACCTCCACATATGCCCATACTCGCACGACGTTTCATGCGCATTCCAACCAAATGCTGACCAAAAGCTTGACGGATCTGTGGACAAGATACGGTGCCGTGAGGACAAGCTGAGCCAAGTCGCAGGTCAACGGGCGCATGGTTGTGGTCACAAAATGCATACCAGTGGCCCACAGCACCACCCAAAGATTTTTAAATTCATTGCCAAATCGCTTATAAATACCCCTTTTGAACAATTGAGTTGATCAACTACGCTGGTCGGAAGCCGTTTTTTGGCATCTCAAACCCCGCTGCAACGCCAAACGCGGCCAAGCGTTTTAAAAAATGCCAACTTTTCTGTTTGCACTTTGCGATTCCTCGTGTATACTGACTTTCGCATTTAACGGAGAGTTGTCCGAGTGGCCGAAGGAGCACGATTGGAAATCGTGTAGGCGTCAAAAGCGTCTCCAGGGTTCAAATCCCTGACTCTCCGCCAGTTAATTCCAAAGCAGGCCTTCGAGCCTGCTTTGTTTTTACCCCACGCGGAGGGGTGGCAGAGTGGTTGAATGCGGCGGTCTCGAAAACCGTTTGGCCTGTATAAGGTCACGAGGGTTCGAATCCCTCCTCCTCCGCCATTTAGATTGAGAAAGCTCCCAAGAATGGGAGCTTTTTTGTTATCGAAATACGTCTCGATCCCACGCTTCCCCAAACATGTACGTCAGCCTCAAAAAACGACATTTTTCGACATCTTTGGAGGCTGACGTACACGTTTGGATTGAGCTCACGGGAGCGGCGCTATTCGGAAGGTGCCTCCTCGTCTCGTATGCTTTTCCAGTTGCGGATAAGTGCCTTGCGTAGTTCGTTTTGTTTTCTCTGGTACCCGGTGTCGGTGCATCGAGGCATGCCGAGTGCTTCGCGAATGTTGTTCATGGCGCGGTGAAAGGCGAGCTGGCTGCCGAACTGAGCCGAAGTGAGCGTAACGATTCGATATCCCATTTGGGAGAGAACGGCCTCTCGCTCCGCATCTGCTCCCTTGCGCTCGAGCTCATCGTGAAAACCGCTCTTATATTCGATACCGAGCGCCCTGCGCTTATAGGTCACGAGCGCATCGATTTTGAGCGTTCGAGCTTTGGCGCAATGCCAGAGACGTTGAGGGATCTCGAGCGGTTTGTTGAGTTCGACACCTCGGATGCCAACGCCGCCTTCGCTTGTTGGGAGCGAGAGGGCGATTGCCGAAGCGGTCTCCATAGGCGAGGCCGAGCGATCGTAGATGTGCCTGAGCGCGAGCCGTGCACGTGTGGCACCGGGTTTGCCGGGGTGCCGATCGAGCAGTTCGGTTATTTCATCCTTGGAGGTGCTGGCTGGTTGCTCGGTATAAGGGTCGGCGGGATTGAGCCTCATGCGATAATCGCCGCAAACTTCATAGCCATATTCGAGATATTCGATCCTATCCATCCACTCGGCAGCGAGCACGAAGGCGAAGGCTTCGTCGGTGATGAAGATTCCGGGCGTCAACTCGTTAATATGCTCGTAGGGAAGATTTTGTCCAAGAATGTGGCAAACGACGCCTTTGGTACGAATTCGCTCAAATTCGAATACAACCGCGATATCGATAGTCTTAAGCATATCGGACGGAATGCCGCAGTCGGTAAGGGCCTGTCGTATGCGCGCAACACGTTGCTGGGTGGAGATGCCTTGTGCGCCTATCTGGTAGTCGTGCCGCGCAAGAGACTGAACCAAATTCTGGGGTGCATGATGGACAAGCCATGCGGTTTTATGCGAAATGAGAACAGGGGTATCCATTGAGGGCCTCTCGCTCTGAGCCGGTATCCAACTCTTATGTCCGTTGAAGTGGGGAAATATACCGGATGTGAGTAAATCAACTCACTCATGCTGTGAGCTCAATCCAAACATGTACGTCAGCCTCCAAAGATGTCGGAAAATGTCGTTTTTGGAGGCTGACGTACATGTTTTGGACCCTTGGCATTCCAGTAACGCCACGCCCGCATCCAGTCCCGACCGTTTGCCGAGCAATAGGATCGCAATCGGCGCCGAACATGTACTATGTACGGGCATTGTCTAAACCCGCAACCCAAAGGACCCCATCTTGCCCGTCGTCGCCGCTATAACCGTTACCTCACATGCCTCGGATGCCATGGTCGCTATTCCGTTTTGGCTCGAGATGTTCGCTGTTGTCGCTGCATCGATCTCAGGTGTGCTGGTTGCGCGCGAGCACAAGCTCGACCTGGTGGGCGCGGTCGCGCTCGCGGTGGTCTGCGGTCTGGGCGGCGGTCTCTTGCGCGACATGACGCTGCAGGTGGGCAACGTTTACATCCTCAACCAGCCGATGGCGCTCCCGCTTTCCATTGCCACGGCAGCCATCATCTATATCTTCCCGGCTATCGTCGACAAGCCCGAAAAACTCATTCCCCTGCTCGACATCATCTCGGTCGGCATCTACGCCGCCACTGGAGCAGACAAGGCGCTGGTCTACGGCTTTGCGCCGGCGGTGTGCATCATGATGGGCTTTTTCACCGCGGTGGGCGGCGGCATGTTGCGCGACGGCTTTATGGGCGTGGTTCCGGGCATTTTCCAACGTACTAACTTTTATGCCATCGCTGCCATCGCCGGATCGACAAGCTATGTGTGTCTCGTTATGAGCGGCATCATGAGCAATGTCGCCGCGCTGGTCGTATGCGTTGCCGTGACCATGGGCCTGCGCTGGCTCTCGCTGCGCTTTGACATCAAAAGCCCCACCGAAGAAGACATCGCGCGCTTTTTGCACCGTAAAAAGTAGGCAGCACGACACAACCCCTCGAAATGCAACCGAGAGGTTCTTTTAGAGCGCCCGCGCGTTGGGTACCCTGTTAGGTATATGCCGAACACCTAACAAAAGGATCAACCATGGCTTTCAATCAAACCGCGACGGCGCCGTCACACAAGATGCGTCGCTGCCTGCTTATGGCATTCGCGCTCATCGCGCTCGCGCTCACTGCTCTTCCCACGGCGTCATTTGCCGGCACAGACACGGCAGGCAATGTCCTTGCGACCGACAATGACGCCAATCCGTCCGGCGCCGAGGGTGACCTGTACTGGGCCGGTCAGGCCCTCAACTTGGATGATGCGTCCATCGACCACGATATCATCGCTGCGGGCGATACCCTCTCAATTCGCGACTGCACGGTAGGCGGCGCCGTTCGTCTTGCGGCGCGCACAATTGATATCGCCCAAACCACGGTTGATGGCAGCATAACCGTCGCTGGCCAGCACGTTGTTCTCAACGCCGACAGCACCGCCAACTGTTTCTATGCGATAGGCGAGACGGTTGCCCTGCGCGGCTCTACCAAGTCGGCAGCGCTTGCGGGCGATACGGTGACCATCGATGGCACCGTCGAGGGCGATGTCGAGGTTTGGGCCGACAAGCTCATCCTGGGCAAGAACGCCCACATCTCCGGCACCGTGAACGCGCACGTCTCCGAGGACCCCGAGCGTGCCGCAGGCGCCGAGGTAGGCGCGCTCAAGATCGACCGCACCGAGAACGAGGATACTTCCACCGTTAACGATGTCATCGGCGGTATCGTCGCCGCGGCACTCTCGACCTGCTTTGTCGCTCTGCTGCTCGAGCTCGTCTTTCCGCGCGCGACCGCCAGCGCCGCCGGCATGCTCCACCAGCGCCCCATGCCCCTGTGGGTGAGCGGTCTTCTGGGCACGGTTGCTATCGTCCCCGCCGTCCTACTGTTGATTATCTCTATCGCTGGTCTGTCGCTTGCCGGAGCCCTCTTGTGCGGCGTTATCGGCATCGCGTTGGTGTCGAGTGCCTTTGCGGGGTGCGCGATCGCCCGCATGGTCGGACACAACCAGAACCGCTACGCCATGGCAGCCGTGGGCGGCATAATCGCAGGCGCCCTCACGGGGCTTCCCCTCGTAGGCGACTTCATCAGCGGCGTGGCCTTTATCTTTATGCTCGGCTACATCATCCAAATCATCTGGCGCAACGCCCACCTCAAGCCGCAGCAGCCGGCTAACACGCCAGAACTCCCCACCGCTTAGCCGCCAACCGCCACAAAGGGGCCAAGCACCTTTGTGGCAATGCAGACCAGCTAAATCCCCTTGCACCAAAAAGGGCGCCGACCATTGCGGTCGATGCCCTTTCTCGTTAGACGTTATAAAGCCCAGCGCTTATTTGTTGACCTGACCGGCGCGGACGGCGGCCTTCTTGCGGTCGGTGGCGTTGAGCAGACGCTTGCGCAGGCGGATGTTCTTGGGAGTGATCTCCACCAGTTCGTCATCGGCGATGTACTCCAGCGCCTCCTCCAGCGAGAAGGTGCGGGGCGGCACCAGCTGGACGGAGATATCGGAGGTCGAGGAACGCTGGTTGCCCAGGTTCTTGGTACGGGCGATGTTGACGACCATGTCGCCGGCCTTGCTGCGCTCGCCCACGATCATGCCCTCGTAGCACTCGGTGCCCGGCTCAACAAACAGCTGGCCGCGCTCCTGCAGCGTACCCAGAGCGTAGGCAACGGCCTTCTCGGTGGTCATGGAAATCATGGCGCCGTTCTGGCGGTTGCCGATCTCGCCGGCGTAAGGACCATACTCCAGGAAGGTGTGGTAGAACACGCCCTCGCCGTGGGTAACGTTCATGATGCGGTTCTTAAGACCCATGATGCCGCGGGTCGGGATCTTAAACTCGAGGTGCGTCACGATGCCCGAGGTATCCATGCTCGTCATGATGCCGCCGGAGGTACCGAAGACCTCAACGACCTTGCCCGAGTACTCGTCCGGGCACTCGACGACGGCCTGCTCGACAGGCTCCATCTTGTTGCCGTTCTCGTCCTTCTTAAACAGAACGCGGGGACGGCCGACCTGGAACTCAAAGCCCTCGCGGCGCATGGACTCCATCAGGACGGACAGGTGCAGGATGCCGCGGCCCGAGACCTCGACGCCGCTCTTGTCCTCGAGCTCCTCGATCTTCATGGTCACGTTGTTCTCGGCCTCGTTGAACAGGCGCTCCTTGAGCTGACGGGCGCCCACGATGTCGCCGTCGCGACCGACGAGCGGGGAGGTCGAAGCCTCAAAGACGATGGACAGGGTCGGCGGGTCAATCTCGATGGGCTCGAGCTCGACGGGGTTCTCGGGATCGGTGTAGACATCGCCGATATCGGTGCGGTCGATACCCACGACGGCGGCGATGTCGCCGGCGCCGACTTCCTGGCACTCGGTACGGCCCAGGTAGTCGAAGGTAAAGAGCTGCTTGACGGTAGCGGTGGCGCTGGAGCCGTCGTTCTTCACAACCAGGATCTGGTCGCCCTGGTGGATGGTACCGGAGTACACGCGACCGATGCCGATACGGCCAACGAAGTTGGAGTGGTCGATGGTCACGCACTGCATGGCCAGCGGGGCGTTCTCGTCAACCTCGGGCGCGGGCATGTCGTCGATGATCATATCGAGCAGCGGATACATGTCCATGTTGCCGTCGTTGGGATCAAGACGGGCAAAGCCATTCATGGCGCTGGCGTAGACCACGTGCTCCATGGCGAACTCAAGCTGGTCGTCGGTGGCGCCCAGGTCGGCCATGAGGTCCAGGCAGTCGTTGTAGGCCTTCTCGGGGTTAGCACCCGGACGGTCGATCTTGTTGATGACGATCATGATCTTAAGGCCGGTGTCGATAGCGTGACGCAGCACGAAGCGGGTCTGGGGCATGGGGCCCTCAAAAGCGTCAACCAGCAGCAGGGCGCCGTCAGCCATACGCAGCACGCGCTCGACCTCGCCGCCAAAGTCGGCGTGGCCTGGGGTGTCGATGACGTTGATCTTGACGTCCTTATACTCGATAGAGATGTTCTTGGCGAGAATCGTAATGCCGCGCTCGCGCTCCTGGTCGTTAGAGTCCAGGACGCGGTCCTCGACCTGCTGGTTGGCACGGAAGGCGTCCGTGGCACGCAGGAGCTTATCGACCATCGTCGTCTTGCCGTGGTCGACGTGAGCGATGATGGCGATGTTCCTCAGATTGTCTACGCGCATGTAGTTCCCCTATCTTCTATCCATATACAAACGGCACGCGTATGCGGCCCGCCCAGCGATACAACGCTCAGCGGGAATATTGAGCCTTTTACCGAAAACTCGTTTATTTTAGCGATTTTAGATGAGAGGGGTTTCCTCACCTGCAGGTTCAGGGTCGCTCCACATAAAACCATCGCCGGCGCCCATGCCCTCATACAGCACATATGCCGAAAAACCGCTCTCGAGCGTGGTTTCGAAGAAACTCACGAGCAGAGCATCGTGATAGCCGCCGTCAATCTCGACGCAGCCGGTGTAGCCGATGGCATAGCGGGCGATACGGCCCAGGCCCTCGTCCTTAAGACCCATCTTGTGCTCGGAAATAAAGTTGGTGGCCGCCTCCAGGCACGCCTCTTCGCCGTCCTCGTCGAGCGCCGCCAGATATCGGTTGGAAGCAGCGTCCTCAATCGCCACAACTACGCCCGGATTCTCGCCGGCGGCAAGGTCGTCCAAGAACGCACCAATCAGGTCACACACCATGGCGTCGAGCTCGGCGGAGACGTTACCGGTGTCCTGCATATCCTGTGCCATCTTTAGACCTTCCCATCGAGTCCGGCGTCGTTACAGTTCCTGTGCCTCGGCGGCGATCCTGGCGGCAGCGTCGCGGGCGCGCATCATATCCATCGCGCGCTTGTCGAGCACCTTGATCTGACTGGTCAGCATTACCGCGTCGACCACACCCCAGATCACCAGGCCCGTAGAGATCGAAAACCCAAGCGCACCAACTGTACCACGAAGGCGCGAGCAGATTGCCGCGACAAGGACGGAGATGACAACCATCTTGATAAACGAACCACGGCGCTCGCGAAGCGTGCGGGCCTGCGTCACATAGGCAATGCGAGCCGCCTCAGAAGCCTCTGAGCGCATCTGGGCCTCGCGTGCAATGGCCGCCGCCTCAGCCGACATGCCGCCGGCCATCAGCGAACGCTCCGCAACCCTGCCGCCCCGCATTTAGAAGTCATCGGGGGAGAGCGTATGGACGAACTCGTCGAACTTCTCGAACTCCTGCTCGTCGTCAACTTCCTCGGCATGGGCAGAAACGGTGCCCAGGCGATTCATGATGTCGTCCTCCACAAACATGGGGGCATTGCTGCGTACGGCGAGGGCGATGGCGTCGCTCGGACGCGCATCGATCTTATGCTCGTTGCCATCGGCCAACACGACAACCGTCGCGTAAAACACGGGCGGCTCGGCGCGAACGATTTCGATGCGTTCGAGCTTGGCACCCAGGGCACCAACAGTATCGAGCAACAGGTCATGGGTAATCGGGCGCTCGGCGCGACCGCTATCGATGCCGCGGCTGATGGCAGCAGCTTCAAACGAACCAGTCTGAATGGAAAGGGAACGCAGTGGCGCGGGCGAGTCCGATTTGCTGCAGCGCTCGCGAAGCACGATAAGCGATGGCACGGGACCGGCGGCCATGACGATGGTCTCTATGTCGACACGAACCATGGAACACCTCCGGTACGTAGCGGTTAACACGCGGCAGTCCGCCGCATTGAATAGCTATACTACCCAAACTTTCGCACAGCACACAAAACCAAAATGAGATTTATCGCAGACAAGAAAAAAGCCCCGAGGCAATGCCCCAGGGCTCTTCACAGTTTTGATGGTGGACCTGACAAGATTCGAACTTGTGACCTCCCGGTTATCAGCCGGACGCTCTAACCAACTGAGCTACAGGTCCATCATGGTGGAGGTTAGGGGGATCGAACCCCTGACCTCAGGCTTGCAAAGCCCGCGCTCTCCCAGCTGAGCTAAACCCCCACGGAGACAGTAATAAACACCCCAGCGGCGACTCGGCTCTCGCTGGGGTGTTTATTGCGAAAGAAAGTGGTGGACCTGACAAGATTCGAACTTGTGACCTCCCGGTTATCAGCCGGACGCTCTAACCAACTGAGCTACAGGTCCATCGCGCAAGGGATATATTAGACGAGTCGTTACGCGCGCGTCAACAACTTTTTTTGAAAATCTTTGAAGGGTGTTCGCCCCGGTCGCACGGCGGCATGTGAAGTCGCCTACTCGGACAGTCCTGACTCGCACAGAGAGCACATTAAGTGCTCTCTGGCTCGTGCGGAACTCGCGATCGACTTCACATGTCGCCGTGCGACCGGGGCGAACACGAGTCCCAAGGTTTTCAAAAAAGCGGTCGGCGCGCAGTGCGCCGACCGCCGATATATGGGGTCTGATATTTTCTACCAGCCAGGGCCTCTTACTCGTCGAGGAGATCTTCTGGCATGTCGTTGCCGTCGCCTAGATCGACAGGGGTTTCTTCGGAAGCAGAGCCGTTTTCTGTGGCTTCGCCTTCGGGCTTTTCCTTGGCTGCCGTCATGCGGGCGACAGCGCATACGCGGTCGTTGTCGTCGACGGTCATCATCTTGACGCCCTGGGTGGCGCGGCCGGTCTGGCTGATCTCGTCGGTCTTGACGCGAATGACCGTCGCGCCCTCCGTCACGATGAACAGCTCGTGCTGCGGGCCCACCGTCTTCATGGCCGCGAGGTTACCCTTACGCTCGGTCATTTGAATGGTGTAGACGCCCTGACCGCCGCGATTCTGCTCCGGGTAGTCCGCGACCGGCGTGCGCTTGCCGTAGCCGCGCTCGGTGATGACGAATAGATCGCCGTTGCCGTTAGTGACTTCCATGCCCAGAACGCTCACGCCGTCCTTCAGACCGATACCGCGAACGCCGCTGGTATCGCGGCCGGTGGCGCGCACCTGCTCCTCGGAGAACATGATCGCCTTGCCCGCGGTGGTGGCCAGGATAATCTTGTCGCCCTCGCGCACGCGGCGCACGTTCAGCAGCGCGTCGTCGTCACGCAGGTTGATAGCGATCAGGCCGTCGCGACGGCTGCGGTCATATGCGCTCATCACGGTCTTCTTGACCATGCCGCTCTTGGTGGCAAACATCAGGTACTCGTCGGCCGGGAACTCGCGGCAGCTGATGACGCTCGCGATCTTCTCGCCTTCCTCGAAGGGCAGCAGGTTGACGATCGCGGTACCGCGCGCCTGGCGCGTACCCACCGGCAGCTCGTGCACCTTCAGGCGATAGACCTTGCCCTTGCTCGAGAAGAACAGCACGTACTCGTGCGTGGACGCGATGAACATCTCGTCGATAACGTCGTCCTCTTTGAGGTTGACGCCCGATACGCCCTTGCCGCCGCGCTTCTGGGCGCGGTAGGCAGCCACCGGGATACGCTTAACGTAGCCGGTATGGGTGATGGTCACGACCATATCCTCGTCGGCGATGAGGTCCTCGACATCCAGGTCCTTCTCAACCTGGCTGATCTCGGTGCGGCGCTTGTCGCCAAACTTCTTGGAGATCTCGCGCATCTCTTCCTTGATGACGCCCAGGATCTTCTCCTCATGCGCCAGCAGGTCCTCGTAGTAGGCGATGGCGCGGCGCAGGCCGTCCAACTCTTCTTGGATCTTGTCGCGCTCCAGGCCGGTCAGGCGGCGCAGCTTCATCTCGAGAATGGCCGTGGTCTGCTCGGGCGTAAAGCCAAAGCGCTCGATCAGGCGGCTGCTGGCCTCGGAGTCGGTCTGCGAGGAGCGGATGATGCTAATGACCTCGTCGATATGGTCGAGAGCCATAAGATAACCCTCGAGGATATGCGCGCGGGCTTGGGCCTTCTTAAGGTCGAAGCGGGTGCGGCGAGTGACGACGTCGACCTGGTGGTCGATGTAGTGCTGCAGCATCTCACGCAGGCTCAGGCATTTGGGAACGCCGTTGACGAGCGCCAGGTTGTTGGCGCCAAAGGTCGTCTGCAGCGAGGTGTACTTATACAGGTTGTTGAGCACGACCTGCGGAATGACGCCCTTCTTGAGCTCGATGACCAGACGGATGCCCTTCTGGTTGGACTCATCGCGCATATCCGAGATACCCTCGATGCGCTTGTCGTTGACAAGCTGGGCGATCTTCTCCTGCAGGGTGCCCTTGTTGACCATGTAGGGAATCTCGGTAAAGACCAGGCGGCTGCGGCCGGTCTTGGTGGACTCCACGTGTGCCTTGGCACGCACGGTAATGGAGCCGCGGCCGGTCTCGTAGCTCTGCTTAATGCCGGCGCTGCCCATGATGATGGCGCCGGTGGGGAAGTCCGGACCGGGCATGATCTGCATGAGCTCGTCGACGGTGGCGTCGGGGTTGTCGATCAGGTAGCAGGTGGCCTCGATCGCCTCGGTGAGGTTGTGCGGGGCGATGTTGGTGGCCATGCCGACGGCGATGCCCTGGCTGCCGTTGACCAGCAGGTTGGGGAAGCGCGCAGGCAGCGCCACGGGCTCGGCGAGCGATTCGTCGTAGTTGGGCTGCCAGTCGACGGTATCCTTCTGCAGGTCGCGCAGCAGTTCCATGGCGGGCTTTGCCAGGCGGCTCTCGGTGTAACGCATGGCTGCCGCGCCGTCGCCGTCGATGTTACCGAAGTTGCCATGACCGTCGATGAGCGGCGTGCGCATGGAGAACCACTGTGCCAGGCGGACCATGGCCTCGTAGACCGCAGAGTCACCGTGCGGGTGGTACTTACCGATAACTTCGCCGACCGTCCACGCCGACTTCTTGTGCGGGCGGTTGGGGTAGATGCCGCTCTCGTTCATCGCGTACAGGATGCGGCGGTGCACCGGCTTTAAGCCGTCGCGCACGTCCGGCAGGGCGCGCGCCGTGATGACCGACATCGAATACTCGATAAACGACTGCTTCATCTCGCGACCGAACTCCGAAATCTGGAGCTGGCCGCCGTTGATATCCTCGCCGGCCGAGGCGCCACGGTCGACTTCGCCAAAACTCTCCTCGAGCTCGCCGTCGTCATCCTCTTCCTCGTCATCATCGACATCGGGGTTATAGGCGTCCGGGTCGCCGTCCTCGCCCTGCTCAGCACGGGCAAGCAGGCGCTTCAGATCGTCGGGCATGCCGGCATCGCCGGCCTCGTCCATACCCCCGTTATTGTTGATATCGTCTGCCACGTTACCTCCTCTTAAGCGTCAAGGAAACGCGCGTCATGCGCATGTTTTTCAATGTACTCGCGGCGATAGCCGACCTCGGAACCCATGAGCTCGCGCACGGCGCGGTCCGCCACCACGGCGTCCTCGATCGACACGCGCTGCAGGATGCGGGTCTTGGGGTCCATCGTCGTCGAGGCAAGCTGCTTGGGGTCCATCTCGCCCAGGCCCTTGTAGCGCTGGACGGTATAGCCCTTGCGCTTCTTGGTGATCTTGCCGTCCTTGGCCTTGCCGTCCTCGTCGTTATCGTCGGGGTTCAGGCCCAGACTCTGGATGGTATCGCGCAGGATCTCGTCTTCGGGCTGGCGGCCGTTGGGATACACGTAGTGGATCTTGTTGCGCACCTTAATGCCAAAGATGGGCGGGCAGGCAACATAGACGTAGCCGGCATCGATCAGCGGACGCATGTACTTGTAGAAGAACGTCAGCAGCAGGATGCGGATATGCGCGCCGTCGACGTCTGCATCGGTCATGATGATGATCTTGTGGTAGCGCGCCTTGGTGATATCGAAGTCGCCGCCGTCGCCGGCACTCGTCGTGACGCCGCAGCCGATCGCGGTAATCAATGACTGGATGGTGTCACTCGAGAACGCGCGATGGTCACCAACGCGTTCGACGTTCAAAATCTTGCCGCGCAGGGGCAGAATCGCCTGGATGTCTCGGCGACGGCCGTCCTTGGCCGAACCGCCTGCCGAGTCGCCCTCTACGATGAAGAGCTCGGTCAACTCGGCATCGCGCACCGAGCAGTCGGCGAGCTTACCGGGCAGGGACGCCGTCTCGAGCAGGCTCTTGCGGCGGGTCGCCTCGCGCGCCTTGCGGGCGGCGTTGCGCGCCTTGCAGGCCTGTTGCGCCTTCTTGACGATCTCGCGGGCGGGCTTGGGATGCTCCTCCAAGTAATCGGCGAGGCCATCGGTCACGATCTTGAGCGTGAGTGCGCGCATATAGGAGCTGCCGAGCTTGGCCTTGGTCTGGCCCTCAAACTGCGGATCGGGCAGCTTGACCGAGATAACGGCCGAAAGGCCCTCGCGCACATCGTCGCCGGTCAGGTTGGCGTCTTTTTCCTTGAGCAGGTTCTGCTTGCGCGCGTAATCGTTGATCACGCGGGTGAGCGCGGTGCGGAAGCCCTCAAGGTGCATGCCGCCCTCGGGAGTGTAGATGTCGTTGGCAAACGACATGACGTTCTCGCCGTAGCCGCTATTCCACTGCAGGGAAACCTCGACCTCGCCCATCTTGGTCACAGGCGCGTCCGGGTCCGATTTACCCTCGATGTAGATGGGCTCCTTAAAGGCCTCGGGGACGTCCTTGCCCTCGTTGAGGAACTTGACGAAGTCGATGATGCCGCCCTCGTAGCAAAACTCCTCCACGTGGGGAGTCGCTTCGCGCTCGTCGGTCAGCACGATTTTGAGGTTCTTATTGAGGAACGCCGTCTCCTGCAGACGGTTGTGCAGCGTATCGAAATCGTAAATGCAGGTCTCGAAGATCTCGTCGTCGGGCCAGAAGGTGACGGTGGTGCCCGTCGAATCCGAGGTGCCCACGACCTCCATCTTCTTGACGGTCTTGCCGCGCGAGAACTCCATCTCGTAGGTGTTGCCGTCGCGACGAACCTGAACGACCACGCGCTTGGACAGTGCGTTGACGACGGAGATGCCAACGCCGTGCAGGCCGCCCGAGACCTTATAGGCCGAGTTATCGAACTTACCGCCGGCGTGCAAAATCGTCATGACGACCTCGAGCGTCGGGATCTTTTTAACAGGGTGCTCGTCGACGGGGATGCCGCGCCCGTTGTCGACGACCGTGATGGAGTTGTCGGCGTGGACCGTCACCTGGATCTCGGTGCAGAAACCGGCCATGGCCTCGTCGACGGAGTTGTCAACGATCTCCCACACCAGGTGATGTAGACCGCTGGCGCTCGTCGAGCCGATATACATGCCCGGGCGCTTACGAACGGCCTCGAGACCTTCGAGAATCTTAATCTCGCCGCCATCGTAATCGTTTTCGTTTGCCACACGTCCTCCTTCAGTCAAGAAAATGTGTACAGCCTTACTAGTTTATCGTAAAAAAATACCCTCGGGAACGAGGGTATTTGGCTCTACAAGGCCACCAGATGCGATTTAAGGCTCTTTTTTGCTTTGCACGCCCTTGGCCCACTCGGCGCTGGCTCTCATGGCATTCTCGAGGGCCTCGCGCAGTTTTTGGTCTTCGATGGGCGCCACTTGGCGCTCAATCTCGGTGCGCTCGGCCTCACTTAGGTCGGCGTGCGGGGCCGGCGGGCGCTCGGTCGTCGCCGGGCGCAGGCGCTGCTTGGCGGCGGGCGGCGTGTGACCGGGCGCGGTGGTTTTGAACACCAGGCCGTCCACATGTGCACCGGCGCGCTCCATACGTGCGCGGATGATCTCGCGCAACAGCGTCATTTCCTGCGTCCACGAGGGCGAGTCGAGATATACCAGCAGCTCATTGGACTCGGGCAGGTAGCGCAGGCCCGTCACATGCCGCCCCTCGCGCGTGCCCGAGCACACCGCGTTCCACGCGCGATAGATCGCGCGCGACTCCTCGGCAGCCTCCATCTGCGCACGGCGCTCAGGTGTTGCAGCCGCCAGGATGCGCTGGCGCTCTGCGTTCAAAAACCCACTGAAGGCGACTGTCTCGCTCTCGCGCTCGTAATTAGCACGTCTCACCCATGCTCACCACCTTGGCTCGATCAAGCAGGTCATCGGTAAAGTACCCCAGGTTGGTCGTGGTTATGACCGTCTGGATATCATCGCCGATCAGCCGCAGAAAAGCGCCGCGACGCTCGCCGTCGAGCTCGCTCATCACGTCGTCTAAAAGCAGCAGTGGGGCGGTGCCCAGGACATCGCGAGCCACGGCCACCTCCGCCACCTTCCAGGCCAGAACCAACGTTCGCTGTTGACCTTGGCTGGCAAATGAACGGGCGGAGCGACCCGCCACGGTAAACTCAATCTCATCGCGATGCGGTCCCACCAACGTCACGCCGCGGCGAATTTCCTCGTCGGCGTGCTCATCAAGGGCAGCCAGCATGCGCTCGTACGCCCAGCCCTTCAGCTCTTCGCGATCCTCGACCTGGGGCAAATCCCCCAGTGTGGACGTATAGGTCACGTTGGCAGCCTCGCCGGACGCCACTTGCCCGTAGGCAGTGTGTACATGGCCCGCCAGCCGGTCGAGCAGGGCCAACCGGTGCACGAGCAGAGCCGCGCCCGCGCGGGCAATCGAATCGTTCCACGCGCCGAGCATCTCACGGCAGCACCAGGTCTCCTTGAGCAAGGCGTTACGCTGGGTCACGCAGCGCCCATAGGTGCTCGCAAGATCGGCATAGCGTGCGCTCAGTTGCATGCCAAAGTCATCGAGGGCGGCGCGGCGCACACTGGCGCCTCGCTTAACCATGTCCAGATGGTCAGGGCAAAACAGCACGCTCGGCAGAACCCCGCGTACACCGGCGGCAGAGCATCTCTTGCCGTTGCGGCTAAACGAGCGCTTACCGTCCTCCGCGCTCAATCCCATATCAAGCACGCGGCCGTCGCCCTCGAGCCTCAGCTCGACCTTGCACGAGCCCACGCCGTCATGGACGAGCTCGGCTGCGGTCGGATGCCTAAACGAGGCGCCGCTCGTCAGCAGCTGCAGCGCCTCTATGAGATTGGTCTTTCCCGCCGCGTTGGGTCCCGCAAGTATCGTCACGCCCTCGTCCAGGGCAAGGCGATAACTATCGAAGCTGCGGTAGTGCGCGACGGAAAGATCGCGGGCGAACATGGTCATAGGGCGGTTGCTAGATGCGGACCGGCATGACCAGGTACAGGTAGTTGATCTTGTCGTAGGACTTGAAGATGCCCGCCTGCGAGTAGCTCTTGAGCTCCAGCGTGATCTCCTTCTCCTTGGACAGAGCATTGAGGCAGCCGAAGATGTAGTGGTAGTTGAAGGCGATGGTACCCGACTCGCCCTCGGCCTCGACATCGATCGTCTCCTGCGCAAGGTCCTGGTCATTGGAAATGGAGGACAGGCCCATCTGCCCGTTCTCGACATCGATCTCGAACTTGACAGCGGGGTTGGCGCTCGCGATAACGGCCACGCGCTTGAGGGCGGCGTTAAAGGCGGCGACGTCGATCTTGACGCTCGTCACGCACGAGTCGGGGATGAGCTGCTTGTAGTTGGGGTACATGCCCTCGATACGGCGCGACACGTAGGTGGTGTTGCCGGCCTCGAAGACGACCTGGGTGTCGGTAGCCCCGATCATGATGGTCGCCTGGCTGGCCATGATGTTCAGCGCGTCGTTAAAGGCGTCGGCCGGAACGTTGAGCTCAAAGGAGCCCTCGAGGGTCGAGGTCTCGACCTGCGTATCGCACACGGCCAAGCGGAAGGAATCGGTCGCCACCAGGCGCACGGTGTTGTTCTCGACCTTCATGTGCACGCCACCC
This sequence comes from uncultured Collinsella sp., assembly GCA_937925715.1. Taxonomy (GTDB): domain Bacteria; phylum Actinomycetota; class Coriobacteriia; order Coriobacteriales; family Coriobacteriaceae; genus Collinsella. The sequence goes on from CALAMG010000014.1 coordinate 105,147, forward strand.
AGGATGGGGCGGGCCTTGTCAGTCGAGGTGACGCGCCACACGCGGCCGACCATTTCGGACAAGATATCGGTCGGCAGTTCCACGGCGCTCTCGATGGCATAGGCCGGAAACTCGGGGAAGTCATTGGCATCGAGCGTGTTCAGGCGGAAAGAGCTCTTCTCACAACCAATCAGCACCTGGCGCTCGGACAGCTCAAAGGTGACCGGGGCATCGGGGAGGGTCTTGGTGATATTGGAGAGCATCTTACAAGGGATAACCATCTCGCCCTCTTCTTCGACATGTGCCGCGATGCGATGACGGATCGAGATGGTGTAGTTAGAGGTCTGGAATTCCAAGATGCCGTCTTGCGCCTTGACGAGCACGCCCGACAGGATGGGAAGGGTGGATGCCGAAGCGACGCCCTTCATAACGACGCCGATGGCTTGTGTAAGCGAGCTCTGGCTGACGGTGAACTTCATCTTTTAATACCTTTCTATAGATATAAATATCTTAATAATAGTAATAGCACTGACGAAACTGTTGATTACTCCCAAAGACGCAGGTCAGACCCAGAAAGAGAATCGACAGCAACCTGTGTGCAACGGGGGTGGTTTTCCACGTTCAAAACCTGCGCAAAACTTTTCATCACCGCGGGTTGGGTTTTAAACACCTTATGCCCGTGGTTTCGACAAGTTTTCAACAGGTGTCTCTATTTCCCTACGAGCGCAGTGTAATTTTATCGCGCAGTGACTTGAGGTCTTCGGTGACGGTGCGGTCTTCCTGGATCATCTTCTGGACCTTTTTGTAGCTCGTGCTGACGGTCGAGTGGTTGCGGTTGCCAAATTCGGCGCCCACCGCCGTGGTCGTCATTTCGCACATCTCGATGGCCAGGTAGATAGCGATATGGCGTGCTTTGGCGATATTGGCGTTGCGACGCGGGCCGATGAGCTCCTCGTGTGTCACGCCGTACTGCTCTTCGATGACGGACTGAACCGTCTGGACGTTGATCTTTTTGGCCGATGTGTCGAAGTACTGGCTGGCGATGGCGTCGATATCGTCAAAGGTGAGCTCCCCGCCCTCGCGCTCGCGGTCACCCGCCTCGCCGGCGCAGCGCTCGCAAAAGCTCTCGAGTTCGCGGATGTTGGTGCCCGAGACCTCGGCCATGTGTTTAAAGTGTTCGTCGGTCAGGTGCCCGCCGTCGCCCCCATAGGCCGCCAGCAGCGAGTCGTCGCCTGCCTCGGGGGCGGCGACGATGGTGTTCTCGTAATAGCGCTGCAAGATCTTGTATTTCATCTCGTAGCTGGGCTCTGCAACCAGGCAGAGCATGCCGGCGTTGAAGCGGCTGGTCAGACGCTCGTCCATGCTTAGGTCCTTGGGGGCGCGGTCTGCCGCGATGACGACCTTCTTGTTGTTGCGGATGAACTCGTCCATGAGCTGGAAAAAGTAGTCCACGCTCGCGCGCTTGCCGATGATGTTTTGGATGTCATCGATGATGAGCACGTCCACGCCGTGGTACGCCTGCATGATGGGAGCGTTGCTCTTCTTTTGACGGTCGAACTCGGTCATCAGGTCGTCCAGATATGCCTGGGAGTTGGCATACTTGACCTTGATCTCGGGCGACTTCTCGGCGAGCTCGTTTTTGATGGCAAGCAGCAGGTGCGTCTTGCCCAGGCCCGATTTGCCGTAGATGAACAGTGATGTGCATGTGCCGCGCTCGTCCGCGAGGGCGGCAAACTTGAGTGCCGAGCGATAGGCATGGCTGTTTTCGGGGCCGTAGACAAAGTTCTCAAAGGTAAATTTTGAGTTCGCGGCGAGCGGGGCTCCATCCGTATTCTGCTCGGCCGGCACGGTCGGTGCTGGCATGGGTGAGGTGGGGGTCGCGGCTTGCGTGGATTTAGTCGGCGCCCCGCCCTTCATCTGGTTCACCATGCGACGAAAATCGTCGGCCGAGAGCGTGTTTTTGATTGCAATGCCCGAATCCGCGCCCGCCGCTGCGTCGTGAGCGATGGGCATGTGCGTGACGGGCGCGTTCGTTGGCGTCGCCGCCGCGGTCGGCAACGGTGCCATGGTTTCACGGGAAACATCGCTGTGCTGGTGCTCGATTGTCGGCACGTCGTCTGCGGAGGCCGGCACCGCCGGGGAGGCAGTGGGAGCCGTGGCGGGCACCGTCGCGGCAGTGGATTCCGTCGCGGCGCCTTGCGGTGCCACGATGTCGAGCGCAATCGGTGCAAAGGCGATTTCTTCCAGATAGGCCTCAATAGTCGGCTGATGCTTTTTGAGCTGCGCGATGGCAAAGCGCGAGGGGGCCTCGATCGTGAGCGTATCTTCGGTCAGGCTTATGGCGCGCGATTGCCCCAGCATGTTGATGAGGCGTGCATCTTGGCCGTCGCGCTGGCAAAAGGCGATAGCATCCCCCAGGATGATGCTTGCTTCCTCGTCCACTGTCTCTCCCGTTCTTTAGCTCTGAGCTCGCACGCGAGCGGCGCCGAGTTCGGTCAGATGGTATTTCTGGCCATGCTTGATGACCAAGCCGGCCTGCGCCAAGTCATTGAGCGTGCGTGACCAAGTGGGGGCTGAGTTTCCAAACGCCCTCGCCAGATCGGTTGCACCGCACGCTTGATTTTGCGCCAGATAGCCCAGCGCGGCGTTGCCGCGATCGCTTACGAACACGTCCGGTTGTGGCTGCGCATGCTGATTTGCTGCATTAGGATACATCATTTGAGCTGCTGGTTGTTGAGAACTCTGCATCGGCGGCATTTGCTGTTGAAAACTTTGAGGCCACTGTTGGTAAGGCTGCAGAGGCATCTGTTGGGCCCAGGGGTTGTACTGCTGCTGCGGCATCTGCTGGTACGGCTGCTGATATCCCTGCTGGTACTGCTGCGGGAACTGCTGGCCATACCCCAGTGGCGGCATCTGCTGATATGGATATCCCCGTTGGTACGGCTGATAGCCCATTTGCTGGCCACCCGGTGCCCCCGTCGCCTGCTGCATTGCTGCTGCATCCTGATCTGCCAGCGGCATGGCCTCTGGCATGTTTGGCGTCATCGACATAGATGCCGCCTGGGGCTCTTGTGTGGGAAGCATTCCGGGCTGCTGCATCTGCCCCACGGGGGGCTGCATCTGCTGCGTTGCCATGGGCTGCTGCGCAAAAGCTCCCGGCAGGGGATATGTGGGCTGCTCCGTCTCGGGCCGCACGGCAGCACCGCGTCCGCCGGCACGCTCGATTTCCTGCACGCGTTTAGGGTTCAGGCTTACCGTAACCACGGTGCCGTTGCCCATGTTGTCCTCGATGGATACGGCACCGCCGGCGTTTTCCAAATACTCCTGCACCATGGGAAACCCTGCTCCGGTTCCACGGATATAGCGCTTCATCTTGCTGTTTGCGCTGGTAACGCCAAAGTCGAAAGCGCGTTCCTTGTCGTCGATGCCGGGTCCTTGGTCAGCAAAGCGGATGGTGTCTCCGCCGTCCAGAATCGAGATGATGGGCTCTGCAAAGTGTGCGTGGATAAAGTTTTCGACAATCTCGCGGATGACCATGAGCGAGATATGGCCACCTTGTTCTTTCATGCACTGGTAGACGGTGTTGGTCGTCTCTTCCAAATACGTGCGGACATCTTGCGGATCGATGACGATCACACGCGGTGTCGACAGCATGTCGTCATAGACGGCGATGCGCGCGGCGTACATGGCTTTTGGCGCCTGCGTTGTCGTCTGTTCACCTTCGTCACGCTCTTCGCGCACGCCGGTGATGTGCTCGTTGTCGGGTGCCGGGTCTCCGGAATCGACCATGGTGTAAAAGTCGTCAGACATGCCGCTCGCAATCTTCCAAAAGGTTTCGAACAAATAGTAGCTCATCGTGCAATGTTTCTCATCTTTCGACAAACTTTCAAAACCTGTTGAAAACTTTGGAAAACGGACGAAAAGTTCTCAACATTGCCAACATGACCTGTTGAAAACTCGATGAAATATCGTGAAAAGTTGCCATGCACCGCTAAATCGAGCTTGGCTTATGGGGGAACCGTGTGAACTGCGCAACCTTTTACCTTTGATTTCTTGACATTTGAACATTGATTTCCCTACAATCTTCAAGCTCACGTGTCTATATCTGCGTCCGCGTCCCCGCGGACACTCGAAATGCAGCAGGAGGAACTTAAGATGAAGCGTACGTATCAGCCTAATAAGCGTAAGCGTGCCAAGACCCATGGCTTCCGTGCCCGTATGGCCACTAAGGGTGGTCGTGCCGTGCTCGCCCGTCGTCGCGCCAAGGGCCGCAAGCGTCTCACTGTCTAGCAGCGATACACACATCTCGCATGAAGACTATTAAGTCTCGGCAAGATTTCGAGCATGTGTTCAGTCAGGGGCGTCGTTTCAATCACCCTCTGATTCGAATGACCATATGTGAATCGGTTGGCGAAGGCGACTCCGGAAGGGTCGCCTTCGTTGGTGCTAAGCGACTCGGTTGTGCCGTCGTGCGCAACCGATCTAAGCGTGTGATGCGCGAGGCCGCCCGCAGCTGCGGATTTCCCGTTGCGGGTTATGACATCATCTTGTTTGCAACTCCCAAGACGAGGGTTTCCTCGCCGCAGGAGATGGACAAGGCGTTGCGTTCGCTTATGAAGCGCGCCGGCGTTGCCGGGGAGGAGCGATGAGCAATCACGTTTTGCGACGTGTTGCCATCGCTCCTATTCGCATATATCAACAGGTTATTTCGCCCTTATTGCCTGACGCCTGCATTTATTACCCAACGTGTTCGCAATACGCCATCCAGGCGATTGAGAAGCACGGTGTTTTGAGAGGCTGCTGGCTTGCCGTGAGGCGCATCGCTCGCTGCAATCCCCTGCACGTCGGCGGTTATGACCCTGTGCCCTAGCGGGCACTCGCTATCGGAGGAAAACTTACATGTGGGATTGGATCGTTAACATCCTTTTCGAGCTGCTCAAGCTCATCCAGACCTTTGCGGTCGACTGGGGCCTGTCCATCATCATCCTGGTGGTCATCATCCGTCTGCTGCTGACGCCGCTTATGCTCAAGTCGACCAAGTCGACGGCTCGCATGCAGGTGCTGCAGCCCAAGATGCTCGAGATCCAGGAGCGCTATGCCGACGATCCCCAGCGTCAGGCCGAGGAGATGCAGAAGTTCTACAGCGAGAACAAGTTCAACCCCATGGCTGGCTGTCTGCCGCTGCTGATTCAGATGCCTATCCTGTTCGCCCTGTTTACATTGCTGCGCAACCTGCCGCAGTACTTTAACAACGGCACGTTCTCGTTCTTCAACATCCTGCCCGACCTGACCACCACGCCGAGCGCTTCCTTTGCCGATGGCTTTATGGTTGCACTGCCTGCGCTGGTTTGCCTGATCCTGTTTGCCGTCCTGACCCTGATTCCGCAGCTCTATATGTCGCGCAACCAGACCGGCCAGCAGGCTCAGAGCATGCGTATGATGGCCGTTGTCATGACGGTCATGATGCTTTGGATGGGCTGGAGCCTTCCCGTTGGTGTTCTGCTGTACTACGACGTCTCGTCTGCTTGGCAGGTTATCCAGCAGATTTTTGTGACGCAGAAGGTCATCGACAAGGCGAAGGCCGATGAGGAGGAGCGTCTTAAGAACGCTCCGCTGCAGGTTGAGGTCACTCGTCGCGAGAAGAAGCCGCGCCCGCACAAGAAGAAGTAGTGGGATATCAATCTTATTTAGGTACCTAACTTTTGGAGTACGTTATGTCTGAAGAGATCATCGAGGATATGCTTGAGGAGGTTGCCCCGCAGGTCGCGGGCGATTATCCCGAGATTGCACAGCGCTACAAGGCTGGTGAAGAGCTGACCGATGAGGAGCTCGACACCATTGCCGATGTTGCGATTTCCATCCTGCGTTCCATCCTTTCGCACTTCGATGCCGCCAACTCTCCTATCGATGAGTATGAGGGCGACGAGGGTGAGCTGATTTTGGATGTAACGGCTCCCGACCTTGCTGTTCTCATTGGCCGTCATGGTCGCACTCTTGATGCTCTTCAGGTTATGTTCTCTTTGCTGGTGAGCCGCAAGCTTGGCTTTAGGTATCCGGTTGTAGTGGACGTCGAGGGATACAAGAGTCGCCGTCAGGATAAGGTCGCCTCCATGGCTCAGTCTGCTGCCGAGCGTGCCATCCGCACTCATAAGAGTGTTTCGCTTCCGCCCATGAATGCCTACGAGCGCCGACTGGTTCACATTGCACTTCGTGGCAACGATGCAGTCGATACTCATTCTGAGGGTTCTGACCCTGATCGCCATGTGGTGATTGTTGCTCGATAATCTACTCGAGCTTATGCTAGGGGGACGTGGTTTCCACGTCCCCTTTTTTTGTCAAAAGTTCTCGATACGCTGATTTTTGTCAGAAAGGAGCTTCTGTTGTTTGTACTTACCGATCAGCAGGCTGACGAGATGTTGAGTCGCCTAACTTCCTATTGCAAAGAATATTCCTTGAGCGTAACTGATATTGAGCTGAGGAAATGTATCCAGCATTTGGATTTGGTTCTAGAAACAAATAAGACAACCAATCTCACCCGTATTCTTAACGTAGAAGATGCTGCCGTACTTCATATCCTCGACTCACTTGTTTTGCTCCCCTATATCAATAAGGCTCCTGAGGGAGCTTTGCTCGATATGGGAACAGGTGCGGGCTTCCCTGGTATTCCATTAACCATAACCACGCATCGTAAAGCTACTTATATTGACTCTGTTGGCAAGAAGGTTGATGCGGTTAATTCCTTTGTCCATGCTCTTGGATTGAAACATGCTCATGCGGTTCATGATCGTCTTGAAGAATATGCTCGAAGCCATAAGAAGCAGTTCTCCGTTGTAACCGCCCGCGCACTGGCCCCTCTACCGATTCTTGTTGAGTATGCGGCTCCGTACCTGAAGGATGGAGGGCTATTTGTTATCACCAAGGGCAATCCTTCGGATGAGGAGCTTGCTTCCGGCATGTCAGCAGCTAAGATTTGCGGCTTCACTTTGCTTCTGAATGACGCAATTGATTTACCTGAAGGCTTGGGTCACAGGGAGTTCATTGTTCTTAAGAAGAGTCATTCAGCATCCGTTTCATTGCCTCGTGCAAATGGCATGGCAAAGAAGAATCCGCTTGCCTAGATGTTTCACGTGAAACATAATGGTTACTAACAGCTTGCAGTGTTTCACGTGAAACATAGCAGTTGCTATCGATTCGGAATGTTTCACGTGAAACATCCTCCGTTTGACAGCTTTAATACACACCAGGAGGGACCGTGGGATTTCGCGACGTTAAGCGTTCTAAGAGCGCAAAAGACACGCGTATCATTGCAATCATCAATCAAAAAGGCGGCGTCGGTAAGTCAACGACGGCTGTAAACCTTGCAGCAGCACTGGGTGAGCAGGGTCGTAAGACACTGATTGTTGATTTTGATCCGCAGGGAAACAGCACCAGTGGATTCGGAATTGAAAAAGAAGACCTTGATCACTGCATCTATGATGCATTGCTGAATGATGTGCCGGCAGAATCGCTTGTTCTTGATACAAATTGCAAAAAGGTATTCGTAATTCCGGCTACAATTCAGCTTGCAGGCGCGGAAATTGAACTCGTAAGCGCAATTGCTCGTGAAACCCGTCTCAAAGATTTGCTTGAGCCGATTCAGGACGAGTTCGATTTTATTTTCATTGACTGCCCTCCTTCGCTCGGCCTGCTTACTATCAACGCTTTGACCGCAGCAGACAGCGTTTTGATTCCGATCCAGTGCGAGTATTACGCACTCGAGGGCGTTACGAAGCTGCTTGAGTCAATGAAGATGGTCAAATCTCGTCTGAACAAGGGCTTAGACACCTACGGTGTGCTTATGACCATGTATGACTCGCGTACTTCTCTATCGAATCAGGTTGTTGAGGAGGTTCAATCGTACTTTGGTGATAAGGCATTTAAGACGTTGATCCCCCGTACGGTTAAAATCTCCGAAGCTCCGTCTTTTGGGGAACCGGTAATTACCTATGCACCTCAAAATAAGGGTGCAAAAGCATATATGAACCTTGCAAAAGAGGTGATCAAGCGTGCCTAGTGTAAAGAAACGTGGCGGATTGGGACGTGGACTCAATGCTTTGGTCTCAGAGGCCGAGTATGAGACCGGTGGTTCGGCTGCATCGGCTTCGAATGCCGCATCTGAAACAAAACTACCTATTGAGGATATCGTTCCCAACCCTAATCAGCCGCGAATTCACTTTAACGAAACTGAACTTCGTGAGTTGAGCGAATCAATCCAAGAACATGGCGTCTTGCAGCCGCTTTTGGTTCGCAAGCATAGAAACGGCTATGAGATCATCGCTGGTGAGCGTCGTTACCAAGCGTCAAAGCTTGCTGGTCTTGAGGAGCTGCCTGTCATCATTAAAGATGTTAATGATGAAAAGATGCTGGCTCTTGCTCTGATCGAAAACCTTCAGCGTTCTGATCTGAATCCCGTCGAAGAGGCTAAGGGCTATCGCCAGCTTATCGATGCCAGCGGTATGACCCAGGAGGCATTGTCGAAGGCAGTCAGCAAGTCACGCTCTGCAATTACAAACTCGCTGCGCCTTCTCGATCTCCCTGAAGTTGTTCAGCAGATGATTTTTGAGGGCAAACTTACTGCTGGTCATGCACGTGCGATTCTTGCAGTTCCCTATGAGGACGCTCGAATTCGACTTGCAGAGAAGGTTGTTGCAGAGGGCCTTTCCGTAAGAGCGACAGAAAATCTTGCTCCGTTGTTTTCTGCCGGAGAGACACCTAAGACGCCGAGGCCTGCAACGCCTCAGTCTTTTAAAAAGGCTGCCCGCGTGCTTCGTCAGGTTTTTAATACCAACGTGCGTGTTAAGAGCTCGCGTGGAAAGAATAAGATTGAGATTGAGTTTAAAGACGAGGAAGAGCTCTCTCGTATTCTTGGCGAAATGATTCAGTTTGATCAAGGAGGCCAAGATGAGGAATAGGATTTTAACTGCGATTGCATTGGCGACGACTGTCGCGGCTGGTGCCTTTGCTGGCTATAAGATCGCGACAGACGATGAACTTCGAGGTCGTTTGCTTCGTAGTGCGCAAGATATTGTCGATACATCCAAGAAGAAAATGGATGTTATGACAGAAGATGTTGCCATGCGTACGGCTCAGGTAACGAAGAATCCCAAGATTAATCAAGGTTGGGTTAGTAACCAATGGGAAAATGTAGGCTATTAGGTACCTAACAATTACTTAGCATATTTTGAGGAGTTCTTGTCTGATTCACGAGGCAAGGACCCCTTATTTTGGCCGTAAAAAATGGGACAGGTAGCAGCTGATTCAAAATTAAGGTCAATAAATAAAACGGCCCCGGTTGCATCTCCTGTAACCGGGGCCGTTCGATGTTTCACATGAAACGTTTTGGGGTGCGACTCCCCTATGCGTTCTTCTGAACTTTGAAGCGCTGCTTCAGCTGTCCGCAAGCGGCGTCAATATCGTTACCACGGGAGTTACGAATCGTGGTCTCGATGCCACGGGACTCAAGACGACGCTGAAGATCCTCAACCTTATGAATCGGCGACGGCTTGAGCGGGCTGCCCTCGATGTCGTTAAGCTGAATCAGGTTAACGTGGCACAACGTTCCCTCGCAGAAGTCGCAGAGCGCCTGCATCTCGGGATTCGTATCGTTGACGCCTTCGATCATGGCATACTCATAGGTCGGGCGGCGGCCAGTCTTCTCGGTGTAGAGTTGAAGCGCCTCGTGAAGGCGAAGTAGCGTGTACTTCTTAACACCGGGCATTAGCTTATTGCGTGTCGACTGGATGGCGGAATGCAGGGAAACGGCAAGCGTGAACTGCTCGGGGATGTCGGCAAATTTGCGAATACCGGGAATAACGCCGCTGGTAGAGACGGTGAGGTGACGAGCACCGATACCGATGCCATCGGGGTCGTTGAGGATTCGCAACGCCTTGAGAACCTCGTCGTAGTTGGCAAACGGCTCGCCCTGGCCCATGAAGACAACGCTCGTGACGCGCTCGCCAAAGTCGTTGGATACATGAAGTACCTGGTCGACGATCTCTTGAGCGGTCAGAGAGCGCTTGAGGCCGTTGAGACCGGTAGCGCAAAAGGCACAGCCCATGCCACAGCCTGCCTGGGTGGAAACGCAGACGGAAAGCTTGTTACGACGGGGCATGCCGACGGTCTCGACGGAAACGCCGTCGTGGTACTCGAGCAGATACTTGCGAGAGCCATCTTTGGAAACCTGCTTGGTGAGTTCAGCCGGCGTGTCAAAGGCAAAAGCCTCTTTAAGCTGCTCGCGGAAAGCCTTGGGAAGGTTGGTCATATCGTCAAACGAACAAACTTTCTTCTCAAAGACCCATTCGATGAGCTGCTTCGCGCGGAAGGCGGGCTGGCCAAGCTCGGCCACGAGCTCGCGAATATCGTTTTGGCTCAAGTCGCGAATGTCCTGAGATTTAGTCCTGGGATTCATGGAAGCCTTTCGATTTTGGGGAAACGTAGAGGGTATCGCTACAATATGGTATCAGCTGCAGAAATTATAGAGGAGGAGTCTGCCCATGCCGGGTAAAAGCCTAGAGAACATGCACGTAGCGGTCTTGGCGGGCGGTCATTCCGCTGAGCGCGAGATCTCGCTCAATTCGGGAAAGAACGTCGTGGTTGCCTTGAAGGAGGCCGGCTACACTTCGGTGGAGCTGCTCGACACGGCTGCCGATGATTTTATGGTAACCATGGCGACCGGCGGCTTTGACGTGGCGTTTATCGCCATGCACGGTGCCGGCGGCGAGGATGGCGCCATGCAGGGCGCCATGGAGACCCTGGGTATCCCCTACACGGCCTCGGGCGTGCTTGCCAGCGCCTGCGGTGCCGACAAGGAGGTCTCTAAGCTCCTGTACGCCAAGGCGGGCATTCCCATTGCCCCCGGCCTCGCGCTCGAGGTGGGCGATGAAGTCGATATCGATCATATCGTCGAGGTTTGTGGCGAGCGCTGCTTTGTGAAGCCGGCCGTCAACGGTTCCAGCTATGGCATTTCCCTGGTCCATGAGCCCTCCGAGCTGCCCGCGGCAATCGCCAAGGCGTTTGCGTACGGCGACAAAGTGCTGGTCGAGAAGTGCATCGAGGGTACCGAGATCACCGTCGGTGTGTACGGCGAGGACGACGTGCGCGCTCTGCCGATTGTCGAGATTCGCAAACCCGAGGACTGCGAGTTCTACGATCTGGACGTGAAATATGTCGACCCTACGGACATCCATCGCATTCCGGCGCAGATTTCACCCGAGAATTACGCTCGCGCTCAGGAGCTTGCCTGTGCTGCTCACAAGGCCCTCGGTTGCCTGGGTATCTCGCGCAGCGACTTTATCGTGAGTGAGGACGGCCCCGTTATCCTCGAGACCAATACCATTCCCGGCATGACCGATACGTCGCTGTATCCGGACGAGATCCGCCACACCGACGACATGACGTTCCCGCAGGTCTGTGACAGCCTGATTCGTATGGGCCTTCGTCGAGCGGGCATTGCATGCTAATCGAGGACGCGGTTTCGTCAGGAACGCCGCAGTTTGTCATCGACTCCTATGCCACGCTTGCCGAACGCGCCAAAACGCAGTCCTTCGGCCTTATCGAGGAAGATGTGATTGTCCTCGATACCGAGACCACAGGTCTTTCGGTGCAGGACAATGAGCTGATCGAGATCTCGGCGGCCCGTCTTTCGGGCCGCGAGGTCGTCGACCGCTTCGATACCTTCGTGCATCCCAAGCAGCTGATTCCCGCCGAGATCACCGAGCTCACGAGCATTACAAATGCCGATGTGGCAGATGCCCCGTCGGCCGTTGAGGCCGTAGCCGCTCTCGCCGATTTTGTCGGTGGTTGCCCGGTAATCGCACATAACGCCACGTTCGACCGCTCGTTTATCGAGTCGGTCAAAGGCGGCGTCAACGTGAGCGATATCTGGATCGATTCGCTGGCGCTGTCGCGCATCGCGCTTCCGCGCCTGGCATCGCACAAGTTGTCTTTTATGGCCGATCTGTTTGGCTGTGACTCGGTATCACACCGTGCCAATGCCGACGTCGACGCCCTGTGTGGCGTATGGCGCGTGTTGCTCGTGGCGCTCACCGACTTGCCTCAGGGCCTCATGGCGCGCCTAGCCGACATGCATCCGGATGTGCCTTGGTCCTATCGTCCTATCTTCTCATTCTTGGCAGGGCAGAACCCTGGTTCTATCTTCTCTCTCAGCGCCGCTCGTGCTGACGTTCTCAAGGCCGATCGCGCCGACGATCGGGTGGACGCCGACGAACTGCCGGTCCTCAAGATGCCGAGTCGTGAGGAGATTGAGGCAGACTATGCGCCAGGTGGCCTGGTCAATCGCATGTATCCCACCTACGAGCCGCGTGATGAGCAGATCGCGATGGCGCTCGAGGTCCGCGATGCGCTGGTCACGGGCACTCATCGTGTAATTGAGGCGGGCACGGGCGTCGGCAAATCGATGGCCTATCTGGTGCCTTTTGCCGAGGCAGCGCGCCGTAACAACATCACGGTTGGTATTGCGACCAAATCGAACAATCTTGCCGACCAGCTCATGTACCATGAGCTGCCAAAACTTGCCGAGCAACTGGACGGTGGTCTGTCATTTTGCGCTCTCAAGGGGTATGACCACTATCCATGCCTGCGCAAGCTTGAGCGCATGAGCCGCGGCCAGGTCGAGATTACCACCAAGCGCGATCCGGCGGACACGCTCACGGCGGTCGCGGTCATTATGGCGTACGTCTGCCAATCAGCCGATGGCGACCTCGACTCGCTCGGCATTCGGTGGCGCAGCGTCAACCGCCCCGACTTTACGACGGCCTCGCGCGAGTGTGCTCGTCGCCTCTGCCCGTTTTTCCCTGATAAATGTTTGGTCCACGGCGCTCGCCGTCGTGCAGCGCATGCCGACGTGGTGGTCACCAACCATTCCCTGCTGTTCCGCAATGTCGCGGCCGAGGGCAGGATTTTACCTCCGATTCGTCATTGGGTAATCGACGAGGCCCATTCCATCGAGCGCGAGGCGCGCCGTCAGTGGGCGCGCGTGGTGTCGGCGGACGAATCACGCGTTCTGTTTGAGCGCCTGGGTGGCTCGAGCACCGGTGCGCTAAGCCAGGTCTCCCGTGATTTGGCAACCTCCGAGGGCTCTACGCTCTATCTGGGCCTTACTGCCAAGGCGACGTCGACGGTTGCGCGCGCGAGCATGGCAATCGCCGACGTGTTCGATGGCGTTCGCGAGCTCGGCCGCCGTGCCCGTGGGGGTTATGACAATGCCAATCTATGGATTGGCCCCGAGCTGCGCGAATCTGACGACTGGCATGATTTCTTACAGTCGGCCTACGCTGCCATCGACGTATTGGAACAGGCTGACAAGAGCGTCGACGCGCTGGTGCAAGCCGTCGCCGCCGACAAGCCCGAGGTTGTTGTCGACCTGGGTGATATCTCGCGCCGCCTGCACGAGCTGGCCGAGAACCTCAAACTCATCATTGATGGCACCGATGAACACTACGTGTATTCGCTGCAGGTCAATCGCAGGCTGCGTGCCGGCGGAGAGTCAATGACCGCAGAGCGCATCGACATTGGCGAGGCCTTGGCAACCGAGTGGCTGCCCGAGGTTCACACGGCTATCTTTGCCTCGGCGACCATGACGGTGTCCAAAAGCTTCGAACACTTTAACCACGCGGTCGGCCTCGATCGCATCGGCGCTTCAACATCCTCATCGCTGCACTTGGACTCGAGCTACGACTTCGATTCGAACATGGCTGTAGTCGTTGCGGGCGATATCCCCGATCCGCGCGATCGCGAGAGCTATCTTACGGCGCTCGAGCGCGTGCTGGTCGACGCCCATCTTGCCATGGGCGGATCGGTGCTCACACTGTTCACCAATCGGCGCGACATGGAAGACCTGTACGCCCGCGTTGAGCCCAAGATGGCCCGTGCGGGTCTGGAGCTCAACTGCCAGCAGCGCAACTCATCTCCTCGTCGCCTGCGCGATCGGTTTATCAACGAGCCGACTTCATCGCTTTTTGCGCTTAAGGCCTTCTGGGAGGGGTTCGACGCCAGCGGCGAGACGCTGCGCTGCGTCATCATTCCCAAGCTGCCGTTCTCGAGTCCCACGGACCCGCTCTCGTGCGAGCGCAACCTGCGCGAAGACCGCGCTTGGGCGCGCTATTCGCTGCCCGAGGCGGTGCTCGAGGTCAAGCAGGCGGCCGGCCGCCTTATCCGCTCGTCGACCGATTGCGGCGTGCTGATTCTGGCCGACCCGCGCCTGGTGACGAAGGGCTACGGAAAGAAGTTCTTAACGTCGCTGCCCACGAGCTCCTACCAGCGCATCGAATCGGCGCAGATCGGGCACTATCTGCAACTGTGGCGCGCACGCCACGAGCGGCGGCGCTAAAGCGGACAGACGAGGGTTTTTGCCATATCGCACAGGCGCTTTGACAGGGCGGGGTCATCCAAGATGCGGATGGCTCCGCCCGCTGCGATTACCTGGCTCAGTAGCCAACGCTCGGAGCCGTAATGCACAGTTACCGTTGCCATGTCTGCCCCGCCGCGCTCGATTAGGGTGATGCCGGCCCAGTCCAGATGCTCCGCCATATCGAATGGCATCAAGAGCTTTGCGCTGCGCTGCGTCCGGGCAAGGGAATCGTGGAGGGATGCGACGTCCGGTGTGTGAGGCACGACGGAGTCTTCCGTCAAGGCGAGTCCCTCGATTTTATCCATGCGATAGGTGCGCTGCTCATCGACTGTGATGTCCCAGGCAATCAGGTATGTTTGGTCGCCGTTTGCCGTAATGCGCAAGGGGTCGACCAGACGCTCGCGTGGCCGTGCATCGTCCATCGAGCGATATGAGATGCGGCAGCGAACGCCGTCCTGAATGGCACAGCTCAGCTGCTGCCAGTGCGACCCGTGGTTGACGGTGTCAAAGACGCGCTGGTTATAGCCGAGCTCTTCGGGTAGAAGGGCGTGTCGAATCCGAGCTGCCGTCTGCGGCTCGATCCCCAACGATTCAAGTTCGTGGTTGAGCACAGCGACCTCGGCTGCACTCAAGCGCAACGGTAGCACACGCCCGGCGTCACCAGTGAGGACCACACGCTCGCCGTGGCATTCGCAGATGATGCGCGCACCAGATTCTCGGTCCGCGAGCGTCGAGACGATCTCGAGAATCTCGTCGAGCGATACTCCCGTGATGTCAAAGCGGCCGCAAATCTCGGTTCGTGTCATGCCGCTCTCGCCGGCGGCGTAGAGGGCCTCCATGATGTCGATGGCGCGCGAGAGTCTCTGCTCGCTGGTGAGTTTACGCACGGGCATACTCGTGCACCGTCCTTTCAATGAGGTGGTTCCACGCCTGCTTGAGCGATTTGGGGGCCATGGGCCTCATGCCGTCCATGGCGTGGGCCATGCAAAATGAGGCGGCGGCTTCAAGGTCGCGCACGTCAACGGTCCAGATCCATCCCGCATCGGTGTGTGTGAGCTCACCTCGCCCGCGCGTGAGGCCGTTGATCATATCGATCTGCGTCTGAGGGGCGAACGAGAACGTGGCTGCAACGGGCGGTCGGTCGGCGAAATCGAATTCAAAGAACAGATAGTCGTTGAGATTGAAGTCCGCAGGGATGGCGTAGGCCTTCGAAGGACGCCATGCGCGAACGATACGGTCGCAGCGGAATGTCCTGATGTCGTCGGTGACATTGTCGAGGCCGCAGAAGTACGCCACGCCCTCGCGTTCGAACATGCCGTAGACACAGACGGTACGTTCTTTCTGCTCGCCGCGTCCGTTCTGATATAAAAATCGCAGCGCGCATCGCTCGGCAAAGGCGCTCCATACCGCATCGACGGTGGGAGAGCGGCGGATCGGTACTTCGTCCACCGTCGTCCTGCCGGTGAGGTAGGCAATTTTGGAGCGAATATCGGCAAGCGGCGCGGCAAAGGTGGAAGAGCCGGCCGCTAGCGTCTGGTCGATGGCGTTGAGTAGGATATCGGCGTCGTCTGCGGTGATGAGGCCGCCTGCAGCAAACGTGTGCTCGCGGTCGATTGTCCACGAGCTTTCCTCGGTCTCCTGCGCACCGGCGGGGCGAACCTCCTTGATTAAGATGCCACGCTCGAGCAGTTTGTCACGATCGCGCCGAAACTTGCGCTTATCCGAGTCGATATTGCCCGAGCCATATCCCAGGTCAGAATCCAAGACGATCTGCTCGGTCGTCAGCGGTTCGGGGGAGCTGTTGAGCACAAAGAAAAGATTGAGGATGCGCTGAGCCGTTTTATCGAAACCGGGCTCCGAATTCCCCTTTTTAATTGTCGCGGTCGCGTCGCTTGCCGTCATAGAGTCCTCGCATGAGAAGGTGGTTTGCTGCCATGATTTTAGTCCGATATGGAGATTAGGCTATATCCTTGTCCGCTCGAGGCGTTAAGATGGCCCGAATTCGGTCGTTTGCGCTCGCTCGGGGTATACTTTCGACTATATACGGTTCTAATGTGCATGCATTGGGCCTATTTGTCGGATTATGGATGTGGAGCGCACATGGCGAACACCCAGAACTATATTAACCACCTGCTGCAGAACACCGGCATTACGCCGGCATGCAGCGAAGAAGAGCGCTTGGCTGCCGAGGATATCGCTCAGATCTTCCGCAACCACGGCTTTGACCCCGAGGTTCAGGAGTTCAATGCCCCGGCGCCCAGTAGATTGGCATTTGCCGTTACCGGTATTCTTGCGTTTGCCGGCGCCCTGCTGATGGGCATCGGCGGCGGTATCGGCTTGGTCGGCACCTTGCTGGCCATTGTCGGCGCCGTTCTTTACGTGCTCGAGCGCACGGGCCACCCCGTGGTTTCGCGCCTGGGCAAGACGGGCGTGAGCCAAAATGTCATCGCCTACCACAAGGCCTCGGGCCCGCTCGCGTCTCCGCGCAACCGCCCGGTGGTCGTTGTCGCACACTACGACTCTCCCCGTGCTGAGCTGCTCGCCCGCGAGCCCTATGCTTCGTATCGTGCGCTCATCGCCAAGCTGTTGCCCGTTGCCACGATTGCCCCTGCTGCCGTTGCCATCCTGCGTATCCTGCCGCTCCCCGGCGCGCTCAAGGTTCTGCTGTGGATTGTCGCGATCCTCGCTTCCCTCGTTGCACTTGCCAACGCGGCAAACATCATCTCTAACCGCCACGTTCTTCCCTATACGTCCGGCGCGGTGTGCAACAAGTCTTCTGTCGCCGCTATGCTCGGCGTTATGGACAACGTTGCTCCCTTCCAGGGCGAGAACGAGTTTCCCGACGATGTTCCGTTCGATACCTATTTTGGGGAGCAGAAACGTCGTGCCGAGGAAATGGCGCGCGCGGCGGCGGAGTATGCCGCGGCCCAGCAGCAAAACGACTACGGCAACACCATCGAGTACGAAGAGCCTACCTACGCCGAGGACGAGTTCGGTCAGCCGATTGCTCCCGACGCTCAAACCGAGCCCGAACAGGGCGAGGCTTTTGACGAGCAGATTGAGGGCTTTGAGGGTGCGTCTGCCGACGAGACGCTGATTGGCGCCATCGTGCCCGAGGATCAGAATCAGGCTGTCCAGGCCGAAGAGTTCAATGACGAGGTTCCCGCTGCTGAGCCGGCGGAGGAGCCTGCCGCGGCCGAGCCCGAGCCCAAGCTCTATCGCAACGCCGCCGGCAACATTCGCTTTGGTTCGGATGCCATCCGTGCACTCGGAATGCTTCCCGAGTCCTGCACGCTCGATTACGAGGAGGGCGAGGAGCCGACGTTTGAGCCCGAGCCTGCGCCCGTTGTCACTGCGGATGATGAGTCTGCCGCGGTTACCGCTGCCGTTGCCGAGCCCGAGGCGGTGTCCGCGATCGATCCCGCGGCAGGACTGGACATTTTGGCTCCCGCCGCGCCGGCGCAAGACGTTGCGGACGAGTCTGACGACGATTACGTTGAACAGCCGAGGCGCGTGTCTTACGAGAGCGATACTGATTTCTCTGCCGAGATTCCCGCGGCAACGCCCCATGCCGATATTGCATCCGCGTTCTCTTCGATTGGCGCCAGCGCTTCCAGCTTCTTTAAGGGTGCGCTTGCAAAGGGCAGGAAATTTGTCGACGATTTCGAGGAGAAGCGCGCTGCCGCACGCGAGGCTGCCGAGCAGGAGGCTATCGCTCAGCAGCAGGCAGCCGAGGCGGCACGTGAGCGCGCGGCGCAAGAGTTCGAGCAGAACGAGGCTATGCAGTCCGGGCCCGTCGACGCTGCCGAAGCTACGACGTCCTTTGAGTCCCAGCAACCGACGTCAGCGGATGTTGTTGAGGCAACAACGTCTTTCGAGGCTCAGCAGCACGTCGATAGCACCATGTCGTTTGATGCCGCGCAGTTCGATTCCACGATAACGTTTGAAAAGCAAGGCACCGCGATTGCCGAGCCCCTTCCTGCTTCCGATGAGCAGGACGACGTGGCAGACGATGACGAGCCCATTGATACTGCCGAAATTCAGGATGCTGCTGAGGACGAGCCCGTCGAGGCCAGCTCTGACGAAGAGCAGTACGCGGCAGCCGAGCAAGATGATTCGACCGAGGTCGAGCAGGAGGAAGTGTCTGCGGTTTCCGAGACTCCCGAGACGGATGAGTCGAGGCCTTACTCCACGCAGATTTTCACCATGCCGACCCCGAGTGGTTCCGGTGCCACGGTTGCCGATGTTGCTCCCACCCAGGACGAAACGGTCGATTCCCTTATGGCCCAGATTTCCTCCCAGGCATCGCCGCGTCCGCAGATGAATGTTCCCGATCCGGCGTCGGCACCGTCGCCTGCACCTTCCTCGTCTCCGCTGGCTTCGGTCCCCGATCCGTCGCTGCCGTCTATGAAGCAGGCAAACGTTGCGTCTCGCACGTCGCTGTTCGACCTTCCCGATCCCTCTGCTCAGGTCAACGACCCCTTTGCTACCGCCCAAGGTCCCGAACCCACATCGGCACCCGTTGCGCCTCCTATGCCCGTTGCGTCGGGCGCGCAGCCGATCGAGACCATTTCAGCTCCCGCCCCGGCGGCACCCAAGTCTCGTAAGCGCGGCCTGGGCGGTCTGTTCGGTCGTAAAAAGAAAAACGAGCAGGACAGCATGAGTGACTGGCTGGGCGTCGAAGACGATTACGATGCCAAGAAGTCCGGTCGCGGCATCGGTTCGTGGGATAATTTCGAGGACGATAACGATGGCTGGAAGGGCGGCGCTACGTCTTCCGATGGCGCTTCTTCCGAAGATATGCTCTCGGCTGTCGCCTCTATGGGCGATGATGAGCTGCTCGGTCACGATATCTGGTTTGTGGCAACGGGCGCCTCGGATTGTGATGGCGCCGGCATGAAGGCCTTCTTGGCTTCGCATCGCGATAAGCTCCGCGGCGTATTCTTTATCAATCTTGAATCCGTCGGCGCCGGTAGGCTTTCGGTGGTGACGGTCGAGGGCGAACAGCAGCTGCTCAAGGGCGATCGCCGCATCATGAACCTGGTCAGCAAGGTCTGCAAGTCGTTCCATGTCGATTGTGGCGCGCTCGAGATGCCCTATGCCAAGACCGATGCCTATGCCGCGCTCGAGGCGAGCCGCCGAGCCCTCACCATCGCCGGCGTTGACGGCACGCGTCTGGCTTGCGCCCGTACCGAGGACGACCTGCCCCACAATGTCAACCCAACGAACATTGCCACGGTATCCGAGGTCGTGACCGAGGTTATTCGCCGTTCGTAGACGGAGCTCTAAGGAGTCAACGTGTTTTCGTATATTAAGCGCCATTGGCCTGTCTACGTGATTTTGACCTTGGTCGCCATTGCGTTAGGATTTGGGGCTGCCTACATCGTGGGTGCGAAGGGCTCGACCCCCGCCTCCGCAATCAGCGAAGAGGTGGAGCAAGAACAGAGCACGGGTGCCGATGGGATTCCTGAGTCCGAGCAAGCAATCGTTGATGGTGGATCTTCGTCTGCAGAGTAGATGCGGCGATTTACATGATTGAAAGCGGGCGAGCCAGGGGACTGGCCCGCCCACTTTTTCATCGCGCTAGCGCTTCTTTGGGATTGACCTAAGGCGAGCGAACCATAGGGCTGCGGCACCTGAGGTCAGGAGCGCGGTGATGCAAGCGGCTATGGGAACTGATCCTGTTGCCGGTAGGTCTTGCGGTAGGGTACAGCGTTGAATGACACAGTCCCCGTCATGTGACTCAAGTTTATCGCCGCCGCCGTTGCGGCAAAGATCGACGCGCGCGCTGTTGGTGAGTGCGGTTTGAGGCGTATAAGCCGACGTTGCCTGCATGTGCACGACTGCGCCCCGAGCGTCTGTGCCAAGGATTGCTTTGGCATCGTCAAGGTCGTCGTGCTCATCTTTGAGATCGTCGCGGTTCCAAGAGTCTGCATCGCTTCGAGTCGTAAAGTCGGCGGCTACTGCACCGTATTCAATGCGAATGCCCGTTACGACGGCATTGGATGCAAGGTCGAGCTCTTTCGCATCGAGTGTGGTGGATTCCGTGGTCGAGACATCCGCCTTCCAGAGGTGCCAGCCGTCGTAATCGACGAGGCGACAGTCCTCACCAAGACTCTCTTTTACTTCGTCGGACTCAAGCCAAGGATTTTCGTGCCCATCGTCAAGTGTCGCGTTCGCCGGCTCATCGACGTCTGTCGAGTCCAACGGCGTCGTGCGATACCACACGTTGCACAGACCGTTGAGGTCGCCGATGGCGACGGGGGTTTCGATTGAGATGAATCTCGCCGTGCCGTCTTTGGCGCACTCAAGATCATCGGTAATCGTAAACTCATCAACCCAAGTAGCTGAATCGTTTCGAGCGTCGATGGTATAGGAGAAAAGTCCATTCGTATTGGTTTGCATCGCGTCGCGATTTTTACCATCGCCGTTGGCCAGCAGACCCTTCCCGATAGGTTGGACAAGTTCCTGACGCTTGTCGACCTGCCCCTTGATCTCGATGGGTGCATCCTTCATCGCGACGGATTGGACTTCTCCCGTATCCTTTATTTCAAACGTTATCTCCTCGGCAAGATCATAGGTCCGCGGAGACATCGTTTCGCGCAGCGAGTAGGTGCCGGGTGCAAGATGTTCGATGCGGTGCGGCTTGTCGGATGAGGTCCAGGAGTCTATTTCGGTTTTATCGGGACCATATAAGGTGAGCTGTGCGCCTTCCACTTCCTGCTCACCGCTTGCATCGACCTTGGAGATATCAACCTTGGTGTAATCGTCGGATACGTTAAGCCGTGCTTCTACAACGGGTGTTTTCTGGTCGGCATAAGTGAGGCCGACAATATGGGATGTCCGATCGAGCAAGAAGCCTGCCGGCGCTTGAGTCTCGACGACCTCGTAGCGTGCGGTGCCAGATCCCAGCGGGAGGTCGTCCGCGCGTGCTTCTCCAGTTTCATCCGTCGTGACGGTAGCGACAGTCTCACCGTCGAGCGCGGCAATGCTACCGTCGGGGCGCACGATATCACCCGAGGCACGGATCTCAAAGACGGCGCCCGCGAGGCTGCTGCCGTCTACGGCATCGGTTTTAACGATCCTGATGATTCCGGTTGTGGCGTGGTCATAGTACGAGGCGATTGCAACGGGCGTTAGGTTCATGTCGGCGGGTATGTTTACCTCGATCTCTTCGCCGACAAGATAGGGCTCTTTGGCCGAGGTTTCGCGTACATAATAGGTGCCCGGCACGAGCGATTCGGGCAGTGTGACGGTCCCGGTCGCGTCAGTCGTAAAGGTGTCCATTACGCTATGTGCTGGATACCAGCAAGTTTGTGAGACAGGTTCGTGATTGCTGTCGAGGAGTTGGAAGGTGAATCCGGCTAGGGGAACAGAAGCGCCTGTTTGTGCATCGCGTTTTACAATCTGGAGATGCGTCGACAGAGCGTGGTTATCCACGATATATTGAAGCTCGGCGCCGTCGGAAATCTGATTGGCCTCGATGGTCCATTCCCCTGCACGTTTAAAACCCTCGGGGACGGTTTCCGGAACCTCGCGAACCGTGTAGCCGGCGCGGTCGTATGGGATGGATCCGTGGACGCCGGCGGGTCGCTTGCCTGCGCCGAACCATGCTTCGGGCTGATCTTTGGTGGAGGCAAAGCCATAGATGTTTGTGGTCAGTGTGCCAACAACCTGCTGAGAGCTGTTGCTGACAACCTCAAAGACTACACCTCCCGCCGGCTGCTCCAGGCCAGATTGGTCGCTATTGCCGTAGTCCTTGAATTTGGAAATCTCAAGGTCAAATGCAATGGGGATATCGGAAACGCGAGATTCGATCTCGACCACGCCTGAATCGCCGAGCTGGTCGGCTCCAACGGTATAGGTCCAGCTGTCGTTGGATGGCAGGTAGCCCTCGGGGGCTTTTGATTCGTAGATGGTAAAGGTTCCTAAGGGGACATCGGCGAGGGTGGCCCGACCGCTTTCGTCGGTCGTGAGGATTTGCGCCCATCCAGGGGTTGATTGCGACACACACGTGAACTCTGCTCCTGCGAGTGAAGATCCCACCTGGGGACCGGCATTCGTCGCGGCATCGAGTTTTACGATACGCAGGGTGATGGTGCCGGGCTGTTCATCAATGGCGACCTGTCCACCGTCATTCCCCGTGGTAAAGGCGATGCGATCACGACGGGGGACATAGCCGGCCGGCGCCTTCGTTTCAACTAGGTAGTATGCCGTGTTGGGCAGAAGTGTTGCTTGCGCTCGACCGTTGCTGTCCATCTGCACGGTGCCGACACGCGCGCCGCTGGTGCTCTCAAAAACATCGAATGTTGCCCCGTCAAACTGATAGGTATTGTTTCCGCTGGTAATGGCAGCGTTTGCAGACTGCTTTTGGAAGGAAACAGAGACCGCCGGCAGTACATAGAGCATGTCTTGACGTTTACTGCCGCCCGATACGGCTCCTAGATAGCGCCGCGCGCGGTGCGGAGCGGCTTTGATGCTTCCTGATTTTGCGCTGTCGTGGAGCCACCGCGCAGCCGCCACGACTTCATTGTCGGCGGTAAAGTGCCCACTCTTGGTTTTGCCCTGAGCGGTCGTGTAGGAGTAGGTGCCGTCGACATGGGTAGTGCCGTTGAGCATCCATACGGCAAGCTGGGTGGCGGCGCGGGCGCGATCGGGTGAAAGATGGTAACCGCCAAACGACGTGGCGGTAGGATATCCGTGACAAACGATTGCCGCGAACTCGTCGTCGAGCCACACCCAGCCTTGATCAAAGTTGAGCCATGGGCCGCCCGGCTTGGTGGGGCCGGGGCGCTCCTGGTTCATGCAGTAGGCAATCGAGGCGTCTTGAGCTTCATACTTGCCGATGAAGAAGGGCCCACAATCATCGCTAATAGTGCGGAAGCCGAGCTGGTCGTAGCCATCGACGGCAAATGCGGCTCCCGGTGCCAGGCAGCCGAAAAGCAGGAAGAGGAGCAGGAGCAGCGGACCTGTTGCGATTGCGCTGTGGACAGAGTGCGTGGGTGCGTTGGACATGGCTGCTCCTTATCCCTCGTGCGCCGCACGGGGAGGCCGCGGCGCTTGGGATGAGGCTACCGCCATGGTTCATGCGGGTAAGTACCAGAAGCTGACCAAAAGCTTGCCCAATTCCTGACAAATTGAGCTCAAATACAACAATCAAGCAAAAGTGCAGGTAGAAGATAGGGAGAACAGGAGGTCAAAGGTCCTCGTCTCCACAATTGACGGGATTTTCAAACGAATCTCCACAGCTAAAACAAGCATCACCACCCTTGTATCGAACAAGACAACCGCGTTATACTAGCCAACACACAAGCGGGCATCGCCAAGTGGTAAGGCATCAGCTTCCCAAGCTGACACTCGCGGGTTCGAGTCCCGTTGCCCGCTCCAGTAAAAAGCACAAGCACGGCAGCGTTACGTTGCCGTGCTTTTTACTACCAAGCGCCGGGACTCGAACCCGCCAGGGTGCGAGCGTTAAGCAAACGCGAAGCGTTTGTAGCGAGCAGGCGAAGGCGCCGACAGGCGCCTGAAGCCGGTGCGTATTTGCGAAGCAAATACGCGGATGTCCCGTTGCCCGCTCCATCGAGTACGGGGGACCTCGGGAACGTCGGGTCCAACCCGCTGTGCCCGTGCGTGTGCGCGGACCGGGTCTGCCGACCGCAGCCGGTGCGTATTTGCGAAGCAAATGCGCGGACGTCCCCATGCTCGCTCCAATTCCAAAATGTTAGGTTAATGCCTGCTGCCCATACTTGCACCTGCGCACGGTACAATGGTTGGGTTACGACCAACGTGCCAATAACCAAAAAGGAGCCGCTATGATCGATCGCTATACCCGCCCGGAGATGGGACACATCTTCTCCCTCGAGAACAAGTACGCCATTTGGCAGGAAATCGAGGTTCTGGCCTGCGAGGCCCAGGCGGAGCTCGGCAAGATCGGTATTTCCAAAGACGAGGCCCAGTGGATCCGCGACCATGCCAACTTTGAGAAGGCGAAGGTCGATGAGATCGAGGAAGTCACACGCCACGACGTCATTGCCTTCCTGACCAACATGAAGGAATACATCGATGCCGATGTTCCCGAGGGCGACCCCAAGCCCAGCCGCTGGGTTCACTATGGCATGACCAGCTCGGATCTGGGCGACACGGCCCTGTGCTACCAGCTCACCCAGGCCTGCGACCTGATCATCGAGGACGTCAAAAAGCTCGGCGAGATTTGCAAGCGTCGCGCCTTCGAGGAGCGCAACACGCTCTGCGCCGGCCGCACTCATGGCATCCATGCCGAGCCGATGACCTTTGGCATGAAGTTTGGCTCTTGGGCCTGGGAGCTCAAGCGCGATCTGGACCGTCTTGAGGATGCCCGCAAGAACGTTGCCTTTGGTGCCATCTCGGGCGCTGTCGGCACGTACAGCTCCATCGAGCCGTTTGTCGAGGAATATGTCTGCGAGCACCTGGGCCTGGTTCACGACCCGCTGTCCACGCAGGTTATTAGCCGCGATCATCACGCCTACCTCGCCGGCGTTCTCGCCACCACCGCGGCCACCTGTGAGCGCATCGCTACCGAGGTTCGCAATCTGCAGAAGACCGATACACTCGAGGCCGAGGAGCCGTTCCGTAAGGGCCAAAAGGGCAGCTCAGCCATGCCGCACAAGCGCAACCCCATCACCATGGAGAAAGTCTGCGGTCTGTCGCGCGTCGTGAAGTCCAACGCCCAGGTTGCCTTCGATAACGTCGCCCTGTGGCACGAGCGTGACATTTCGCACTCCTCTGCCGAGCGCGTCGCCCAGGCCGATAGCTTCATCGCCCTCGACCACATGTTCCAGTGCCTCATCCGCGTTATCGACGGCCTGCAGCTGTATCCCGCCCGCATGATGGCCAACCTCAATAAGACCCGCGGCCTCATCTTCTCTTCCAAGGTACTGCTCGCCCTCGTCGACACGGGCATCACCCGCGAGGACGCGTACGCCATTGTGCAGGAGAACGCTATGGCAACCTGGCACGAGGTACAGGATTGTGTCTCCGGCCCCACCTTTAAGGAGCGTCTCGAGGCCGACCCGCGCTGCACCGTCAGTCAGGAGAAGCTCGACGAGATCTTTGATCCGTGGGACTTCCTCACCCGTATCGACACGGTCTTTGATCGTCTGGAGCAGCTGAGCTTCGAGTAGGTTCGGGCATAACGTTAGCTTTTTAGGGCGCTTTGCTGGTAATGTGTGTTGCCGGCAAAGCGCCTCGTTGCATTTAGGGAAAGACGGGGATAATAGTCGTCTCGAATAACATTCTGAGAGGGGATCGCATGATTTCGTTTGATTACAAGCCTCAGGGCGTGTGTGCTCGCAATATTCACCTTGACCTTTCCGATGACGGCAACAAGGTGGTGGGCGTTGAGTTTACCGGCGGCTGCGACGGCAATCTCAAGGCTATCTCCAAGCTGGTCGAGGGCGCTCCCGCCGATCGCGTAATCGAGGTTCTCGCCGGTAATACCTGCGGTATGAAAAAGACCTCCTGCGCCGACCAGCTTACGCGCGCTATCGAGGCCGCTCGCGCCGAGATCGCCTAATGGGTATCGCCGATCACATCAAGAACGGAATATCGCGTCGCGGCTTTGTACTCGGTGGGGCTGCCGCGGGCGCTGCCACGGTGCTTGCCGGATGCTCGAAAAAAACGGGTACCAGCGATGATGCCGCCGGCGAGCCGCAGGTTATCAAGGACGATTCCAAAATCATCTCGATTACGGATGAGTATGAGGCTGTCGACATCGATCTTGAGCCGGCGTCATCGTGGACGCTGCCTCTGGGTACGCTGCTGTACTACTGCGACGGCGATTACGCCGCGGCGATGATGGCGCCCGCATCGGCACTGCACGCCAACACACTCGGCGTGCTCAACCTGGGCGATGGCTCGCTTACCACATTAATCGAGGATCCTATCGAGGGCACGGGATACGCATTCTACGATGTCCGTGCCGGCGACGGCGTATTCGCGTGGGTTGAGATGAACTTTGCCAATTCATCGTGGAAGCTCTACGCTCAAAATCTGTCGGGCGCTTCGCTCTCTGGCGACGTGGTTGAGCTCGATCGAGGTGGCAAGGACTATGATCCGCCCCTGTTCACGGCGTTCGGGTCATCAGTCATCTGGTATAAAATGCCTTCGGCAGGCGGCAATAAAACGAGTAGTGATTCGTTTTGCTATCGTCGCTCGCTTGATGAATCCAAGGCCGAGGTAATTTGGAAATCGACGGGCCGCTTTGCATCGGCCCCGCGCGCGAGCGACAGCATTTTGACCATCTCGCCGCGTGTCCGCAACGACGAGGGCGTCTACTACGGCATAACGGCAATCGATCTGACCGACGGCAACAACACCAAACGTGCCCAGCTAGTTCTTCCCTCGTCAGTCTCGCCTTTCGAGGCCGTATATATGGGCGATACCTTCGTGTTTTCTATCGAGGCGACCTATAGTGGCGTGGGCAGCCTGGGCAACATGGGCACGTATATCGGTAATGAGGGAGGGCCGTATCTCTTCCTGTCCCGCGAGCCGCTTGCATGTGCGGCTGGCAAGAAGAATAAATACCTTGTTAAGGTACAGGCGTCGCATTTCCTGATCGACACCTCTGCCAAGACCTATGGCTCGCTGCTGTCGCCCGACCGCGCTTTGGAGTATGGCGATTATCCAGCTACGGCGGGAAAGTCGGACTCATTCCTTACGTACGCCACGGTGCGCAACAGCCAGGGTATACCAGAGACGGTCACTGCACGCCTATTCTCTCTTTAAGCTTAGAGGGGTTAAAAAGGCGCCAACAGGGGAATAAACGCGTTGTAATTGTGAGTACCGCCCGCCGAGCTGCCGCGTCATAGCGGCATCCGGCGGGCTCAGGTGCGTTAAAATGGGCTTGTTCTTAGCTAATTGAGACAGGGGGGCCGTGTTATGGCTTCAGATGCAAAAAAGATTCTGCTGGTCGAGGATGAGAAGGCAATCCGTGACGCCGTCGCTGCCTATCTCGAGCGCGAAGGCTACTGGGTTGTGGGCGTCGGCGACGGTCAGTCCGCGATCGAGGAGTTCGAGAAGCATCAGTTCGACCTGGTCGTGCTCGACCTTATGCTCCCCAAGATTCCCGGCGAGCGCGTTTGCCGCACCATTCGCGATACCTCGGATGTCCCCATCATCATGCTGACGGCTAAGGGCGAGATCGAGGACCGTATTATCGGTCTTGAGCTCGGCGCCGATGACTATCTGATTAAGCCGTTCTCGCCGCGCGAGCTCGTCGCCCGCGTTCGTGCTCTGTTCCGCCGTGCCCATCAGGCCGACGAGCCCGCCGTCGAGGTGCTCGACTTCGGCGATCTGGTCATCGATATCTCGGGCCACAAGATCTTGGTCGAGGGCAAGGAAGTTGATCTGACGGCTTCCGAGTTTAAGCTGCTCACCACGCTTGCCCGCCATCCCGGCCGTGTGTATAACCGCATGGAGCTGGTCGAGAAAGTGCTCGGGTATGACTTTGAGGGCTATGAGCGCACCATCGATAGCCACGTGAAGAATCTTCGCGCCAAGCTGGGCGATGATCCCAAGAAGCCCAAGTGGCTCTACACCGTCCATGGTGTCGGCTATCGCTTCGAGGCTCCGGCCAAGACCGATAAGTCGGACGAGAAATAGGGAAATCACATATGACACCTGCGCGCTTTGAAATCGGACAAAAGCACAAGCAGGAGAGCGAGGCGGGTTCCAAGGCTAGTTGGAACACGCCTCGTTCCGATTCACGGCCAACGATGAGCTATCCCTCGCGCATGGCACTTGCTTTTGCTCTGACATCGCTCATGACGGTATTGGTGCTGGTGGGCGTTGTCTCTGTTGTGTGGGGCACGGTCTTTTCGGATTACACACGCTCCAATATCGTCGAAATCGCAAATTCCGCTGCCGAGAAGTTGGCAACCTCATATGAGGAAAACGGCTCTTGGACCGCGGGAGAACTGCGCACGGTCGCAACGTCGAGTTTGGTTTCCGACGATCTGGGTATGCAGGTCGTCAATAAAAAGGGCGTGATCGTTTATGACGATTCCTGGCCCTCGGCAAGCGCCACCGCCGATGTACGCGAAAACCAGGCTACGACCGACGACACGAGCGGCAAGAGGGCATCGCATAGTCCGGTCTCGTCTGCTCCAACCGACTCCGATAGCGTTGCTAACGTCGAGATTGTAACGTCTTCCGGCGAGCATGTCGGACAGGTAAAGCTGTGGGCCATCGGCTCCGACGCTCTGCTCACCAAGGCGGACTCTGCGTTTAGGGAGAAGACCTTTAACGCCATGGCCCTCGCCGCGGTTGTTGCAATTTGCATTTCGGTCGTTATCGGATCGCTCGTGTCGCGCATGCTCACCAAGCCGATTCATCGCATCACCAGTACCGCAAAGCAAATCCGTGACGGCGACCTGTCGGCTCGCACGGGACTGCGCGGTGATGACGAGATCGATCAGCTGGGTGAGACCTTCGATGAGATGGCCACTTCTCTCGAGAAGGATATGAAACACGAGAAGCGCCTGACCTCAGACGTTGCACACGAGCTTCGCACGCCGCTTATGGCCATGCTCGCAACGGTCGAGGCCATGCAGGATGGCGTGTATCCCACCGACGATGAGCATTTGGAGACCGTTGCTTCCGAGACGCGTCGCTTGGCTCGTCTGGTGCAGCAGATGCTCGACCTGTCGCGCATGGAAAACAGCGCGGCTCCGCTCAACCTTGAGCCGGTGGACATGGTTCCTTTCGTGCGTTCCATCGTCAATGCCCAGGAGCGCCTGTTTGTCGACCGCGATCTGCGCCTGCGTTTTGCGGACGAGACCCAGGGTCACGACGATGTCGTCGAGGCCGATCCCGACATGATCACGCAATGTGTTATCAACCTCATGAGCAACGCCATGCGCTACACCCCCGAGGGCGGTTGGGTCGTGGTGTCGGTGCTCAGTGACCGCAAGCACGTCAGCATTGCCGTTTCTGATACCGGTATCGGTATTGCCAAGGACGATCTGTCGCGTATTTTCGGACGATTTTGGCGCGCCGATGCCAGCCGCGCCCGCGAAGCCGGCGGCCTGGGCGTTGGCCTCGCCGTGACCAAGCAGATCGTCGAGCGTCACCATGGCTACATATCCGTGGAGTCGGAGCTTGGAAAGGGTACGACTTTTACAATTCATCTGCCCCGCGAGCACACGACAGACGCGGCATCTACTACAATGGAGCACTAGCTTTTCGCTATTCGGTGAAGGAGGGGCCGCGTCCCTGCCGCTCCGAGTTTGCGAAAACATGCGGGAAAGAACCCGCATTTCTGTCGTATTTAGGTAAGGAGTGACTCACGTGACAACGATGGAGCGTCGTCCGGATTCCCGTGGCAAGGTTCGTGATATTTACGATGCCGGTGAAAACCTGCTGATGGTCGCCACCGACCGCATTTCTGCGTTTGACTTCATTCTTCCCGACGAGATTCCGTTTAAGGGAGAGGTACTCAATCGCATCTCGGCATTCTGGTTCGATAAGTTTGCCGACATCGTCCCCAACCATCTCGTTTCCATCGACCCGGCGGATTTCCCCGAGGAGTTTGCTGAGTATCGTGACTACCTCGCTGGCCGCGCCATGCTGGTTAAGAAGGCCCAGACGATTCCTATCGAGTGCATCGTCCGCGGCTATCTGACCGGTTCGGGCAAGAAGACCTACGACGAGAACGGCACCGTCTGCGGCATCCAGCTGCCTGAGGGCCTGACCGAGGCTTCCAAGCTTCCTGAGCCGCTGTTCACGCCGTCCACGAAGGCCGAGATCGGTGACCACGACGAGAACATCTCGTTTGAGCGTTGCTGCGAGATCGTGGGCGAGGACATCGCCACGCAGATTCGTGACCTTTCCCTCAAGATCTACAAGGCTGCCGCCGAGTACGCCGCGACCCGTGGCATCATCATTGCCGACACCAAGTTCGAGTTTGGTGTTATTGATGGCAAGGTCACGCTGATCGACGAGTGCCTCACGCCCGACTCCAGCCGTTTCTGGCCTGCTGCCAGCTACGAGGAGGGCAAGATCCAGCCTAGCTACGACAAGCAATTCGTCCGCAATTGGCTCAAGGCCAACTGGGATATGACGGGGGAGACCCCGCACCTGCCCGCCGAGGTCATCGATGGCACGTCCGAGCGCTATCGCGAGGCCTTCCAGATCATCACGGGCTCCCAGTTCACAAGCATGAAGGAGAACGCATAAGTGAGTACCCGTAGCGCCACGAACAAGCGCACGCAATCCCACGAAGTTACCGGGGTTGCGCGCAAGTCTGCCGCATCTGCTAAGCCCGCCCGCCAAGCAGCGAGCTCCGTTCGCGTCGTGCCGGCTTCGTCTAAGGCACGCCGCAAAGAGCTCGAGAAGGGCGAGAACCTCGAGGGCCTCTCTAAAGAGGAGAAGCGCGCCCGCAAGGCCAAGCAGCGCGCCAAGGAGGACCGCATCTATACGGTGTCGAATATCCTCCTCAAGCAGGACGAGGACTACACCAAGCGCCGTCGCATCTGGTGGATTGTGCTCGCCATTGGCATGGTGCTCGTCGTGGCAATTTGGGCCTCGCTGTACTTCGCTCCCGCTGGCATGGTGTCCAGCCCTGTCCAGATGGTCGGCATCGTTTTGTCCTATGTCATCATCCTAGGTGACTTTATCTACGACTTCGCTCGTATTCGTCCCTTGCGCAACATGTACCGCGCGCAGGCCGAGGGCATGTCCGAGAACAAGCTCAACGCTCTTATTGAGCGCGCGGCTGCCGAGGAGGACCAGAAGGACTCCAAGAAGAAGTAGCGTTTGCATACATACTTATCGCTAAGATATAAGGCGCGTCGTTTTTGCGGCGCGCCTTTTTACTGTTCTATAGATAGATGGAGTGGCACATGATTCGAGCTGCCCTGACGGTCGAAGAGGCTCTGGAGGGCATGAAGGCCCTGGAGCCCAAGATTAAAAACTACGCGCGCCTGGTCGTCCGCAAGGGCGTAAACGTCAAGCCCGGCCAGGAGGTCGTCGTTCAGTCTCCGGTCGAGTGCGCGCCGTTTGCGCGCGTGGTGGTCGCGGAGGCCTATGCTGCCGGCGCCGGCCACGTGACGGTCATTTGGGCCGATGATGCCGTGACGAGGCTCACGTACGAGCATGTCGAGAAAAGCTATTTTGAGCAGACGCCCGAGTGGAAGCGCATGCAGCTGGATTCCTTGGCCCAGGATGGTGCCTGCTTTGTCTTTATCGAGGGTGCGGATCCTGCGGCCCTCAAGGGCATCGATCCAGCCAAGCCGGCCGCGGCATCAAAGGCGAGGAATACGCAATGCAAAGTTTTCCGCCGTGGACTGGATTACAACATCAATCCGTGGTGCATCGCCGGCGCTCCGGTCGTGGCTTGGGCGCACGAGGTGTTCCCGGGAGACGCCGATGAGGTTGCAATCTATAAGCTGTGGAATGCGATTCTGCACACCGCGCGCGCCGATGGCCAGGACCCAGAGAGCGACTGGGAACTCCATGACGCCGCATTCGAAAAGAATCTGCGTTTCCTGAACGACAATCGTTTCGACTACCTGCATTACAACGCAGCAAATGGAACCGATCTGACGATTGGCATGACGAAAGGTCACGAGTGGGCCGGCGGCAAGGGCAAGACGCCCGATGGGCACCCCTTCTTCCCCAACATTCCCACCGAGGAAGTCTTCACTTCGCCCGATCGCATGCGCGCCGACGGTATCGTGTACTCGGCCATGCCGCTCATCCATCACGGCAATAAGGTCGAAGATTTTTGGATTAAGTTCGAGGGCGGCCGCGTGGTGGACTACGACGCCCGCGTGGGCAAGGCAACGCTCGCAAGTATCATCGATACTGACGAGGGCGCTGCTCACCTGGGAGAGGTCGCGCTCATTTCCAAGAACACGCCGATCCGCGAAAGTGGTGTTCTGTTCTACGATACGCTCTATGACGAGAACGCTAGCTGCCATCTCGCGCTAGGTGTCGGTTTCCCCGAATGCATCGAGGGTGGGTATGACATGTCCAAGGAGGAGCTCCTGGAGCATGGCGTTAACGTCTCGAGCACGCACGTCGATTTTATGATCGGCACGGACGACATCGATATTACGGGCATTACGCCTGATGGACGTGAAGTTGTGATTTTCCAGAACGGCCAATGGAGTTGGGAATAGTCCCAGACCGTGGTACAATGCCACCCGCGGGCCGTTAGCTCAGCTGGCAGAGCAGGGGACTTTTAATCCCAAGGTCCAGGGTTCGAACCCCTGACGGCCCACCCAAAGATTGTTGAGACGGTCAACTTCGGTTGGCCGTCTTTTTTGTCGCCCTTTCATGGGTTCGAACCCGTCGGGGCGCGGAGCTGAGTAAACGCGTGAGCGTTTGCCAGCGCAGCGCGCAAGGCGCGAAAGCGCCGCAGCGGCCGCCTGCGAAGCAGGCTGAACCCCTGACGGCCCACCCAAAGATTGTTGAGACGGTCAACTTCGGTTGGCCGTCTTTTTTTGTCGCCCTTTCATGGGTTCGAACCCGAACTTCTCTATATATAAGAACGCTTGGCGAACAAAACCCGCCTTTTACCGATGGGAAACAAATAGCTGATGCCTTTGGAGTAAAGTAGCGCACCAGAGATGACCGATGTCTCAATACTCATAAAACAGCTGGTCATCGCCAATATCAGAAGCCAATGCTTCAGTTTTAACCTTAGTGATGCGACTGAGGGACCTATTCATTTGTGAACAAAATATGGAGTGCGCGATTCCCGCCCCCGGCGCCCCTCCGGTCTGGCAATATATCTCCTTGCCGCGCGGCCCGGTCGGACCGGATCAGCCGCGGGGCGTGCACCTTGAGAACCGGATACTGCGAGGATGGACA
>CALAMG010000015.1 GCA_937925715.1 uncultured Collinsella sp.
CGCGCGCCGCGCGCTGCGAAGGGGGCAGCAGGTCGGGGAACGGCTCCGACCAGTCTGAGGCCGCCAAAGAGGAGACGGCCGAGCAGTACGCATCGAACATATCGGCGATCATTCCGTCGGGGAACAGCTCGGACACGTAGTCCCACGAGAGCATGACGCCGCCGCCTCTCTCCATGGCTTGGTGGTCGAGCCACACCTGTGGAGTCTGGGACAGGCCGCCCAGATAATCCATGAAGCCGCCGTCGAGATCGAACCTACTCAGGCCGAGGGCGCTTGTGAACACCACGGGCAGAACCACTCCGGAGGTCCCTGCGGAGCGCGCCAGCTCGCGCTGGACCCACACGGCCGAGACCGCCCTATGCTCCAATCCTCCGGCAAGCTCGTCCTGGACGCCCCTCATCTGGGCCTCGACGGACGCGTCGGCCGAGGGGCGGCATGCCACCGGGAGAAGGGTGGTGAAGTCGCCCACCACCTTGTCTATGTCGGGATGGACCTCGGGGCGGTCGAAGATGGTCAGGTTCAGCGTCACGCCGCCCCCTCCGCTCCAGGCTGACAGCACCCTCGCGTAGCAAGCAAGCAGGACTGCCGAGGGTGTGATGCCGTGCAGCCGGGCCTTTTCCTTGACCGCCGACCATTCGGGCTCGGCAACCGTCCGCCACAGGCGCTCGAACCTCCCTTCCCCGACCGTCGAGGGGTCGGCGGCGAGGGGGAGCTGCGGCGCGGGCGGCAGCTCGGGCAAGCGCGAGCGCCAGTAGCCCTCCGCCTTTTCAACCTCGCTGCCGTCTCTCCGGTGCCCGACGACGAAATCCCTGAACGTCAGGCCGATGCCGGGGAGGTCGGCCCCGGGGTTCTCGTAGAGTTCGGCCAGTTCAGCGAGAACGGTGCTCATGCTCACGCCGTCTACCATAGTGTTGTCGAAGCCAATACCGACAACAGCACCGCTGCTATAAACTGCCGAGAGAGCTTCAAAGCCGGGAGATTGCGTTAGATCTATCGATCTATGCGACATTGCTTGTTCGACTATTTTACGAGCATCTTTTGAATCCATTGCATTTTGGACAGCCAGAGGTAGATTCAGATCAGATGATCGATACACCTGCTGCTTCTCGCCATTCTTGACTAAAAGAGTGCGCAAGGCTCCGTGACGCTTGAGCAGAATCTTCCATGCTGATGCAAATCTGTCGTGACTGTATTCGCTAGTTTCAAACATGAAGAAGCAATAGGATCCTACCTTGCCCAAGTCGAGACCGCTGGTCCTTCCTATGGTGTATGCCCTCTGTACCTCGGTGAGGTCGAACGGCTCAAATCTCAACTCTTCATTGACAGTGATTGCCTTGGGATTGTTAGGAGACGAAATGGAAAGCCCTTTGCAGAAGTCTGCAAGATTTCCTGAGGCGAAAAGCTCCTTTAGACTTGCTTTGATGCCAATTTTTGAAAGAGCGGAAATCATCCGCGTAGCACTTAGGCTGTCTCCTCCGTATTCAAAAAATCCATCGTAGCGGCCAACACGCCTTCCTCCAAGGAATTTTGACCATATAGACGAAACCTTTTTCTCGATTTCTCCATTTGGCTCAATATAATTGTCAGATGCATCACAGAAAGAGCAATACAATTCAGCCCAGTCTTTAACGCTTCCTTTATCCACTTTTCCGTTTCTGGATAGCGGCTGAGAAGGTAGGATTCCAAGATGCTCGGGAACCATATATGCGGGAACTTCTTTTTCTAGAATAGAGCGGAGAAGTGTGAGGTCGATAGGTGGAGAAGTTCGGCTGGACAGAGAGATGAACAGGCCATCGTCGATTTTTACCCAGTCGGCACGCAATCCTTTCTCCGAAAGAGAGTCGATCCATTTCTCGGGAGAAAGCAGACCGCTCGGTTCTCCATTGCCAAATGCGCACTGGGCAATTGCAGCTGTCACCATTGCGGAAGGGGCAAACTCGATGGGATCCACAATGAAAGCCCTGCCGTCTGCTGCTAGGGTTTCTCCAAGAGCACTTATTGCCTCAGAAGGTTCTTCCATGGTGTGAATTGCGTTTATCGACACCACAACATCGAAACGTGCATGAATATCTTGATCGACAACTTTTGACTATTTCACCGCTTTTGCTACGCCATTCCAAACATCGCTGCTACAGTGTTCC
>CALAMG010000016.1 GCA_937925715.1 uncultured Collinsella sp.
GCTGCTTCTCGGCGGTGCTGATTTGCTCGTAGTTGCCAATGTCGAAGCCGTTGCCAGTAATGCGCTCGCTCGGGTCGTATTGATGCTTGCCGAGCTTGCGGCACTTGTCCGTGTCGTGAATCAGGTAGTCGTAGCAGTGGCGAATGTCGATTACACGCTCGCACTTGTTCAACGCCTTCTCGCCAAGCCGCTTAAAAACGGACATCGCCGTCTTGTAGGTGGTCGTGTTGCCGAAGACGATAATCACGTGCACGTGGTCTTTGCGATGCTCACCCTTGCCGTCAACGTCTGCCACGTGCTCGCAGTAGGCATAGGGCAGCTGCAACAGCTCCTCGATGTTGTCGCGCCAACCATCGACCATGTTCTCCTGATAGAGCACAGCCCACCAGTAACGCGCCTTCACGCTGGTGTCGATTGGCTTCTCAGCCTTCTCGGTCGTCTCGTCTGCCATGAAAAAAGCCACCTCCAAAATCATGGAAGGTGGCTCCGTTTTTACGTCTATCTATAGCCCTGACCTCGCGGTCTTGCTAGAATAGTCATGTACGGGACGGAAACCACCTTCCGTTTCCATTAGCTGGTTGTCGGCGGCAACCAACGACCAGCAACAAACATTATAGGGCATCGCATCGCGCGGTGCCCTTTTATTTTGCGCATCTACCTGCGCTTTCGAGTCCACAATCATGGACTCCAAAAACGTAAACTATAGTTTACGTTTCACCGCGCCTGCCCGCGCTGCCTGCTGTTCGTCGGCGCAACATGGTTACAGCTCAACGCTTTCGCCGCACGGGCAACTTCCGTGGCTTCCCTCATCACATCACCAACGGTGCGTTGCGCCTTCTTGGGATTGGGACGCATCAGCGCCCAGATGCGGTCTCCAAGCTCCTCAATTGCCGCTCTAGCTGCTCTCGCCGCTCCTGCGCATCGAGCAGCGATTGAATCGAGGATTGCGCCGCGTTCAGCGCGTCCCGCACCCTCGAACCTGCGAACATCGGCAGCGATGGGTTCCAGTTCCGCAACGTCTCGAGCAACCCCGTCCGCTCTTTGCCGAAGGCACTCCAATCTGTCGGTCTCCTCGTCGACCTGCATCCGCACGTCCGAGAGCCTGCGCTCGCCATCGGCGACCTGGGCCACCAGCTCGTCCCTGCGCGTCTCGGCATCGCGCACGAGCGCGTCGGCGCGCGCCTGCGCGTCCGCGACGATGCGCGCCGCTTCTTCCTCGGCAGGCTGCACGACCGCCCTATCGACCGCGCCGCGCACCTTGTCGATATCGGCGGACTTATCGGTGTAGACCCTCAGCGCACGGGTCTCGTCCCCCAGCTCAACCTCGGGTCGGTACCCCATTTGCTTCTCCAGATAGTCCCCAAGTTCCTTGTGCAAGGACTGATAGAACGCCCTCGGGCACATCTTCTTGTAGTTGAACCGCCCGTCCACGATTGGCGTGAAGGGGACGTGCATGTGATCGCGCACGGGCGAGCCGTCCTTGCGCACCTCGTCCCGATGGACGAAGCCGCCCATCATGTTCTCCTTGCCAAGCTTCTGTAGCAGGAACCAGTAGGTGAAGCCGAAAAACTTAAACTCGTCCCCCTTGCGGACGTTCTCGGGCAGCGTCACAACCACATCAGCCATCACCACAGCGTCCTTGCGGACAGCACGTTTACCCGCCGCCTTGGCGGCTTTATTGACCCCCTCAATGCGCCCCTCAACCGTTGCCCAGTTCGGCTCGATGCCATTCATGGCGCGGACTTTGCCGTCTCGGTCATCCAGGCCGAGCGTGTAGTTGCCCTTGGTTCGGGTCGGGTCGATGTTCTCCCGACCCAGACTGGATGCATCGCGCCTGTAGTGCGCGAGCATGTGACCGCACGATGCGGCCTTGTATTTCGCGATGTGAGCCATAGAAACCTCCAAGCCGTACAGACTTAATCGACTAAAGTCTAGCACGTTAGACCTTAGCTACGCTAAGGACGTGGCAGGGGACACCCCTGCACCCCTCCGAGACCGCGGCGGCACGGTTCTCGGACAGCTCGCGGCGGCGCTCGCATGAGGGGGCAAGCCCCCTCAAACTCCCCCTTGTCGCGGCTGTTCGTCACACGTCACACGTCACGTATATATTCGGTCGTAGTAGCCGAATATATACGTGCCCCGATTTGATGGGCTTCCTTCGCCGCGACTAGAGCAAGGAAAGGGTCGATGGCGCAGTGCGTCATCGACCCTCAATCAAGTCTGGTTTTGTTGCTTGCCCGCCGCGTCAATTCCGCAGCCGGTGAACGAGGGCTACGTAGATCCGCTATGCGGAACTACTCCGCCCCCGTAGTCACCGCCTGCTCCATTGACCCGCCTACTCGCCCGAATGTGAATCGGCTTCGTTGTTGCGGCAGCGCTCGCGCATCGCTTCTTCCCATGCCAAGCGCTTCTGCATTTCGGCCTTCTCACGCATCATCTTGTTGCCGTTCAGGTACTTAACGAGAAACGTCGAATACGAGACCATGATTTCCCAGTACTGCTCGCCGAAACGTTCGAGCGCGGGCTGCGTGAACTCGTTAATCGTCTCGTAGCCCTCGCTCATGATGAACCACGTCAGCTCCTTTAGCATGTGCTGCTTCTCGGCGGTGCTGATTTGCTCGTAGTTGCCAATGTCGAAGCCGTTGCC
>CALAMG010000017.1 GCA_937925715.1 uncultured Collinsella sp.
TCACGAGCGGGGGCTCCTATCTTTTTAGTGCCCTCGGATTGGGTCATAGTGTCTGACTTTTGCTCCACCTGCGGCGCTGCCACTGTTGGTGCAGGGGGGGCAGCTTGCTCGCTCTGGTGCCCGTTCGCTGACTTATGCTCCACCTGCGATGTTGCCGTTGTTGGTGTAATGGGGCGGTGCAATGGGGTCAGGTTAGTTTGCACCAAATATGTCCGACAAGATGTTTGACGGATGTTTGGTTGGCGCCTGTTGATGGTCTGGGTATCGGGGAGGGCGGGCTCCGTTATAATCGCCTAAGACATTAAATGGAAACGGGACGGGAGCCATACATGCGCCAGGGTTTCGACAACGCGAAATATATCGAGCTGCAGGCCGCTCATATTAAAGAGCGCATCTCGCAGTTTGGCGGCAAGCTGTATTTGGAGTTTGGCGGCAAGCTGTTCGATGACTATCATGCCAGCCGCGTGCTGCCGGGTTTTGAGCCGGACAGCAAGTTTCGCATGCTCAAGAGCATCGCCGACGATGTCGAGGTTATCATCGCGATCAACGCGAACCACATCGAGAAAAACAAGGCTCGTGGTGACCTTGGCATTACCTATGACGAGGATGTGCTGCGCCTGGTTGACCTGTTCCGCGGCAACGGCTTTGCCGTCGCGGCTGTAGTCATCACCCAGTACGCTGGCCAGCCTGCTGCCGATGTGTTCCGCAACCGCCTGAACGCGCTCGGCATTCCCGCCAAGTTGCACTATCCCATCGAGGGGTATCCGCACGATGTCGATCTGATCGTGTCCGACGATGGCTACGGCAAGAACGAGTTTGTCGAGACCACGCGTCCGCTCGTCGTCGTGACGGCGCCCGGCCCTGGCTCGGGCAAGCTCGCCACTTGCCTCTCGCAGCTGTATCACGAGCATAAGCACGGTACCGCCGCCGGCTATGCCAAGTTTGAGACCTTCCCGGTCTGGAATCTTCCTCTGACGCATCCGGTCAATATCGCCTACGAGGCCGCCACGGCTGACCTCGACGACGCCAATATCATCGATTCGTTCCACCTTGAGGCCTACAACAAGACCACGGTCAACTACAACCGCGACGTCGAGGCCTTCCCGGTAGTCCGTGCCCTGATGGAAAAGATCCTGGGCAAGAGCCCCTACCAGAGCCCTACGGACATGGGCGTCAATATGGTCGGCTTTGCCATCACCGATGACGATGCCTGCCGCGACGCTTCCAAGATGGAGATCGTCCGCCGCTACTTTACCGCGGTCGAAAATGTGCGCCGTACCGGCGTGGGCGATGAGCAAGTCGATCGTCTCAAGATTATTATGAAGAAAGCCGGCATCGATAAGAACTACTCACCGGCGCGCTCGGCGGCCCTCACCAGGGAGCAGCTGACGGGTGGTCCCGTGGGTGCCATGGTCATGCCCGATGGCTCCGTGGTGACCGGTAAGACCTCCACGCGCCTGGGCGCCGCAAGTTCGCTCATTATGAACGCCCTCAAGCATGTCTCGGGCGTCGACCTTGAGCTCGAGGTCATTAGCGATGAGGCGATCGAGCCCATCAGCAAGCTCAAGACGCATTTTCTGGGCAGCAAAAACCCGCGCCTTCACACCGACGAGACGCTTATGGCGCTGTCGATCACCTCGGCCACGAGTGAGACGGCCGCTCGCGTCCTTTCGGGTCTGGAGCAGTTGCGCGGTTGCGATGCCTTCTTTAGCGTGATCATCTCGCCGACGGACGAGACGGTACTGCGCAAACTGGGTATCAACGTGTGCTGCGAGCCCAAGTTTGAGCGCCGCGGTTTCTTCCATCGCTAAGTTTGAAGCACCGCGGTAATTGCATTGCATTTTGGCCGTATCGGGTTAGCGCCCGGTACGGCTTTTTAATCAACAAAGCGCCTATTTCGGCGAAAAATAGCTGTTTACCTGCCTGGAAACAATTTGAGCGGTATACAATAACCGTAACTGTTTCATCCTTAGTGGGATGCCGCATGATGGATATTACCTGCCATCGTGAGGTGTGTCGGTCGCGCACGGCGCGTTAGATGCTCGTGCTCGGTTTGAGGAGGCTGCTATGGCGGGCAAGGGTCGTGCGAGTGTCAACGATATGAAGCGTGTCGAGGTGCTGGTGTTGATGGAGATCGACCAGCAAACTGAAGACAATGGCGGGCCGTATGGTTTCTCGCGCAAAACGCTTGCCGAGCGCGTGGGGGTTTCGCCGTATCGTGCCCGCGCCGCAATCGATCGCTTGGATTCCGAAGGCATGATCGATGTCGTCTCGCGTTATAGCGACGACGGCGGTCAGCTTGCAAATGGCATTTGCCTCACCGAACGTGGCGAATGGTATCTTGAGGGCGTCCGTACCGGCATGCTCGTTCAAGAAATGCTTGAGGACGCGGTTGCTGATCGATAGCAGCATGTAACCCTTGCCATAGCGACGCCGCCTGGGAAACCGGGCGGCGTTTTGTTTCAAGATTGAGAAATGCAATCGCACGCGAGAAAAATTGCGAACGGTCCGCGGCGCGAGTATTACAATGAAGACCCGTAAGATGTGGATAAACAACTTCTACGGGAAGCGCAGGTAACTCAATATGACCAAGCATGTGTTCGTAACCGGTGGCGTGGTTTCGTCCCTGGGCAAGGGTATCACCGCGGCCTCGCTGGGCCGTCTGCTCAAGTCGCGTGGCTACAAAGTAACGATGCAGAAAGCCGACCCGTATCTGAACGTCGACCCCGGTACCATGAGCCCCTTCCAGCATGGTGAGGTCTTCGTTACCGAGGACGGTTACGAGTCCGACCTGGACCTGGGTCATTACGAGCGCTTTATTGATGAGAACCTGACCCGCGATTCCAACTTTACGACCGGTGCCATCTACAAAAGCCTAATCGCCCGTGAGCGTCGCGGCGACTTTTTGGGCGGTACCGTGCAGGTGATTCCCCACGTCACCAATGCCATTAAGGACAAGTTCCGCCGCATCGAGGAGCAGACCGGCTCCGATGTAGTCATTACCGAGCTGGGCGGCACGATCGGCGACATCGAGTCCCAACCGTTTGTCGAGGCCATCCGTCAGTACCGCAAGGAGGCCGGCCCCGAGAACGTCTGCTACATCCACGTGTCGCTCGTTCCCTATATCGCCGCCGCCCACGAGGTCAAGACCAAGCCCACGCAGCATTCCGTCAAGGAGCTCCGCAGCTTTGGCATCCAGCCCGATATCATCGTGCTGCGCTCCGACCACCATATCGATGACGCTATCCGCGGAAAGATCGCAAGCTTCTGCGACGTCGACACCGATTGTGTCTTTACCAACGAGGACTGCGCGAGCATTTACGATGTTCCGCAGCTGCTTGCCGAGCAGGACTTTGACCTGCGCATTTGCGAGCGCCTGGGTCTGGACCCGCGTGAGCGCGACATGAGCGAGTGGAACGAGTTCCTGCGCAAACAGAATCACGCCAACCATCACGCCGACAAGGTGAAGATCGCCGTCGTGGGTAAGTACACGCAGCTGCCCGATGCGTACCTGTCGGTTATCGAGGCCCTGCACCATGCGGGCGTCTTCTACGATCGCCATGTGGACGTCCAGCTAGTCGACGGCGAGAGCCTCGACGAGCAGAATGTCTCCGAGGTTCTGGGCGACGCCTCGGGCATCCTGGTCCCCGGCGGCTTTGGCAAGCGCGCCCTGGAGGGCAAGATCCTCGCGGCCGAGTTTGCCCGTGAGCACAAGATTCCGTATCTGGGCATTTGCCTGGGTATGCAGGTGGCCGTGTGCGAGTTCGCCCGCAACGTCGTCGGCCTTGCCGGCGCCAGCTCCTCCGAGTTCGATCCGGACGGCCCGTTTAGCGTCATCGATCTGATGAGCTCGCAGGAGGACGTGACCGAGAAGGGCGGCACCATGCGCCTGGGCGCCTATCCGTGCAAGCTCGCCGCCGATACCCTTGCTCGCGAGGCATATGGCGAGGAACTCGTCTACGAGCGTCACCGTCACCGCTTTGAGTTCAACAACGCCTTCCGCGACCAGCTCGAGGACGCCGGTTTGGTTATCTCGGGTCTGTCGCCTGACGAGCGCCTGGTCGAGATGGTCGAGCTGCCGCGCGACGTGCATCCGTGGTATGTGGCAACCCAGGCTCATCCCGAGTTCAAGAGCCGCCCGACCAACCCGCAGCCGCTGTTCCGCGAGTTCGTACGCGCTTCGATCGGCCAGCACGAGGGTGTCGACCGTCTGCAGGTGACGCCCATGAACCTCGCTACGGACTAAGGGTGCCGGCGAATAAGGAACATACCGAAGCTACTCCCTCGTCGCTCGCCGTGGCGGCGGGGGAGTATCTCGATTACCTCGCGGTCGAGCGGGGTTTGGCGCGCAACACGATTGCGGCCTATCGTCGTGACCTGACGACGTACTGCGCCTATCTGGAGCGGGCGGGTATTGTGTCTTTTGAAGAGGTGACTCGTCAGGTCGTGGAGGGCTTTGTCGCCGACCGTCGCGATGGGGGCTATTCCGATGCCTCGGTGGAGCGTGCGCTTGCAGCCGTGAAGGGCCTGCATGCCTTTTTGGTGCGCGATGGGGCTGTAGCCCAAAATCCAACGGCGGCGTTGCGCCTGCCTAAAAAGGCTGAGCGTTTGCCGGAGTATCTATCGGTGGAGGATGTCTCGGCTCTGCTCGATCAAGACTTCCCCGAGGGCGAGATGGGCTTGCGCGACCATGCCATCTTGGAAGTGCTCTACGGATGCGGTTTGCGTGTGAGCGAGTTGGTGGGGCTCGATGTGGGCGATATCCATATTGACGATGGCTTTGTACTCGTTCGCGGTAAGGGCTCAAAGGAACGCCTGTCCCCGCTGGTGGGAAGCGCGGCGCGAGTTCTGATGCTCTATGTAACTGAGGGACGTTCTCGCTTGGCGGCCCATGCCCGCGGAACCGAGACCTCGGCGGTCTTTTTAAATAAGAACGGACGTCGCCTGTCGCGCCAGGCCGTGCATGCGATATGCGAGCGGTATGGGCGTCAGGTGGGGCTGGTGGGGCTCCATCCCCATACCTTGCGCCACTCCTTTGCCACCCACATGCTCGCGGGCGGTGCCGACCTGCGTGTGCTGCAGGAGATTTTGGGCCATGCCGATATTTCGACCACGCAGGTCTACACGCATGTCGACCGCACGCAACTGACCGAGGTCTATCTGGCGGCGCATCCGCTGGCGCATCGTTAACACATCGCTGGCCTGCATATTTATAGGTATTTGGGGACGGGCCCCAGATTGCTGCGGCGTGCTTTTGCGCGCGCATGGGCAATCTGGGGCCCGTCCCATTTTTCGCCACTTGTCGTCGCGGTGGTGGGCCGCACGTGCCTTGGGTGGGGGAGTTTGGGGGCGATGTGAACGCCATGTAAAAGGACGCAAAAATCGCCTCAAGGTCAACTTGAAGGTTGAGGTTGAAAGGCGGGGTGCCACAGGTGGCATCCCGCCTTTGCTGTAAACACAACATATTGTGTTTTCGAACATATGCTCGGGGGTGTTTTGCAATATATGGTGGGTGGAGTAGTGGGGCGGGGTGGGGGAAGGGGTGGGGAAAGGTGTTGAAAAATGGGGCGGTTCCCCATATTATTAATGACGTCGACAGGCGGGGTGGTTCCCCGCGTACGTGCCATCTGAGTAACCGAGGGGAGGGCGCACATGGGAATGACTGGTGCATACGAGCGCAATCTCGATGCAAAAGGTCGTCTGTCCCTGCCTGCACCCCTTCGCGAGGAGCTTGGAGAGCACGTTCGCGTGTTCAAAGCCCTGGATGTCGATGCTCTGTACGTGTTCTCTGCCGAGGCCTTCGATAAGTGGGTCGAAGGACTCTTCGCGGGTCGTGAGGGCCACGAGGGTTTTAACCCGCGTGACATTAATGACCAGAAGCTCATGAGGGCGATCAACAAGCGCACCACGTCGATGGATGTGGACAGTGCCGGTCGTATCGGTCTTTCCGAGCCTCTCCGCAAGCAGGCGAACCTCGACCGCGAGGTCACGGTTGTGGGCAACTACGACCACCTTGAGGTTTGGGATCGCGCCGCGGCCGATGAGGACGATGACGATGAGGCCCTGCTGGACCTCTTCTTCTCGTAAGGGCAAGGCACGGGTAACGGATGGAGCGTGGGATCTTGACACAAGAATATCGGCATGAACCTGTCATGCTCGGCGAAGTGCTTGAGTCGCTGCGGCTAAAGAGCGGCTCCGTTGTCTGCGATTGCACCCTTGGGGGTGCCGGCCATTCGGTAAAGATGGCCGCGCAGGTGGGGGAGACGGGCCTTTTGCTCGGCGTCGATCAGGACGACATGGCCCTCGAGGCCGCTGGCGCCCGTTTGGACCGCGAGGTTCCCGGCGTTCCGCACCAGCTGCTGAAGGGCAACTTCGGCGACTTGGACGAGCTGCTTTGCTCGGCCGAGGTGCCCGGGGTCGATGGCTTCCTGTTCGATTTGGGCGTTTCGTCACCGCAACTCGATATCCC
Organism: uncultured Collinsella sp.; assembly: GCA_937925715.1. Taxonomy (GTDB): domain Bacteria; phylum Actinomycetota; class Coriobacteriia; order Coriobacteriales; family Coriobacteriaceae; genus Collinsella. The sequence continues at coordinate 6,470 of CALAMG010000017.1, forward strand.
TGGCAGGGGCTTTTCGTATAACGAGGACGCCCCATTGGACATGCGGATGGATCCGGGTAATAACACCTTAAACGCAGCTGAGGTCATCAACACCTATAACGAACACGACCTCGCCCGGATTCTACGCGTCTACGGCGAAGAGAAGTTCGCCTCGCAGATTGCGCGCGAGATCGTGCGCCGCCGCGAGCAAGAACCGATCGAAACCACCGGCCAATTTGTTGAGATCATCAAGGCGGGTATCCCGGCTGCCGCTCGTCGGCATGGCGGACACCCGGCCAAGAAAAGTTTCCAGGCCATTCGCATCGAGGTCAATCACGAGCTCGATGTGCTCGAACGAGGGCTTGATGCCGCCACCAGGTGGCTCAACCCGGGCGGACGTATCTGCGTCATCTCGTATCACTCGCTCGAGGACCGTATCGTAAAGAACCACTTTAAGGAGATGAGCCAGGGGTGCACGTGCCCGCCGGAGATTCCGGTGTGCGTGTGCGGCAACGTGCCGATACTCAAGGTCATCACCCGCAAACCCTTGGTTGCCCAGCCTGATGAGGTTGAGCGCAACCCTCGGGCGAGATCAGCCAAAATCCGCGTGGCGCAGCGTCTGTAGGCGCGACCGCGCGATATTGGACCTCCCGCTCGCACCATAAACGAAGCTTAAACACACTACCAACGTACTCGGGATGGGAGGCGGCATATCATGGGCTACAACACTTCAAGCGCAGCACTCGCCTATGATATGAACGCCATGCCCGCCTATCGTGAGACGCCGCAGGCTCCCGTTGCTCCCCGTGAGCAGCGCACGCCGCGCTTTGATGTCTACACGGGCGCGGGCCGTCAGGCAAACCAGGCGGTAAGCCCGGTTTTCATGAGCGTTCTTAAAACGTTTTGCATCATTGCGGCTATCTTCATGACGATCGGCGTCGCCCGCGTGGCGCTCGCCGGCGTTACGGCCCAGGTGCTCAACAGCAACGCCGAGCTTACCAACACGCTCGAAAAGGCGACCGATGAGAGCTCCGACCTGGAGGTCATGCATTCGGTCTATGGCGCCGACACGCGCATTCGCGACCTTGCGGGCGCTTATGGCATGGTGGAGCCCAGCGAGAGCGTTACACTTGACTTTTCGCAGGATGCAGCCGCGGGCGCCAACGCGACCGCGACCGCTCAGTAGCAAGACGGTAGCTGAGTATGACAAATGACTATCGCCGCGGTTCCGATGGGGGCCGCGGTTCTGGACGTCCCTCGTCGCGGGGACGTTCTGGTTATCAAGGAACGGGTCGGCAATCTTACAACGCCGGGCAGTCCCGTGGCAACGACCCGGCGTCGCGACTTCGCGGCTCGGGCGGCCCTCAAGTGCATAACACCAGGTCGCGCAAGAGTTCGTCGACCGAATGGCTCACAGGCGCGCCTCTGCCTCGCCGCAAAGCCGTCATGGGATTCATTGGGCTTGGCTTGGGCTTGGGCGTCTTTCGCCTTGCCGACTATCAAATTGTCGAAGCCGATAAACTGCGCGAGCGTGCCGATGCGCGCCGCCTGCTTGCGCAGACCCTCTATGCCAAACGCGGCACCATCTACGACCGCAACGGTAACGTGCTGGCGTCGTCGGTCGAATGTCGCAACATCGCCGTGAACCCGCAGCTTGTCGAGGATGTTGACAAGACGGTGTCGGCGCTGGTCAAGGCAACTGGAATCGATAAAAAGACCTGCCGCAAGCTCGTCGAGTCCGATGGCACCTGGGTGTATATCAAGCGCCAGGTGGACGAAGACGATGCTGCGGCGCTGGAGAAGAAGAACCTGCCCGGCGTGCTTTTTGAGCAGGCCATGAAGCGCGTATATCCATACGGCAATCTGGCATCGCAGGTGCTGGGTGTAGTGAATGTAGACAACGACGGCTTGACGGGTCTCGAAAAGCAATACAACAAGCTTCTGACCGGCACGAACGGTTCTCTCGTACGCGAACGCGCGAGGGACGGCAGCTATATCGCGGGCGGCGCCTATAAGAAGGTTGCCGCGGTGGACGGCGTGGACATCGTGACGACGCTCGATGTCAATATCCAGCGTGCCGCCGAGGACGCCCTGGCCGAGGCGGTCGAAAAGACCAAGGCCAAGAATGGCTCGGCCCTGGTCACCGATCCCACGACGGGCGAGATTCTGGCGGCATGCTCGTATCCGACATATGACCAGACCGATCTGGAAAACGCCAAGACCGAGGACATGAACTTGCGCCTGGTTACCGATGCCTACGAGCCCGGCTCGGTCTTTAAGACGCTCGTGGCCGGTGCCGGCTTCGACTTGGGTGCCGTGCGTTCGAGCACGTCGTTTGAGGTGCCGGCGAGCATTAAGGTTGGCGACGACACCGTTACCGACGCCGATAAGCGCGACTACACCATGACCATGGACGTGCGCGAGATGATGCGCCGTTCGTCCAATGTGGGCTTTGTCCTGGTGGGACGCAAGATCGGTGCAGATGATTTTGCCACCTATGTGGACAAGTGGGGTATCGGTCATAGCTCCGGTGTCGATTTTCCGGGTGAGAGCCTGGGCATCGTCAAGGAGCGCGACCAGTACGACGGCGCCACGCTGGGCTCGATGAGCTTTGGCCAGGCGCTGTCCGTCTCGCCGATTGAGGTCGCACGTGCCGTGGGCGGCATAGCGAACGGCGGCGTGATGATGACGCCGCACTTCTATAAGTCCAGCAAGGGCGATGAGAAGGACTGGGGCGAAGGCGAGCGTGCGATTTCGGAGGACGCTGCCGCCCAGGTGACATCGTGCATGCAGACGGTCGTGTCCGAAGGCACGGGCGTTGGCGGTGCGGTTGATGGCTATGACGTAGCGGGCAAGACCGGTACGGCCGAGCGCGCTGACGAGAACGGCGGTTACCTCAAGGAGAACTACATGTCGTCCTTTATGGGCTTTGCGCCGGCACAATCGCCCAAGGTGCTGTGCTATATCACACTCGATGGAACGCCGAGCGGCTCGGATGCCGCCGCGGTGCCATTCCAGTCCATTATGGCCAACGCGCTCGACGTGCTGGGTATCCCGCGCACGAAGTAGGGGGTTACAATCTTGAGCGTGGTCTGCCGTTTGATCTGAAGGGTGTTCACATGCCCTGCACCACGCGCGCATGGCACTGGGATACAATACGCCGATAGCAATATTAGGTTTACAGGGGAGCTGCAATGATAGAGATCGCCGTCAACAACCTCGCGGCCTCAACGGGGGCCCGAACCGTGACGGAAGAAGTCGATCGGGTATGCCGCGGGTGCGTTATCGACTCGCGTCAGGTCGAGGAGGGGACGATCTTTGTCGCCTTCCCCGGCGAAAAGGTCGACGGCAATGATTTTGCCTCCCGTGCCATCGAGTCGGGTGCCGGTGCCGTCGTGATGACGCGCGAACCCGATGCCGAGCTGGTTTCGCTGGCGCAGGACAAGGGATGCGCCATCTTGCTGACCGACGACCCCGAGGAGTTCTTGCTGCGCCTGGCGCATGTATATCGCTTGGAGCTTGGCTGCCTGGTCGTCGGCATTACCGGTTCGATTGGCAAGACGACGACCAAGGACGTGCTCGCCGCCGTGCTCGCCAAGCGTTATCGCGTCTGGGCCACGAAGGGCAATTTCAACAACCTGATCGGCATGCCGCTCACGGTGCTTTCCGCTCCGGCCGATACCGAGGTTCTGGTGCTCGAGATGGGCATGAACCATTTTCATGAGATTGAGCGCCTGTCCCAGTCTGCCAACCCCAATCTTGCCATCGTGAGCAAGATTGGAACCTCCCATATCGGTATTCTGGGCAGCCGCGAGAACATCGCCCGCGCCAAGTCCGAGATTGTCCAGGGCATGTGCGTCGCCGGCGACTTCTCGCCGTTGCTGGTGTTGGGCGGCGAGGACGACTTTACGCCGTTCATTCGCGATACGTTCGCCCAGCCTGCGGGTATTGACGTGATGCTGGCCGGTGTCTCGGACGACGACGAGGTACGCGCACGCGACATTCGCGTCGACGACGAGGGCCATCCGGTCTTTACGCTCGACTTTGGTCAGGGCGACACGGTCGATACCATGCTGGCCATTCCCGGCGTGCAGTCCGTGCCCAATGCCGTCAAGGCCGCCGCGGTCGCCTATCGTCTGGGCGTGACGCCCGAGCAGATCGATGCTGCCTTTAGGGGTCTTACGATCACCGGCCACCGCCAGGAGATCAAGCGCGCCAAGAGCGGTGCACGCATCGTCGATGACTCCTATAACGCCAGTGCCGAATCGATGGCTGCTGGCCTCGATCTGCTGTGCTCGCTTTCGTGCACGGGGTCTCGCATGGCGATCCTGGGCGAGATGGGCGAGATGGGCGATGAGGCTCCTCGCATGCATGAGCTCGTGGGCGCCTATGCGGCCGCCAAGAAGCTCGACATGCTGGCGTGCGTGGGTGGTGAGCTGGCCCAGCTTATGGCCGATGCCGCGCGCATGATGGGCATGGACGAGGACCGCATCCAGGTGTTCTCCGATTATCAGCAGGTGCTCGACCGCATGGGCGGCGCGCTTGAAAAACATGATGTTGTACTGGTCAAGGGTTCCCGCTTTGTTGAGCTCGACCGCTTTGTGGAAGGTGTGTGCTAGCCCATGTTCGGCAATCCCTCGTATCCAACGTATCAGGCTTTTTTGGGGCTTGGCATCGCCGCTGCCATTGCGCTGCTGCTCATGCCGTGGTGGATCAAGCTGCTCAAGGTCGAGGGTATCGGCCAGCAGGTTCGTGCCGACGGCCCCAAGCGTCATTTGGTTAAGCAGGGAACGCCCACCATGGGCGGCGTCATCATCCTTGTTGCGATTTCGCTGACCTGCCTGCTGATGGGCAAGCTCACCACCGAGCTCGTGCTCGTGCTGCTCGCCACGCTGGCGACCGGCGTGCTGGGCCTGATCGACGACCTGACCTCCGTTACGCATGGGCGCTCGCTCGGTCTGACGCCTCATGCCAAGATGATCGGCCTAACCATTATCTGTGTCACCTTTACGGTACTTGCCGTTAACTGGTGCGGCGTCGCCCCCGAGATTCGTTTTCCCGGCGGCCTGACGATTGACCTTGGCGTGCTTTCGACCACCATCTGCGGCCTTTCGTTCCCGTGGCTCTACATTGTCTTTTGCTGGCTGATGATCGCCGGTCTTTCTAATGCCGTGAACCTGACCGATGGCCTTGACGGTCTTGCTGGCGGCACCTCAATGATTGCCATGCTCGCCATGGCTGCCATGGCGTTTTTGCACGGAGACGTGAACCTGTCCATCTTCTGCACCGCGTGTGCCGGTGCCTGCTTGGGCTTTCTGTGGTTCAACTGCTATCCGGCGAGCATCTTTATGGGCGATACCGGCTCGCTTGCCCTGGGCGCCGCGTTTGCCTGCACGTCCATCATGACCAACACCGAGGTCGTCTCCCTCATCATCGGCGGCCTGTTTATCGTTGAGACCCTGTCGGTCATGATTCAGGTTGTCTACTTCCACTTTACGCACAAGCGCGTCTTCCTTATGGCGCCCATCCATCATCATTTCGAAAAGAAGGGCTGGGCCGAGACCAAGGTCGTCATCCGTTTTTGGATTATCGCTGCTGCCTTTGGTGCCGTTGGCCTTGCTCTGTTCTTCCAGTTGGGATAGTGGTCTTTCATGTCTCTTGCTGATGTCTTTAGCCTGCTCGTTTTGGGTCAGGGCAAATCCGGTCTCGATGTCGCCCGCTGGGCGCTGGCACATCCCGAGCGCGTAAGTGCCGTTACCGTGTATGGCGGTGGCACCTCTGAGCCCAATGACGCCACGCGTGCGCTCGAGGCTGCTGGTGCGTCGTTTGTCTATGGGACCGAACAGGTCGAGGGCGCCTATGACGTATGCGTGACGTGCCCGGGCATCTCGGAGTTCTCGGGCTTCTTTAAGGCTGGGCGCGAGCATGCCGCCCAGATTATGGGTGAGCCCGAGTTTGCCTATCGCCTGTCGCCCGATAACTGGATTGCCATCACGGGCACCAACGGCAAGACGACCACCACGTCGCTGACTGATTATCTGCTTAAGGCTGCCGGCGAGGCCAGCGTTGCTGTCGGCAACATCGGCGAGCCGCCGGTCAACGAGATTGACGGCCGAGCCCACAACGAGTGGTTTGTGGCTGAGCTCTCGAGCTATCAGATTGCTACGACTACCGAGCTCCATCCTCGCGTGGCGGTGCTGCTCAACATCACTCCCGACCACTTGGGCTGGCATAAGAGCCATAACAACTATGCGCTTGCCAAGATCAAACTGTTTGACAATATGGTTGATGACGATCTGGCGGTTGTCGACGTCGAAGACGCCGGCATTCACGAGTTCGATGAGTACATCTACACGCCGGGTCGTCGCATCTGCAAGGTTGCCTTTGACGAGCCTGAGGGCGAGGATGCCGCCTTTGTGCGCGATGGCAAGATGATCGTGCGTCTGAAGGGCGTCGAGACCCCGCTCATCGCTACATCCGAGCTCAAGATCTCGGGCCATCACAATGTTATCAATGCCCTGTGTGCTGCCACGGCTGCCTTGGCAGTCGGTGCCGATGTCGATGGTGTCTGCCGCGGTCTGGCCTCGTTCCAGCCGCTCGAGCACCGCGTGGAGCCGTGTGGCGAGATTGACGGCGTGCGCTACGTCAACGATTCCAAGGCGACCAACATCGATGCGGTCGAGAAGGCACTGACGGCATTTCCCGATGACGACGTGATCTTGCTGCTCGGCGGCCACGATAAGGGCACGCCGCTCACGGACTTCGCGCGCGTCGTTATGGACAACGTGCGCTCGGTCGTCTGCTTTGGCGATGCGCGCGAGCGCTTCACCGCCGCTATGGACGAGGCTGATGTCGATGGCGATGTGGATATCGCCCAGGCGGATGACCTGCGCGACGCCGTGGACGTTGCCCGTTCGCTGTCGAGCCGTGGCGATGTGATCTTACTTTCTCCTGCCTGCTCTTCGTTCGATGAGTTCTCGGGCTATGAGGAGCGCGGCCGCGTGTTTAAGGACTACGTGGCTCAGCTTGCCGCTACAGCGAAATCACAAATGGAATAGGGGTTGCGGTGAGAGAGGAGAGCCCCCGACAAGGTATGAGGAGGCCCGACTCGGACCGTGCTTCCTCACGTCGCACCACACCGCGTTCCAGCCACGGTGGGCAGTCGTTTAGCGAACGCTATATTGCCGGCGTTCCCGCCCGTATCATGCGCCCCCGTTTGATATTCATGGCCTGCCTGTTTACCTTGGTATGCTTTGGCCTGCTGATGGTGTACTCGGCGTCTTCGGTCGAGGCGCTGCACGAGAATGGCTCGGCGACGTTTTTTCTGGGTCGACAGGCCGCGTTTGCCGTGGTCGGTGTTCTGGCGCTGATTGCCATCGTGCGCGTTTTGCCGGACAGCTGGTTTGGGGAGGATGTGCTCAGGATCTTCCTTATCGGCATGATAGGGCTACTGCTTCTGGTGTTCTTGGTGGGCAGCGGCAGCCGTGGCGCCACGCGCTGGCTCAACATCGCCGGTATTCAGTTCCAGCCTTCCGAGTTTTTAAAGCCATTTGCCATTGCGTATTCGGCCATCATGCTTGATCGCTTCTTTTCGCCCGGTGGCAACATCAACGAATTCCTTCGCAAGATGGGCATCTACCTGGGCATTTCGCTCTTTCTGATCTTTATCCAGCCCGATTTCGGTACTGTCCTGATCATCCTGTTGACCCTCATGTGCATGGCGTTGTTTGCGGGTCTCGACCCCAGATTTATCATCGGCGTGCTAATCTTCGGCATTCTCGTGATCGTGATTGCGCTTGTCGCAGAGCCGTACCGTATGGTGCGTATTCAGGTTGCCTTGAACCCTTGGTCCGACGAGTATGGTGACGGCTATCAGGCCACGCTTGCAATCATGGCCTTTGCCTCGGGCGGTCTGTTCGGCCGCGGCATTGGCAACTCAACCATGAAGTACTCGTATCTGCCCGAAGCGCACAACGACTACATCCTGGCCATCATTGGCGAGGAAGTCGGTTTTGTCGGAACCGTGCTGTTCTTCTTGGTGTTTGCGATGCTGATCTACTCGGCGTTTCGCATTGCCGAGCAGGCGACCGATCGTCGGGGCGCGCTTATGGCGTCTGGCTCCGCGGTCATTCTCGCGGTGCAGTTTTTGATTAATGCGCTGGGCATCCTCAACGTGTTTCCCATGACGGGCAAACCGCTGCCGTTTATTAGCTACGGCGGTTCGTCGATTATTGTGTCGCTCATGCTTGCCGGGTTGATCTTGCGCGTTTCGTACGAGAGCGCCCGCCGCGATGAGTATGACCGCCGCCGTGAGAGCTTTGCCGTTATGGATGAGAGTACCGCTGGCGTGCCCCACGTGCGCGGCGAGCGATCTTCGCGTAACGGTTTTACCGTCCTGGATGGCTCTGCGACCGAGCCGGCAGTCCGCCCGCGTCAGCGAACGGCGCCGCAAGGTCGTCCTCAGCGCCCCAGCCCTCGCAACGCGGGCGGCGGATATAATCGAATCGATTTGAACTCGGACCCGTCGGCGCGTCTGCGCACCGACGACCAGGGACCGCGTGTACGAAGGGACTACCATGACCGATAAGATGACCGTTGCTATTGCAGCCGGCGGCACGGCAGGACACATCAACCCCGCGCTCGCCTTGGCCGAAGAGCTGCGTGATCGTGGCCACCACGTTGTGTTCGTGGGCCAGTCGCGCAAGCTCGAGGGTCGTCTGGTCCCCGAGGCTGGGTTTGATTTTGTGCCCATTACGGTTACTGGCTTCGACCGCTCCCGTCCTTGGACGGCGCTGACCTCGCTGTGGCGTGTCAACAAGGCCAAGCGTGCGCTCGCTGGTCATTTCTCAAAGGTCGGCAAGCCCGACGCTGCCATCGGTTTCGGAGCCTATGTCGAGGTTCCGCTGCTGGGGTGGTGCAAGGGCGCGGGCGTTCCGTATCTGCTGCATGAGCAGAACTCTGTTCCGGGCCTGGCCAACAAGATGATGAACTCCCACGCCGCCCGCGTGTGCATCTCGGTGCCGGCAGCGCGTTCGGTCTTTGAGCGCGAAGGTGACCCTGGCCACGTGCTCATGACCGGCAACCCCGTACGTCGCTCGGTGATCGAGGGCGATCGCGCTCGCGGCCGCAAAGCACTTGGCGTTCCCGAGGACGCTACGCTGCTGCTCGTCTTTGGCGGTTCACTTGGCGCCCAGCACCTCAACGAGCGCGTGGTTTCGCTCAAAAACGAGCTGCTTTCGCGCAAGAACCTCTATGTGTTGCATTCGACGGGTGCCGACGGCTTTGAGGAGACCGAGCGCGCTTTGGCGCTGACGCCCGAGGAGGCGAAGCGTTACCGCGTCCAGTCTTACATCGACAACATGGGCGATATGCTGGCTGCTGCCGATTTGGTGCTCTCGCGTTCGGGCGCATCGAGCGTGGCCGAGATCGCTGCGCTCGCCGTACCTTCGGTGCTCGTGCCGTATCCGCATGCGACGGCCGACCACCAAACCACCAATGCCCGTTATCTGGTCGACGCCGGGGCCGGCGTGCTCTGCGCCGATGCCGATATCGACGGTTTTGCCTTTGCCGATGAACTGCTGCACCTGGTCGATGACGCGGCGGCGCGCGACGCCATGCGTCAGGCGGCGCGTGGTCTGGCTCAGGATAGGGCCGCCGCTCTTCTGGCGGATGCGGTAGAGGGTTTGCGTTAGTTAGACGGGATATCGTCGGTCGCCCTCGCGCTGATGCGGTAGGTGCGGTACAGTTAACGGGTTACAGGCAGTGTTTACGCAAGGAGTACACGAGCACATGGCTGATTCCCAGACTGCAACCTCCGCGCCCGAGTTTAAGAGCGCCCACTTTATCGGTATCGGCGGCGCCGGCATGAGCGGCATCGCCCTCGTTCTGCACGAGCGCGGTTATGCCGTTACCGGCTCCGACCTTAAGACGTCACGTTATATCCGCCAGCTTACCCGCGCTGGTGTGAAGGTGCATGTGGGCCATGAGGCCGCCACGATCGACGAGGTCAAGCCCGACGTGGTTGTTGTCTCCACCGCTATTCCGGAGTCCAACCCTGAACTCGTGCGCGCTCGCGAGCTTGGTATTCCCGTGTGGCCCCGTGCCAAGATGCTCTCTGCTTTGGGCCACGGCTACACCACCGTCGCTGTTGCCGGCACGCATGGCAAGACCACCACGTCTTCGATGTGCGCCACCATGCTCGACCGCATGGGTCTGGATCCGAGCTTCCTGATCGGTGGCATCGTCGAGGGCTATGACACGAACGGCAAGAACGGCTCGGGCGACTACTTTGTCGCCGAGGCCGACGAGTCCGACAGCTCCTTCCTGTTCCTGAACCCCAACGTGGTCATTGTGACCAACGTCGAGGCCGACCACCTCGATCACTACTCGGGTATCGAGGAGATCGAGGCAACTTTCGCCAAATTCATGAGCCTGGTGGGCGAGGACGGCACCGTCATCGTCTGCGGTGAGGACCCGCATCTGGTCGAGCTCGCCAAGTCGACGGGCCGTCACGTGCTTTCCTACGGCTTTGCCGAGAGCAACGACATCGTCTGCATGCACCCGGATGTCAAGGGCATCCAGAGCGACTTTATCGTTCGCTTTGAGGACGGCACTGAGCACGCTGTGGAGATCAAGAGCAATCCCGGTCGCCACAACATGCTCAACGCCACGGCGGTGCTCACCGTCGCCCATGTCCTGGGCCTTGACATCGACGCCGCCGCCAAGGCGCTCTCGAGCTTTGAGGGCGTCCGCCGTCGCTTTACCCACGTGGGCGATATCGATGGCATCACCGTGGTCGATGATTACGGCCATCACCCCACCGAGATCAAGGCGACGCTTGCTGCCGCTTCGTCGCTGGGCTACAAGCACGTCGACGTCGTGTTCCAGCCGCATCGCTATTCGCGCCTGCAGGCCCTGTGCGACGACTTTGCCGATGCATTTGCCAATGCCGATAAACTGCTGCTGATTGATGTGTTCTCGGCTGGCGAGATGCCCATTCCGGGTGTCACCTCTAAGATGCTCGCCGATACCGTGCGCGCCAAGCATCCTGGCAAGGAGGTCGTGTACTGCTCCAGCCGTCTTGAGCTCAATCAGGAGCTCGAGCAGATGGTGGGCGAGGGCGACCTGCTGCTCACAATGGGTGCCGGTGACGTTACGACCGTCGGTCCCGAGTTTATCGAGTATCTGACTGCCAAGAAAGACGCTTAAGTCTAATGGGTCTGTTTAACGCCGTCATGGCGCTCTCGGGCATGATCGACACGGATGTGATCGAGGACGAGCGCCTTGCGCGTCATACGAGCTATCGTATCGGCGGCAAGGCCGACCTCTTTGTGACGTGCCATAGCTATCATGCCCTCCGCCGCGCCGTTGCGGTGCTCGATCGCGAGCAGGTGCCGTGGGTCATCATCGGTAAGGGCTCCAATCTGCTGGTTGCCGATGGCGGTTATCGCGGTGCCGTCATTTCGCTCGGACGTGAGTTTCAGCGCACGGTTGTTGCCGATGACGGTTGTACGCTGACGGTCGGTGCGGGCGTGATGTTTGCGCGCCTGGTCAACGATGCCCTGTCGCGTAGCCTCTCGGGCCTTGAGTTTGCCGTCGGCATCCCTGGTTCGGTCGGCGGTGCGATATCTATGAATGCCGGCACACGGACCGAGTGGATTGGCTCGCTGGTTGAGGATGTCGTAACGTTTGACCCGGCATCCGGTATCAAGCATTATGCGGGGTCCGAGATCACTTGGGGCTACCGCGAATGTAGCCTTCCCCGCAATGAGATCATCCTCGAGTGCGTGCTCAAGCTTAAACCGGCGCCCAAGGCCGACATTCGCGAGCGCATGGAACGGTACCTGACGAGGCGCAAGCGTACGCAGCCCATGGGTCGCGCATCCTGCGGGTCGGTCTTTCGTAACCCGCCCGATGCGAGTGTGGGCAAGCTTATCGAGGATTGTGGATTAAAGGGTTTTTCGATTGGCGGCGCGGAAGTTTCGCCCGTTCACGCTAATTTTATCGTTAATAACGGAACTGCCTCGGCCGATGACGTTGCCGCGGTTATCAGACATGTGCACGGAAAGGTGAGGGAGGCGTATGGCATCGAGCTCAGACCGGAAGTTAAATTCCTCGGCTTCTAGAGCATCGAAACCCACCTTCCGCCGCGCCGGAGGGCGTTCCGGCGCGCCTGCCAAACCTCAACGCAATACCGTCGCGCACTCTAAGTCTGTCGGGCATGCTCGACAGACCAGTCGTCCGGTTGTCGGCTCGCAGCTCGGTAATCGTCCGGCCGCAAAAAAGTCCTCGCGTCCCTCGGTGACGTCAAAGCCTGTTATGGGCGCCAAGCCTGCCCGTCCTATGGCAACTCCTAAGCCCTCGACAGGAACTAAGGCGGCGCGTCCGAGTCGCACGCTGGGCGCATCGAAACCGCGCTCGCTGACATCGGTGCCGGCTACCGCCAAGAAGCCTTCGGGTAAAAAAGGCGTCAACCCGTTGTCTTCACTTAGGGCGATGGCAAATAAAACATCAGACGCCGCTTCTGTCGTTACAGGCAAAGGCAAAATCGTGGGCGGCGTTTTGGCCGTCTTGGCCGTGCTCGTCGTCGTTGCTATCGTGGTGATTAACTCTGGATTGTTTACCGCCACTGATATTCAGATTCAAGGAAGCGAGCATGTGACGAAGCACGATGCTATCCAGCTGATCGATTTGCCCGAGGGAACGTCGCTTTTTAACGTCGATCCCGACCAGATTACCGAGGACCTCAAGCAGAACCCGTGGGTCTCGGGCGTGGATGTCCAGCGTCAGTTCCCACATACGCTCATCATTACGCCGATGGAGCGCAAGGTCATTGCAATTGCCTATATCAGCTCCGATGACCTTGCCTGGGCCATCGGGGATGATGACACCTGGATCGCCCCGCTGTCGACGTCGGTCGAAGTGGATGACCAGGGCAACGTCATCACGACGGGGCAGGGCTCAAATACCCTGACCGGCATTGATGCCGCGCTGGCGCTCGCTAAGCACTATGGCGCGGTGTTGTTGACTGATGTCTCGGCGGATGTCGCTCCGGTTTCCGGCCAGGCGGTGAGCTCCAAGGCCGTTAAGGCTGGCTTGGATTATGTGCGTGGTTTTTCGAGCGAGTTCTTGGGACAAGTCAAGGATATTTCCGCGCCTTCGGTCGAAGCCATCTCGGCAAACCTCAATAACGGCATTGAGGTGTCGCTGGGCGATTCGAACGATATCGTCAAGAAGGAGCGCGTAGTCACCAAGCTGCTTTCGCAGGTAGAGGGCGTAACGTATATCAATGTGCGCTCTCCGGGCAACTACACATTTAGGAACGCTCCGACCTCGTAGCGCTGGTTGATGCTTTGTTGAGGGGCCATACCACGCCGTTTATCTGGTTTGTTTGGTTTTCACGGTCAATTATTTGACTGATACGTTCATAATGTGCAAACATAATACGGTTTACCTTTGCATTTACTTTCAACCTGAAGGTTAATGTGCGCAGGGGTCGACCCATGCTATGGCTATAACCTTTGTTCGGAGGACCGACATGCACGAGACAGAGATCAACAACTACCTTGCCGTCATTAAGGTGGTCGGCGTCGGCGGCGGCGGTACCAACGCGGTCAATCGAATGATCGAAGAGGGCATCCGCGGCGTCGAGTTTGTTGCCATCAACACCGATGCTCAGGCACTCGCGATCTCTGATGCCGATATCAAGGTGCACATCGGCACCGATCTTACCCGCGGCCTGGGCGCCGGCGCCAACCCCGAGGTTGGCCGCAAGGCTGCCGATGAGTCCCGCGACGACATTGCCGAGGCGCTCGCTGGCGCCGACATGGTGTTCATCACCTGCGGCGAGGGCGGTGGCACCGGTACCGGCGCTGCTCCCATCGTTGCCGATATCGCGATGAACGAGGTCGGTGCGCTGACCGTCGCCGTCGTGACCAAGCCCTTCACCTTCGAGGGCCGCAAGCGCAAGAAGAGCGCCGAGGAGGGCATTAAGACTCTCTCCGATTGCGTCGACACCATGATCGTCATCCCTAACGATAAGCTGCTCGACATCGCCGAGAAGAAGACCACCATGCTCGAGGCCTTCGCGATTGCCGATGGCGTCCTTTCCCAGGGCACCCAGGGTATCACCGACCTCATCACCGTCCCCGGTATCATCAACCTGGACTTCGCCGATGTTAAGACCATCATGAAGCAGGCCGGTACCGCCATGATGGGTATCGGTACCTCTTCTGGGGACACCCGTGCCGTCGACGCTGCCCAGCAGGCCATCTCCAGCCCGCTGCTCGAGAGCTCCATCGATGGTGCCACGCGCGTGCTGCTCTCCATCGCCGGTTCCAAGGACCTGGGCATCCAGGAGATCAGCGACGCCGCCGACGTTGTCGCCAACGCCGTCGACCCCGAGGCCAACATCATCTTCGGTACCGTTGTCGACGAGTCCCTGGGCGATCAGGTGCGTATCACCGTCATCGCTACGGGCTTCTCCGACTCCAACGTCAACCGTCAGGACGAGCTCTTTGCTGCTCAGCAGTCTCAGAGCAAGGCCGCTGCCTCCGCTGAGCCGCAGCGCACCGCTCCTGCCACGAGCCCGGCTCAGGCCGCTCCGACCCGCAACGTCGGTGGCACCGAGCTTCCTAACTTCGGCAACGATCAGTTCGAGCTTCCCGACTTCCTGAAGCGCGGTAGCTTCTAAGTCGTTCTTTGCATTGTTGTGCACAGGGGCGTGTCCGTATGGACGCGCCCTTTTTATTTCGACTTTGTAAACTAGAACCTCCAATCTCTTTACGTTCCCTTTACGATTGCCTCCAGCGCAGCAGGTATCCTTTTAGAGAAGTATGACAGCCGTATAAACGCGGGCTGTAGCGGCGATGCCGCGGTACTTGTGTTATTAGGAGGCTTTAGTATGGCAGCACGTGCGGACAAAGTTTCGCGTGTCGACCATGATGGAGTTACGTTGGTGGAGGGCGCGACATCCGATGTTCGCTTTGCCTTCACCGAGCGCGCCGGTGGCGTTTCCGAAGATGCGTACTCCTCACTCAACTTGGGCTCGCATGTTGGCGATGACCCCTTTGCTGTTCAAGAAAATCGTCGTCGCGCGCTCGAGGCTATGGGTGCCGCCGAGTGCGAGCACAACCTGCTCGTTCCCAATCAGGTCCATGGTGATCATATCGTTGCGGTGACCTCGAACGGCGCCGATGACCTTGAGGACGTTCGCGAGCAGATTGCCGAGGGCTGTGATGCCATCGTCTGCACGGCGCATAACGTGCCCGTGCTGCTCTGCTTTGCCGACTGCGTTCCCGTGGTGCTGGTGGCCCCCGGCGGATTTGCCGTGGTGCACTCCGGTTGGAAGGGCACGATTGCACGTATTTCCGCCAAGGCGTGCCAGGCGCTTTGCGATGCTGCCGGTTGCGATGCGAGCGACGTTTCCGCCTATATCGGCCCCCATATCTTGGGTGACGAATATGAGGTATCCCAGGAACTCATGGATCGCTTTGCCGCCGAGTTCTCTTGCATCGATGCGAATACCTCTCGCATGCTTGATCTTTCCGCTGCCATTCGCGAGGCGCTGGTAGATGTCGGTGTCGACGCGGATAATATCGTGGATACCCAGCTTTCGACCGTGCGTCAGAACGACCGCTTTTATTCCTACCGTAACGAGGACGGCACCTGTGGGCGCCATGCTGCGATCGGCGTGATGCTATGAGAAAGATCGTATCGGTCCTGAGCGCCGCTGTGCTTACGCTTACGCTGTGCGCCTGTTCTTCGGGATCTTCTACCTCTTCCATTACCGTGGCCGGCTCCACGACCTGCCTTCCTATCGCCGAGATTGCGGCCGAGGGCTTTAAGGAGGAGACCGGCATCGACGTGCTCGTTTCCGGTTTGGGTTCTTCCGCTGGCATCGAGGCCGTCAGCGCCGGAACGGCCGATATCGCCAGCTCCTCCCGTGGGCTCAATGCCGACGAACAGGATCTGGGCCTGACCCCCATCGTAATTGCCCACGACGGTATCGCGGTCATCGTGAACGACGATAACCCGGTCGATAACCTCTCGACCGAGCAGCTCCGCGATATCTACGCCGGCAAGATTACCAATTGGAAAGAGGTCGGTGGCGAGGACCTGAGGATTCAGGTCATCAACCGAGACGAGGCGTCCGGTACGCGCGAGGCCTTCCGTACCATCGTGATGGATGGCACGCCGTTCGATCGCCGCTCGGCTGTTCTTTCGGGTACGGGCCAGGTGCGCGACGTGGTATCTCGTTCGCGTGGGGCCATCGGCTACATTTCGCTGGGCTTCGTCGATAGCCTCAACGCCAAGACCTCGGTCAAGGCCGTCTCGGTCAATCATGTTGAGGCGTCCGAGAAGACGGTCGCGAGTGGCGGCTATCCCATCTCGCGCGACCTTTACTTCTTTGTGAAGGGTGCGCCTTCGCAGCAGGCGCAGGATTACATCGACTATGTGACGTCCGAAAAGATGGACAAGCAGATTCGCGAGGCGGGCTTTATTCCCGTCACCAACGACGAGAAGGGGAGTGAGTAGCATGGAAGCACAGGAAAACTCCCAGACTGAGCAGAATGTTCAGACGCCCAAGAAGCGCGAGCTGGCGCTCGTATCGCGCAGTACCTATATCAAGGAGAAGGCGCTGCAGTGGATCTTCTTTGCCTGCGCGTTCTTGGCGGTCGTTACCGTCATCCTGATTTTTGTCTTTACCACGTACTCGGCGCTGCCCGTCTTTACTGACATCGGTCTGGCGGACTTCTTTAGCTTTACGTGGGCGCCTTCCGAGGGCCACTACGGCATCTTGTCGCTGCTTGCCGGCTCGGGTCTGGTGACCGTCGGTGCGCTCGCCATGGGCGTGCCGCTGGGCGTGGGTACGGCCGTTTACCTGGTCGAGATTGCCAGCAAGCGCGTGCGCAAGCTCATCAGCCCCGCCGTTGACCTGCTGGCGGGCATACCCTCCATCATCTACGGCTTCTTTGGCATGATCATCATCCGCCCGTTTATCGCACAACTGACCGGTGGTCTTGGTTTTGGTGCGCTGACAGCGTGGTTCGTGCTCGCCATCATGATCGTCCCTACCATCACGACGCTTACCATCGATGCCCTCAATTCCATTCCCATGGGCATTCGCGAGGCATCGTATGCCATGGGTGCTACTAAGTGGCAGACCATCTATAAGGTCGTGCTACCTGCCGCCAAACTGGGTATCGTTGATGCCATCGTGCTGGGTATGGGCCGTGCCATCGGTGAGACCATGGCCGTGCTCATGGTCGTGGGTAACGCTCCGGTTATTCCCGACAGCATTGCGAGCCCCATCTCGACGCTCACGAGCCAGATCGCGCTCGACATGAGCTATTCCTCGGGCCTGCACCGCTCGGCTCTGTTCGGCATGGGCGTGGTCCTGTTTATCATCTCCGCCATGCTGGTGGGCATCGTCCGTCTGATTTCCAAGAAGAAGAGGGGGTAGGCTATGTCCGATTCCGTTGACACGACGGTCGATACGACCTCGTCGCGCGAGCGCATCAAGCGTGCCCTTTCCCACGGTAAGAAGGGCCGTATCAACAAGGACCTGTCAAACAAGATCATGCTCGGCGTGTTCCGCGCCGCGGCCTACATCACCACGCTTGTGCTGGTCGCTATCATCGCCTACGTGGTTGTTAATGGCTTACCGCATATTTCGCTCGACTTTATCTTCGGTTGGCCCCAAGGCGTCAACGCCGAGGGCGGAATTTGGCCCACGATCGTCTCGACCGTCTACGTGACGGCGCTCGCCATGCTTATCTGCACGCCGATCGCTGTGCTGGCAGCCGTCTATCTGGCCGAGTACGCCAAGCAGGGCAAGGTCGTCGAGCTCATTCGCTACGCTGCTGACGCTTTGGCCTCGGTGCCCTCCATCGTTATGGGCCTGTTTGGCTACGCCTTGTTTGTCGAGGCCATGGGCCTGGGCCTTTCGATGGTCTCGGCCGCCCTGGCACTCGCGCTCTTGATGCTTCCCATCGTCATGCGTACCACCGAAGAGGCCATTCGCGCCGTTCCGCGCTATATCCGCTGGGGCGCATATGGCCTGGGCGCCACCAAGTGGCAGGTTGTCTCCAAGATCGTGCTTCCTTCTGCCTTTGGCCGTATTGCCACGGGCATCGTTCTCGCCATCGGCCGTGCCATTGGCGAGACCGCGGTGGTGCTCTATACCATGGGGCAGGCCATCAATCTACCTATTTCGCCGCTCGATTCCGGCCGCCCCATGACGGTTCACCTGTATCTGCTTGCCAACGACGGCATCAACATGAACGCAGCCTACGGCACCGCGCTCTTGCTGATGGTGATCATTCTGGCCTTCAACCTGTTTGCGCGCTTCCTGTCGCGCAAGCGTCGCTAGTTAAGGAGTCCCATGTCCGTTTATCAGTCCGCTCCCACGTTGGAGCAAGCGGCCATTACGGCCAAGGATTTCAACTTTTGGTACGGTGACTTTCATGCGCTGACGGGGCTTGACCTCAACATCGCCAAAAACGCCATCACCTCCTTCATTGGCCCTTCGGGCTGCGGCAAGTCGACGTTTTTGCGCTGCATCAACCGCATGAATGACCTGATCGAGGGCACGCGCGTCGAGGGCACCATGACGCTCGACGGCAACGATATCTATGCCGAGGGTGTCGACCCGGTCGATCTCCGTCGTCGCGTGGGCATGATCTTTCAGCAGCCCAACCCGTTTCCTAAATCCATCTACGAGAATGTCGCCTTTGGCCCTCGTCTGCAGGGCGTGACTAGCAAAAGCGACCTCGATGACATCGTGGAAGAATCGCTCAAGCGCGCCAACCTCTGGAAAGAGGTATCCAATCAGCTCAACAAGGATGGTTTGGCGCTCTCGGGCGGTCAGCAGCAGCGTCTGTGCATCGCGCGCGTGCTTGCGGTGCAACCCGATGTCCTTCTGATGGACGAGCCCTGCTCCGCCATCGACCCCACGTCCGTCTCTAAGGTCGAGGATCTGATGGCCGAGCTGGCGCCCGAGATGACGATCATCATCGTCACGCATTCAATGCAGCAGGCAGCTCGCATTAGCGACTACACCGCATTCTTCTTGCAGGAAGTTGCCGGCGAGCCCGCTACGCTCATCGAGTATGGTCAAACCGACGCGATCTTCACCAGCCCGGTGGACTCGCGGACGGAAGACTATATCACCGGCCGCTTTGGCTGATCGGTGCGACTAGTCCCAAGCCGATCGGATCTGGTCCGGTGCGTATTCACTGTGCGGGCGGCATGACCGCACCCAACTGATTGGAGTGAACCATGCGCAAACTGTTTTCCCGTCAGCTCATCGAGGCCCGTCACGAGATGCTGAGCATCTACGAGGCCGTCGATCTGGCCCTCCACGATGCCGTGAAGGCCTATGTGACCGACGACCGCAAGCTCGCCACCAAGACCAAGAAGCGCACGCTTTCGATTGACGCACGCTGCGCCAACCTGGAGGCCGTCTGCTACAACCTGATTGCCACGCAGTCACCGGTCGCCTCCGACTTCCGCTTGCTGCAGACGATCATCTACGTCGACTTTAACCTGCAGCGCATGACCGATAAGGTTCGCCAGATTTGCCGCGCCACGCGTCATATGATCAAGGCCGACATCTCGCTGCCCAAGGAGCTTGTCGGCACGGTCGAGGCCGAGGCTGAGGCCGTCTACCAGGTGCTGGGCTCTTCGCTTTCTGCGCTCGTCACCAACGACATGTCCATCATCTGCAACTTGGCCGTCGAGGACGAGCCAGTGCACGCCGCCTACGAGAAGTTCTTCCGCACCTTTAACCGCATGGACACGGGCGATTTTATGGACGACGACAGCAACTATGACGACCTGCGCCGCGCCATCATGGTATCGCGCTATCTCGATCGCATCGCCTCGATTTCCATCGATGCCGCCTGCCGTCTGACCTTCCTGTTGACCGGACAGCGTATGACTGCCGGTGATATCGCCTGCACTGATGAGGATGAGCTCGAGAGCATGCGCGTGCCTTCGGGCGAGGGTGTTATCATGAGGCCCGCCGTCGATGCACGCTACGTTGCCAAGGTGCCCGTTAACGAGGTCAGCGAGGGTCTTCGCTACCTGCTCGATCATCTTGAGGATGAGGACGATGGCGAGGACGACGAGGAGTAAGTAACCCCGTTCGTCGAAAGATTGTAAATACCTAAGTGAGCGCGGCCTTGCACATGCGGGGCCGCGCTCTTGCGTTAGCATGGGACTACTTGTTTGGCTGTCAGCGGAGGCGATTGGCAATGGATAACTATTTGGACTTGATGCGCGCTCGCCGCGAGCAGATTCTGGAACGTTTTTATGCGGCGCTCGATCGCGCGGGCCGTCCCCACGACGCCGCGAGCCTCATTGCCGTGTCCAAGACCGTTGGTGTCGATGAGACCGTTGCCGCCATCCAGGCGGGGTATCGCCATTTTGCCGAGAACCGCCCGCAGGAGCTGGTTCGCAAGCTCACGGGTCTGGCGGAGCATCCGGAGCTGCCTGAGGTGCGCTTCGATATGATCGGCAACCTGCAGACCAATAAGATCAATGCGGTGCTGGGCTCAGCCGAGCTGATTCACTCGGTGGGTTCGCTGCATCTGGCGCAGGCGATCTCGAGCCGTGCTGTTCGCAAGATTGAGGCAGGCGAGCTCGTCGGCCCCCAGCGTGTGCTCATTGAGGTCAATGTGAGTGGTGAGGAGTCGAAGGGAGGCTTTTCACCCGATGAGATTCGCGCCGCCGCGGGTGAGCTTGCAGAACTTGAGGGAATTTGCGTACAGGGGCTTATGACTATGGCGCCCCGGGGGAATAAGGATGTGGCACGCCGCACCTTTGCGGGGCTTCGTGAGCTGAGGGATGAGCTGGAGGCGGCGCATCCCGATTTGAACCTGCCTGAGCTTTCCTGCGGCATGAGCGAAGACTTTGAGCCTGCCCTTGAGGAGGGCTCTACGCTCGTTCGCCTGGGCAGGGTAGTATTTAGCCCGGAGTTTGCAGTAAAATAAGGCTCTGAAGTGCGCACTGATTATCGGGGCGCCTGCACTAAACCGCGAGAGGACACAACCATGGGCTTCCTTGACGAGATTAAAAATAAGATGCACCTGGGCGGCCAACAGGGTTACGACCAGGGTTATGGCCAGGACGACGACTACGGCTACGATGATGGCTATGACGATGGCTATCAGGGCAACGGCTACAGCGGTGCTTCGGGCGAGGGCTTCTACACCCAAGACGAGCCGAGCAACGGCCTGCTTGGTCAGACGCGCCGTGGTGAAGCTGAGTCGGTTGCCGTGTATACACGCTCCGGGCAGCTGGTCGGCGATGACTCCCGCCATGCCACGACGTATAACCCGCCTTCGCGCTCGCAGGACAGTGTTGCGAGCGGTTATCGTCCTGGTGCCTATGACACGCCGTCGAGCTACGCCGAGAACACCCGCGCCCGTGCCGCCGCTGCGCCTGCGCCTGCACCGAGCGATGCCTCGGCCTATGCGAGCAATATCATCAACGCCACACCGCAGCTGCCGGCCTATGTCCTGCGCCCCGAGAGCTATGACGACGTGGAGACCGTGGTGCGCCGCGTTCGCACCAAGCAGCCTGTCGCGCTGATTTTTGTGGGCGTACGCACCGAAGTTGCCAAGCGCGTCTTGGACTTCTCTTACGGCTTTGCCTGCGGTCTGGGTGCCACGGTCAAGGAGGTGGGCGACCGCGTGTTCATGGTGCTGCCCGCCGGTTGCGAGGTCAAAGATTCCGATCTCAAGAAGCTTCGTGCCGACGGCTACCTTAAGTAAAGACAAGACGAGGAGATTCCCATCAACATCTACACTATCGTCCAGCTGGTCAATACGCTGTTCAACTTCTATTCCACGCTCATTGTCGTCTACTGCTTTATGACGTGGATTCCCATGAAGCAGGGTGGTTTGCTTCAGGATATTGCCGCGGTGCTTGATAGCGTGTGCGGTCCGTGGCTCAACCTGTTCCGTCGTTTCATCCCGCCGATGGGCGGTATCGATTTTTCGCCGGTCGTTGCGATTATTGCGTTGCAGTTGGTGCAGAGGCTGGTTCTGCAGCTTCTTATAGGTATACTCGTGTAGAACTGACTTAGTAACTTACGTCGGGCGTGTAGCGCCGAGGCGATGAAAAAGGAGACTTGTTATGGCTATTACCCCTGCAGACATCCAGGCTCAGACTTTCTCTGAGGCCAAGCGTGGCTACGATCCTGCTGAGGTCGACGTCTTCTTGGAGACGCTGTCCTCCGAGGTTGACGCTATGCTCGCTAAGATCGTCGACCTTAAGGGTCGTCTGACTGCTACCGAGCAGCAGCTTGCCGATGCGCAGGCTCAGCTTGCCCAGGCTCAGGATGCCACCGCCCAGGCCGTTCCTGCCGCCCCCGTGGCTGCTCCCGCCCCTGACTTCTCCGCTCAGGAGCGCCAGATTTCCGCTGCCCTGATCGCTGCCCAGCAGACCGCTGAGACCATCGTCAACGATGCCAACGAGAACGCTGAGCGTATCCGCAACGAGGCTGACGCCAAGGCCCGCGAGGTTATCCGCCAGGCTCTGACCGAGAAGCAGGCCGAGCTCGAGGAGATCGATCGTCTCAAGGCTTCCCGTGAGGAGTTCAAGGCCGAGTACCTCAAGCTCATCCAGCACTTCATGGACGATGCCCAGAATTCCTTCCCGGCCGATCTGATGGCCTCCACGCCGGTCGGTTCTGCCGCTTCTCCTGCAGTGACTGTTCCCGCCGAGCCGCTGCCCGTCGCTGACCCGGTTGTCCCCGTGGCCGACCCCTTCGCCCCGATCGACAACTTTGCTGCCGACGACCTGGACTAACATTCGGCCTACAATTTAGTGCCTAGAAAGGACCCGCAGCTTGCGGGTCCTTTTTTATGACTGTGCAGGGGCGCGCAACATAAAAAACCGAGCCCTGCACATTGTGGCGCAGAACTCGGCGAATGGGTGAGCGGTAAAAGGTAGGTTTTAGGGCATGTGCCAAAAAACTACTTGAGGAGGAAGTTGGGGAGGGGAATGGTACGGGCCTCGCGATGCTCGGGGTCGGCGATGTGGTCGGCAGGATAGCCACAGACAAGCATGTGATAGGGATAAACGCCCTTGGGCAGATTGAACTGCTCCTGTGCCACCTCTGGCTTAAAATGGCATACCCAGCACGTTCCCAGGCCCTGCTCGGTGGCCTCCATCATCATCTGATCGCACACTATGGACGTATCGATTTCACTGGAATTCATCTGGTCATACGGGCGCACCCAAGCGTCTTCGGTAACGCTACAAATAAGGAAGATGAGCGGAGCGCCAAAGATAGATCCATCACGAGCAAACCGAGGCTGACAAGCAGCAGCCTTCTCCAGAAGCTCAGGCGTATCCAACACCATCACACGGGTTGGATGATTATTACAAGCAGAAGGAGCAATACGCCCAGCCTCAACAATGGCATCCACCACAGCCTGCTCAACAGAACGGTCCTCAAACGAACGACAAGAATACCGGCCACGAGCCAGATCCAAATAACTCACAACCAAGACCTCCAAATTCAACGAATCAATCCAAAGTAAAACAAAGGGTACCCAAAGCCCCGTTCAGCAAAACGTTTAAGACGGTTCCAAAGTTCTCAATCGAGCCCAAAGGTCCTGCCAACAAAAGCCCCATCGCTTTCAAAGTATCAGCTAAAGTTCCCAATGGTGGTACGTAAGGGAGCGGGCCCGAGCACTAATACCTTTTGAACGACTCTGTTTGCAGCCGGAGTGAAAAAGGTATTAGTGGTCGGGCCCGCGACCGGTGGGACACGTACCCCCAATTAACTGTTCTTCATGACAATCGAATCCACGACATCGGCCACATTCTCACAGCAGTCAGCGCAGTACTCCAGGAAGGCGTACACGTCACGCCAAGCGATGACCTCGAGCGGATCCTTGCCGTTAACGTGCAGGTTGCGCATGGCGTTGATGTAGAGCTCGTCGGCCTCGGACTCGATGGTGTTGATCTGGATGACCAGTTCGCGCAGCGTTTTGGACTTGCGGTAGTTGGGCAGCTCGACCATCAGGTCCTTCATGGCGCGGCAGGCATCGGTTACCTTGTGAGCGATGACGATGGCATCGGGGTGGATGCTCTGGATGTTGGTGAAGTAGACGCGCTGCACGACGCCTTCGATGCGGTCGAGTACGGTGTCGAGCGAGCAACTCATCAGGTCCAGATCCTCGCGCTCAAGCGGGGTGATAAAGGCGGTGAGCAGGGCGTCTTCGAGCTCATGGTGCTTCTTGTCTGCCGCATGCTCAATCGCATGCATCTTATCGAGCATGTCATGGATTTGCGTGGGGTCGAAGTTCTCAAAAATCTTGGTGAGCAGCTCGGCTGCCTGAACGGCGAGGTCAGCGCAGGCAACGTAGTTATCAAAGTAGAACGAATCGGGTTTCTTTGCCATGGGTGGGTCCTTTCGAGGCGAAGACGGGTGGGCGAAGCATTGCAGTCCGGATGGACGCTCGGTTTGACTAGATGAACATCATGAACAGCTTGGCCATGACAAAGCTGATGAGTCCGCAGGCGGGGAAGGTGAAGAACCAGGTGAACATCATGTCCTTGACGACGCCGAAGTTGATGGCCGAAAGGCGCTTGACGGCACCGACGCCCATGATGGCGCAGGTCTTGATGTGGGTGGAGGACACGGGGATGCCGGTAAGGGTGGCAAGCAGCAGGTTTGCGGCGCCCGCCAGGTCGGCGGAGAAGCCCTGGTACTTTTCGAGCTTGACCATGCTCTGGCCGACGGACTTGATGATGCGCTCGCCGCCCACGCTGGTGCCGATACCCATAGTGGCCGAGCACAGCAGCATAATCCAGATGGGGATGCCTGCATCGCCGACGCTCGTCTGGCCGCTGGCAAAGGCCACGCCTAAAAAGAGCACGCCGATGAACTTCTGTCCATCCTGCGCGCCGTGCATAAAGCTCATGGCCGCAGCGCTCGCGATCTGAGCGTATTTAAAGAAGACATTGGCACGTCGCCTGTTGGCGGCGGCGAAAAGAATCGAGACGAGCTTGCACAGGACCCAGCCCATGACAAAGCCCAGGCCGATGGAGAGCGCCAGGCCGTAGATGACCTTCATCCACTCGTGGACGTTGACGCTGCTCGCGCCGCCGAGGGCGATAGCGGCACCGGTCAGGCCGGCGATAAGGCTGTGGCTTTGCGAGGTGGGGATACCAAAACGCGACGCTGTGGCGCCGTAGACGACGATGGAGAACAGCGCCGCGCAGAGGCACGCGAGCGCCATGGTGCTGTTTCCGCCAAAGTCGACGATATGCGAGATGGTATTGGCGACGCTCGCGTTAAAGTGCGTCATGATGAGCACACCGAGGAAGTTGAATGCGGCGCTCATGAGAATGGCGGCGCGGGCGGGCATGCAACGCGTAGTGACGCAGGTCGCGATGGCGTTGGGCGCGTCGGTCCATCCATTGACGAAGATGGCGCCCAACGCGAGGATCACGGTGACGGCAAGGACTGGGTTCGACACAATTTGGCCGAGGAAGGTTGAGAACGTTACGTCCATATATGGGCTTTCTCGAAGTTTGCAGACACGTTACAAAAACATGATAAATCGTATCACCTCCTGTGGGTTTCTTTACCGAGTTCTGATGGGAGAAGTGAACTTTTTGGCACTAAAATTGAATATTAGCCCTGTTGACCGCGGGTGTTCTTTTTGCTAACACGCCATGCGGACACGTGCGATTACTACGACACTCCAAAACCACAGTCTGTTCGCTTTACAACATGCAAACATGCGTTCGATAATAGGAGGCATGGAATATCGACAGACAGATGGCAAAACTCGGCGCGTGCACAAGCAGTATGTGGACGTCGTGGCTCGCATCCTCGCGGGCGGACAGGTCGTGCCGGTCACCGTCTGCTGGGTCGACGGTCGTTGCTTTACGATTGACGAGATTGTCTCGACCACTGGGTTTGGCCTGACGGTTCACGGCATCCGTACGGCAACCTATAAGGTGCGTTTTGGCGGGCACGCGACCGAGTTGTATCTGGAGGACCAGACGCGCGAACGACCAGATGGTTCGCAGGCCCATCTGATGCGTTGGTGGGTGTGGGCATTCGACCGTACGCTCGAGGGCGAGCGCCGTGGGTAAGGACGTACGGCATTCGGGTACAATGACAGGAATCTTGTCACCTGCTGCGCCGTCTTTCACGGCACTTTTTGAAAGGACGAACCTATGAACGATATCCAGGGCTATCAGAACGGCCCCGTCGAGAGCGGCGCAAGCCGCGCCAAGGAGATGTCGCCGCGCGCGTACAACCTTGTCATGTCTGCCCTGATCTTTTTGGGCTTTTGCGCCATGGGCGTCGGTGCTTACTTTACGAGCACCATGTCGTTTGCGCGCATGATGATGAGCGGCGCCGCTTTGCCGCTGGTCTTTGGCTCATTTATTTTGACCATCGTCGGCATGGTCATGATGTCGGCCGCCGCCAGCAAGCAGTCCGTGGGCCTGTCCCTTGTGGGCTACGTAATCTTTGCGAGCACCTTTGGCCTGACCGCGTCGTTTGGCCTTGCCAACTACGACCTGCCCACCATCAACACTGCCTTTATCGCCACGGCCGCCATCACCTTTGTCTTTGGCGCCTTGGGCGTGACGTTCCCCAAGTTTTTCCAGCGCGTATATGGCATCGGTTTTGGCATTCTGCTCGCTACTATTCTGGTTGAGATCGTGCTGATGTTCATGGGCGTCTCACAGACCATCACCGACCTGATCGTGATCGTGGTGTTCGCCGGCTTTATTGGCTACGACACCTATGTTGCCACGACGGTGCCGCCTACGCTGCCCAACGCCGTGCTTATGGCCTCTAACCTGTTCGTGGATATTATCAACGTGTTCCTGCGCATTCTGAACATCCTCGGCCGTCGCGACTAGTGGCGAATTGCGGCGGTGCTTGCCGTGCGTGCAAATCGATGCGAAAGGCGGTCCTTCGGGGCCGTCTTTTTTGTACGCGGCGGGGTATCATGGATGGGAAAAGCCGATAGCGGCAGAGACCGAGAAAGGTGACCACTTATGGCAGACGTCGACAACAGGAACCGTAACCGCAGGTCCAACCGAGCGGGTCAGCCCAA
The DNA here is from genome assembly GCA_937925715.1 of uncultured Collinsella sp. Classification (GTDB taxonomy): domain Bacteria; phylum Actinomycetota; class Coriobacteriia; order Coriobacteriales; family Coriobacteriaceae; genus Collinsella. The sequence continues at coordinate 33,553 of CALAMG010000017.1, forward strand.
TCCCAAGCGCGAGGCCCGTGCCAAGGCCGCCGAGCGTCACGTGGCAACTGTGTCCGAAGCGTGCGCCAAGGATATCGAGCGTTCGCTTGCCGGTGTTCGCGAGTTTGACGGTATGCCTGCCGGCTTTGTCTCGGCGATGAAGGCCAAGGTTCAGAGTGCTGTGGCCACCGAAGAACAGGTTGCCGAGCCCGTCGAGGAGCCTGCCGAGGAAATCGCCGAAGCTGAGTCCGCGCCTGCTGAGGAGCCCGCTCCGGTTCTGCCCGAGGTCACCGTGCTCGATGCCTCCACCACGCAGGCCATCTTGGACAACGGTCGTGGCTATGCGCAGCTCTGCGACATGGCCGTGCTCGCCTTTGCCTCGTTCACCAATCCGGGCGGTGGTTATATTCAGGGTTATCTGGGCCAGGAGGCCACGCTGTGCGCCGATTCGTATCTATACAACGTTCTCGATAAGCAGCGCAAATGGTACGGCGAGAACCGTCGCCGCAACATCAACTGCGAGCTTTACCGAAACCGTGCGCTGGTGGTGCCTGCGGTGCGCTTCGACCGCAACCACGTGCATGCATACGCCGACGTGATCGTGGCCGCCGCGCCCAACGTTAAGCGCGCCCGCCAGGAGTATCGCGTGAGCGACGATGCTCTGCTGGATGCCCTGCGCGACCGCATTCGCTTTGTGCTTGCCATCTGCGACGAGCTGGGTCGCGAGAAGCTCGTGCTGGGCGCTTGGGGCTGCGACAACAACGGCTTTGACGCAGAGGCCGTGGCCGAGCTCTTCCGCAAGGAGCTCGCGTCGGGCGACTTTAAGGTCAAGCAAGTCTTCTTTGCCGTGCCTTCTACGCGCTGGGATGAGGATTTTGCCAAGTTCGAGCACGTGCTGGCAAACTTCCCCGAGCGCAACGAGGAGTCCTATGCCCAGGTTGCCGCTCGCGCTGCGGCAGCTCGCGCCGCCGAGCAGATCCAGGCTGCTACCGAGGATGATGAGGACGAGGACGACTGGCGCAAGTACCTGTAATCGGTACGTGCTGACAGATGGGTCGAGCCGGCGGGAGAGGCTGCTTCCGTCGGTTTTTTACTGAGCGAGGGGCTTACGATGAAAAACGTTCTATGCTTTGGCGACAGCAACACCTATGGTTACGATCCGGCGGGCATGCGCGACGGCACCGTGGTGCGCTATGCGCAGGATGTGCGCTGGTGCGGCGTGGCCCAACGTGACTTAGGCGAGGGCTGGCATGTAATTGAAGAAGGCCTCAACGGCCGCACGACGGTACGCGACGACATGTGCCATCTGAACACCAATCTTAACGGCATCCGCGCACTGCCGATGCTGCTCGAGGCCCATAAGCCGCTGGATGCGATCGTTATTATGCTGGGAACCAACGATTGCAAGACGGTCTTTGGTGTGACGGCCTCCGATATTGCCCGTGGCACCATGGCACTGATTCGCGCGGTGCGTGCATTTCCCTGGACCAATGCTGCACCCTGCCCGCGTATTCTGCTGATGGCACCTATCAAGATCAAGCCGCAAATCGCCGATGTATATATGACCGATTTTGACGAGCGTTCCGTCGAGGCCTCGGAGCATTTTGCTGAATACTATGCGCACGTAGCCGAGCAGTTTGGCTGCGACTTTTTGAATGCAGCGGAGTTTGCCGAGCCGGGCGATATCGACTATCTGCATATGATGCCCGAAAGCCATGAGAGCCTGGGTCACGCCGTGGCGGCCAAGCTCCAAGAGATGCTCGGAGAGTAGCGCGACCCCAAGCCACCGCAAAGGGGACGGGCGCCTTTGCGGTGGCTTTGGACTGCGAATCTTAATACTGCCACATGTGGTTGACGGGGCCGGAGCCTTTGCCCATGTCAAAGCCGGCGGCCAGAGCGCCGGTTAGGTAGGCCTTGCCGGCGTTGACGGCGTCGGCAAGATCCATGCCCTGAGCCAGCGCGCAGGCGATGGCGGACGAGAGCGTGCATCCGGTGCCGTGCGTGTTGTCGGTCTCGATGCGCTTGTGGCGGAACCACGTGGTGAGTGGATCTCCCAGATGGTTGCCCTCGTCATCGAGTGGCGCGGGTTCGGCCAGTACATCGTTGGCCTCGTTGACAAGATGCCCACCCTTAACGAGGGATGCGCAACCAAAGCGGCGGGTGAGGAGCATGGCAGCATTTTGCTGCGTGCGCTCGGAGTCGACCTCATAGTCGAGCAGTGCCATGGCCTCGGGAATATTGGGCGTGATAACCGTCGCTAGCGGGAACAGGCGGCGGGTGAGCGCCTCGGCGGCATCTTCGGCAATCAGCCGCGCGCCCGAGGTGGCGACCATGACGGGGTCGACGACCACGTTCGTTGCGTTCCAGGCGCTCAAGCGGTCGGCGATGACTTCGATAATCTCGACAGAAGAAACCATGCCGATCTTGACGGCGCTGGGGCGGATATCGTCAAAAACGGCGTCAATTTGCGCGGCTACGATATCTGGCGAGATATCCTGCACGGCGGTAACGCCCAGGGTGTTTTGCGCTGTGATGGCGGTGATGGCCGTCTCGGCATACAGGCGGTGCGCCGTGATGGTCTTGATGTCGGCCTGAATGCCGGCGCCACCGCTGGAATCGGATCCCGCGATGGACAGGACGGCAGGTACCTTACTACGATCCATGTTCGCTCCCTTGTTCGGTCGGAATCAAATGGGTCTTTAAGCCAGCATTATAAAGATGCCCGGGCCGACTCTATGCCGAACCCGGGCGGGCGATGCAATCTCTACGCAAGTGTAAGTAAATGTTCACAAGTCAACAATTGACAGGCACCAGCTCGCCGCCAGAAGCGGCCGCGGCGACAGGGTTAGTCCTCCATGCCGAGGTCGATCGTGGTGCCCTCGAAGATCTTGTTGACGGTGCGGACGGCGCACATCTTGCCACACATGGTGCAAGTGCCCTCGGTGGCGGCGGGGGACTCCTCGTAGCGCTTCTTGCCCGTAACCGGGTCGAGCGCGCACTTCCACATGGCGTCCCAGTCGAGCTTGCGGCGTGCCTGGCCCATCTTGTCGTCCATGTCGCGGGCGTGGGGCACCTTTTTGGCGATGTCGGCGGCGTGTGCGGCAATCTTGGTGGCCATGAGGCCGTCGAGCACGTCCTGGGCGTTGGGCAGGCACAAGTGCTCGGCCGGCGTCACGTAGCACAGGAAGTCGGCGCCGGAGCTGGCGGAGATAGCGCCGCCGATGGCAGCGGTGATGTGGTCGTAGCCCACGCCGATATCGGTCACCAGCGGCCCGAGCACATAGAACGGGGCGTTGTGGCACAGGCGCTTCTGCAGTTTCATGTTGGCGGCGATCTCGTCGAGCGCCATGTGGCCCGGACCCTCGACCATAACCTGGACGCCGGCGGCCCATGCGCGCTTGCACAGCTTGCCCAGCTCGATCATCTCGGCGGTCTCGGTGGCGTCGTTGGAGTCGTAGAGGCAGCCCGGGCGACAGGAGTCGCCGAGCGAAATCGTCACGTCGTACTCGTGGCAGATTTCGAGCAGCTCGTCGTAGAACTCATAGAACGGGTTCTCGTTACCGGTGACCTCCATCCAGCCAAACAGCAGCGAGCCGCCGCGGCTCACGATGTTCATGAGGCGGCCGGTCTCCTTAAAGGTCTTTGTGACCGACTTGTTGATGCCGCAGTGGATGGTCATAAAGTCCACGCCGTCCTCGGCGTGCGCGCGCACGACCTCGAACAGGTCGTCCTTGGTAAGCTTGACCAGCGGCTTTTCCATGTAGCCGATGGCGTCGTACATGGGGACGGTACCTACCATGAGCGGCGTCTCGTCGATGAGCTGCTGGCGGAACTGGCGCGTCTTGCCCGAGTTGGAGAGGTCCATGATGGCGTCGGCGCCAAAGTCCTCGGCGATCTTGACCTTCTTCCATTCCTCGGCGGCATCGGCCTTGTCGCCCGAGATGCCCAAGTTCACGTTGACCTTGGTGGACAGGCCCTCACCGACGCCAAAGGCGCGCATGCCTTTTTTGATGTGCACGATGTTGGCAGGAATGGCGATGCGGCCGTCGGCCACGCGCTCGCGGATGTACTCGGGGTCGCGATGCTCGCGCTCGGCGACCTCCTTCATCTGCGGTGTGATCTGCCCGGCGCGGGCGAAGTCGATTTGCGTGACGAGCTTGGGCTCGGTCTGTGTGCTCATTGGCACGGCTCCCTTCGTTGGCATTACCCATATCAGGTTTGCGGGTCAGGGCGGGCGCGCCCAATCTCAGCCTGCCGTCTTGTCCTGCAAGCCCCCCGTTTATGTAATGGGCTCAAGTATAGCTCGAATGGGTACGATTGGGCCAACGAGCGTGCCTGTGGGGAGGCGAACATGGAAGACAAGCATCTATATCGAGAGACGCAATGGGATGTATCGGCCGAGGAAAGCCGTGCGCACCATGGCCTTGTCGCGATCGGTTTTGCGGTGCTTGCCGTGCTGGTGATTGCCTTTTGTATCTGGACGTTTGGTGGTCGCGGCGGCGCTGCATGGGAGTTCGAGGCTGATGATAGCCTACCGATTATGACGGTGAGGAGTACTGGCGGTAATGCCAATACGCTCGCCGTTCCGGGCGATTATTGGTACCCGTGCGATGAGTTTGTGCAGTTGCAGCTGAGTGGTGGGTCTATTCCTGGTGAGGAAATCGAACGCGTGACGTTTGATGGGGCACTCAAAACACTCATGGTGAAGCTCAAAGATCAAGGGGATGTGCCCACGACGATGGATATCGCGCTGACGGAATGGCGCCTGGAGCCCCCGTCGGGTGTTGCGGTGTCCGAGGTCGAGCACGTCAAGATTGTCTATCAGGACGGTTCGACAAACGGGATTGCAAAGGCCGACGGTCTAGCAGAATAGGTGTCGAGCCTAGCAGCCAATTCATAAAAGTTGCGGTGGAATAGTTCCTGATTGTGCGAAAAAGGCTCAAATAGGAATTATTCCACCGCAAGTTATATAGAGAAGGCTGAGCGGGTCAGTGTTGGGTGCCGGCTCTAGAGCATCTGTTCGTTGATGAACACGAGGGTGCCTGGGCATGAGAGCTCGGGGGCGTGGCGATAGCCGATGTTGAACTCGGTGAGACGGCCGGCGTCCTCGACCTTGTTTTCCGCCATCCACCGCACCATGGAGCCGCGCGCCTTTTTGCTGGCGGTCGACCGTTGGATGGGCTTCCCGTTGCGGATACCCTCGCCAAAGAGGCACGTGACGGCTGTGGCGTCGCCCGCGAGGTGGGGCAGAACGGCTTTGGCATACTCTACGCTGGCGAGGTTGACGATCGTGGTGTTTGAGCCTGCCGGGGCGATAGCCCGCGCGAGCTTGTCGCTCCAAAACGCGTAGAGGTCTCGGGCATCGTCGACGGCGAGCTTCGCGTCCATCTCCAGCCGATACGGTTCGACGGCATGAAAGGGGCGTATGCATCCGTAAAGGCCCGAGAGGATCCACAGATGGTCTTGCAGCCATGCGAGCTGCGCGGCATCCATCACCTCGGGTGCCATGCTCTGGTATTGAATGCCGTGATAGGACATGACGGCGGGGGAGAGGTGACGGGCGAGTTCGGGATTGCCGAGATCGCTGTTTTTCAGGATGGGCCCGAACTCATGCAGAGTGTTGAGGCAAGGCCCCAGCAGTTTGTCACTCACGTTCCATAGCGCTTGTAGGCCGCCGCTGCCTTCATTTCGTTCGATATCTAGCAGTGCGCGGTGGAGGCGAGCCGTTTCGTGCGCAAAAGGCGGTATGCCCAGGACTTCAAAAGCATCTTGGGCCGCGCGCATTTGCTTGGCGGGCGAAATGATGACCTGCAGCATGAACTCTCCTCTGCCAAAAAGGAAGTTGCGGTGGAATACGGCCTGTTTTGGCCGTTTATGGGCCAGTTTAGTCCGTATTTCACCGCAACTGATGAGGGGCTGGTTAGGCACGCTCGAGGAAGGCCTTGTAGCCGCGGTAGGCCTCGTAGATATCGGCCTTGTTGGCGACTTCCCACAGGGCGTGCATGGACAGGACGGCAACGCCGGAGTCGATGACGTTCATGCCGTACTTGGCCATGATGTAGGCGATGGTGCCGCCGCCGCCCGCGTTGACGCGGCCGAGCTCGCAGGTCTGGAAGTCCACGCCGGCCTCGTCCATGATGTCGCGGACGAGGGCCACGTACTCGGCGTCGGCGTCGTTGGAGCCACCCTTGCCGCGGCTGCCCGTGTACTTGTTGAAGCACAGGCCGCGACCCATGAAGGCGGCGTTCTTGGTCTCGAACTTGCCGGCGTAGCCCGGGTCGAAGCCGGCGGACACGTCGGAGGAGAGCATACGGCTGCGGGCGAGCGCGCGGCGCAGGGCCAGCGGGCTATCCTCGCCGGCGAGCGTCATGATCTCGGCGACGGTGTTCTCGAAGAAGCGGCTCGTCATGCCGGTGGCACCCACGGAGCCAATCTCCTCCTTGTCGACGATGAGCGTGATGCTCGTGCGCTCGACATTGGCCACATTGATCTGGGCGAGCATGGAGGGGTAGGCGCAGACGCGGTCGTCGTGGCCATAGCCCAAAATCATGGAGCGGTCGAGGCCCATGTCGCGGGCGGGGCCGGCGGGCACGACCTCGATCTCGGCGGAGAGGAAGTCCTCCTCCTCGACGCCGTACTGCTCCTTGAGGATGTCCAGGAACATCTGCTTGACGGGCTCCTTGGGAGCGTCCTTGTCGTCCTCATCGAACTTGACGGGGCGACCGCCCACGATTACGTCGAGGATCTCGGCATCGACGGCGTCCTTGGCGGGCTTGGACATCTGCTCGCTCGAGAGGTGGATCAGCAGGTCGGAGATGGTAAAGACCGGGTCGTCTGCCTTGTCGCCGATGTTGATGTCGACGGTGGTGCCGTCCTTTTTGCAGATGACGCCCACGAGTGCGAGCGGGGAGGCCACCCAGTGGTAGCTCTTGACGCCGCCGTAGTAGTGCGTGTCGAGGTAGGCCATGTCGCCGGCCTCGAAGGCGGGATTCTGCTTGAGGTCCAGGCGCGGCGAGTCCACGTGGGCGCCCAAGATGTTAAAGCCCTGCTCGAGCGGGGCGGTGCCCAGATTGACGAGCATAAGGTCCTTGCCGTGGTTAGCGGCATACACCTTGTCGCCTGCCTTAAGCTCGCGGCCTGCGGCGATTACGGTCTCCAGGTCGACGTATCCCGCCTCCTCGGCCATCTTGATGCCGGCCTTGACGCACAGGCGCTCGGTCTTGTTCTCACTCAAAAACTGCTTATAGCCGCGGCAAAGCTCCTCGAGCTCCTCGATTTGCTGTGGCGTGTACTTTTTCCATGCGCAGGGACGCTCCATGACGCAGGCTCCTTTCGGATCGATCGTGCTGGTTGATGTACCGTGAGCCATCGTATCACGCGCGGGCTCACGGTGGCGGGGGAGCTTGATGTGAGGTGGCCGCGGGGCGGGGAGCGTGTAAACTGGAGTGAGCAAACCGTGCCCAGCCCAAAGCGAGGTATTCAATATGTCTGACAAGCGCCGCACCTTTGCCGTTATCGACGGCAACTCGCTCATGCATCGCGCCTTCCACGCCGTGCCGCCGACCATGAACGCGCCGGACGGTCGCCCCACCAACGCGATCTTTGGCTTTCTGAACATGTTTCTCAAGATGATCGATGCCTTTAACCCCGACGGCGTCGTCGTGGCGTTTGACAAGGGTAAACCGCGCGTGCGCATGGAGATGCTGCCGCAGTATAAGGCGCAACGCCCGCCCATGGACCCCGATCTGCATGCGCAGTTCCCTATGATTAAGGAGCTGCTCGCCGCGCTCAACGTGCCGATTCTGCAGTCCGAGGGCTGGGAAGGCGATGACATCCTGGGAACCATGGCGCGCCTGGGTGAAGAGGCCGGCTGCGACATGCTACTGGTGACCGGCGACCGCGACATGTATCAACTCGTGACCGAGCACGTCAACGTGGTCTCGACCCGCAAGGGCCTGTCCGACGTGGCGATTATGACGCCCGAGAGCGTGGACGACCTGTATCACGGCATTACGCCGGCGCTCGTGCCCGATTTTTACGGTCTAAAGGGCGATACGTCCGACAACATCCCCGGTGTACCGGGCATCGGTCCCAAAAAGGCGAGTGCGCTCATTGCGAAGTACGGTAGCCTGGACGAAGTCATCGCGCATGCCGATGAGGTCAAGGGCAAGATGGGCGAGAACCTGCGTGCACACATCGATGACGCACTACTGAGCCGCAAGGTTGCGACAATTCGCACCGATGCGCCCGTCGAGCTCGACTTTGAGGCGACGTCCTTCCCGGCGTTTTCTGCCGATGAGGTTTCCGCGGCGCTGGGTACGCTTGGTATCACCGCCATGCAGAACCGTTTCTTGGCGCTGATCGGCGGCGAGGGCGGGGCTGCTGCCTCCAGTGTGTTTGAGATACCTGCTATGGTTCGCGCAGCCGCCGGCGATGCCGACGCGCTTGGTGCCGTTGCGGCTGAGGTCTCCCGCGCGATTGATGCCGGCGAGTGGGTCGCCGCCGTGGTGGACGACGACAAGGAAGAGGGCGCGCTCTTTGGGCTGACGCGCACGCTGTGGTTGGCGACGTCCAAGGGCCTGTTCGCGCTCGAGGAGGGCGACAGCTGTGCGGCGGCTGAGGTTGAGGGCTTCAACTTCGCTCACGGTGTGATCGCCGGCGTGCTTGCGAGCCTGTTTATGGAGGGCCGCGTGGCGAGCCCGGATACGAAAGCGCTGCTGCACGAGCTTTCGCCCATCGATTCTTCTGAGCCCGAGCTCATGGATCCGCTCGCTGCCGATTCCACGCGTATCTTCGATACCGTGGTCGCTGCCTATCTGCTGGATTCCGATCGCTCCGAGTTCGATGAGGCATATCTGGCCGATACCTATCTGCAGATGGCGTTGCCTGCGGCGCGCGGTGCAGAGGGTACCGGCGAGGACGCCCCCGCGCCTGCCGCTCGCACGGCGGCCTTGACGCTGGCGCTCGTGGCGCCGTTGCGCGAGTGCATGGCCCGTGAGAACGCCGCCAACGTGTTCGATGGCATCGAGATGCCGCTCGTTCCGGTACTTGCCAAGATGGAGCGCGCGGGCATGCTCGTGGACCCCGACCGCCTGCACAGTCTGTCCGAGGGTCTGGCGACCCAGATCACCGAGGTCGAACGAAGCATTCGCGACCTTGCCGGTGACGAGACCTTTAACATCGGCAGCCCCATGCAACTTTCGCATGTGCTCTTTGATGTGATGGGCCTTCCGACCAAGGGTCTCAAAAAGACCAAGCGCGGTTACTATTCGACCAATGCCAAGGTACTGAGTGATCTTGCTCGTGACCACGAGATTGTTCGTTTGATCTTAGACTGGCGCGAGAAGTCCAAGATCAAGTCAACCTATCTGGACACGTTGGGCCCGCTGCGCCGCGGTGACGGTCGTGTGCACACCACGTACAACCAGACCATCACCGCGACGGGGCGTCTGTCTTCGAGCGACCCTAATCTGCAAAACATTCCGACGCGCTCGGAGCTGGGGCGTACCGTCAAGACGGCGTTTTCGGCAGGCGAGGGAAGCGTCTTTTTGGCGGTGGACTACTCGCAGATCGAGCTGCGTCTGCTGGCACATCTCTCGGGTGACGAGCACTTGGTGCGCGCCTTTAACGAGGGCGAGGACTTCCATGCCGAGACGGCGGCGCGCGTGTTTGGTGTGCCGGTGTCCGAGGTAACGCCCGACCTGCGCAGTCGCGCCAAGGCCGTGAACTTTGGCATCGTGTATGGCCAGCAGGCCTACGGCCTGTCGCAGTCGCTGCATATCTCGATGGCCGAGGCGCGCGACATGATCGACCGCTACTACGAGGCCTACCCGGGCGTGCGTACGTTCCTCGACAACGTGGTGGCACGCGCCAAGCAGACGGGCTACGCCGAGACCATGTACGGCCGCCGTCGTCATATTCCGGAGCTCAAGGCCAAAAACCCGCAACTCCGCGGCTTTGGCGAGCGCACGGCCATGAACCATCCCATGCAGGGCACCGCAGCAGACATCATCAAGATCGCCATGGCCCGCGTAAGCCGCCGCCTGGAAGAAGAGGGCTTTGCCGCCCACATGATTCTGCAGGTACACGACGAACTGGACTTTGAGTGCCCCGTCGACGAAGTCGAGCGCCTCACCGCCATGGTCCGCGACGTTATGGAGCACGTAGTAGACCTCCGCGTCCCCCTAATCGCCGAAGCCAGCACCGGCATAACCTGGGCCGATGCCAAATAAAGAAGCACCCACAACCCCAAAGTAACCAAAAGCAGAAGGGGGCTCCTTGCCAACAAGGAGCCCCCTTCATTCCAAAAAATCAGCCAAGTATCTAGGCGCCAAGACACCATCTTGGCGGCAGGTAAGTCAACGTAGCCATACCCGGGGCCGGCCGTTTGATTTTTGTAGATTCCGCACGAGCCGAAGAGCACTTAATGTGCTCTTCGAGCGAGCCCAGGACTTGACCGAGCAAAAATCAAACGGCCGGCCCCGGGCATGGCGACGAGATGGATTAACGAGCCGCCAAGATGGCGTCGATGAGCGTCAGTACGCCCCCGTCGTTGTTACTCGGAATGCGCCACTTAGCATGCGCGTTCATATGCTCCTCGGCATTGTCCACGATAAAGCTGTGACCGACGCGCTCCAGCATGGGAATATCGTTGTACGTATCGCCCACGGCGGCGGCATCGGCGATATCAATGCCGAGCTGCTCGCACAGATGCGCGACGCCGGCGCCCTTGTCGACACCCAGGTTCATAAAGTCGATCCACTCGCGCCCGGCGTTGGTGACGTAGAGCTTGTCCGAGAACTCGGGGCTATAGGTCTCGCGGAAAGCGGGCTCGGCGTCGTAGCCGGGGAAGAAGACCGAAATCTTGTTGGACTCGAAATCCATGCCCTCAAAGCTGTCGACGTAGTTGATTGTGTTGTAGTAGACGCTGATCTCGTCGTGGTACTGATGGTCGCGGGCAAGCACGTAGAACTCGTCGAAGCAGCACAGGACGGGAACGGCGCGAGGATCCTCCGAGGCACGGCTCAAGACCTGCTGATACAGCGCCACATCGATGTTGCTCTTATAGATATAACTGCCGCGATAGATGACGCACGCTCCGTTGTCGGGACAAAAGGCGAGGCGGTTCTTGATGCTCTCGAACATCTCCTCGAGCTTGGGGGCTGGACGTCCGCTGGCGGGGCAGAACACGATGCCGGCGTCGGCGAGCTTGTCCAGGCGCTCATCAAGACCCTGCGGCAACACGCGCTCGTCGGTGAGCAGCGTCTTGTCCATATCAACGGCGAGAATCTTAATGCTGCCGATATTGGTGTCCGATTCGTAAGTTTGCATAAAAGCGCGCCTTTCGTTTCGAAATTGTTTCAGACGTTATAACCATCAACCAGTAACCGAGCGTATTGTCGCAGGAACGGAGCGTATTTGCACCACGCTTCACAAAGTAATGAAAAAACTTTTCAGAAATTTGAATTTGTCGCTTGTGCTGCGGGCACTTTAGCGTAATATAGCGACCATCGAAAACGGAGACGGCAAAAGAGCCGCTTACCGAGGAAAAGGTACCGTTTACGATATTTGAATTGCGCCCGGCGATAGGTGAAAGGAGAGGCAGATGCAGTTCGTAAAGATCATCACTACTGCAGACAATGCCATCCGACGCCAGCGCGCAATTTCCCGACGACGATAACAATCGTCTCTGTCCGCATGGGGCGAATTGCCTCAACAGAGTCATTTTGAGGTCGTTGGGTTTTAGCACGACATTGCTGCATGTTTCTAGGGCATGTATGTGCTGATTTTTGCTATTTAACCTGATATTGCACGGTATATGACCTTGAAATGACTTGCAACTGACCGATGTTCTAACTAGCTACCAAGGGCGAAAGGAAACAGCCATGAGCAAGGAAAAAGTCGTTCTCGCATATTCCGGTGGTCTTGATACATCTGTATGTGTCAAGTGGCTCCAGGACGAGAAGAATCTCGATGTCGTTTGCGTCTGCGGCAACGTGGGCCAGGAGGAGACCGGCCTGGACGCCAAGAAGCAGAAGGCGCTTGACCTGGGCGTTCTCGATTGCCAGGTGCTCGACCTGCGCGACGAGTTCTCCGATGAGTTCCTGACTAAGGCCATCGCCGCAAACTCCATGTACGAGAACAAGTACCCGCTGCTCTCCGCCCTGTCTCGCCCGCTGCTTGCCAAGAAGCTTGTCGAGGTCGCCCACGAGTTTGGCGCGACCTACGTCGCCCACGGCTGCACCGGCAAGGGTAACGACCAGGTTCGTTTTGAGGCTGCCGTCAAGGCCCTCGATCCCGAGCTTAAGGTCATCGCCCCGGTTCGCGAGTGGGATCTGAAGTGCCGTCCCGACGAGGTCGCCTATGCCCACGCCCACAACGTGCCGGTTCCCGAGGGTGCCAACGATAACCCCTATTCCATTGACGACAACCTGTGGGGTCGTGCCATTGAGTGCGGCCACCTGGAGGATCCCTGGAACGAGCCGCTCGACGACGCCTGGGTTATGACCAAGAATCCCGAGGACACGCCCGATACCCCGACTTACACCGAGATTGAGTTTGAGGCGGGCAAGCCCGTCGCCGTCGACGGCAAGAAGATGAAGCTCTCCGAGATCGTCATCGCCCTCAACAAGATTTCGGGCGACAACGGCTTTGGCCGTCTCGACCTGGTCGAGGATCGTCTGGTGGGCCTCAAGAGCCGCGAGTGCTACGAGGTTCCCGGCGCCCTGACGCTCATCACCGCCCACAAGGCACTCGAGGACATTTGCGTCGAGGGCGACCTGCTCAAGACTAAGATTAAGCTCGAGCAGGATTGGGCCACCGCCGTGTACAACGGCCAGTGGTACAGCCCGCTCAAGAACGCGCTCGACGCCTTTATGGCCGACACCCAGAAGTTCGTGACCGGCACCGTCCGCCTGAAGTTCTTCAAGGGCAACTGCCACGTCGTCGGCCGCAAGAGCCCCTTCAGCCTCTACGACTACGGTCTGGCTACCTACGACCGCGACACCACGTTTGATGAGAAGGCCAGCGCCGGCTTTATCGAGATCGATACGCTGTCGCTCAAGACGTGGGCCAAGGTCCAGGGTCCCAGCTCTGCCGCTGCCCAGGCTTAAGTCTTCCTTTCCTTGGTATCCGCGCGGCCCATCCGCGTGATACACAACGGGCGCATGGGGTCCCTACCTTTCGTTATGCTTGCTGACACTTCTTAACATCGGTGGCCCCTACGTTCCGCCCGCATATATGACGCCGCGACTGCGGCTGAGTCCGAGCCCCGCCGGGGTTGTCCGGCGGGGCTCCTTCTATCAATTTGGCGGCTCTGCGCCTATATATATGAGGAGTATCCATTATGTTCAATGCTGTCGTGCATGCTTTACTTGCCCTCGCGCCCGAGCTCGATGCTGCAAAGGTCGAGGACGTCCCTATGAGCCTGAAGGCTTGGATTGACGGTTCGCAGGGCAACATCCGGAGGGAGACGTTGGGCGCCAAGTGCATGGTGCGTCACTTCTTTGCAAATTAGCTATATGGCCTCGCGCACGGTGGGGAATATGCAAAACTAGCGGTTGAAAAATCGCTTTAGCGATATGGCGCATTGCTTTGGGCGCTTGTTTTGGTATTTGGAGAAAGGAGACGGTTCCATGGCTCTTTGGGGCGGTCGTTTTGAGGCGGGCGTGGCCGAGGTCACGCAGGAGTTTGGCGCGTCGTTGCCGGTCGACAAGCATCTCTATAAGCAGGATATCGCCGGCTCTAAGGCACATGCCAAGATGCTGGCCGCCCAGGGCATCATCAGTGCCGAGGACGAGCAGGCGATCGCCGAGGGCCTGACCGGAATCGAACAGGATATCGATGCCGGCAACTTTACCTTCGATATCAACGACGAGGACATCCATATGTCCATCGAGAGCGAGCTGACGCGTCGCATCGGTGAGGCCGGTAAGCGCTTGCATACCGGGCGTTCGCGCAACGACCAGGTGGCGACCGATACGCGCCTGGGCGTCAAGGCGCTTGCCAAGGAGCTCATGGAGGCCAATCTTGAGCTGCGCTATGTGCTGGTGGATGCGGCCAAGAAGTACGACAAGGTGATTCTGCCGGGCTACACGCATATGCAGCACGCTCAGCCCGTGCTGCTGTCGCATCATCTGCTGGCATATTCCTGGATGTTCGCGCGTGACTTTACGCGCCTGAAGGCCGCCTTTGATGCCGCCGACAACTGTCCACTAGGTGCTGCCGCGCTTGCCGGTACGAGCTATCCGCTCGATCGCCAGATGACGGCTGCCGAACTTGGCTTTGCGGGCGTGATTCCCAACTCGCTCGATGCGGTTTCCGACCGTGATTTCCTGCTCGACCTGCATTACGCCGGCTCCGTCATGGCCATGCACCTGTCGCGTCTTTCCGAGGAGATCGTGCTGTGGTCGAGCTCCGAATTTGGCTTTATCACGCTTTCAGACTCTTACTCCACCGGCTCGTCTATCATGCCGCAGAAGAAGAACCCCGACTTTGCCGAGCTTATCCGCGGCAAGAGCGGTCGCGTGTACGGCAACCTGGTGCAGTTGCTCGTGACCATGAAGGGCTTGCCGCTCGCCTATAACAAGGACTTGCAGGAGGACAAGGAGGGCGCGCTCGATACCGCCCATACGCTCATGCAGTGCCTGTCCGTTATGGCCGGAATGATTTCGACTTGGACCGTCAACGAGGATGCCATGGCGCGCGAGTGCGGCGTGGGACACCTTGCCGCCACCGATGTTGCCGATTACCTGGCCAAGCGTGGCCTGCCGTTCCGCGAGGCACATGCCGTGGTGGGGCATCTGGTCCTGATGTGCGAGAAGCGCGGCTGTAATCTTGAGGACCTGCCGTTTGAGGTGTTCCAGGAGGCAAGCCCGCTCTTTGAGCGCGATATTACCGAGGCGCTCGACATCCCGTCGATTGTCGCCGCGCGCACGACCGAGGGCGGCACCGCTCCTGCCGCCGTTGCCGCGCAGCTGCAGCGTGCCGAGTCGCAGCTCGTGGCCGACGAGGGCGCGTTTGGATCGCTGACCAAGGTAGTCGAGATGGGACACGGGGCAAAGTAGGGGTTTGGCTGAAGCCGTATTGCCCTTTTATCGATAAATCGTTTTGCTTTTACGGGCGCCTTCTGTTGCGGGCGCCCGTATTTTGTTGCTATGGGGGAGGGGCTTGTCGAGAACTTCTGTAGGACCTTTGGGCAGGTTGTGAAGGGGATACGTTCGCGGGTGGCAACCGACCGTCTGCTCTGTTCGATGCGGTTGATGGGCGGTCGGATGGTACTCTAATCGGGCTTCGAAACAGAAGTGACACATATGGAGCGCTTTAATAAATTGCAGCGTTTCAATAAACAGCTTTTTGTTTAACTGCAGCTAAAACTCTGTTACGATGCAGTCCAGGCGGGTGCCGGAATGGGACTTGGGCACGCGCGAACCTACTTGAAAGGCTACCTTATGGCTATCGAGAAGACCTTCATCATGATTAAGCCCGACGCCGTGCGCGACCGTAAGATCGGCGAGATCGTTGCTCGCATTGAGCGCAGCGGCCTTGTCATCGAGCGCATGGAGATGACCACGCTCGAGCGCGCTACCGTCGAGGAGCACTACGCCCATCTGGCCGACAAGCCCTTCTTTGGCGGTCTCTGCGACTTTATGACGAGCGGTCCGGTCGTCAAGATGGTCGTTTCCGGTCTCTCCGCTGTCTCCAAGATGCGCACCCTCATGGGCGCCACCAACCCGCTTGACGCTGCCCCCGGCACCATTCGCGGCGACTTCGCTGTCGATGTTAACGCCAACGTGATCCACGGCTCCGACTGCCTGGAGAACGCCGAGATCGAGATCAAGCGCTTCTTTGGCTAAACCAGCTTTGACTCCTTAAAGCTGTTAGCGTGTGGCTTGGGCGCCGCGGAATTCCATCCGCGGCGCTCTTTTTATTTCAGTAGACTTTTGTTAAATGCCCACAAATCTACTAAAGAGCCCCCGTCCGGACGTTTCTTTCGGGCGGGGGCTGGCGTTAGCGTATGGCTTTGTAAGTCTTTAGGCTTCGTCGACGACCTTGAGGCCACGCGTGTGGTCGATCTCGTTGAGGAGATTGACGCGACGCTCGTGGCGACCACCCTCGAACTCGGCGTCGAGCCACTCGTCGACAATCATCTTGGCGAGTTCAGATCCCACGACGCGGGCGCCAAAGGCAAGCACGTTGGTGTTGTTGTGCATGCGGGAGAGCTTGGCGCTGAAGGGCTCGGAGCATACGACGGCGCGAACACCTTCGACCTTGTTGGCGGCCAGGCTGATGCCGACGCCGGTACCGCAGATCAGGATACCCAGATCGACGTCACCGTTGGCAACGGCCTTACCCACCTTGTAGCCAGCGATGGGGTAATCAAAGCTCTCGGAGGTGTCGGTTCCAAAGTTCACGACCTCGCAGCCGCGCTCCTTCAGGTGCTCGGAAATGATGTTCTTGAGCTCGACGGCGGCATGGTCGTTGCCGATACCAATCTTCATGAGTGGTTCCTCTCTGGTCCGTGCGGCGGAATTGCTAAAGGTTTTACCGCGTTCGACTGCATGATAGCGCGACTTTTGTGTAAACGCTCGGGCGTTTTTTGGTCAAACGCTTTAGCATGCAACAAGACCGGCTTTTCATGAATGAATGCCGTCAGATTGCGCTTAAGCGCCGTCCGTCGGAACCATGGTTGCGGTTTCTGATGCATTGTTATCAAATAAAAGAGTTAACTAATATCGAGAGCCCAGTTCGTTATGTAAGCAGGAGATACCTATGTCTACCGATTCCATCCGCGATGCCGCTTTTTGCGATGTCTTGAACCGCGAGCTTGTCTGTGCGCTCGGCTGCACCGAGCCCATTGCCGTTGCCTATGCAGCGGCGCTGGCGAGCCAGACACTCGGTTGCGAACCCGATCATATGGACGTTGCCTGCTCGGGCAATATCATCAAGAACGTTAAGAGCGTGACCGTGCCCAACTCGGGCGGCATGCACGGTATTGAAGCGGCGGCCGTGCTGGGTGCCGTGGGCGGCGACGCCAAGAGTGCGCTCGAGGTGCTCGAGAGCGTCGATGACGCGGATCGCGCCCGCGTGGCCGAGCTGCTTGCTGATACGGACTACTGCGATGTGTCGCTTGTCGAGGGTGTGCCCAACCTCTACATCAAGGTGACTGCTACAGCCGGGGGCCATACCGCGGTCGTCGAGATTACCGACCATCACACCAATGTCACGTGCCATACGCTCGACGGTATTCCGGTGTGCGGCAAGTCGGCGGGGGAGTGTGCCGCCTGCGCCGAGCGCGTCGTGGCCGAGCGTGCGGCAGATAGCGCCGACACGCCCATGTCGATTGAGTCCATCGTCGACTTTATCGAGGGCGGCGACATTGAGGGCGCCCGCGCTGCCGTTGAGCGTCAGATTGAGCTGAACGGTGCGATCAGTGCCGAGGGCCTGGCGCACGCTTGGGGCGCCGAGGTCGGCCGTACGCTGTTGGGCGCTCGTGCCGATGACGTCGCCTGCCGTGCCCGCGCCCGTGCCGCCGCCGGGTCCGACGCCCGCATGAACGGCTGCGCGCTGCCGGTCGCCATCGTGTGCGGCTCGGGCAATCAGGGCATTACCTGCGCACTGCCCGTTATGGAGTATGCCGAGTATTTGCGCTGCGACCATGATCGCCTGGTGCGCGCCGTGATGCTGTCCGATCTGATCGCCGTGCATATCAAGAGCTATATTGGTGCGCTCTCGGCGTTTTGCGGTGCTATTTGCGCCGCATGCGGTGCCGGTGCCGCGATTACCTGGCTGTGTGGTGGCACGCGCGAGCAGATTGGCGCGACGGTTTCGAACACGCTCGGTAACGTGGGCGGCATCGTGTGCGATGGCGCCAAGGCAAGCTGTGCCGCCAAGATTTCCGCTGCCGTTGACGCTGCGATTCTGGGCCACGATATGGCCATGCAGGGCCGCGGCTTCCGCGCCGGTGAGGGCCTGATCCAGGATACCGTTGAGCAGACAATCGCCAGTATGGGCTACGTAGGCCGCGTAGGCATGAAGGACACCGACATCGAGATCCTCAACATCATGATCGGTAAAACCCAGGTCTGCTAGATATTAAGTTGCGGTGAGATAGTTCCTAAAATTACCCGGGTGAGGGGCAAACAGGAACTATCTCACCGCAACTGCGCTAGATGTTCTGGCGCCTACGATAGTTCGTCGGCTATTTGGTGTTCGTAGAAGGCTTCTACTACGGCGTTAAAGTCGCGGGCGAAGTCTTCCATGGTTCCGCGCCAGGTGGCTCGGCTGGGCTTGCCCTGGCCCACAAAGGCGGTTTGGATGCCGCAGGCAGGGCTGGGGAAGTCGCGCTTGGGATCGTTGCCCACCATAAGGACCTCGTGCGGCTCGAGCCCCATCACCTCAAGCTGTTCTAGATAGTAGGTGGCATCGGGCTTGCAGCGGGTAGCGTTTCCCATGTGCGTGACGAGCTCAAGGGGAGCGTCGGCCAGGTCGCCCCAACCCATGCGGCACTCGATGGCCCCCTGGGGAAAGCTGGGGTTGGTAAAGAGCGCGCAACGCAGCCCTGCGTCCTGTACGGCCTGGAGCGCGGCGTGTGCGCCCGGCATGGCGTGGGCGTTAATGATATCGTCGTTCTTGTACGGAAGAACTTCGCGCTCGTAGTAGGTAAACGCCTCGTAGATGATGGAATCGGAGAGGCAGATGCCGCACCTGCGCTCGACCTCGGTGCGGTAAAACTCAAGATTGGTGCGATTGTCCGTGCCGCTGCGACGATTGGCGTTGAGATCGACCAGGATGGTGCCGAGGCGTGCCATCGTGCCACCGCGGCTGCGGCGCCCGATATCAGCGAGCATCGAAGAGACATCCTTAAAATAGCGAAGGATGAACGCGTTGAGGTTGATGCTGAGAAGCGTCTCGTCCATATCGAAAACGACTGCTTTGAGCACGCGGGCACCTTTCTCGAAAAATCGATCTAGAATCGTTGGCTCCGGATACTTTACCCCAAAGCCGAATGCCTGGCTGGCTATCGTCAAGTTGCGGAGACGTGTGTTCATAAGATTACGAAAAAGTCTCCACACGAGTAAAAAATCGCAGTTCACGCTTGAAATCGAACTCATTTCCCCGTAACCTATACGAACGTGATTGCATAAGCGTCACATTAGTATCTGTCGGCTCCCGAGTGTTCCTAAACGTTGTGTGCTTGTCGCACCCTTCTGTAGGTCCTAGCAATCGGGGCCCCGTAGTTCGAAAGGGGTCCACCTTTGAGTGAGATTCAGAACTCGTCCATTTTCTCTCTTGACGATGTCAATGAGGAGGAGATGAACAACCTCATCGACGGTACGATTACCGACTTTGATGAGGGCGATCTCGTTAACGGCACTGTCGTTAAGATCGAGCATGACGAGGTGCTCGTTGACATCGGATTCAAGTCCGAGGGCGTTATCCCGGTCCGCGAGCTGTCCATCCGCAAGGACGCTAACCCTGCAGACATCGTTGCACTCGGTGATCCCATCGAGGCTCTGGTTCTCCAGAAGGAGGACAAGGACGGTCGTCTGGTCCTGTCCAAGAAGCGTGCCGAGTACGAGCGTGCTTGGAACCGCATCGAGGAGAAGTTCAACTCCGGCGAGAACGTCGAGGGCGAGGTTATCGAGGTTGTCAAGGGCGGCCTGATCCTCGACATCGGCCTGCGTGGCTTCCTGCCCGCTTCCCTCGTCGACCTCCGTCGCGTCAAGGACCTCACCTCCTACATGGGCACCCGCATCGAGGCCCGCGTCATCGAGATGGACCGCAACCGCAACAACGTCGTCCTCTCCCGTCGCGTCGTGCTCGAGGAGTCCCGTAAGGCCGAGCGCTCCGAGATTCTGTCCAAGCTCAAGTCTGGCATGCGTCTCCAGGGCACCGTTTCCTCCATCGTCGACTTCGGCGCCTTCGTCGACCTCGGCGGTATCGACGGCCTCATCCACATCTCCGAGCTCTCCTGGAACCACGTCAACCATCCTTCCGAGGTTGTCAAGGTCGGCCAGGAGGTCGAGGTCGAGGTTCTCGACGTCGATCTCAACCGCGAGCGCATCTCTCTGGGTCTCAAGCAGACCACCGAGGATCCGTGGCGCGCACTGGTCAAGAAGTACCCCGTCGGCGCTATCGTCGAGGGCACTGTGACCAAGCTTGTCCCGTTCGGCGCTTTCGTCGACCTGGGCGAGGGCATCGAGGGCCTGGTCCACATCTCCGAGATGGCCAACAAGCACGTCGATCAGCCTTCTCAGGTCACCCACGTGGGCGACAAGGTTCAGGTCAAGGTCATGGAGATCGACCTCGACCGTCGTCGTATCTCCCTGTCCATGAAGTCCGCTGCTGAGACTCTGGGCGTCGAGATCGAGGTTACCCCGCTGCCTTCCGAGAAGAAGGACGAGGAGACCGACGCCGAGTAAATCGGTTTGACGATCACTTGTTTTAAGGGATCCGTCCGCAATGGACGGGTCCCTTTTTTGCATTTGCTGCTGAGGTGCGTGATGCTGCCCGGGCTGTCCACAGGCTATTGGGTTGTCAGTGCATGAAAAATGCCGACATCCCGCCTCGGGGAGGAGGCGGGAACACACCGAGTAGACGGAGGGGTGTGGAGCGCGGTCGCGTCTCGACTGACGACGTTGCCCATCGACAGGACCATTGTAGCGCATGGCGGTTCTTGGTTTATCGTGTCGAGCGTTTGCGTTGTGCCGTTGCCTGCGGCAACGGTGTGTTACACTTTTGGACTGCTGAGTGGGCCAGACGGTCGCGCGATGTGCTGCTTGCAGTACGCGTGAGGAAAGTCCGGGCTCCAGAGGGCGGGATGCCGGCTAACGGCCGGGCGGAGTGATCCGACGGAAAGCGCCGCAGAAAAGAAGACTCCCACCTGCGCCGCAAGGCGTAAAGGGAAAAGCTGAAACGGTGGTGTAAGAGACCACCAGCGTCGTGGCAACACGGCGGCTTGGCAAGCCCCATCCGGAGCAAGCGCGAATAGGAACGCTATGGGCCGGCCCGGTCCGCGTTCGGGTAGCGTGCGTGGAGCTGCACGGTAACGTGCAGACAAGATAAATGACCGTTCACGACAGAACCCGGCTTATAGGCCCACTCAGCACTTTGTTGACGCTGCGAACCCGTCAGCGCGGCAATCTGCCTTTCAAGCCTTCGGGCATGACCATAAGGTCAATGCCCTCGTCTTTCAAGGCACCTTGCTCGCGCTGACGGGTTCTCGCTTTCGTTGACGGAATCATCTGCGGTTCCGTTCTTGGCATCTCGCTGTTTTTGCCTGGTCATCGGCGTCGCCGTTCTATTTACCGGAGTTATCGGTACGGTCTTTGCCGTATTATTGAGGCTGTTTGTTGCTGCGCTTTATTTTATTGAGGGGCTTTGTTGGACAGCTATTTTACTTTGCAATCGAATATTGAGGTTTCGGACGAGTTTGTGGACCGCAAGAGCCGGTTTATTGCCCAGCTAGTCCATATTGAGTCCGAGGATGAGGCGAATGCCTTTATCGAGATGGTTCGCAAGCGTCATTACGACGCTCGACACAATGTTCCCGCGTGGATTTTGGTCGATGGACGTGAGCGCCAGAGCGATGACGGTGAGCCGAGCCGCACGAGCGGTATGCCGACGCTCGAGGTGTTGCGCGGTGCGGGGCTCAAAAATGTTTGCTGCGTAGTGACGCGCTATTTTGGTGGCACGCTGTTGGGGCCTGGTGGCTTGGTACGCGCCTATACGGCGGCGACGCAGGCGGCGGTGGCCGCGGCTCAGGAGGCCGGGCAGATCATCGAGATGACGAGCATCGTGCCTGTTGACGTGCATGTGGCCTATCCGCAGTATGAGCAGGTGCTTCGTTTGGCTCAGGATTCGGGTGCCAAGGTTTTGGATACCGATTACGCGGATGCCGTGACACTTCACTTGGTGTTTAAGGCGGGGGAGCAGGAGCCGTTTTGTGCTAAGATGCGCGAGCTTATGGCAGGGCGCGAGGAGATCGAGGTCGGCGCTCCCGAATTTGCCGAGTTCTAACGACGACGGTCGGCGTGCTTTTGGATGAATCCCAAGCGCACCGGCCGTCGTTTTCTGTTGCTGCCGTTTACTCGGCGAGCTGCTTTAGCACATCGCAGGCGATCTCGACGGCATCGTCGATGCAGCCGGGGCAGCTGCGGAGCGGACCCTTGTCCGATCCGATGCCCTTGAGCGTGCCGCAGACAGTCGTCGTGTTCTTCTCGCCAAAACGCTTGGCGATTTCGCGCGACAGCTTGTAGGTCTGGCCCTTGGTCTTGGGGTTTTCCATGCCGTTGCTCATCACAAAGCCCATGATGGCCACGGCGCCCGAGATAGCGCCGCAGGTTTCGGTCATGCCGCCCATGCCGGCGCCAAATCCCTCGGTGAGGGTAAAGGCGGTCTGGGGATCGAGCCCGACGGCAGGTGCGAGCGTGCAGGCGACGGCCTGGGCGCAGTTAAAGCCACGGGCGTGGTATTCGGCAGCCTGAGCCTGGCAGGCGGTGATGTCGAGCTGGGCCGTATCGATTTGCTTCATCGTTGTCTCCTTGGTCACGGTGTACCCGCCTATGGTACCCGTGACGGGGCATGTAATCATCGAGAGCTTCATGTATGCCTCATTTTTATCTATCGAGTAAATGCGCAAGGCTTGAGATAAACACCCCTGATCAATTTGTCCCATAACCTACCTTGGGGATGGGTTGAGAGGGGTGCAGGGTAGCGGTATCGTGAACCGAATAAAACTAAAACCCAGGCAAGGGAGCTAGATATGAGCGAGCAGACTATCGGTACCACATGTGTTCAGGGCGGCTATCACCCGGGAGATGCCGAGCCGCGCCAGGTGCCCATCTACCAGTCCACCACGTGGAAGTACGACACGTCCGAGCACATGGGTAAGCTGTTTGACCTAGAGGAGTCGGGCTACTTCTACAGCCGTCTGCAGAACCCCACGTGCGATCTGGTTGCCGCCAAGATCTGCGAGATGGAGGGCGGCACTGCCGCGATGCTCACGAGCTCGGGCATGGCTGCGAACTTCCTCGCGATCTTTAACGTGGCCGGTGCCGGCGACCATGTGGTCGCAAGCTCTGCCATCTACGGCGGTACCTACAACCTGCTTGCCCATACCATGGGTCGCATGGGCCTGACCTGCACATTCGTTGCCCCTGACTGCACCGATGAGGAGCTCGAGGCAGCCTTCCAGCCCAACACCAAGCTCGTCTTTGGCGAGACCATCGCCAATCCCGCCCTTGCCGTGCTCGATATTGAGCGCTTTGCCAAGGCCGCGCATGACCACGGCGTGCCGCTGATGGTCGATAACACCTTCCCGACGCCCGTGATGTGCCGTCCCTTTGAGTGGGGCGCCGACATCGTTACACACTCCACCACCAAGTACATGGATGGACATGCTGCCTACCTGGGCGGCGTGATCGTCGACCACGGCCAGTTTGACTGGATGGCCCATGCGGACAAGTTCCCGGGTCTTACTACGCCCGACGAGAGCTACCACGGCGTGACCTATGCCGAGAAGTTCGGTCGCGAGGGCGCCTTCATTACCAAGGCAACCGCTCAGCTCATGCGTGACCTCGGCCCCATGCAGAACCCGCAGGCGGCCTTCTTCCTGAACAGCTCGCTCGAGAGCCTGCATGTGCGTATGCCGCGTCATTGTGAGAACGGCCTGGCCGTTGCCAAGTTCCTGCAGAACCATCCCAAGGTACGCTTCGTGAGCTATCCGGGCCTGGAGGGCGACAAGTACTATGACCTGGCTCAGAAGTACATGCCCAACGGTACCTGCGGCGTTGTGAGCTTTGGCTTTAACGGTGGTCGCGCGGCGGCCGAGACCTTTATGAAGAGCCTCAAGCTCGCCCAGATCGCCACGCACGTGGCCGACGCCCGCACCTGCTGCCTGCATCCCGCTAACGCTACGCACCGCCAGATGAACGATGAGGAGCTCATCGCCTGCGGTATCTCCGCCGACATGGTGCGCCTGTCGTGCGGCCTCGAGGATACGGTCGATCTGATTGCCGACCTTGAGCAGGCGCTCGAGCAGTGCTAGGCTAGCGTTCGTGCGAGGCGCCGATGCTGGCAGAAAGCTTCGGCGACCTTTCGTTCCGATTCCGTAGGCGGGACCCCAATTGCGGCTGTTTGCATGCGATTGGGGCCCCGTTTTTTTGCGTTGGGCCACTCGAAAGGATGGATATGGAGAAAACTGCAGAGCAGCTGCGCCGCGAGCACATTGCCCTAGAGGGCGACACCCATGGCAAGAACAAGTGGGCGATTCTGTTTACCGTGCTCATCATGACGTTTATGGTGTGCCTGGATTCGACCGTCGTGACCGTGGCGCTGCCCGTGATGCAAAAGGAGCTGGGCGTGGGCCTCGATCGCATTCAGCTGGTAAGCTCGGTGTATTTGCTTGCGACTTGCGTGGCTATGTTGCCGTTTGGCCGTCTGGGCGACGTGCGTGGCAAGGTGAATGTGTTCCAGCTGGGCGTCATCGTCTTTTCAGTCGGTTCGCTGCTGTGCGGCCTTTCGGCCTCGCTCGAGGTTCTTATCCTGGCACGCATTGTTCAGGGCGTCGGTTGCGCGGCGGCCATGGCTAACAACATGGGTATCATTACCGAGTCGTTTCCGGCACGCGAACGAGGCCGTGCCATGGGTATTCTCGCGACCTTCGTGGCCCTCGGCATGATGTGTGGCCCCGTGCTCGGCGGCATGCTGGTGGCAAGCTTTCCCTGGGAGAGCATCTTCCTCATCAACCTGCCCATTGGCGTGATCTCGTTTATCGTGGGACTCTACACGCTGCCGCATGTTAGGCCAGAGGCCGGCGAACGCCCCATGTCCCTGATCGAGGCCGCTCGTCGCTGCTTTGCAAATTCGGCCTTCACCATCAACCTTGCCTGCATGCTCATCGTGTTCGTTGGTATTGGCGCATCTGAGTTTATCCTGCCGTTCTATTTTCAGGACGCCCATGGCTTTGGTTCCGACATTTCCGGATTTCTCTTTTTGGCGCTGCCGATGGTGAATGCCTTTATCGGACCGCTTTCGGGTACGGTTTCGGACCGTGTTGGCTGCGAGGGCCCCACGGCGGTCGGCCTGGGCGTGTACGTGTGCGGTCTCTTTGCGGTAAGCACGCTCGACGAGCACTCTTCTATTCCTGTGATCGTGTGCTGCGTTGCGTTTATGTCGTGTGGCACGTCGATTTTCCAGAGCCCCAACAACTCGCTGTATATGGGCTCAGCTCCGCGCGAAGCGCTCGGCTTTGCGGGCAGCCTGGGCAGCCTGGCGCGCTACGCCGGCATGGCACTCGGCATTACGGCGGCGTCGCATATCCTGTATGGGCAGATGAGCGTGGCGATGGGCGAGGCCGTGACCAGTTTTGTTGCAGGCCGTCCGGATGTATTCCTATTCGGCTTTCGCTCGGTGTTCTACGTACTTATGGCTGTGGCCGCTGTGGGCTTTGCGCTTGCCATGGTGCGTTTGGTGACGATGCGCGCCCGCCATTAGCGTGTTGGGAGGCTGTCTGCCACGATTCGCGCCGTCCCAAAAAGACTGGTTTGTGGTGCGATGCGGCTTGTGGGGCGGGCGGGGGTCGGTCCGTGGTAGACTATCGAACAACGTTTATTAATCGCGCGGTATCGTTGCCGCGAGAAGGGGTTGCGCCATGCAGGAGCTTGAGGATCGTATTCGCCATGACGGCATCGTAAAGGCCGGTAACGTCCTTAAGGTTGATGCCTTCCTCAACCACCAGTGCGACGTTGAGCTGTTCGACCACATGGGTGCCGAGTGGGCCCGTCTGTTCGAGGGTGTCGAGATCAACAAGATCCTGACGATTGAGGCTTCGGGCATTGGCATGGCCTGCATCGCAGCTCAGCATTTTGGCGGCGTGCCGGTGGTCTTTGCCAAGAAGGCGCAGTCCATCAACCTCGATGGCGAGCAGTATGCCACGACCATCTACTCCTTCACCAAGCAGAAGGAGTACCCGGTCATTGTAGGTAAGCGCTTCCTGTCCGAGGGCGACAAGGTTCTGATCATCGACGACTTCTTGGCTAACGGCTGTGCGCTTGAGGGTCTCATCAAGATCTGCGAGGCTGCGGGCGCCGAGGTTGCCGGCATCGGTATTGCCGTGGAGAAGGGCTTCCAGGGCGGCGGCGATAAGCTCCGTCAGCGCGGCTTCCGCGTTGAGAGCCTGGCCCGTATCGCCGATATGGACTGCGAGAACGGCGAGATCACCTTCGCCTAAGCGCGCAACACAAGCGATTGGTATGCGATGTGACAAAGGGACTGTCCCTTTGTCACATTTTTTGTATGAGGGGAGGTGCTGATATGGATGAGAACAAGATGGGATGGCGTGAGTATGCGCGCTATGCCGAGATGTCGGTCGAGGAGCTGGCGCACGATTGCGAGGTACAGGTGTTTCGCGCGACGGGTCCGGGCGGGCAGGGCGTGAACACGACGGACTCTGCGGTGCGCATGAAACATGGGCCCACGGGGATTGTCGTGACGGCGCGTGAGAGCCGCAGCCAGTTTCAGAATCGCGCGAGCTGCCTGCGTAAGCTGCGCGCTGAGCTTGAGCGTCGCGGGCGTCCACCGCGTCGACGCGTAAAGACCAAGGTGCCTCAGCGCTCTCGCCAGCGCAGGCTTAATGACAAGCACTTCAACGCCATTAAAAAGGCCAACCGTCGCAAACCGGGCAGCGACGAATAGCCTCCTCATAAGTTGCGGTGAAATAGGGACTGTTTTGCGGCTTTTGCTGCATAAACAGTCCCTATTTCACCGCAACTTAGGTGGGGTTAGCGGGTGGGGTGCCAGACCTCGAGGGCGCCGGCGAGGATGTCGACCTCGATGCGTGAGGCGACAACGGGCTCGCCGTCGGCCTGGATGGGGTAGTCGGGCTCCTCAAAGGTAAGCTCGGCATGGCGGCAGCGGCGCATGCGAACCGGCGGCAACTTGGTATGGTGGCCATCTTTGGCCGAAAGGAACATGGGAAGCGCGACCGCGCGCGGAACGGGGCCGCAGGCGTAGCAGACGTCGAATATACCGTCACAGGGGTCGGCGTCGGGACAGATGCGATAGCCCGAGCCATAGGTAGGACCCAGCTGAATCGCCATGATGATCGCCCTCACGCGCTCGGCAGGCGCCCCGTCAAAGCTGACTGTCATGGGGTAGTTGCGATAACGTAGGCCAAACTGCTCAAGTCCCGAGAGGGTGTAGAGCGGCGCGCCCGTCAAGCCGGTCTTTTTGCGCAGCTCGGTGGTGCCAAGGCCGATGGCGGCATCGATGCCGACCGAAAGCGTCTGGTCGTAGTACTCAACGGTAGCCTCGCCGCTGCCGCTCGCAGGGCTCCACGAGCGAATTCGCCCGATGTCCTGACGCTGCAGCTCACAGGTGAGCAGCGCGCCAAAATCCTTACTGGAGAAATCGTCGATGCCGAGCGTTTGGGCAAAATCGTTGCCAGAGCCCACGGGTAGGATGGCAAGAGCGGGGCGGGCGTCCTCCTCTTGCGTCATAAGCCCGTTGACGACCTCGTGAATCACGCCGTCACCGCCAAGGGCGATAACGGTGCGATAGCCCTGAGCCTGTGCGGCCAGCTCCTTGGCGTGTCCCATGCGCTCGGTCAGCACCAGGTCAAACTGGGATGCTCGCGCGGTCATATCCAAAAAGCGTTGCAGGCGCTCGGCAACTTCGTGCGCCGCACCCGATTGGGCTGCTGGGTTGGCGATGATGAGCGTGCGGCCAAAATCAGTTGCGTGCATGGGGCGACTCCCGGCGTATGACGTGACGGTGCGGTCGCGCTCAGGTCTAATTGCCCCCGATTGTGGCTGCACGTCGAATACTTACGTCTACTCTATCAGGTCGTTGTGGCGCTCGATAGCATCCGCTACCGTACCGCCCTCATCCACAATAAGCGAACGGCGCTTGGGCGAGATGATGCGCTGGGCGGGGTATACGCCGCGGTGTCCGGCGGTTAGGTAGCTGATAAAGGCCACGATGACAAAGAACCCGGCTGCCGTGCCGTGGAACAGGTCGATGGCCATCATGCAGGTGGTGATGGGCACGTTGAGGCCGGCGCAGAACACGCCGAGCATGCCGAGAGCCGCCAGAAAACTGGGGTCGAGCCCGGTAAGGCAACCGATCCAGCCACCGAGTGCCGCACCGATGCCAAACAGGGGCGTGACCTCGCCGCCTTGGAAGCCCGCGCCCAGGGTAAGCGCTGTGACGACCAACTTTATGGCTGCGTCCGCCAGGGTGGTGTTGCCGGCAAATCCGGCGCCGGAAAGCCACGTGGAAAGGCCGGCGTAGTTCCAGGCGTCGAGGAGGGCATAGGCGGCCAAAACCACGAGTGCGCCTATGAGTGCGCGAACGAGGTAATTGGTGATAAAGCGACCGTACAGGCTCTTGACGGTTCGAACCGACCAGGCAAAGAGGCGTGCCGTCAGACCGAAGATAATGGCGCTGATAACAACGATGACGACCGTTTTGGGTGTCATGTTGGGAACGCTGGCGATGACATTCGCTTCGTACTCGGTACCCAGGGCGAGTGATGTAAAGTAGCCGGTAAACGAGGCGACCAAGCAGTAGATGCCCGCGGTGTAGTCGATCTTGCCGATAAAGCACATCTCCATGCCAAAGAAAGCCCCGGCAAGGGGCGAGCCGAATACGGCGCCAAAGGCCGACGAGATGCCGGCGAGCATGAGGTCGTGGTGGTCATGCTTTTTGAGGTGGGCGAGGCTCGAGATGTTGCTGGCGATGGTGCCGCCGATCTGCACCGCGGCTCCCTCGCGACCGGCCGATCCGCCCGTTAGGTGCGTGAGCGTGGAGCACACAAACGTGAGGACGGCCATGCGCATATGGATGAGGCGTGTGCCCAGAGCGGAGTCGATGACCAGGTTGTTGCCGCGTTTGGCGGCAAGACCGTGGTTTTTGTACACCCATGCGGTGGCAACGCCTACAACGGGAAGCAGCGCGTAAATCCACGCATGGTGCTCACGATAATCGGTCGCGATATTCAGCGAGGCCAAAAACGCCCAAGCGGCAACGCCCATGGCGAGCGAGACGATGACGACGAGTATGAGCAACTTGGCGCTCGCGAATAGGTTGCGGACGTTGCGGCGCGTGTCGACAGCCAAGAGATGCTCGGAGCGGGTGAGCTGATGCCTGCCTGCCACGATGACGTCGTTAAGGGAGAAAAAGCCGCCGTCGTCGACCGGTTGGGAATGATCCTGCGCCTCGTTTGCGCTTTCGGGTTTGTCGGTAAAAGCCATACGTTCCTCTTTTAGGTTGCAACACGAGCATTATAGAACGTGCCAAACGTGACAAACCGGCAGGTTGGTTTCGGTTCTGTTTCGCCGTCCGTTACCGACAGGTGTATTCGTGGGCATGGGCCGTGCCGCCGTCGTGCGGCGGGGGATTATACTGAGATAAACATAAAGAATCGGCGCCCGTGATGTGCGCCGTGGCATTAAGAGGTGCATATGGCAGAGAAACTCATTCCGCTGGAGGATGCGCAGTCGATTGTTTTGTCGCACGTTGCTCCGACGGATCTCATCGAGATTCCCGTGTGGCAGGCCGCCGGTCTTCCCTTGGCAGAGGACGCGGTGGCCGATATCGACATCTCGCCGTTTGCCAACAGCGCCATGGACGGGTATGCCGTGCGCTCGGCGGACTTGGCGCAGACGTCTGGCGAGGCGCCGGTGACGCTCGACGTTATCGGACACGAGGCAGCGGGTCATGTCTTTGAGGGCGCGGTCGGCGTGGGCGAGACGGTCCGCATCATGACGGGCGCGCCGGTACCCGAAGGTGCCGATGCCGTGGTGAAATACGAGATCGTCGACGTGCTCGATGGCGACGGCAACGAGGGCTCGCATGTGAGGTTCTCGGCGCCTGCCAAGGTAGGGGAGAACGTTCGCTCTGCCGCCGAGGAGGCCAATGCCGGTGATGTCGTGATGCACGCCGGCGAGGTCGTGGCTCCGGCGGGCGCGGGTCTGCTGGCAAGCGCCGGATACGCGAGCGTGAAGGTGCACGCTGCCCCGCGTGTGGGCATTATCTCGCTGGGCACGGAACTGGTCGCACCGAGTAAGGTACCGGCGCGCGGTCAGATTCGCGATTCCAACTCATCGGCGCTGATGGCCGAGGCGCTCGATGCCGGGGCAGATCCGGTGTTCTACGGTATTGCGCCCGACGATGAGCAGGCGATCGCCGAGCTGGTGCATCGTGCCGTGCAGGAGTGCGATTTTGTCATTACGAGCGGTGGCGCCTCGGCGGGCGATTACGATTTCGTGACGGCGCTCGTCCGGTGCGAGGGCGAGGTGTTGTTTGATCGCATCTCGATGCGCCCGGGCAAGGCCATCACGTTTGGCTTGCTCGCAGGTAAGCCCTACCTGGGACTTTCAGGCAATCCGGCCGCAGCGTATGTGGGCTTTGAGATGCTTGCCCGTCCGGCGATCCGTAAGATGCGCGGCTTTGCCGAGGGTGCGCGCCCCGTGCAGCGGGCGACGCTCACACACAGCGTGAAAAAGCGACAGCATCGCCGCTTCTTCGATCGCGCCACAGTTTTGCGCGACCCCGAGACCGATGAGCTATTGGTGACCGAGGCCAAGACGCAGAATTCGGCGTTGCTCGGCACGATGCAGCGGGCCAACTGCCTGCTGCGTATTGACGAAGGACCGTGCGAGCTCAAGGCGGGCGA
This sequence comes from uncultured Collinsella sp., assembly GCA_937925715.1. GTDB lineage: Bacteria > Actinomycetota > Coriobacteriia > Coriobacteriales > Coriobacteriaceae > Collinsella. The sequence continues at coordinate 64,211 of CALAMG010000017.1, forward strand.
CGTCGTGGATGTCGTGCGTGTCGACCTGCCTGAGGGCACGGCGCTATAGGAGGAATGCTATGGAGTTGAAGATTTCGATTGTGACGTGCTCGGATACGCGCGATCTTGCCCAGGACGAGGCGGGTGCTGCACTCGAGGAACTTATCGAGGCGCAGGGCTGGACGGTTGCCTCACATGTGGTTGTGCGCGACGACGCCAGCGAGATCGGTGATGCCATTGTGGAAGCCGCCGATGAGTGCCACGCCAATGTCGTGCTCACCTGCGGCGGCACGGGGCTTTCGATGCGCGATGTGACGCCCGAGGCGACGCGTGCCGTCTGCGACCGCGATGTGCCGGGTATTGCAGAGGCAATCCGTGCGTACTCCATGACCAAGACGCGCCGCGCTATGCTCTCGCGCGCCGTGTGCATGCAGCGTGGGTATACGCTTGTCATCAACTTTCCGGGATCCACGAAAGCGGCCCGCGAAAGCTGGGAGGCCGTGAGCGATCAGCTGGAGCATGCGGCCCAGATGACGGCGGGCGGCGGGCACGCCAAATAAGCGCACTACCTGCGGCGGAGCGACCTTACGGGCTGCTCCGCTTTTTTATGCACCTTTCGTATGCAGCGACAGTGCAGCCATCTCGGGGTTATCGGTAAAAGAAACTTATTAGACGAGAACTAATTATCACAAACATTATTCGCGCAGAAGTATAATCTAGTAACAGAATAAAGCCTGCGGCGGGGTGCCCGGGCATGGCGTTCGAAAGGGTTGAACATGTTCGATATGGTTTCTCGCCGCGGATTCGTCTCGCTTTCTGCTGTCGCCGCTGCTGGCCTTGGTCTTGCCGGCTGCTCGGGCAACAAGACGTCCGAGCCGGCCGGATCCGATGCCAGTTCTGCTAAGGCATCTTCCAAGAAAGCTGTCGAGCTGCAGGTCTTTGCCGCCAACTCGCTCGAGAAGGCGCTGCCCGAGGTTCAAGAGCTTTACACAGAGCAGACCGGCACCACGTTTGCCGACACGCAGTTCAAAGCGTCTGGCGACCTTGTCGAGCAGATGCGCGCCGGCGCCACGGTCGACGTGCTCATCACAGCCTCCAAGGGCACCATGGACGACGCTGAGACCGCCGAGCTCGTCGACGCCGACACCCGTGAGGATATGTTCGTCAACGACCTCGTGATTATTCGCGCCGAGGGTTCCGACACCAAGGTCGAGGCCATCGCCGACGTCGCGAATCTGGACGGCAAGATCGCCATCGGCGACGCCAAGACCGTCCCCGCCGGAAAGTACGCCAACCAGTCTCTGGCCTCCGTGGGCCTCTACACCGGCACCGAGGGCGACGACGGCGAGTATACTCCCGAGATCGCCGACAAGGTCGCACTGGCCGACAAAGTTGGTACCGCCGCCGCCTATGTGTCCACAGGCGACTGCGTGGCCGGTTTTGTCTACAGCTCTGACATCTACCGCTACGATGGCATCGAGGAGGCCTTCGTTTGCCCCGAGGATTCGCACAAGCCCATCGTGTACCCAGGTGCTGTCGCCGATGGCTCCGAGCACGCCGACGAGGCCAAGGCGTTTATCGACTTCTGCCTGTCTAACAAGAAGGCTCAGAAGATTTGGGCTAAGTACGGCTTTGAGCTTTCCGCGTAGTGCGGCTTGGCGCGATAATTCCATCGTTTGTGTTTCACTCCGTCCTTGTATTCGCTTGGAGCTTTTCGTGCTTAGTAGATTCTGCATGCTTGTCGCCTGTGCTTTGACCTTCGCGCTTTGCTGGGTGCCGGGATTTGCGTTTGCTGGGGACGCTGAGGACGGGGTCCAGGTTGCTGCGACCGCTCATGGGCTTTCTTATGGGATCGAGGGTTTTGAGCGGTTGGCCAAGGGGACCGCTCGTGCCATGGAGGGCCAGCCTGAGGGCTACCGGTTTCCCGTTGACGAGGACGTGGACCTTGTAGTGGCGCCTGCTGCCGATCGCGTTGTGGTGTGGATATCGCCCAAAGCGGTCGAGAAGTATGGATTGGATCCGCAGGACAACGAGTGCGTATCGGGTCTCAAGGCCCTCGTCTGTGAGCTCGACAGCGCAAACTGCATGGGAGGTGCGCAGCTAGGGGACGTTGATCTTCCTTGGTATGTCACGGCGGAAACAACGTTTGATGCCGGCGGGTATACCTATGGCTTTGACGAGCGCGGTGCGGATGGGGACCGCTATGTGGTGATCGCATCAGCCTCGGGTGATGCCAAGGGCGGCGCGCGTTGGCTTGATAGCGCGCAAATGGTAGAGGCATCGTCTGTCGTGTTGCGAGATGAGCAGGGGCCCTTGACCTCTCTGGTCTCCTTTTTGGGCGATATCGACTATCGCCCGTTTTGGGTGTCCATAAAAACGAGCGGCCTTGCCCTGCTGATTTCCTTTGCGCTGGGCCTGTTCGCCGCGTGGAAGACTATGGGTACCTCAAGTCGCATCAAGGGCCTGCTCGATTCGGTCTTTACCATCCCCATGGTGTTGCCGCCCACGGTCTGCGGCTTTCTGCTCCTCATGCTGTTTGGCCGCTCGACCGGGGTCGGTCGGTGGCTGATCGCGCATGGCATCTCGATCGTCTTTACCTGGCCCGCGGCGGTGATCTCTGCCGTGGTGGTATCGTTTCCCTTGGTCTACCGCACGGCGCTCGGTGCCTTTGAGGGCCTCGACATACAGATGCTCGACGCCGCGCGAACTCTGGGATGGTCCGAGCGTCGCATCTTTACCAAGCTTATGATGCCGCTTGGCTGGCCCTCGATTGCCGCCGGCACGGTGCTCGCTTTTGCCCGCGCGATGGGCGAGTTTGGCTGCACCCTGTTCTTTGCGGGCAACTACGCCGGTATTACGCAGACCATTCCCATCGCCATCTACTTTGAGTGGATGGGCGGCAATACGTCGGTGGCCCTCTTTTGGGTCGTGGTCGTAATAGCATTCAGCTTCCTGGTCATCCTATTCATCAACATGTACACGGCGCATTCGCAAAAGTATCGCGAGCGGGGCCTTTCCCATGCGGAGCGCAAGCAGGCCAAAGATCTCACCGGACAGGGCGATTTGCTCGACCCGGCGGGCGGCGATGCCTTGCGTATCGATCGCGAGGCGCTGGCCGAGCTCATGCGCGATGATACGGTGCCGCAGGGAGGTCGATAGGCCATGTCGTTCGTTTTGGATATCAAAAAGCACTACCCCGGGTTTATGCTCGACATGCAGCTTGAGGCCGGCGAGGAGCGCGTGGCGCTGCTGGGTGCCTCGGGTTGCGGCAAGAGCTGCACGCTGCGCTGCATTGCCGGTGTGGAGACGCCCGACGAGGGCAAAATCGTCGTCAACGGCGTGACCTTTTTTGACTCGGCGGCGGGCATCAACCTGTCGCCCCAGGAGCGAAAATGCGCCCTGTTGTTCCAAAACTATCAGCTGTTTCCTAACATGACGGTGGCCGATAACGTATGCGCCGGTGTAAAGGACGCGGGTGACGCCGCCGCGCGCAAAAAACTCGCCGAGCGCTATCTGGGCATTTTCGGTCTAGCCGATTTTACCGACCGCTACCCCGCGCGCCTTTCGGGCGGGCAGCAGCAACGCGTGGCACTTGCCCGTATGGTGGCGGCGCATCCGGGCATCTTTATGTTCGACGAGCCCATGAGCGCGCTCGATTCCTATCTTAAGAGCGCCCTCGAGCAGAACATGCTCGACCTGTTCGATGTCTGCAACCGCACCGTGCTCTACGTGAGCCACGACATCGACGAGGCATGCCGCCTGTGTCAGCGTATCTGCGTGATGCACGACGGGCATGTTGAGGAGATCGGCTCCGTCGAGGACGTGGTCCGCCGTCCGCAGACGCTGGCGGCACTGCGCCTGACGGGCTGCAAGAACACAAGCCGCGCACGAAAGATCGGGCCCGAGGAAGTTGAGGCGCTCGATTGGGGCATGACCTTTAACGTGGGTCGCGAGGTTCCCGACGATGTTGCCTACCTGGGTATTCGTGCGAGCTACTTCCATGTGGACAATCGCGCGGAGCGCGGTCGCAACAGCTACGATTTACACGTGGCCCGTGTGAGCGATTCGCGCTTTGAGCGGCTGGTGCTGCTGGACGTGCCGCGTGCTGATGCGCCCACGCGTCTGCAGTGGAAGGTGAATAAGGTGAGTGTACCCGTGGAAGAGCTGCCGCAGGCGGGTGAGACTCTGCGCATGCATTTTGATGCAAGCAGGATCCATCTCGTTTGCCGATAATGCGGGTGCGATGCGGTCGAGGAGGTAGTCCTCGACCGCTTTGTTTTCACTTCGCCGTTCGCCGATTTCTACATGACTAAACCTTATCAGTCTGATAATTAATTATCAGACAGCGAGATGCTCACATCCCAACGTTGTCGTACGCGTGTCGGCGGTGTTCGTCTTGACGACAACCGTTGATATAGTTACCTTCGACGAGAAAAGGAGGGCGCGCCGATGCTGCAGAAGACATATTCGCGTCGCGTTGCCGCGCGCGCCCTGTATATGGCTCGGAGCCGCATATGAGCAGGTATGTTCACGGCTCCGGGAGAGACGACGCACAACTAAATAATCGACCGCAAAGCAGGTTCCCCAAAATTCCGGGTTTAGGCGCGGCTGGGTTTTCGCCACCCACCGTGCAGCAATACCGTAGCTATTCATTTTTGGTTCGAGAGGGGAACCGTTATGGCTGAAGAATTTGATTTCCATCCGATGTGGGAGAGCCTCGGCATGAATCTTGCCGATCACGACATGCTGCTGGGCGCCGTGGGCCAGATGTACGGCGACATGTTCCTGACGCAGAACAATCGCCCCAAGTCCACGTCCTACCTGGACTTTGTGGCCACCAACATCCACAGCGGCCGTATTAAGGAGATGCTCGACAAGAAGGAGGCCGGCGAGGCCACCAAGATCGTCGGCTCATTCTGCGTGTACGTGCCCGAGGAGATCGTGCTTGCCTGTGACGGCATTCCCGTGGGCCTGTGCTCGGGTGCCGATTGGGCAACCGATAAGGTCGAGGAGCACCTGCCGCGCAACACCTGTCCGCTTATCAAGAGCTTTGCCGGCTTTAAGCTGGGCGAGGTCTGCCCCTACATTGAGTCGAGCGACCTGGTGGTGGGCGAGAACACCTGCGATGGCAAGAAGAAGGCCTACGAGTTCTTTGCCACGCAAAAGAACATGTACGTCATGGATATTCCCAACGTACACGACGAGTCGACGCTCGTGACCTGGAAGGCCGAGGTCAAGAAGCTCGCCGCCAAGATCGAGGAAGAGTGTGGCGTCAAGATTACGCCCGAGCGTCTGAAGGCCGCCATCCACGCCGTCAATGAGAAGCGTCGCGCCCTGCAGCGCCTGGCTGCCACGCGCGCTGCCGACCCGGCACCCATCAGCGGTCTCGACAGCCTGTTGACCGTTCAGGCCGCCTTTATGGACGACACGCCGCGTCTGACCGGCGCCATCAACGATATGGCGGCTGAGTGCGAGCAGCGTGTCGAGGCCGGCGAGGGCGTGGCGCCCAAGGGGACCAAGCGCATCCTGTACACCGGCACGCCCATGGCCGTGCCCAACTGGAAGCTGTTCAACCTCATCGAGAAGGCCGGCGGCGTTGTGGTCGGCGAGGAGTCCTGCACGGGCTCGCGCTACTACAAGGACCTGGTCGACGAGTCCGGCGAGACGGTCGACGAGATGCTCGACGCCATCGCCGAGCGCTACTTCAAGATCAACTGCGCCGTCTTTACGCCCAACGATCAGCGTATGAAGGACATTGTCCAGATGGCCAAGGACCTTCATGCCGACGGCATCGTCGACGTGGCTCTGCAGTTCTGCACGCTCTACGAGATGGAGTCGTTTGCCGTGGAGAAGGCCGCCGAGGAGGCAGGCATTCCGTTTATGCACATCACGACCGACTACGCCGGCGAGGACGCCGGTCAACTGCAAACCAGGATTGAGGCTTTCTTGGAAACCATTTAGGACTATCCGTCCCGGCGGCTTCTCCAGGCACCCGATCTTGCCGTTCAAACCGTCGCTTGCGTGCCAAAGTACGCGGCGCGTCTCTTTCACGGCAACCTCGGGCACCTGGGAAAGCCGTTTCCTTGGTTGGTTAAAAGGTTTAGGAGTTATATGTCGGAAAATATTGAGCAGCCGTTGCCCAGCACGTTTGAGGAGTTCAACGAGCAGCGCAAGGCGGCGTTTATTCGCGTTAAGGATTACAAGCAGGCGGGTAATCGCCTGGTCGGCTTTTTGTGCAGCTATACGCCGCTCGAGATTATCGATGCCGCGGGGGTTGCGAGTGTCGCTCTGTGCGGTACGTCCGATGAGGTGATTCCCGAGGCCGAGAAGGTGCTGCCGGCAAACCTCTGCCCGCTCATCAAGTCGACCTACGGCTTTGCCTACTCGCAAAAGTGCCCGTTTACGTACTTTAGCGACATGATCATCGGCGAGACCACCTGCGACGGCAAGAAGAAGATGTACGAGCTGCTCAACGATCTCAAGCGCACGCACATTCTGCATCTTCCGCAGGGTCGCGATCGCGCCTACGAGCGTGAAGGCTGGTACGAGGAGTGCCGCCTGCTCAAGGAGGAGCTCGAGAACTTCTACGGTATTACGATCACCGATGACGACCTTCGTGCTGCCGTTCGTCGCCGCAACCGCTTGCGTGCGGCCCAGCTCGAGATGTTTGCGCTGCAGGCCAACCAGCCGGCGGCCATGAGCGGCGTCGATCTGATGAGCACCATGTTTGCCGGTACGTTCAGCTTTGATATCGAGGCCTATACGCAGCAGCTGGAGCAAAAGGTTGCCAAGCTGCGCGAGACCTACGACGCGGGCGAGCGCCCGGTCGCGGCAGACGCCAAGCGCATTCTGATCACCGGCTGCCCGGTGGGCGGCGTGATCAACAAGATCGGTCGCACCATCGAGTCCAACGGCGGCGTGGTCGTGTGCATGGACGACTGCTCGGGCGAGCGCACGGCGGCCATGATGATCGATCCGGAGGCTCCCGACATCCTGCGCTCCATCGCCGACCGCTACCTGGACATCAACTGCTCGGTCATGACGCCCAACGACGGTCGTATGGAAAACACGCTGGCTATGTGCGAGAAGTATCATGTCGATGGCGTGGTAGAGAGCGTGCTACAGGCTTGCCACACCTTCAACGTTGAGAGCGCGCGCATGCAGGAGGCCGTCGAGGGTGCGGGTATTCCGTATATGAAGATCGAGACCGACTACAGCAACGGCGACATGGGCCAGATCGAGACGCGCATCGCCGCCTTTATCGAGACCCTGTAGCTTCCTCAGGCACCGGATCTTGCTCCTCAAACCGTCGCTTGCGTACCCAAAGTACGCTGCGCTCCTCTTTCGGGGCAATCTCCGGCACCTGAGAAACCTAGAGCTAAGGCGCCTGAACGCGCCGCTACCTTTGATGTTTAGATTGGGAGAGAGCCATGATAGGGATCGGGATCGATATCGGGTCTACGGCGGCCAAGGCTGCTGTGGTCGACGGGGAGGGTTCGGTGGCGTGGACGTGCGTGCAGCCAACCGGGTTCTCCTCGGTCGATGCTTCCGAGCGGCTGCGCGAGGCACTGGCAGCGGCTGGCTACGACGTGGCTGCCGACGACGCGCGCGTGATCGCGACTGGCTACGGCCGTGTCGCCGTGCCCTATGCGCACAAGGTCGTGACCGAGATCACCTGCCACGGCACCGGTGCCGTGCGCCTGTTTGGCGATCACGGCACGGTGATTGACGTAGGCGGCCAGGACACCAAGGTCATTCAGCTTAAAAGTGGCCGCGTGGCCAAGTTCGCCATGAACGACAAGTGCGCCGCCGGCACGGGGCGCTTTTTGGAGATCATGGCCGACCGCCTAGGTATTTCCCAGCAACAGATGGCCGACCTGGCGCGTTCCGGCGAACCCACCAAGATCAGCAGCATGTGCACCGTGTTTGCCGAAAGCGAGGTCATCAGTCTGATCGGTCGCGGTGAGCCGCGCGAGAACATTGCGCGTGGCGTGATCGAGAGCGTGGTCTCGCGCGTGGCGACCATGGCCGGGCAGGCCGCGGGCGCCCCGTACTACCTGACCGGTGGCCTGTGCGAGAACGCCTTCGTGGTGGAGCGGTTGGGCGAGCTGCTGGGGTCGCCGGTGACCACCTCGCCCCAGGCTCGCTTTGCCGGTGCCATCGGCGCGGCGATTCGCGCACAGGCGCTCAATTAATGCATCCGCCGCAGGCTCGCATTCATGCGTATACTGGGAGAAAATGATTGACCGATGAGAGGAGGTATCGATGGCTGACGATCAGATTAAGCTCACGTCTATGACTGCCGCGAGCGGTTGAGCCGCTAAGTTGGCTCCTGGAGCCCTCGCCCAGGTCCTGGGCGACTTACCTAATGTGCATAACGACAACCTGCTCGTGGGGTTCGATACCTCCGACGATGCGAGTGTCTTTCGTGTTGGCAAAAACCTGGGCCTCGTGCAGTCCGTCGACTTCTTCCCGCCGATGGTCGACGATCCCTATCTGTTCGGCCAGATCGCCGCAGCCAACTCGCTGTCGGATATCTACGCCATGGGCGGGCGGCCGAGCCATGCCATGAACTTGCTGTGCATCCCGAGCTGTCTGGGCGTTGAGGTTGCCGGTCAGATTCTGGCGGGCGGCGCCGACAAGTGCGTCGAGGCGGGTTGCTCCATCGCGGGCGGCCACACCATCAACGATGACGAGCCCAAGTACGGCCTGTCCGTGAGCGGTTTTGTGCCACTCGACCGTATGCTCGCCAACAGCGGCGCGCACGTGGGCGATGTTCTGCTGCTGACCAAGGCGATCGGCTCGGGCATCATCACCACGGCCATTAAGGGCGAGCTTATCGAGCAGGACGAGGCCGCAGCCATGTTTGACTCGATGCGCGCCCTCAACGAAGCCCCGATCCGTTTGGCCGAGGGACTCGGGCTTCACGGCTGCACCGACATTACGGGCTTTGGCCTGATCGGGCATGCGTGCGAGATGGCCGAGGGCTCGGGCGTGCAGATTGAGCTTGCGTCGGGGGCGGTGCCGCTTTTTGATCAGGTGCTCGACATGGCGCGTCTGGGCATTATCCCCGCGGGCTCCTACCGCAACCAGGACTTCTTTGGCCCGCGCGTGGCGGCCGACGATGACCTGGAACCGGGTATGTTGGATGCGCTGTACGATCCGCAGACCTCGGGTGGTTTGCTTATTGCGGCGCCTGCTGCCGATGTGGATGAGCTTGCGCGTCGTTTACATGCCGAGGGGCGCATCGCTGCCGTTGTTGGGCGCGTGTGCGAGGCAGAGCCGGGCGGCCCTGCCGTCCGCGTTGTGCATTAAGGAAAACTGTTTATGCGACCGCCTACTGTTCTGGGCGGCCCCTTTCGAAAGGAATTTGCTATGTCTACCAAGATTGAAGTCAATGCCATGGGCGATGCCTGCCCGCTGCCCGTCGTCAAGACGCTTAAGGCACTCAAACAGCTTGATGGTGAGGGCGCCGTGGTGACCTCGGTCGACAACGAGACCGCCGTCAAGAACATTTCCAAGATGGCACAGGAGAAGGGCTGCACGGCCTCGGTCGAGAAGGTTTCTGACGCCGAGTGGCACGTGACCGTGGCGGCCTCTGGCACCGTTGCCGTGGCCGATCTCGAGCAAGATGGCGCTGCCTTCTGTGATGCCAGCGCCGGCAAGGGCAAGCTCGTCATTTCCGTCTACACCGACTGCATGGGCCGTGGCGACGATGAGCTGGGCCACAAGCTCATGAAGGCCTTCATCTTTGCCGTGACGCAGCAGGAGGAGCTGCCCGCGACCATGCTGTTCTACAACGGCGGCGCCAAGCTCACCGTAGAGGGCTCTCCGGTACTCGACGACCTGAAGGGTCTGGCCGAGCAGGGCGTCGAGATCCTTACCTGTGGCACCTGCCTCGACCACTATGGCATTAAGGACCAGCTTGCAGTAGGCGAGGTCACCAATATGTACGTGATCGTGGAGAAGATGGAGCAGGCCGTGCGCGTCGTGCGCCCGTAGCGTATTGGTTGGAGTTGCCATGAGGGAGAAGCGCCCGGCGCTTGTCATCACGTTTCCCACCACGGCGGCCGCCATGGGTTGCGAGTCCCTGTGCATTGAGCGCGGCCTTCCCGGGCGAACGATTCCCGTGCCCGGGGAGGTCGCTGCCGGCTGCGGTCTGGCGTGGAAGGCGTTGCCTGCCGATGAGGAGCTGCTGCGCGGCGAACTTGCCGCGGCGGGCGTTCCCACCGAGGGCTATACCGTGATCGATATGTGGGAGGTCGTGCGATGATCTATCTGGATAACGCGGCTACGACCATGCACAAGCCGCAGACGGTCATCGATGCCGTGACGCAGGCGATGTGCTCGCTTGGCAATGCCGGGCGCGGCGCCACGTCGGGTGCCCTCGATGCCGCTCGTACGATTCACGCTTGCCGTGCCAAGCTCGCGCGCCTTTTGGGTTGCCCGAGGGCGGACCGTGTGTGCTTTACGCCCAACTCCACGGCGGCGCTCAACACCGCCATCAACGGGGTGGTGCGCCCCGGCGACCATGTGGTCACAACGGTGCTCGAGCACAACTCCGTGCTGCGTCCGCTCAACCGCCTGGCGGCAGAGCAGGGTGTGACGGTTGAGCATGCGGGCTGTGATACCAACGGCGTGCTCGACTACGACGAGCTCGAGCGGCTTGTCACGCCCGGTACGCGTGCTGTGGTGGTGACGCACGCCTCCAATGTGACCGGCAACGCGGTCGACATTGCGCGCGTGGCGGCCATGGCCCATGCGGCCGGTGCGCTGGTGATCGTCGACGCCTCGCAGTCTGCCGGTACGGCGCATATCGATATGCAGGCCGTGGGGCTCGACATTGTGTGCTTTACCGGCCACAAGGGGCTCATGGGTCCGCAGGGGACCGGCGGCCTGGCCGTGGCAGAGGGCATTGACGTGGCGCCGTGGGCCATGGGCGGCACGGGCGTGCACAGTTTCGATGCGTTGCAGCCGCTTGAGTGGCCCACGCGCCTTGAGGCGGGCACGCTCAACGGCCACGGTATCGCGGGACTTTCTGCCGGCCTCGACTATATCGAGGCCCAGGGTGGGGTCGAGGCGATTGCTGCCCACGAGCGCGCACTCGCTGATCGCTTCCTTTCCGGTGTGCGCGAGATTCCGGGGATTAAGCTCTACGGTGCCTTTGACCAGCCGACGCGCTCGGCGATCGTTTCGCTTAACGTGGGAGATGTCGACTCTGCCGAGATCTCGGATGCGCTCATGCAAGGGTGGGGGATTGCGACGCGCCCCGGCGCCCATTGCGCTCCGCTCATGCACCGCGCGTTAGGTACCGAGCGCCAGGGTGTCGTCCGCTTCTCGTTTGGGTATTTCAACACTACCGAAGAAGTCGACACGGCTATCGATGCTCTGTGCGATTTAGCCTGCTAAAGCTGCTAGACCGTTTATACTTGCGGGACGGGTCTTTTGCCCGTCCCGTTTTTGTTTCGACCCGAAAGGTGTGCCTATGGCCTCATCCGCACCGCGCGGTCTGCGCTCCGACCATGTCGTTACCGTCGGCATTGCGCTGTTCTCGATGCTCTTTGGCGCCGGTAACCTCATCATTCCGCCATTGCTGGCACTTCAGGCCGGCACGGCCACGCCGCTTGCCATGATCGGCTTTTTGATTGCCGCTATCGGTCTGCCTGTTATGGGATTTATCGCCGTCGCGCTCGCCGGCACGGCCCGCGAGCTGGCTGGGCGCGTGCATCCTAAGTTTGGCGAATTCTTCGTTGCGGCGGTGTATCTGGCCATCGGCCCGTGCCTGGCCATTCCGCGCACAAGCTCTACGGCCTTCGAGATGCTGGTGCCGCTACTGCCCGAGGGCGTTTCGCTCGGCACGGCTCGCCTGGTGTTTGCCGTTGGCTTCTTTGTCGTCGCGTTTGCGCTCACGCTGCGTCCGGGCGTTATCACGCGCGTGCTCGGGCGCATTACGGGCCCCGCGCTCATTGCGCTCATCGTGCTGGTCGTGGGTGCTGCCGAGATCTCGCCGCTGGGACCGGCTGCCGCGCCGCAGACTCCCTACAATGCCGGTGCTACCGTGCAGGGCTTTTTGACCGGTTATCAGACCATGGATCTGCTTGCGTCGCTCGCCTTCGGCATCATCATCGCCGAGACCATCCACGAGTTGGGTGTTACCGATGACAAGCGCGTGGCCTTTGAGATTTCGCGCTCCGGTGTGATCGCCGGCGTGCTCATGGCCGTCATCTACTGCGGTTTGGCCCTTGCCGGTATGCAGCTCGGCACCGTGATGTCCGACGCCACCAACGGCGCCGCCATTCTCGCCCGCTCGGCCTCCATGCACTTTGGGCTTGCCGGCACGGTCGTGGTCTTCGCCATCTTCTTCCTCGCCTGCATGAACGTGTGCATTGGCCTCATTAGTTGCTGCGCGCGCTATTTCTGTGAGACGTACGTGGTTGAAGGGGGAGCGGAGGCCTCCGAGGAGGCCATGCGCCGCCCCTTCGCGATCCTCGCCTTTGTGTTCGCGGCGTTTTCGTGCCTGCTCTCCAACGTGGGCCTCGACGTGATCCTCATGTTCTCGGTGCCTATGCTCAACGCCTTGTATCCCGTTGCCATCGTACTGGTACTGATGGGCCTGGTGCACGGCTTTTGCGACGCTCATCCGCAGGTGTGGGTATGGGTCGGCGGCGTGGTTGCTGTGCAGAGTGTGATCACCTCGGTCCGCGATGCGTTCTTTGCGGGCGCGTGGCTACCGTTTGATGTTCTTCCGCTGGCGGATATCGGTGCCGCGTGGGCGCCGGTTGCCGTGGCGGCGTTTGTGATCGGTCTGCTCCACAGCAAGTTTGTCGCACATTCGAGGAGCTAGGGTTTCTGCGCTTGCACAGGTGGGGAGTCTCCCCTATAATTTCCTTCGCTTTGGGACACGCAAGGTTTAGACCTTAGCTGCTCAACACCTTCGGGACGTGGCGCAGTTTGGTAGCGCGCCTGCTTTGGGAGCAGGATGTCGCAGGTTCAAATCCTGTCGTCCCGACCATATCTTGCGGGCGTAGTTCAATGGTAGAACCCCAGCCTTCCAAGCTGATGACGCGGGTTCGATTCCCGTCGCCCGCTCCATAGGATATCTTTAACGGCTTTGGCTCCTTTTGGTGCCAGAGCCGTTTTCATATACATGCCGGGGACCCCACATCCCCTCCTAAGTTGCGGTGAAATAGTTCCTGGATGGCCGCAAAAGCTGTTATCCAGGAACTATTTCACCGCAACTTATTGAGGCCGAGCGGGCTGGGTCGATGATGGGTTCTGTTGTCGAGAAGATGAGGACAGCCGGTCAGGAGTCTGCGTAGGGTTTTGTGGTTGGTATACCGTAGCCGCGCATCATGGAGCCGAACGCTTTGACATCGTAGGTGTCTGAGAGCTTGAAATGAATGACGTTGTGGCCCATGGCACGCAGGTTCGTGTCGCGCATGAGGGCAGCTCGATAGGTTTTTGCCGCAGTATGTTCCGGATCATTTTGGGCATCGTCCTCAAACTTGCCTAGTCCATGCAGCTCAGCCAGCATCCAAGAGCCGTTTGGCATCTGCCAGCCGTAATCTGCCAAATAATAGCCGGCGTTTCCCGGTCGAGTGATTTCAACCTGAAGTTCGGGAGCGGCAACTCCCGCCAGAATCATTGCCGCCCGTGCTTCGGATTCTCCACCGTTATCCGATCTGCCATCCATGTGTTCAAAAACGTCAAATGCGCGCGCGATGCCGTGCAGTCCGCGGCAGTTCCTTTGTGCATATGCACGCAATTCTTCACGCTCGACACCGTACTCACGAGCCAACCCGTCGACATAGCCTAGTGCATATCGAAAAGCGTTAGTTCGGGCGATGTCGACCACCGTGCGATATGGATTCGTTAACGTAAAAGGACCGAGCTGCCATACGTCGCCCGGCCGCCAGCGTCGGTATTCAACGAATTCGTACATATCGCGTCTGGTGGAACGCGGCAACAGCACTTGCACCTTGTCGAGAAGCGAATATGCAGAACCGATGCCATAGAGCAGTGCCGCCGTTGCTCCACAAAACACGGCATTCGGTTCAACGACCGCAATAGCGGATGCCAATTGAAAGATGCGATCTTCGACGCCGAGGTCATTCCAATACGCGGGATCAGCGTAGACATGGTTGTAGAGTCGAATAATCATCTCTTTTTGCATGAGCGCGTAGGCACAGCGTTCATCCCATTTTTTGGTAGCTACAAACAGGTGCCCGCCATGATGGGCCTCGAATAACCGGAAGAACAGCTCTAATTGCGGTTTGGTACAGCGTTTATCATGACTCATTTTCGACCCCATGGTCTCGAGGGGGAGTGAATGACACTACGCTATCCCATATTTGGCCCGCCTGACCTTGCCATGAACTGACCAAAAGCTTGACGGGGCAGGTCAGAGTCATGAGTCGTAGCCAAACATATCGGCAAACGGTTGATTAGTGCCCCTCGGCGGCACTAAAAACCACCCTTACAGAAAGTTGCGGTGGAATAGTTCCTGAAAGGCTCGAATAAGCCTAAATCCAGGAACTATTTCACCGCAACTTAAGAGGGGATGGGGCTGAGGGGCGGGCGATGCCGTTGCCTGTCGGTTAGTGGCGGGGTTGGTGGCGGAGTTTGTCGATGGTGGAGTCGGTGCTTCGGCTGCGGGCTTCGGCGGCGCGGTCGCGAGCGTCGGCAGCGGTTTGGCGCTGGCGGCGGTAATCGATCATGCCTTGGATGATGGGCTTGCCAAAGCTCACGACATCATCGTTGTAGATGGCGGTTCGGGCTGCGAGGAGGCAGTCGGTAAAGTCCATATGGGTCTTGCCGAAGAGTTTGATGGCAAGGGCGACAACGGTGGGCTCGTCGACCATGACGTCATCGAGCAGCCTTCTCATGGCTGTAGCAATCTCAACGCGGGGAACCTTATAGACGTCGCGCAGCGTGACCACGACGCGCGTGATGATCTCAGGGTAGACGCGAGCGGTGCGTGTGGCGATGACCTTGGCAGCGCGAGGTGACAGAACTTCGTCGTCGTCAAGCAGGTAGCGTAGGATGACGGTCTCGTCGATGATGGTGCTACTCATGGATATCTACTTCCTCGGGACCCAAAATCGAATCGTCGCTTTCCGTGGCAAGGTATTCAACCCAGGCATTGCGCTCCTCGGCGCGGCGATTGGGGTCACCATATGCTTTGAGCGATCCATAGGCGGCGGTGCCGTCCTTTGAGCGCACGGCGACCGGCTGAAAGGGAAGCTTGCGCATCAAAATGCTTTGCGCGACAAATAAACGGACAGCCTCGGCGAGCGATGTGCCCATGGCGTCGTAGAGATGCTCGGCATGCTGCTTGTCTTCCTCGCGAATGCGCACCTGCAGGATGGCTCGTTTTTGAGTCGATGACATCACTGGCCTCCCTTAATGAGTGTGCAATTTGAATAGTCAAATACAACATCGGCTAATAATAGCCAATCTTACAACCACTACTTTATTGCACTAGAGTAATTGAGTGTAAATGATATTACAAACGTACTACATCCTTCAGAAACGAGCGTGAAATCTCCCTTGGATGTACGCATGTAATACACTCACCTTTATAGCTTCTAGAGAATAATTCCAACCTGCCAAAACCCCTGCAATACACCCGTATTGCAGGGCCTATGCTCAAGTTTGCCACCTGCAACTGCGTATATTTAACCTGTATATCGTTGGAGGAATTCTATCGAAGTGCCTGTTTCGCCGCATGCACTCGATACGCCGATGCCGGACCACGGGCGGTCCGGGGCAACGTCGACAGGGTCTCTCCGGCATGGGATTCAGGAGGGAGTGAACAACATGGGCAATAAACGAGTCGTAGCCGATTCCTCACGCTGCATTGGGTGCCAAACCTGTATGGCGGCGTGCATCGAGGCGCACGACATCCCCGGCAACATCGCCGCGCCGCGCCTGCGCGTGACGCGTACGTACGAGATCTCCGCACCGGTGGCTTGCCATCACTGCGAGGATGCCCCGTGCGCGAAGGCCTGTCCTACGGGCGCCTTGTTCTTTGATCCAAAGAACCATCGTATCGGCGTCAACGAGGACAACTGCATCGGCTGCAAGAGCTGCGTCATGGCATGCCCCTTTGGCGCCGTGAGCGTGGCGACCACGCAGGTTCCGGTCTTGATGGGCGACGTTCGCGTGGGTTCGCAGACCAAGAGCTTCGTGCTCAAGTGCGACCTGTGCGTGGACCGTCCCGGCGGTCCGGCGTGTGCCGAGGCGTGCCCGACCAAGGGCCTCACCCTGGTAGACGAGGAGCGCCTGGCAGAACTGACTGCCGAGCGTGCCCGCGCCACCATCGAAAGCGAGGCGTAAGCGTTGGGGCGACAGGCCCAATGATTGTCAAATAAGTACCGAGTAATCGGTAGCAGAAAAAGGAAGGAGGGTGTCATGGAGAAGCATAAAGTGATCTGCCCGTACTGCGGCGCCGGTTGCCAGTTTAACCTCCTGGTCCAAAACGGCCAGGTCGTGGGCACCGAACCGCTCAACGGCATCACCAACCAGAGCGAGCTGTGCCTTAAGGGCATGAGCGGCTACGACTTCATCAACGACACCAAGATCTTGACTCCTCGCGTACTGCACCCGATGATCCGCCGCACTAAGGGCGCGGATCTTGAGCGCGTAAGCTGGGACGAGGCACTGGATTTCACCGCATCTAAGATGCAGGCCATAATTGACGAATATGGTCCTAACGCTGTCATGACCACCGGCTCTTCGCGAGGCGGCGGCAATGAGGCGAACTACGTCATGCAGAAGTTTACGCGTGCGTGCATCGGCACCCACAGCGTGGACAACTGCGCCCGTACTTGACACGGCCCTACTGTCCTCGGTCTGATGGACACGGTTGGTTCAGGTTGCATGTCATGCTCCATCCCCGGTATGGAGGATGCGGGCTGCATTTTCCTCTTCGGCTATAACCCTGCCGATTCGCACCCCATCGTCGCAAGGCGTATCGTGCGAGCCAAAGAAAAGGGTTGCAAGATCATCGTCGCCGACCCGCGCCATATCGAAACCGCGCGTATCGCCGATCTCTACCTTCCGATCAAGAACGGTTGCAACGTCGCGTTCCTCAACGCCTTTGCCAACTGCTTGGTCAACGATGGCCTCTACGACAAGGAATTCGTCGCCGAGCATACGAACGGCTTTGACGAGTGGTGGGAGACCATCAAGAACTACACTCCCGAATCCGTACAGGACATCACGGGTGTCGAGCCCGCGTTGATCCACCAAGCTGCCGAGATGTACGCCACGGCGAAGCCCTCTGCCATCATTGGCTGGGGCATGGGCGTATGCCAGCAGAAGCAGAACCTGAAGACGGTGCACACCATCGCCTCCATCGCCTGCGTTGCCGGCCAGATCGGCAAACCCAATTCCGGCCTCGCGCCCGTGCGTGGCCAGAATAATGTCCAGGGCTCCTGCGATATGGGCATGCTGCCCAACCTGTACCCTGGCTACCAGAAGGTCACCGACCCGGCAGTGCGTGCCAAGTTTGCCAAGGCTTGGGGCGTGCCCGAGGAAAAGCTCCCGCTCGAGGAGGGCTACAAGCTCACCGACCTGGGCCACCTGGTCGACGAGGGCAAGGTGCACTGCTTCTACAACTACGGCGAGGACCCGGTGCAGACCGAGCCCGATTCGGCCGGTATGCGCAAGACGCTCTCCGAGCTGGATCTGTTCATTTGCCAGGACATCTTTATGACGCAGACGACCATGCTCGCCGACGTCATACTGCCCGCTACCTCTTGGGGCGAGCACGAGGGTGTCTTTACCGCATCCGACCGTAGCTTCCAGCACTTTGACGCGGCTGTTCCGCCCAAGGGCGAGTGCCGCCACGACTGGGAGATCTTCGCGGACCTGTCCACGCGTATGGGCTATCCCATGCACTACGACAACACCGAGCAGATCTGGAACGAGTGCATTAGCCTGTGCCCCAACTTTGTGGGCGCGACCTACGAGAAGATGGCTCCCGAGGGCGGTTACGCCCAGTGGCCGGTCAAGAGCACCGATGTGAACGACCACGGTACGCCCGACATGTTCGCTGGTGGCAAGTTCACCACCAAGGACGGCCGCGCCAACCTGATGGCGCACGACTGGGAGGCGCCCTCCGAGCTTCCCGACGATGAGTACCCGCTCATTCTGTGCACCGTCCGCGAGGTCGGTCACTACAGCTGCCGCTCGATGACCGGCAACTGCAAGACGCTGGCGCTGCTCGCCGACGAGCCCGGCTTTGTCCGCATGAATCCCGCGGACGCCCAGGCGCGCGGCATCAAGAACGGCGACATCGTCTCGATTCATAGCCGCCGCGGCCAGGTATACAGCCGCGCCGACGTGAGCGATCGCATCAATAAGGGCACGGTCTACATGACCTACCAGTGGTGGATCGGCAAGTGCAACGAGCTGACCATTCACAAGGTCGACCCGGTCTCGCATACGCCCGAGGACAAGTTCTCCGCCTGCCAGGTCGACGCCATTGCCGACCAGGTTTGGGCAGAGGGCGAGGTAGAGCGTCAGTACACCGAGCTCAAGCAGGCTCTGGTGGACGCCGCTGCTCCCCAGGACGTTGAGCCTGGCGCCGCCAAGTTCGACGACGAGACGCACGTGAACCAAATCGTGTAGTCCCGTTCTCGTTGGCTTTTTGGGCCGGGCGTCCCGTACGTTCGGGAGCCCGGCCCGTTATTTTGAAAGGAAGTGGGGATGAACCGCTTCATCGACATCAACCCGGAGAGGTGCATCGGCTGCGGAACATGCCAGTCCGCCTGTGCCGACGCCCACCGGATGCAGGGTCTTCAGGATACGCCGCGCCTGGCGCTCGTGAAGACCGGCGGTATTTCGGCCGCCCTTGCCTGCCACCATTGCGAGGGTGCTCCCTGCGCCGAGGTTTGCCCGGTGAATGCCATCGAGCACGATGGCGATCGCATCCACGTCAAGGAGCAGGAGTGCATCGGGTGCAGGCTGTGCGCCATCGCGTGCCCCTTCGGAGCCATCCATCCCGATGGCACGTCTATCGCCGGTGTCGCAGGCATGTGCGACCCGACGCCTTCGTATCCTAAGTCCCTGAGCAGCCTGCTTACGTGGGCTCCTGGCCAGTACACCTGCGCCGTCAAGTGCGACCTGTGTGCCTTCGATCCGGACGGCCCGCATTGTGTGGCGGCGTGCCCCACCAAGGCGCTGACCGTCATGGGCGGCGCGGCCGATCGCGAGCTCGACGAGGCCAAGCGCCTGCGCTCGATCGAAAACGGTCCAGTCGTCGACGTTACCGCTGTGGCCCAGGGCCTGTCCGAGAAAGCAGAAGGGAGCGTAAACAATGGATAGCATGACGCTGTTTATCGCATCGCTTGCCGTCTCGTGCATCGGTGCGCTCGCCTCGGTTCTGCTGATCAAGGCCGATAACGCCGCCAAGACCGCCGGCTGCCTGATCGGCGCCGTCGCGGCCGTGCTGTCGTTCATCGCGGGCCTCGAGGCCGTGCTTGGCGACGTTTCGTCCCTCAACACGGTCTTCTTCTTCCCGTTCGCCCGTCTCGAGCTCTTGCTCAACGGCCTTGCGGGCCTGATCGTGGTCCTCATCTCGATTCTCGCCTTTGCGGGCTTCATCTACGGTCTGTCCTACTTCGACGAGTACCCGGGCAAGGTCGGGCGCGCCGGCTTCTTTATGAACACCTTCGTCGCCTCGATGATGCTCGTCATCACCGCCGACAACGTGTTCTGGTTCCTGGTCGCCTTTGAGCTCATGTCCCTTACGAGCTACTTCCTTGTCGTTATCGAGGAGAACAAGAACTCCATTAGGGGCGGTTGGCTCTACTTCGTCATCGCGCACGTGGGCTTCGTTCTCATCATGGCGAGCTTCCTGCTCATGACCAACGGCGTGGGCGGTTCCTTCAGCTTCAGTGATTTCCGTACGCATGACTTTGGACCCGCCATCTCCTCCGTGTGCTTCGTCCTCGCGTTCTTCGGATTTGGCGCAAAGGCCGGTATCATCCCGCTGCACTCCTGGCTGCCCCAGGCGCACCCCGAGGCGCCGTCCAACGTGTCCGCCCTCATGTCCGGCGGCATGATCAAGATCGGCATCCTGGGAATCCTCAAGGTCGGTCTCGACCTGCTCGCGGGTTCGGGCGTCCAGCTCTGGTGGGGCCTCATGGTCCTGGTCTTTGGATCCATCTCGTCGGTCCTGGGCGTCGTCTACGCCCTCCACGAGCACGACATCAAGCGCCTGCTGGCCTATCACTCCGTCGAGAACATTGGCATCATCTTGCTCGGTGTCGGCGCGTCCATGACGGCGCACGCCCTGGGCAACGACGTCATCGCGACGATCGCGCTCATGGCCGCCCTCTACCACACGCTCAACCACGCCATGTTCAAGGGCGAGCTGTTCCTCGGCGCGGGCTCCCTGCTCTATGCCACGGGTACGCGCAACATGGAGAAGATGGGCGGTCTGTTCCGCCGCATGCCGGTCACGGCCGTCTGCTTCCTCATCGGCGCTCTTGCCATCTCGGCCATCCCGCCGCTCAACGGCTTCGTTTCCGAGTGGTTCACCTACCAGTCCCTGTTCAACATCTCGACGCTCTCCGACCCGGTCGTCATGGTGTTCGCCGTCGCCTCCGCGGCCGCGCTCGCCATCACCGGTGCCCTGGCCGTTACGTGCTTCGTGAAGGCCTACGGCGTCTCGTTCGCGAGCAGCCCGCGTTCCCAGGAGGCTGCGAACGCCAAGGAGTCCCCGGCTCCGATGTTGTTCTCGCAGATGCTCCTCGCGGCCATCTGCGTGGTGCTGGGAATCGGCTCTCCCGTCATCGCCCCGGTTCTGGGCGACGTCGCCCAGAGCGTGCTTGCCGGCTCCGCCGTCACGGCCACCTCGGGCGTGTCTCTGGTGAACGAGATTTCCGGTGCCGCCACCTCCACCCCCGCGATCGCCATCGCGCTCGTGGTCCTCACCGGCCTCGCGTTCGTGTTGAGGTTCTGCCTCGGCACCAAGGCCCCCGCTAAGAAGACCGACCCTTGGGCGTGCGGCTACGAGCCCAACGAGCACATGCCCGTCGTCGCCACGAGCTTCGCGTCCGACGTCGAGCTCTTCATGGGCCCGCTCTACACCCTGCGCGAGGTATGCACCAAGATCTGCTGGTCCATCGCGCACGTGTTCCAGAAGCTCACCGGTGTCGCCCAGGGCGTCGAGCCCCTGCCCGACCGTTTCCTGGTCGATGCACCGAGCGAGGGTGCCGACAAGCTGGCCGGCCTTGCCTCCAAGATCGAGGGCGGCAACTACTCCGTATACATCTGCTACATCGTCGCGGCGCTCGTGGTTTTCCTCGTGCTTGCCGTGGTCATGGTCTAGAGAGGGGAGAGGATATTATGAACATCGTTCTTGCGATAGCGCAGGGCCTCGTGGTCATGCTGGTCGCGCCCTTCTTCTCCGGCCTCGCCCGTGTGATTCGCGCGAAGATGCACAATCGCCGCGGTCCGTCCATCCTTCAGGATTACCGGGACCTCGCGAAGCTCATGGCGCGTCCCGAGTCCGTGAGTTCCGACTCGAGCTTCGTGCTGCGCATCATGCCGCCGCTGTTCCTCGCGGTGTCGTTCATGCTCGCCATGGGTCTGCCCATGTTCACGCTCGAGAGCCCCATGCCCGTCTTTGGTGACGCCATCACCATCATGTACGCGCTCGCGCTGTCCCGCTTCTTCTTCGCACTGTCCGGCGTGGATTCCTCCAACGCCTACGCGGGCTTCGGCGGTATCCGCGAGCTGCTCATGAGCGTGCTCATCGAGCCGTCCATGCTCATCGCGCTGTTCACCGTCGCCATCGTGTGCGGCTCCACGGACATTGCGACCATGGGCCAGCACATCGTTACGGGCAACGTCTCGAGCGTCGTCGCCGTTATCCTCGCCGGCGTCGTCTTCGCGGCCGCCTGTTACATGGAGCTCGGCAAGCTTCCGTTCGATCAGGCCGAAGCCGAGCAGGAGCTCCAGGAGGGCCCGCTCGCCGAGCTCTCCGGCCCGTCCCTGGCCATGATGAAGCTCGCCATGGGCATGAAGCAGGTCGTGGTCGTCGCTTGGTTCACCTCCATCTTCATCCCCTGGGGAGAGCCCGCGACCATCGGCGTCACCGCTCTCGTGGGCGCCGTCGTCTTCCTCGTCAAGTGCCTGGTCGATTTCGTCGTCTGCGGCGTGCTCGAGAACTCCGTTTCCCGTTCGCGCTTCAAGGTGCTCGGTAACCAGACCTGGGCCGTCGTCGGCATCGCGGTCCTCGCGTTCGTCTTCGTCGTCGTAGGCGTGTAGGGAGAAGGGAGAAACTATGTCAATCGAATCGAGCTTGTCCCTCTTTGCCATGGTGGCAATCGCCGTCCCCATGCTGGGCTCCCTGCTCATCGTCATGCTGCCGCGTCCCTACGCTAAATGGATCTGCGCCTTTGCCGGCGGCATCGCCACGGTCGCTTCCGTTGGCTTGGCCGCGACGTTTGCCGGAAACGGCATGAACGCGGTCGATGTAACCTGGGCGAGTATGGGTCAGACCTTGGTCATGGGCTTCATATTCGACCGGATGAGCACGCTGCTCGCACCCGCGTTCGTCGCTATCGGTCTGCTCGTCGTCATCTATTCGTTCCCGTATATGAGCGATAAGAACAAGGAGCATCCCGACGCGCCCCGTCGTCGCTTCTACGTGTACTTCTCCACGTTCATCGGCGCCATGGCCGGTCTCGCCTACAGCTCCACCATCGTCGGCCAGCTCGTTTTCTTCGAGATTACCGGCGTGTGCTCCTGGGGCCTCATCAGCTACTACATGACGCCCACGGCCAAGAAGGCCGGTATGAAGGCACTCATCATCACCCACATCGGCGCTCTGGGACTCTACATCGGCGCGGCCTTCCTGTTCGCCGGAACCGGCACGTTCGCGCTGAGCGCGATCTCCCAGCTCGATTCCGGTATGAAGACCGTCGTGCTGCTGCTCATCCTGTTCGCCGCTTGGGCCAAGTCCGCCCAGTTCCCGCTCTACATGTGGCTGCCCTCCGCAATGGAGGCCCCCACGCCCGTTTCCGCCTACCTCCATGGCGCGTCTATGGTTAAGGTCGGCGTGTGCGTGTTCGCCCGCGCTCTTGCGAGCGCCGGCGATATCCCCGAGATCGTCGGTTGGGTCGCCATCATCGACGCCGTCGTGACCATGCTCTTCGGCTTCCTCATGTATCTGCCCCAGAAGGATATGAAGCGCCTGCTCGCCTTCTCGACGATCGCGCAGCTCGCCTACGTGTTCTTCGGCCTGGGCCTCTCCGTGTTCGGAAGCCAAATGGCGTTCAACGGCGCCGTCGAGCACATCTTCAACCACGCGTTCACCAAGACCCTGTTCTTCCTCATCGCCGGCTCCCTCAGCTTCACGCTGGGAACCCGTATGTTGCCCAAGATCCAGGGCCTCATGAAGAAGTACCCGGTCACGGGCGTGGGTTTCGCGGTCGCCGCGACCGCAATCGCCGGCGTGCCCCCCATGAGCACGTTCTTCTCCAAGTTCCAGATTATTTCCGGTGGCTTCGCGGTTGGTGCTTCCAACACGGTCATCTTCGTCCTCGTGTGCGTCATGGTCGTCGAGACCGTCGCCACCTTCGCATGGTTCCTGCGTTGGATGGGTAAGGTCCTGCCCGGTGAGCCGAGCGAGACCGTGGCCGCCGGCCAGCCCCTTCCGCGCGCCATGGCGTTCGTGTTCGTCGTCCTCATGATCATGGTCGTCGTCGCCGGTCCTCTGTCCTCTAGTTGGATGGGTTAGGAGGTAGGACATGGGTTATTCGTTAGTCAATATCCTGGGCGGTCTTCTGATCGTGACCTCCACCATGGTGGTCGTCTCGAAGACCATCCCGTCCGCCATCAAGTGGTACGCGATCCAGTCGGTTGTCCTGGTGGGCGTGCTGCTCACCCTGGGCCTCACCACCGGTGCCACCGAGCTTCTCATGTGGGCCGCGTCGGCCTTCGTCACCAAGGTGATCCTCGTTCCGTTCATTCTCAACCGTGCCTACAAAAAGATGGGTTCGCCTGCCGATAGCACGTTGACCTCCTCCGTCAAGCCGGCCTGGACCATCATCCTCACCGGTCTGGAGGTGGCCATCTGCTTCGCGGTGGTCACGCGCCTGAGCCTGCCCACCGCTGAGGTGGCTACTCCGGCCCTCGCCATCAGCTTCGCGCACTTCTTCGTCGGCCTCACGTGCATCATCTCCCAGCGCAACATCCTCAAGCAGATCTTCGGGTACTGCCTTATGGAGAACGGTAGCCACGTGACGCTCGCCCTGCTCGCGCCCACGGCCCCCGAGATCATCGAGATCGGCATCGCCACCGACGCCATTTTCGCCGTCATCATCATGTCCGCCGTCGTCGTGAGGATCTGGAACGACACCAAGTCGCTCGACTCCCACGACCTGACCGAATTGAAGGGGTAGGCCATGGATGTTTCAATGCTGACGGTCGCCCTGCTCGCTTGTCCCCTCGTGTTCTCCCTGATTATGGCTGCGCTCCCCAAGACGACGTCCTACAGCGTCTTTGCGGGGCTCAACACCATCTCCGTCGCGGCGACCCTCGTCCTTTCGGTCGTCACCGCGGGAACCATGCTCTCGAGCGGGCAGAATATCGACGCTTTGGGCCTGTGGCTCCATCTCGATTCGCTCTCGTCGATCTTCGTCCTTCTGGTAGGCATCATCGGGTTCATCACCGGCGTGTACTCCATCTCCTATATCAAGATCGATATCGAGGAGAAGACCATGCCGGCCGAGCGCACCAAGCAGTACTACGCGCTGTTTAGCCTGTTCGTTTTCACGATGCTGCTCGCCTGCCTGTCCAACAACATCATCCTCACCTGGGCGGCGGTCGAGGCCACCACGCTGTCGACCGTGTTCCTCGTGGGCATCTACAAGAACAAGCAGGCGCTCGAGGCGTCTTGGAAGTACGCGATGGTCTGCACCGCCGGCGTGGCCTTCGGCCTGTTCGGCACGCTGCTCATCTACGCGAACGCCGCCGATATCATGCCCAACGCGCATGAGGCAGCCTTCCTCACCTCCATCATGCCCTACGTCGACCAGTTCGACCCGATGCTCGTGCGCCTCGCGTTCGCGTTCATCGTCATCGGCTTCGGCACCAAGGCGGGCCTGTTCCCCATGCACACTTGGCTGCCCGACGCGCACTCCCAGGCTCCGAGCCCGGTCTCCGCGCTGCTCTCGGGCGTGCTGCTCAAGTGCGCCATGCTGGTGATCATCCGCTTCTACTCCCTGTCCATCATCACGGTGGGCGACACCTATCCGCGTACGCTCCTGCTCATCCTGGGCACGCTGTCCATCCTGGTGGCCGCCCTGTGCATCTTCAAGCAGGACGATATCAAGCGCCGCTTCGCGTACTCCTCCGTCGACAACGTCGGCGTGGTCGCGCTGTGCCTGGGTATCGGTGGTCCGCTCGGTATCGCCGCCTGCCTGCTGCACTGCATCTTCCACGGTTTCACGAAGGCGCTCGCCTTCTGCATGGCCGGTAACATCCAGCACATCTACCACACCCGCGACCTGAACAAGATCAAGGGCGTCGTCGAGATCGCTCCCGTCACGGCAGCGCTCACCATCATCGCCCTGCTCGCGCTCGCCGCCTTCCCGCCGTTCGCCCTGTTCATCTCCGAGTTCCTCACCTTCGTGGCCGGCGTCCAGTCCGGTCCCATCTGGGTGGTCGTGCTCGTGGCCATTGGCCTCACCGGCGTGTACTTTGCCCTTACCGGCATCGCGCTCAAGTCCATCTTCGGCAAGGCGCCCGAGGGCATGAAGCGCCACGAGGTGCCCGCCCTCATGATCATCCCCGAGATCGCCCTCGCGATCGTGGTCATGTGGTTCGGTATCGCCACCCCGGTCGCCATCACGAGCGGCGTCGAGGATGCAACGTCCGTCGTTTTGAACCAGAGCGTCGAAGAGCTCCACGAGGCTCCTCTCTACCGCATGGTGTTCAGTTCCCAGACCAAGACAAGCGAGGTGAATTAGCACCATGGCAGAACCTGAAAAGAAGGACTACGCTCGTCGTTGCGAAAGCCACGTCGAGGCCCTGCGCGCCGCAGTGCCGGGCGCTATCGAGAAGGTTGAGTGGCAGTGCGAGGACCAGCTGACGATTACCGTCAAGCAGGACAAGCTGCCCGAGGCCGTCCACTACCTGTACTACGAGCGCTACGGCTGGATTCCCGTGATTGTCGGCAACGACGAGCGCTCCCTGTGCGGCCGTTACGCCGTGTACTACGTCATCTCCATGGAGGGGGAGGACCCCGGCTGGGTTACCGTGCGTGCCGAGGTCGACCCCGCCAAGATGACGTTCCCGTCCGTGACGCCGTTCGTCCCCGCCTGCGTGTGGGGCGAGCGCGAGCTTCGCGACATGTTCGGCCTGATCCCCGAGGGTCTGCCCGACCGTCGTCGCCTGGTGCTGCCCGACGATTGGCCCAGCGGCCTGTACCCGCTGCGCAAGGACTCCATGGACTACCGCTTCCGTCCCGCTCCCGCGAGTGACATGGAAAACTACGAGTTCTTGGCCGATACCAAGGGCAAGGAGACGACGCTTGTCCCCATGGGCCCGTTGCACATTACCTCCGACGAGCCCGGCCACTTCCGCCTGTTCGTTGAGGGCGAGACGATCGTCGACGCCGACTACCGTCTGTTCTACGTGCACCGCGGCATGGAGAAGGTCGCCGAGACGCGCCTGAACTATGACGCCGTGACGTTCCTCGCCGACCGCATCTGCGGCATCTGCGGCTGCGCCCACTCGGTGGCCTATGCCGAGGCCGTCGAGCGCGCCCAGGGCATTCATGTCCCGCCGCGCGCCCAGTACATCCGCGCCATCATGCTCGAGGTCGAGCGTCTGCACTCGCATCTGCTCAACATTGGCCTGGCGTCGCACTACACGGGCTTCGACTCCGGCTTCCAGCAGTTCTTCCGCGTCCGCGAGAAGTCCATGGACCTGGCCGAGAAGCTCTCCGGTCACCGCAAGACCTACGGCCTCAACGTGATCGGCGGCGTGCGCCGCGACATTTTGGCCGAGCAGAAGCTCTCCACGCTCACGACCATCCACCAGCTGCGCTCCGAGGTTCAGGAACTCGTCGACGTGCTGCTCTCTACGCCCAACTTTATCGAGCGTACGAGCGGTATCGGCATTCTGGACCGCAAGATCGCACGCGACTTCTCGCCGGTCGGCCCGCTCATGCGTGGCTCGGGTTATGCCCGCGACGTGCGCTTTGACCATCCCTTCGACGGCTACGCCGATCCGGACGTCCAAAAGATGCATGCTGCCACGGCAGACACCTGCGATGCCTTCGGCCGTACCGCCGTTCGCATCCAGGAGGTCTACGATTCGATCGACATGATCGAGACCATGCTCGAGAACTGCCCGTCGGGCCCCATCCTCACCACGGATTGGGAGTACACCCCGCACAAGTACGCTATCGGTGCCACCGAGGCGCCGCGTGGCGAGGACGTGCACTGGGCGATGCTCGGCAATAACCAGAAGTGCTACCGCTGGCGCGCCAAGGCGGCCACGTACAGCAACTGGCCGGTCCTGCGCTACATGTTCCGCGGCAACACCGTGGGCGACGCGGCGCTGATCGTCGGTTCGCTCGACCCGTGCTACTCCTGCACCGACCGCGTGACGGTGACCGATGTCGCCGCCAAGCGCGACCACGTGCTCGACAAGGAGCAGTTCGAGAACGTCTGGCGCGACAAGTCGCCGCTTGCGGGCGAGGGCACCATGGCCGCTCCGCTCGATGAGGAGGCGCTCTAATATGCTGAAGCTTTGGAAGGTTAACGCCAAGGCCGGCGACGCGACGGTCAAGTACCCGTTTGCGCCGTTTCCCACCAACAAGGACATGCGCGGCAAGCCCGAGCACAATGCCGAGCTCTGCATCGCCTGCGGTGTCTGCGGCGTGGCGTGCCCGGCCGATGCCATTTGCATGGACACCGACCTTGCGGCCGATACCATTACCTGGTCGATCGACTACGGCCGCTGCATCTTTTGCGGCCGTTGCGAGGAGGCCTGTCCCATGGAGGCCATCAAGCTCACCGAGGAGTTTGAGCTGGCCGTCATGAGCAAGGACGACCTCACCAGCAAGAGCGTCTATACGCTTGAGCACTGCTCGCGTTGCGGCAAGCCGTTTGCCCCGCATAAGGAGATCGACTACGCCAAGCGCCTGCTGCAAAAGACCGGCGGCATGGAGGCCGAGCAGGCCGCCCGTACCGTCGGTATGTGCCAGGAGTGCAAGCGCGAGCTCGACGCCCTGCGCGCCGCCTCGGCCGTAAAGACCGGCAACGCTGCCGGCATGGCTGCCAACGAGACGCTTGCGTCCGGCGAGCCCCAGGGCCCCGGCATGGAGTATCTGGGCGGCCACGGCGTGAACCCGGAGTATATCGACCGCGAGCTCAACCCCGATGCGCCCGAGATTCCCGCCGGTCCAGCGCCGGTCGAGGGCATCATCATGGATTTTGATACGAAGGAGGAGTAACCATGGCCGAACCCACGCTTTTGCCCGAGCGGCTTCAGTACCGCCCGACCAAGATCGAGCTCGACGAGAGCATCGAGAAGGCCAAGGCGACCCTTCTTAAGAAGATCAAGCGCTCGGTGTACGTCTACCGTGTTGACTGCGGCGGCTGCAACGGCTGCGAGATCGAGATCTTCGGTTCCATTACGCCCGTCTTCGACGTCGAGCGCTTTGGCATCAAGGTCGTGCCCTCGCCCCGTCACGCCGATGTGCTGCTGTACACCGGCGCCGTGACGCGTGCCATGCGCATGCCGGCCCTGCGCGCCTTTGAGGCCGCACCCGATCCCAAGATCGTGGTGTCCTACGGCGCGTGCGGCTGCACCGGCGGCATCTTCTACGACAACTACTGCGTCTGGGGCGGCACGGACAAGATCTTGCCGGTCGATGTCTATATTCCCGGCTGCCCGCCCAGCCCCGCGCAGACCGTCTACGGCTTTGCCATGGCGCTCGGTCTACTGGACCAAAAGCTCCATGCCGAGACCACGGTGGAGGCCGCCGGCGAGCAGGCCGATATCCTGCACCCCGGCGTGCCGTACAAGCTGCGCGTTGCCATCGAGCGCGAGGCTCGTGCCATGAGCGGCTACCGTTACGGTCGCGACCTGGCCAACGAGTTTATGGATACGCTCGAGGGCGCGCCCAAGGGTGATATCCGCGGTGCCATGGCGCTGCTCATCGACAAGCAGGACGATCCGCGCCGCGTTGAGGTCTACTCGGCGCTGCAGGATCTGGTGCTGGCCGGAGGTCGCTAGATGGAGCTCACGGACCGCTCTGGTTACTTTGCGGGTCCCGGCATGCTCGGCGGTTCTTTTGGCGATGCCTCGCGCGCAAGCGACGAGGCCGCCGAGGGCGTCGCCGACCCCTGCCTGGGCCATGCGCCCGACCAGGTGGTCTTCTATGAGCTCACGCGTAAGTTTGTGGAGACCGAGGAAGACGTTCCCCAGGAGGCCTGCGACGTGCTGTACTACACGCTCGCCGTGGGCCACCACACCGGCGTGCTCGATTGCTTTGAGCCGCGCCTGTCGGTGCCGGTGAACGTGTTCTATTCGCTCGTCGACGCGCTGCCGGAGGGGGAGGCCAAAACCAAGTTCGAGGCCATCCGTTCCTTTGGCGAGTGCCAGCTCGACAAGGCGGCGGTGCCGTCGCTGCTCGAGGCCTGCGATGCGCTGCTCGACGAGCGCGGTTTTCGCGGGTCGGCCAAGGCCGGCATCTCGGTGTTCGACGACGACTTTGGCCTGCATGCCCAGCAGGTCGCGTTCTTAATGAAGTTCCGCGATTTGGTGGAGCGCGTGCGCGATGTTTCGGGCGTGTATCTGACGGGAAGGTTGCAGTAATGGATCGCGTTGTGGATGGACGTGTGAACGGCGCCCCGTTTGCGGGTATCGTGCTCACGGCGGGAAGCGTGCTGCGTGCCGACGATGCCGCCGGCCCCGTGCTCTCCAAGAAGATGGAGGACACGCCCATCGCCGGTTGGTACACCATCGACGGCGGGCAAACGCCCGAGGACGACATCATCGAGGTTAAGCGTGAACGTCCGCCGCGTTTGGTTTTGGTCGATGCCGCCGACATGGCGCTGCCCGTCGGGTCTATCCGCCTGCTCGATAAGCGCGATGTGGCCCGCAAGTCGATGTTCACCACGCATTCGCTCCCTTTGTCGATTCTGATCGAGGAAATCGAGCAATCGTGCGAAGATATCGTCTTCATAGGGATTCAGCCGGGCGATACGGAGTTTTACAACCCTATGTCCCCGGAGGTCTTTGACGCCGTCGACGCCGTGTAC
Organism: uncultured Collinsella sp.; assembly: GCA_937925715.1. Lineage (GTDB taxonomy): Bacteria > Actinomycetota > Coriobacteriia > Coriobacteriales > Coriobacteriaceae > Collinsella. The sequence goes on from CALAMG010000017.1 coordinate 94,489, forward strand.
GACGCCGTGGCCGCCAACGACTTTTCCCACTTTGTCCGCTTGGGACAAGAGCAATAGGAGCGCTTGTCCCTGCTGATTAGGAAAGAAGTGATTGACATGGCAGATTCCAAGGCAGAATATCCCGCTCCCGATTGCCTGGCACCCGCCGCGATCGAGGCCAAGACCGAGGCCGCCGGCGTGACCAAGGCCAACCTGCCGGTCGCAAAGGCCTTTCTGTTGGCAATGTTCGCCGGTGCGTTTATTGCCTTCGGCGGCCTGTTCTTTACCGTGTTCTTGAGCGATAGCACGCTGGGCTGGGGCGCCCAGCGCGTTGTGGGCGGCCTGTGCTTTTGCCTGGGCCTGGTGCTCGTGCTGGTGTGCGGCGCCGAGCTGTTTACCGGCAATTCTCTTATGGTCTGCGCGCTCAAGAGCAAAAAGATCACCCTGGCTCAGATGCTCAAGGCTTGGGTCGTCGTATGGGTCGGTAACTTTGTCGGTGCCCTGTTCATCGTCTTTTTGGTGTACATGGCCGGCATTTACAAGCTCAACGGCGAGGCGGTCGCCAATTCCATGGTGAGTGTCGCCGCCGGCAAGGTGACGATCGACTGGGTGACGATCTTCTTCCGCGGCATCCTGTGCAACATCTTTGTGTGCCTGGCCGTGTGGATCGGTACCGCCGGCAAGACCGTGGTCGATAAGGTTGTGGGCATTCTGCTGCCCATCGCCGCCTTTGTGGCCTGCGGTTTTGAGCACTGCGTTGCCAACATGTACTTTTTGCCCATGGGTGCCGTGATGCATGCATGCGGTTATGGTGCCGACGTCGCCGGCGCCGATGCGCTCAACGCCGCGGGCATTGCGTTTAACCTGTCCGCCGCTACGCTGGGCAACATCGTGGGCGGCGCGGTTCTGGTCGCGCTCGGCTACTGGTTTATCTACGCCAAGAAGTCCGAGGCGTAAGGTACTGTCTGTTTGACGTTGGCCTCCCGCGGGGCGTTGCCGTGCGGGAGGCTTTTTGGGTCTGGGGCTCGTTGCCGGGCTGTTGGCCTGTTGTGTTTGGCTGATGAAAGGGGTAATCGAGATGGCATCTGCTGTGGAGCGTGACGGTCGCGCCGTGGTGACCACATGCGGGGGATGCTATGCCGATTGCGCCTTTGCGGCACGCGTTGAGGGCGGTCGCGTGGTGGCCGAGTTGCCGGTGCCGGGGCATCCGTGCGCGGCGCGAGCCCTGTGCGCCCGCGGACGGCATCGCCTGGCAATGCCGTTTGACGAGCGCGACCGCATCATGCACCCCATGCGACGCCGCCAGGATGGCTCGGGGTTCGATGCGATTTCCTGGGACGAGGCGTTTGCCCAGATTGCCGAGCGCCTTTTGGGGATTGTTGACGAGCACGGGCCTCGTGCGCTGGGCATGACGCTCGGCGTGCCCTCGTTCGACCGCTACTGGGCGTATCGCTTTATGCATGCGCTGGGCTCGCCCAACGTGTACGGTGCCGATGGCGCCTGCGAGGTAAGCCGTCTCACTGGCTGGGAGCATAGTTTGGGCTATAGTCCCGCCTCCGACCTGGCGCACACCGATTGCATCATGTATTTGGGGCGTTCCATTGTCGATTCGTCGACGATGGGGGCCGTTGATGCGCTCAACGATGCGCGCCGGCGCGGGGCGAAGATTATCGTGGTCGACCCCCGGCGCAGCGGCTCGGCCGCGCTTGCCGACCGTTGGCTGCGCGTGCGCCCGGGCTGCGACTTGGCGCTGCTGTTGGGTATTGCCCATGTGTTGATTGCCGAGGACCTGTACGACCACGAGTTCGTGACCCGCTATACCACGGGCTTTGACGAGCTGGCGCAGGCGTCCCGTGCTTGGACGCCCGAGTGGGCTGAGTCGATGTGCGACGTGCCGGCGGACGATATCCGAGCGACTGCGCGTGATTTGGCTGCCGCGGCGCCTGCTGCGGTGGTGGACGCTGGCTTTCATGGTGGCATCGGTATCGCGTATGCGAACAGTACCCAGACGGCGCGATCTATCTGCATGGTCGATGTGCTGCTGGGCTGTATTGGACATGCGGGCGGAGCGTTCAATCCACCCACACCGCTTGCGCTGGGCGACCTCGATCCCGCACGCTTTGCGACGCCGCCGGTGCCGTGCGGGCCCAAGCTGGGGTCCGAGCGCTATCCGCTGGTCGATCCGGTGCGCGGCCTGTGCACGACTATCGGTCAGTCGATTCTTGCCGGCGATTTGCGTGGGCTCATCGTCTATGCCAGTAACCCCGGTGCGGGCTATGGCAATGCACAGGCTTGGTTGAGTATTTTGCAGCAGCTCGACTTGCTTGTGACGATTGATATTCGTTGGTCCGAGACGGCGCGCGCTTCTGACTTCGTGCTGCCCGACGTGACGTATCTGGAGGCCGACCGCGGCGTGGGTACGGTCGTGGGCCGCAACGACGCGCGTGTGTTCTACCGCAATGCCGTGTTGCCCGTGTTGCATGGCGACACGCGTCCCGGTCGGGAGATTTTTGCCGGTTTGGCTGCGGCCTGCGGCGTGGGTGAGTACTTTCGGTTTACGTCCGACGACCTGGTGGCTGCGCAGGTGGCGCCGTTTGGGATCGATCTGGACGAGCTCAAGGAGCGCGGCTGGGCCGATACGGGCATGGCGCTGCCGACGCGCACGGGTGAGCCGGTGATTCCGCTTGCCGGCGGCAAAATTGCGCTTGCAAGTGACGTATGGGAACGAGCCGGTCTGGGTCGTGTACCCAACTGGATCGCTCCCATGGTGGAGCCTGGCCCGGGGATGTTTCGCCTCATTAGCGGCAACCGTCCCTTTGAGTCGCATACCTCGCGCAGGCTCGCGGCGGCAGGTGCCGCCGAGGCGGGTTCCGACTTGGACGCCGTGCAGATGAATGCCGATGCCGCCGCTCGCATGGGTATCGCCGATGGCGAGGTCGTCGAGCTTGTGAGCGACATGGGCCGCGATCGCGTGCGCGTGGAGACGACGCCCTATCTGCATCCGGCGTGCATCTTCACCTCGGCCGCCCCCGGTGGGCGTTCGTTTGGCGCCGATGCCGGTGGCGCTCAAGCCCTGGGCGTGGGCCCGCTCGACCATACACCGTTGCGTTGGGACCCGTTGACGGGCGCCGCGCTCACCCAGGAAAACGCCGTTCGCGTGGAAAAGATCGCGGCACGCGAGGATAATAGCGATTGATTGACTCAGCCGATCGAATTGGCTGATAGTTTGACGTTCGAACGATTGATTCACCTTTGGTTTTGAAAGGTCGCACATGAGCGATAGCCAGAACATGTCCGATGAGGTACGCGCCCGCCTTCGCGCTATTCCTTCCGTCAACGAGCTGCTCGCAGAGTGGCCGGTGGTGAAGGCGGCGGGGGAGACCTGCGACGCGGTGGTGCATGCCGCCGTCACGGCCGAGCTCGACGAGGAGCGCGCCGCCATTCGCGCCGGCGCCGCCCCGCGTTCCAAGCGCGAGCTGGCCTCGGCCATCGAGTGGCGTGCGCACCGCTCTGCGCTGCCGAGCCTGCGTCCCGCCGTCAACGCCACGGGTGTGGTTATCCATACCAACTTGGGTCGCGCCCCGCTCGCGGAATCAGCTGCCAAAGCCGTGGCCGAGGTCGCGCGCGGGTATAGCACGCTCGAGTACAGCGTCGACACCTGTTCGCGCGGGTCGCGCAAGGAGCACGCCGCGCAGCTGATCCGCTCACTCACCGGTGCCGAGGACGCGCTCGTGGTCAACAACAATGCCGCCGCTGTGCTGCTGGTGCTGGCGACCCATGCCGCAGGCAAAGAGGTCATCGTCAGCCGCGGCGAGCTTGTCGAGATCGGCGGCAGCTTCCGCATCCCCGATGTCATGGCGGCTTCGGGCGCCAAACTCGTCGAGGTCGGCGCCACCAACCGCACGCACCTGGCTGATTATGAGCAAGCCATCACGCCCGATACGGCGATGATCCTTAAGGTCCATCCTTCCAACTATCGCATCGAGGGTTTTCACGAAGAGGTGGGCTCTCGGGAGCTTGCCGCCCTGGCCCACAAGCATGGCCTGCTGTTCTACGAGGACCAGGGGTCGGGTGCGCTGTTGCCCGACGACATCTTGGTGCGCGGCGGCGAAGAAACCACGCCGGCTTCGGTTTCGGCGGGGCTCGATATCGTGTCATGCTCGGGCGATAAGCTGCTGGGTGCCGCGCAGGCGGGCATTATCATGGGCCGTCGCGATCTGGTCCAGGCCTGCGGGTCGCATCCGCTTATGCGTGCCCTGCGCCCGGGCAAGCTCGCACTGGCGGCGCTCGAGGCTACACTGCGCATCTACATGGATGGGGCGGATGTGGCCCATCGCGAGGTGCCGGTGCTCAGCATGCTTACGCTACCGCAGGCTCATCTGGAGCGCCGCGCACGCAAACTGCGCGAGCTGATGGTGGCGGGCCTCGATAAGGCTGGCTGCCCGCGCGCCGTGCAGGTGGAAATCGTCGAGGAGTCTTCGACTCCCGGCGGCGGCTCGCTGCCTACCGTCGAGCTGCCCACCATGTGCGTTGCCGTGCGCCTCGTCGATGAGCATCTTTCTGTTGACGCACTCAAGCGCTCGCTCGTCCAAGATTTCGACACGCCGGTTGTCACGCGCGCCTCGCACGATCGCGTCCTGTTTGACGTGCGCACACTCGTGGGTGACCGCGATATCGAGACGGCGGCAACGACGCTCGTCGCGTGCGTTAAGAAGGCGATTGCTCGATGAGTGAGGTTCAAGCGCTGGTGGAGTGTCCCGTTATCGTTGGCACGGCGGGCCACGTCGACCACGGTAAGTCGGCGCTGATCGAGGCGCTGACCGGCAAGAATCCCGATCGCCTGGAGGTCGAACGTCGTCGCGGCATGACGGTGGAGCTGGGCTTTGGCGAGCTGGCGCTGCCGAGTGGCAAGATCGTTGGCCTGGTCGACGTGCCCGGCCATGCCCACTACCTGCGCGCCATGGTGCAGGGCGCCACGGGTATCGACGTGGCCGTGCTGGTGATTTCGGCCGTCGAGGGCGTGATGCCGCAGACCCGCGAACACGTGCATGTGCTGGAGCTGCTGGGTGTCACGCATATGGTGGTCGCGCTGACGATGTGCGACCTGGCCGACGCCGAGATGATCGAGCTTGCCGAGCTCGATGTCGATGACTTTTTGTCGGGTACTGTGTTTGCGGAGGCGCCGATCGTGCCCGTGTCGTCTAAGACGGGCGAGGGGATCGACGGGCTGCTTGCGGTGCTCGACGAGCAGGTAAGTGCCTGCTGGGATGCCTGCCGCGACCGTGTCGAGCGGAGCGATGCCGCGCCGCGCCTGCCGATTGACCGCTGCTTTACGATCAAGGGCGCCGGTACCGTGGTGACGGGAACGTTGCATGATGCGCCGGTTGCGGTGGGCGACGAGCTGATGGCTTTGCCGTCGCGTACGGTCTGCCGTGTCCGCGGGATTCAGGTGCATGGCGATACGCCGCGCGCGCTGCCTGGGCAACGCGTGGCGCTCAACCTGGTTGGTGACGGTGTCTCGGCGCTTGACCGTGGCGAGATGCTGGGCGTGGCGGACCGCTTTGGCCAGACGTTGCGCTTTATGATGACGTTCACCTACCTGGGCCGCGAGGGCACCAAGCCGCGCGTGCTCGAGTCGGGCGCGCGTGTGCATGTGATGGCCGGCACGGCCGAGGTCGTCGGCCGCATCATGCTTTTGGAGGGCGAGGCCCCCATGGCGGTGGGCGAGACCCGTACCGTGCAGGTGCGCCTGGAGGACCCGCTGCCGCTGTGTGCCGGAGACCATGCCGTGGTGCTGTCGTATTCGCCCGTTATGCTTATTGGCGGCGGGCGCGTGCTGCTTTCGCGCTGCCGTCGCTCGCGCGAGCTTTCTGCCGGCGAGCGCGCACTGTTTGCGGCGCTTGAGTCCGGCGATACCGCGGGCGGTGTGGGCGCTTGGCTGGCGCTGCAGATGCTGCCAGTTACGGCGGTTGATGTTGCCGACGCTTTGGATCTTGGTGTCGGCGAGGTCGATGCCGCACTGCGCGGGTTGGTGTCGCAGGGCTCTGTTCGCAAGCTTGCTGTGGGTGATGCGGACTACTTGGCGGACGCCGTGGTGCTCGATGCTGCGATGGATGCACTGGCGGCGACCCTGTCAGCCATGCACGCGGCGTCTCCCAAGGAGACGGGCTTTACGCCCGGCGCCGTTGCCCATGCTGCGTGGCCTGCCGCTGATGATGGCGTTGCCGCGGCTCTGATTGCCGAGGGCTGCTCGCGTGGCGTGTGTGCCGCCGAGGGTGCCGAGGTATTCGACCCGCACTCCGCTGCCGCCGCGGCGCGCGTGGTGCGCGAGGCCTGCGAACGTATCGTTGCCTTGCTGGACGAAGCCGGCCTCGATGCACCGATATTGCCCGAGGTGGGCGAGCAGTTGCAGCTCGATCGCGACACCATGACGCGTGCCCTGCGCGAGCTTTCGCTCAATCGCTCGATCGTTAAGGTCGAGCGCGACGTTGCCCTGTCCGCTGCCGCCGAGGCCCATGCGCGCGAGCTTGTTGCCGCCGCTATCGAGGCTGCCGGCGGCGCTGCAACCACGAGTGTGCTGCGCGAAGCCCTGGGTGTGTCGCGTAAGCGCGCCATCAGCATCTTGGAACACCTGGATGCCGTGCGCTTTACGGTGCTCGACAAGGAGGCCGGCGGCCTGCGCTCCCTGCGCTAGATTGGCTGCTTGGTTTGGTAAAATACCGCCGCACTTGGGAACGGATGGGCTCCGGTGGGCTCCGCGGTCCTCAAAACCGTTGCGAGGCGTGCAAAACGTCTTGGATGTGTTCGATTCACATACGTTCCCGCCATACGCTACCAGCGCTTTTGTGCTCGCGGTCTTGCTGCGTGCCGCAAAGGCGCTGTTTTGTTTTTGCACGTGTTTGCCATGCCGCCCGCTTTATCGGCGACGGTATTTGGCTTCGTGTGCCGGGTTTTGAGCATGCCGATGGGGGTGGTTTGCCGTATGACTACCGTAAGACGGGCCGATCTTTCTTGTGTCGTCCAGGCGGGCGGGTTGTCGTCGCGCATGGGCTGCGATAAGGCCCGCATGGCGTTTTGCGGCGAGCCGCTCATCGAGCGCGTGCTGGGCCGGCTGGCGCCAGTTGCCGGTGAGTTGGTCGTGACGACGTCGCGTCCCAGCGAGCTTGCCTACCTTGAGGAGCGCACGTTTGGCGGCCTTGTGCCGCGTGTGGTGGCCGACCTTGAAGGGTCGGCGGGCGCCATGCGCGGCATCGCGAGCTCGCTGGCCGCGGCTCGATTGCCGCTCGTGGCGATCGTCGCCTGCGATATGCCGTTTGTCTCGCCGGAACTCATCGGCGCGCTTGCCGATCGTGTTGAGGCCGAGGCGCTCGACGTGTGCGTGCCGCGCGAGGAGCGGGGGATTGAGCCGCTTTGCGCCGTCTGGCGCCGTGACGCGTGTGCGCCGGTTGCCCAAGAGCTGCTCGCCTGCGACCGCCAGCGCATTCGCTGCCTGATCAATCGCGTTCAGGCCGGTTATATGGATGAGCCGCAGATCGTTAAGGCCGCGGGCTCGACGCTCTGCTTCGAGAACGTCAATACGCCCGAGGAGTTTGCGGCGGCCGAGTTGCTCGCCTAGACGATTGGAGTTGCCATGTCTCACGATATTTGCCCCGATACCGGGGAACCTTGCACCTGCGATGGGTCCGAGCCTTGTACCTGCGGCTGTGGCGGCTGTGGACATACTGCGGAAGAGGAAGCGGCCGCCGCGGCGTATCGCGAGGCACACCGCGAGGGCCCGTCCGGTGATGCCCTCGACCACGAGCGCAAGATTATCGTGTCGTTTGACAGCACCTTCGATGTGATGGAATGCGAGCAGCTGTGCCTGGATGCCGGTGTGCCCGGGCGCATTATGCCTTTGCCCGGCTCCATTACCGCAGGTTGCGGCCTGTGCTGGGCCATGCCGTTCTCGGGCGATGCGCTTGCCGCCTTCCGCGCTGCCACCGAAGGCCGCATAACCCCCGCCGACTACCATCAGCTCGTCCTCTAACCACCAAAACCACCATATTGGGGACAGGCACCTTTGTGGTGGTTTCGCTGCTTGAATGGCCTTCTTGTGGCGTTACGAGTCAAAACCACCACAAAGGTGCCTGTCCCCAATGTGGTGGTATGGACCATATGGACGAAACAGCTTCGAAACACGCGATTTGTACGCCAGGCACTCAAAAACGCTTCTACCTGCATCGTAATCAAAACGAAACATCTGCTCGTCGGCTTATGCGAAACTTTGCTGCAACAGTGCGATATTATCCATACTCGATAAAGCTCGCGGCGCATGGGGCGCCTCGAACGACACTTTTCTTTTCCATCAATTGGAGGAAGCATGAGCTACACGCAGAAAGTTCTCGACGAGCTCAAGGCCCGCTATCCCGAGCAGCCTGAGTTCATCCAGGCCGCGACCGAGATCCTCGGCACCATCCAGCCGGCGCTCGACGCCCATCCCGAGTACGAGGAGGCCGCCCTGCTCGAGCGCCTCGTCGAGCCCGAGCGCATCGTTATGTTCCGTGTCCCCTGGGTCGACGACCAGGGCAAGGTCCAGGTCAACCGCGGCTACCGCGTCGAGTTCAACTCTGCCATTGGACCCTACAAGGGCGGCCTGCGCTTTAACCCGACGGTCACCCTGGGCATGCTCAAGTTCCTGGGCCTGGAGCAGATCCTCAAGAACAGCCTGACCACCCTCCCCATGGGCGGCGGCAAGGGCGGCTCCGACTTTGACCCCAAGGGCAAGTCCAACAACGAGATCATGCACTTCTGCCAGTCCTTCATGACCGAGCTCTATCGCCACATTGGCCCCAACACCGACGTTCCCGCTGGCGACCTGGGCGTTGGCGGCCGCGAGGTTGCCTACCTGTTCGGTCAGTACAAGCGCCTGAGCAACGAGTGGACCGGCGTCCTCACTGGCAAGGGCCTCTCCTTTGGCGGTTCGCTCGCCCGTACCGAGGCCACCGGCTACGGCCTGGTCTACTTTGTGGACGAGTACCTCAAGAGCCGCGGTGACTCCTTCGAGGGCAAGAACGTCGTCGTTCACGGTTCCGGTAACGTCGCCATCTACGCCGTCCAGAAGGTCTCCCAGCTCGGCGGCAAGGTGCTCGCCTGCTCCGATACCCACGGCTGGGTCGAGGATCCCGACGGCATCGACTACACCGTGCTCGAGCATGTCTACAACAAGAAGCGCTCCGGCCACGACAAGGGCGTTACGCTCGCTATGTACGTTGACGAGAAGCCCAACGCCGTGTGGCACGAGGGCGACGGCCGCGGCGTATGGCAGCTTCCCTGCGACATCGCGCTGCCCTGCGCTCGCGAGAACACGCTGCTGCTCGAGGACGCCCAGGCGCTTGTCGCCAACGGCTGCAAGGTGGTCGGCGAGGGCGCGAACATGCCCACGACCATCGAGGCCACGACCTACTTCCAGGAGAACGGCGTCGCCTTTATGCCCGGTAAGGCTGCCAACGCCGGCGGCGTGCTCGTGTCCGGCCTGGAGATGAGCCAGAACGCCGAGCACCTGTCCTGGACCTTCGAGGAGGTCGACGGCAAGCTCGAGCAGCTCATGCGCGGCATGTTCCACAACGTGGACGACACCGCCAAGGAGTATGGCCAGGAGGGCAACTTCGTCATGGGCGCCAACATCGCCGGCTTCCTGAAGGTCGCCGACGCCATGCTCGCCCAGGGCGTCTGCTAAATCTTCGCTCGACATAGCATGCGATGAGGCTCCCAGCTATCCGGCTGGGAGCCTTTTCTATCCCGGAGGACTCCTCATAACTTGCGGTGATATACGGACTGTTTTGCGTTCCAGAACGGCTAATCAGTCCGTATATCACCGCAAGTTATGGATGGGTGGGTGGATTTTGTCCTAAAACGGTGTGCGGCCCCTCGTTTGGTACACTTAAAAGTACTGGACAAGTGAAGAGATGGGGGAGAACGTGCTCAAGTTCGGTACCTACGTCCGTGTTGGAAACGCGGCCGAAGCCTATGAGCTCTTACAGAAGAACCGCAACAACAAGATTGTGGGAGGCGGCATCTGGATGCGCCTGGGTTCGCGTCGTGTGGCGACGGCGATTGACCTTTCGGCCTGCGGACTCGATCAGATCGAGGAGACCGAGACCGAGTTTCGCATCGGCGCCATGTGCACCCTGCGCCAGCTCGAGCGCCATGTCGAGCTCAACGCGCTTGTCAACAACGTCTTTGAGTTCGCCGTCCACGATATCGTGGGCGTGCAGCTGCGCAATACCGCCACGGTGGGCGGCAGCATCTACGGCCGCTTTGGCTTCTCGGACGTGCTCTCGGCTTTTCTGGCGCTCGATTCCTATGTTGAGCTGACGGGCGCCGGTCGCGTGCCGCTCGCCGAGTTTGTCGACATGGGTTACGTGCGCGACGTGATCGAGCACGTGGTGGTCGTCAAGCACGATTACCGTGCCAGCTATGAGGCCGTGCGCAAGGCCGCGACCGACTTCCCCTCGCTCAACGTCACCGCTGCCTGGTGGAACAACAGCTGGCATGTCACCGTGGGTGCCCGTCCGCTGCGCGCAACCCTGCTGCAGGGCGAGGCATGCGGTCTGGTGAACGAGCAGCCTTCCGAGGACGAGCTTCGCGCCCTGGCCGCATCCGTGCGCGCGCTGAGCTACGGCACCAACCTATGGGGCTCGGCCGACTACCGTCGCCGCATCTCGGCCCCGCTCGCCATCCAGGCCGTGCGCCGCGCCGCCGGCATCGAGCTTTCTGCCGCGCTTGCCCGCGAGCTCGAGACCGTGCAGGTCCCCAAGTTTGCCACGGACGAGTATTCCTGCCGCCGCGTGCCCGGCGTCGATTCTAGCGAGGTGCGCTAATGGCTGCCAAACTCATCGATCTTTCCTTTACGCTCAACGGCCGTAAGGTCAAGGTTCAGATTGCCCCCGACACCATGCTCTTTGCGCTGCTGCGCGAGCAGGGCTGCGCGTCGGTGCGCTGTGCCTGCGAGACCACCAACTGCGGCCTGTGCACAGTGTGGCTCGACGGCGACCCGGTGCTGAGCTGCTCGGTTCCCGCCGCGCGCGTCGAGGGCCGCTCCATCACTACGCTCGAGGGCCTCAAGGCCGAGTCTGAGGCGCTCGCCCGCGCAATGGCTGCCGAAGGCGCCGAGCAGTGTGGTTTTTGCGCTCCCGGCCTCATCATGAACGTGCTGGCGCTCGCCCGTGCCGCCAAGGAGGACCCGAGCCTTGTTGCCACGCGCGAGGAGCTCTCGCGCCAGCTCGCCGGCAACCTCTGCCGCTGCAGCGGCTATGAGAGCCAGCTGCGCGCCATCGTCCGCTTCCTCAACGAGTCTGGCGTGCAGGTGGGCTTCGAGATGCCCGAGCTGCCGGTCAACGACACCAGCTGCGACGGCGTCGCGTACAAGCAGATTACCCACAAGCAGCCCAAGAAGGACTCGAAGGCCCTGCTCGAGGGTCGTCCCGTCTACACGGGCGACATGGTGCCCGCCGGCGCCCTGATCGTTAAGCTCAAGCGCAGCCCGTATGCCCGCGCCAAGATCCGCTCCATCGATACGTCGCGCGCACTGAAGGTGCCCGGCGTGGTGGGCGTCTACACCTACGAGGACGTGCCCCAGCGCCGCTTTACCATCGCCGGCCAGAGCTATCCGCAGCCGAGTCCCTACGACCGCTTGATCCTCGAGAACCTCGTCCGTTACCAAAACGAAGAGGTGGCGATCGTCGCCGCCGAGACCGAGGAGGCTGCCGACAAGGCGCTCAAGCTCATCAAGGTCGACTATGAGGTGCTCGAGCCGCTGCTCGACTTTACCCAGGCACTCGATAACGACATCGTGGTCCACCCCGAGGGCGATGTGACCTTTATGTTCCCGCAGGGCGGCGACGTCCCGCGCAACCTGGTGTGCAGCGGTACCAGCGATTTTGGCGACTTGGACGAAGCCTTCGCCCAGAGCGACATCGTCTTCACCCGCACCTACACCAGCCAGGCCACGCAGACCGCGCCCATGGAGACCTTCCGAGCCTTCGCGACGACCGACGCGTTCGGCCGTATCTCGGTGACCACCTCCACGCAGGTACCCTTCCACGTGCGCCGCATGGTCGCGCAGTCGCTCGACATTCCGCAGTCGCAGGTGCAGGTCATTAAGCCGCGCATCGGCGGTGGCTTTGGCTCCAAGCAGACGGGCTGCTGTGAGATCTTCGTGGCATTCGTTACCCAGCAGACCGGCCGTCCGAGCTATTGCTGCTACACCCGCGAGGAGACCATCACTGCGGGCAATTCGCGTCACCAGATGCAGATGACCGTTAAGCTGGGCGCCATGAACGACGGCACCATCACGGCCATCGACTTGCATACGCTGTCCAACGCCGGCGCGTATGGCGAGCATGCCACCACGACGATCGGCCTTTCGGGCCACAAGAGCCTGCCCATCTACAACCATGTGAAGGCGAGCCGCTTTAGCTGGGACGCCGTCTACACCAATACCAACCGAGGCGGTGCGTATCGCGGCTACGGTGCCACCCAGGGCCAGTTTGCCGTGGAGAGTGCCGTCAACGAGCTCGCCGACATGCTGCACATGGATCCCGCCGACCTGCGTCTTAAGAACATGGTTCACGAGGGCGAGATTATGCCGCAGTACTACAACGAGAAGCTCAACGCCTGCGCGCTCGACCGCTGCCTGCTGCGCGCGGTGGACATGATCGGCTGGCGCGACAAGCCGCTGGCCGTGGACCTGGGCGACCGCGTGCGTGCTCTGGGCTGTGCGCTCACCATGCAGGGCTCGGGCATTTCCAACGTGGATATCGCCGGCATCGACATGCGCCTGGAGGAAGACGGCTTCATTACCATCGGCACCGGCGCCACCGATAACGGCATGGGCGTCGACACGATCCTGGCGCAGATTGCCGCCGAGGAGCTGGGCGTGGAGAGTTCGCTGATCGTGGTGCGCGGCGTAGACACCGACGTGTCGCCGTTCGACGCCGGCTCGTACGCGAGCTCGGGCACGTACGTGACGGGCCTGGCAGCCAAGAACGCCGCGACCGAGCTGCGCGAGAAGATCTGCGCCAAGGCCGCCCAGATGTGGGACGTGGACGCCGCCGACGTGGTCTTCGACGGCCAGTACGTGCGCCTGTCCGACGAGCGTGCCGCGCGCGAGCAGAACCGCTACCTCACGCTGCGCGACTTTGCCAACCTGTGCGTCAAGAACATTGCGGGCGGCGACGCGCTCACCTCGCATGCCTCTGCCTGCCTGCCCGTTTCGCCCCCGCCGTTTATGGCCGGCATTGCCGAGGTCGAGGTCGACAAGGCCACCGGCAAGGTGACTGTGGTGGACTACGCGGCGGCCGTCGACTGCGGCACTGTGATCAACGAGGCGCTCGCGCGCGTCCAGGCCGAGGGCGGCATTGCCCAGGGTATCGGCCACGCGCTCTACGAGATTGTCGAGCACGACGACCGCGGTCGCCTGCGCACCGGCAACTTTATGAGCTACAAGCTGCCCACGCGTCTGGATATCGGCAGTATTCGCGTGGCCTTTGAGCCGAGCTACGAGCCGACGGGCCCGTTTGGCGCCAAGTCGATCGGCGAGGTCGTCATCAACACGCCGCTCGCCGCCGTGGCCTCGGCCGTGGCGCACGCCACCGGCCACCAGGTGCGCTCGCTGCCGATTACGCCCGAGAAGGCCCTGCTGGGGGAGTAGCGGGTCAGCGAACAAGTCGTTATGGGCGGGGCGGGGCAACTCGTCCCGCCTTTTGCACTCGTGGTGAGGTCGTGAGCCTGTAAAAGGTGTGCGTGCGCTTGCCGTTCGTATCTGCTATCATTCCTAGTCTGTGCGTTCATGCGGGCGTGGCGGAATTGGTAGACGCGCCAGATTTAGGTTCTGGTGGGATTCCCGTGAAGGTTCGAGTCCTTTCGCCCGCACCATCGCACCTGCGTCGGCTCCCGCCGTCGCGACACTTTGTTGCATAAAGGTACCAGCACCTCAGATAAGCTGGGCAGTATGAGGAGGAACGTGTTGAACATCACCGCTTCTGACGTCAAGGACGCCAAGCTCACCGCTACGGTCACCATCCCGGCCGCCGACGTCGACGCCGCGATCAAGAAGGCCTACAAGGACACCGCTAAGAAGTACCGCTTCCCGGGCTTCCGTGCCGGTAAGGCTCCCCGTCCGGTCATCGACTCCGCTCTTGGCGCCGAGGCTACCCTCGCTCAGGCCACCAACGACCTGATCGCCGCCAACGAGCCCGCCGTCCTCAACGAGCTGGACATCGTCCCCACCAAGAACGGTGACTACAAGGAGCTCGACCTCGCCAAGGATCACGAGGACTACACCTACACCGTCGAGTTCTCCCTGCGTCCCGCTGCCGAGCTCTCCTCCTTCGACGCCGTCGAGATCGAGATGCCCCCTGCGGAGGTCACCGAGTCCGAGATCAACAACCAGGTCGAGATGCTCCTCAACTACCGTGCCACCTTCGAGGACGTCGAGGGTCGCGCCGTCGAGGCTGACGACTATGTGACCGTCGACCTCAAGGCCGTCGAGAACGCCGACAACTTTGCCGCCGAGGGCCGCATGCTCATCGCCGGTAGCGACAGCAACCCCAAGGAGTTCAACGAGGCCCTGATCGGCGCCAACGTTGACGACGTCAAGACCGTCACCTGGACCGACGAGGTCGAGGAGGGCGAGGAGGCCGAGACCCACACCGTCGAGGTCACCGTCAAGGGCATCAAGGTCCGCAACACCCCCGAGCTCACCGACGAGCTCGTCAAGTCCGACTTTGGCTTCGACAGCATCGACGCTATGCGCGACGCCATCAAGATCGAGATCGAGCAGGACAAGGCTTCCCGCCTCCCGGCCGAGAAGGAGAACCGTTGCGTCTCCGCTCTCGCCGAGCGCCTGCAGCTCGATGAGATGGACGCCGACTACGAGCAGTCCGTCTTTGAGGAACTTGGCCAGAACTTCCTGTCCAACCTCGCTGCCCGCGGCATGACGCTCGACACTTGGCTGCCCGCTTCCGGCCTGACCATGGAGCAGTTCATCGGCGACCTGCACAAGCAGGCCAACGACGTTGCCCGTGAGTCCCTGGCTCTCGACGCCCTCGCCCGTGAGCTCAAGATCGAGGTCACCGAGGACGACGTCAACGCCGAGTTCGAGAAGGCCGGCGTCAAGGACGTCGAGGCTTCCAAGGCCGAGTTCATCGCCGATGGCCGCATGCCTGCCGTCCGCGAGTCCATCCGTCGCTCCAAGGCCGTCGACCACCTGGTTGAGAACGCCAAGGTGACCGAGGTCGACGAGACCGCTAAGGACGCCGAGTAATTCTCGCCACCTTGCCTGCGAGCGCATGCGTGCGCCCGTGATGGGGTAAAGTTATACACCGGTTATCCGGTTGCTTCGTACGGTGCCAGCCAATGCATAGCATGCGGGCACCGTACGTTTATCTAGAACCAATTTGGTCCGCAAGAGAGAAATGGAGATGCGTATGATCGCTAAGTTCGATTCCGCCCTCGTGCCATACGTTATCGAGCAGACGCCGCGCGGCGAGCGCAGCTACGATATCTATTCGCGCCTGCTCAACGACCGCATCATCTTCTTGGGCGAGGAGATCAACTCCGTCAGCGCCAACCTGGTCGTTGCCCAGCTGCTGCATCTTGAGAGCCAGGATGCCGAGAAGGATATCTCGCTCTACATCAATTCGCCCGGTGGTGAGGTCTACTCCGGCCTGGCGATTCTTGACACCATGAACTTTATCAAGCCGCAGGTCTCCACCATCTGCGTCGGTATGGCCGCGTCTATGGCCGCCGTGCTGCTTTCGGCCGGCGCCAAGGGCAAGCGCTTCTGCCTGCCGCACTCCAAGGTTATGATTCACCAGCCCAGCGGCGGTGCCCAGGGTCAGCAGACCGAGATCGAGATCGTGGCCGAGGAGATCAAGAAGACCCGTCGCGAGCTCAACCAGATCCTGTCCGACGCCTCGGGCCAGCCCATCGAGAAGGTCCAGGCCGATACCGAGCGCGACAACTACCTGTCCGCTGCCGAGGCCCTCGACTACGGCCTGATCGACCGTATCGTCACCTCGCGCGACCTCGCCGCGAAGGACGCCTAGGATGGCCGGTAACATGCAGGACAACTTCGACGAGAACGGCAACCCCATCCGCTGCTCCTTCTGCGGAAAAGAGCAGGGCCAGGTTCGTCGTCTCGTAAAGGGTCCGACCAACATCTTTATCTGCGACGAGTGCGTCGCCGCCTGTTCCGAGATTCTTGAGGAGTCGCTGGCTTCGGACTTTATGGACGCAGCCCGCAACGGTAAGCTGCCGGGCTTCCTCAACGATCACGGCCAGGCTGCGTCCCAGCCTGCCGTGGATCCCGAGGCCGAGGGCTTTGAGCTCGAGGACGACGCCCGCCAGGTCATTACGCATGTGCCGACGCCGCACGAGATCTATGACGAGCTTTCGGCCTATGTCATGGGCCAGGAGGACGCCAAGCGCGCCATGTCGGTTGCCGTGTACAACCACTATCGCCGCGTCATCGAGGGCGGCGCTGCGCTTTCGGCCTTTGACGACGGCTTGGACTCGCAGCTCGACGATGATATGGACGAGGTGGAGCTTGCCAAGTCCAACATTTTGCTGCTCGGTCCCACCGGTACCGGTAAGACCCTGCTCGCCCAGACGCTTGCGCGCATCCTCGAGGTGCCGTTTGCCATCGCCGACGCCACCGCGCTCACCGAGGCCGGTTACGTGGGCGAGGACGTGGAGAACATCCTGCTCAAGCTCATCAATGCCGCCGATGGCGATATCGAGCGCGCGCAGGTCGGCATTATCTACGTGGACGAGATTGACAAGATCGCCCGCAAGGCCGAGAACCTCTCCATCACCCGCGACGTTTCGGGCGAGGGCGTTCAGCAGGCGCTGCTTAAGATTCTTGAGGGCACGGTGGCAAGCGTTCCGCCCACCGGCGGCCGCAAGCATCCCCAGCAGGAGCTGCTGCAGATCGACACGACCAACATCCTGTTCATCTGCGGTGGTGCCTTTGTGGGTCTGGACAAGATCATCGCCGATCGCGTGGGCAACAAGGGCGTGGGCTTTAACTCCGAGATCGCCGGCCCCACCTCGGTCGACGAGAACGATCTGCTGCGCCAGGTGCTCCCGCAGGACCTCAACGCCTTTGGCATGATCCCCGAGTTTGTGGGACGTACGCCCGTCGTCACCCAGACGCAGGCGCTCGACGAGGACGACCTGGTGTCGATCCTGACCGAGCCCAAGAACGCCGTGGTGCGTCAGTACCGCAAGATGTTCCAGCTCGAGGACGTTGAGCTTGAGTTCGAGGACGCCGCCCTGCATGAGATCGCCCGTATGGCGCTTGCCCGCAAGACCGGCGCCCGCGGCCTGCGCTCCATCTGCGAGGACGTGCTGCAGCAGACGATGTTCGACCTCCCCAGCGAGGAGGGCGTCACCAAGGTCATCGTGACCGAAGCCTCCGTAAAGGGCGAAGAACAGCCCCAACGCATCTACGGGTAAATAGCTTGAATTCAGGCCCCGCGGCAACCACCGTGGGGCCTGCCTTTTAGGGACAGGTTTATCTTGGTCGGTTTTTATATGGGCAAATGTCGTTTCCCCTGATAAAACCTACCAAAATAAACCTGTCCCTTTTCGGCAGGTATGCCTGTGCTATTCTGTGAGATTGTCAAGTTAGTACCTTCAGACTGAAGTAATCGATACCTAAGGCGTGTCCGCCTGCTTGGTTTTCGTAGATTCCGCACGAGCCGAAGAGCACTTAATGTGCTCTTCGTGCGAGCCAGGACCTGACCGAGCGAAAACCAAGCAGGCGGACACGCCGGCGGGACAGGGAGAGATATATGGAAGAGATGCCCAAGAACTACGATCCGTCGACCAACGAGCCGGCGATCCTGCAGAAGTGGCTCGACGGCGGCTACTACAAGCGCCGTGAGGGCGTGGGCGACTGCACCGTCACCATTCCGCCTCCCAACGTAACCGGCAAGCTCCACATGGGTCACGCTACCGACGACTCCATCCAGGACGCCATCATCCGTATGGCCCGCATGCGCGGCAAGTCCACGCGCTGGGTGCTCGGCACCGATCACGCCGGTATCGCCACGCAGACCAAGGTCGACAAGAAGCTCAAGAGCGAGGGTATCAGCCGCCTGGAGATGGGCCGCGATAAGTTTGTCGACGCCTGCTGGGATTGGACCCACGAGTACGGCGGCATCATCGTCGAGCAGATCAAGCGTATGGGCTGCTCCGTCGATTTTGATAACGAGCGCTTTACCATGGACGAGGACTACGCCCAGGCCGTGCGCAAGGTGTTCTGCGATTGGTACCACGACGGCCTGATCTACCGCGGCAAGCGCATCGTCAACTGGTGCCCCAACTGCACTACCGCCATCTCGGACGACGAGGCCGAGTACAAGGACGAGAAGGGCCACCTGTGGCACCTGCGTTACCCGCTGACCGAGCCGGTCAACGGCCAGGACTACATCGTCGTCGCCACCACGCGCCCCGAGACTATGCTCGGCGACACGGGCGTCGCCGTCTCCCCGAAGGACCCCGAGAAGGCTGCCTTTGTGGGCAAGACCGTCAAGCTCCCCATCGTCGACCGCGAGATTCCCATCTTTGAGGATTGGCACGTCGACGCCAACTTTGGCTCCGGCTTTGTCAAGGTCACCCCGGCCCACGACCCCAACGATTACGCCATGGGTCAGGCCCACGACCTGCCGCAGATCAACATCTTCGATGAGCACGCGGTGGTCGTCGAGGGCTATGGCGAGTTCACTGGCATGAACCGCGATGAGTGCCGCGAGGCCGTCATCAAGTGGTTCGAGGAGCACGACCTGCTCGATCACGTCGAGGACCTCGATCACTCCGTCATGCACTGCTACCGTTGCGACGCCGCACTGGAGCCGTGGCTGTCCGAGCAGTGGTTCGTCGCCGTCGATAAGCTCAAGGGGCCGGCGCTCGACGCCGTCAACTCTGGCAAGGTCACCTTCCACCCCGCGCGTTGGACGCAGACCTACACCACCTGGATGGAGAACCTTAAGGACTGGTGCATCAGCCGCCAGCTGTGGTGGGGCCACCGCATCCCCGTGTTCTACTGCGAGGACTGCGGTTGGGAGGACGCCCTCACCGAGGACACCGATGTGTGCCCCAAGTGCGGCGGCCATCACGTGCATCAGGACGAGAACGTGCTGGACACCTGGTTTAGCTCGCAGCTGTGGACCTTCGCCACGCAGGGCTGGCCGCAAAAGCCGGAGCTGCTCGAGGGCCATCACCCCACGACGGCGCTCGTCACCGCGCGCGACATTATCGCGCTGTGGGTCGCCCGCATGGTCATGAGCTCGCTGTACTTCCTGGACGAGGTGCCGTTTAAGGACGTCGTCATCTACCCGACGATCCTTGCCAAGGACGGCAGCCGCATGTCCAAGTCCAAGGGCAACGGCGTTGACCCCATGGACCTCATCGGTATGTACGGCGCCGACGCCATGCGCTACAACCTGCTCACGCTCTGCACCAACAACCAGGACGTCAAGTTCGACGCGAACATCGATAAGAAGACCAAGAAGCTCATCGACAGCCCGCGCACCGAGCAGGCCAAGTCGTTTGTGACCAAGATCTGGAATGCCAGCCGCTTCCTGCTTATGAACATGGAGGGCTACACGCCCGGCGAGCCCGTCGTGGAGACGCCGGCCGACGCTTGGATGTTCAGCCGCCTGGCCAAGGCCGTGAAGATGGTCACCGAGGGCATCGAGAACTACACCTTTGGCGACATGGCCCGCGGCGTGCAGCAGTTCTTCTGGAACGAGGTCTGCGACTGGTACGTCGAGGTCACCAAGGCCCGCCTGAAGGGCGAGGGCCGTCTGCAGGCGCAGCGCAACCTGATCTTTGTGCTCGACACCTCCATTCGCCTGATGCACCCGCTTATGCCGTTTGTCACCGAGGAGATCTGGGACAACATGCCGGCGAGCGTGCTTGACTTGGACGCCGAGGGCAACCTAGACCGCGCCGAGGCGCTTATGATCGCCAAGTGGCCGGAGCCCGCCGACTACGCCAAGTATGTCGATGAGCCCGCCGAGCGCGCGTTTGAGCTTTGCCGCACCGTCGTTTCCGCCGCCCGCGCCACGCGTTCGCGTTATCGCTTGAGCCCCAAGGCCGAGCTCGACGTGGTCGTGCGCGCCGGTGCCGAGGATATCGAGAAGCTCGAGAGCCTGCGCTCGACCATTGAACCGCTGGCGAACACCGCCTCGCTGGTCATGGGCACCGACGTCGAGAAGCCGGCTGCGAGCATTGCCGTGGTCGACAGCGGCGTCGAGGTCTTTGTGGTGCTCGAGGGCAAGGTTGATCTTTCGGCTGAGAAGGCGCGCCTGGAGAAGGAGATCGCCGCGGCCCAGAAGGAGCTCGCCGGCTGCGAGAAGACGCTTGCCAACGAGGGCTTTGTGGCCAAGGCCGCGCCCGCGGTGGTCCAGAAGAAGAGGGACCGTGCAGCTGAGCTCAAGGAGATCTTGGCGGCGCTGACTGCTCAGGTTGCTGACTTCTCGTAGGCGTTACTGGGGGGCGCGGTTTGGGGCATTGCTCGCTACTGCGGACAGTCCTGCTCGCACGAAGGCCACATTAAGTGGCCTTCGGCTCGTGCGGAACTTGTATCGAGCAAAGCCCCAAACCGCTCCCATAGCGGTTACGGGAGCGTCCGCTGCCTGGTGAGGTCACTTGGTTGTGGCCTTGATCTTGCTGCAATCGGGTAAAGGCTGAAATTGTCAACGCGAGGGGCTCATTCTTTTTGATGAGCCTCTTTTTCTGTTATGGGGGACTTTGGGTTATGGCTAAGCGTTCTGGGTCGTATGTCGTTCCTTTCTCGTTTGAGTTGCTTTCGTTTGATGAGGCTGTTGGGCTGGCTGCTGATACGGGGCGGATTTCTGGGGATGCTGGGCCTCTGCTTGAGACGGTTGTCGATATGCTTGATGAGCTGGGGCGTCCGGACGAGTACTTTGATTGCATTCAGGTCGCCGGTACCAATGGCAAGACTTCGACCACGCGTTTTTCGGCCGCCATTCTTCGCGGCGAGGGGCTCAAGACCGCGCTGTATACGTCGCCGCAGCTTGTTCGCTATCCCGAGCGCATGGAGGTTGATGGGCACGTCGTGAGTGACGAGGCGTTTGCCCGTGGCGTTTCGGCCGCTGTTGAGGCGGGACATCGCGTGAATGGCCGTCGTGTGGCGGCGGGGGAGCGTGCCTATACCATTACGCCGTTTGACCTGCTGACGGCTGCTGCGCTTGTGGTATTTGCCGAGGCCGCGGTGGATGTTGCCGTGCTCGAGGTTGGTATGGGCGGGCGTTGGGACGCCACAAGTGCGACCGATCCCGTCGCCGTTGCAATCACGGGCATCGGCCTCGATCACACGCGCATTTTGGGCGATACACTCGAGGCCATTGCGGGGGAGAAGGCCGCGGTCATCAAGCCCGGGCGCCTTGTTGTGCTGGGCGAGGGCACGCATGAGGCGAGTGTTCAGCGTGTGATGGATGCCCGTTGCCGCGAGTGCGGCGTCGTGCCGCTCGTGGTGAGCCACGCCACGACTAAGGTGCCGGCGCATGTGGGCGACACGGTTGAGTTTAGCTGCACCACGCCGCGTGCAATCTATACGACGAGCATGGTCAAGCCGGCCTATCAGCCGCAGAATGCCGCGTGCGCGATTATGCTTTGCGAGGGGTATTTGGGTCGCGAACTCGATCATGACAAGCTCGATGCGTCACTTATGGGCTGTCCCACACCGGGTCGTTTTGACGTGCTGGGAACCAATCCGCTCAAGCTGATTGACGCATGTCATAACCCCCAGAGCTGCGAGAACTTTGTAAGCGCGCTGGACGAGATCGATCCGTGTGTAGAGAATCGCCCCACGCTGCTGTGCGCCGCGCTGGCCGACAAGGATGTGGCGGGTATCGTTGACGTGCTGATTCCGGCCTTCCCGCGCGTAGTCGTAACCCAGACCGATTCCGATCGCGCCCTACCGGCAGAGGAGCTCGCTGCCCTGGTGGATGCCGACAAGCTTGCGGGCGTTTACCCTAGCGTGTCCGAGGCCCTCGCAGCCTTCGATGCCGCGGGCGTGCCCTTCGTAGCCGCCGGCACCATCACCCTAGCCGGCGAAGTGGCAGGCTTGCTCCGTTAACCCCATTTGGCAGGTAGCTAATTTGGCTCGCTCGCCACGAAATGGGCCTATCTACTACGTTTGACCGGTTACCCTCGACCACGCCGAGAATTGCGAAATCAAAACCGCAGGTAGATGGCTTGCCATTTTTCAAAAAAGACCCGCATGGTCGACCCGTGCGGGTTAAACGTAGTAGATAGGCCGTTTTCGTGGCGCAGCTCTAGACTTTCAAATTGGTCGACTTGGCCCCATGGTAGTTGCGGTGAAATAGTCCCTGGATTATGCCTCTGTGGGCCAATCTGGGAACTATTCCACCGCAACTTATTGAGGGGCTATTGGGTAAAGGCTAGTCTAGGCGGACTGGATCGTGGGGGTAGGCGTTGAGAATCTCGACGCTGGACTCGGTGACCAGGGCCAAGTCCTCGATGCGGACTCCGGTGCGGCCGGGGAGGTAGATGCCCGGTTCGATGGAGAACGTCATGCCCGGTTCAACGACCTGCTCGTTGACGAGCGAGACGTCGCCTGGCTCGTGGTCCTGCAGGCCGATCGAGTGGCCCAGGCGATGCGTAAAGTACTTGCCGTAGCCAGCGTCCTCAATCACGTCGCGCGCGGCACGGTCTAGGTCACACATGCGCACGCCCGGTGCGATGAGCGCCTCGGTGGCCTCGTTGGCACGGCGCACGATGTCGTAGATGCGTGCGGTCTCCGCGTCCGGCTCGCCCCAAAAGAACGTGCGCGTCATGTCCGAGCAGTAGTTGCGATGGCGTCCGCCAATGTCGAACAGCACCACGTCGCCACGCTTGAGTACCGTGTCGTCGGGCTCGTGGTGCGGGTCGCCGGCGTTGGCGCCAAAGCTCACGATGGGCGGAAAGCTAAAGCCCTCGCAGCCGTGCTTGCGATACAAGCCGAGCATCTGGTCGGCAATTTCGCGCTCCGTCACGCCCTCGTGGACGAGCTTGATGGCGTCGGCCATCACGGCGTCGTTGGCGGCAGAGGACGCGCGCATAAGCTCCTGCTCGGCGGCATCCTTGTGGGCGCGTGCGGCGGTGACGGCAAAGTCGCCTAGGAAGAACTCGCTCGCGGCGTGACGCTCCATGAGGGGCACCAAAAAGCCGGAACGCATGACGGTGTCGATGCCGAGCGGTTTGGTCGAATCGACCTCGCGAACGATGGCGTCGGCCACGACGTCGGTGTCAGTGTGATAGGCGACGCGGGCATTGTCGTACTCTGGCAGCTGGTGCAGGGCGTTGACTAGGATCACCGGCTCGGCACCGCGCGCGAGCAGCACGCCGCAAAAACGCTCGAACATATCGGCATAAAAGCCGGTCAGGTAATAGATCGACCACGGGTCGTTTACGAGCAGCTGTGCGCCGGGGTGCTGAGCCTCGAGCGCATCGAGCACGCGCGCCACACGCTGGTCATCGACATGTGCCATACATCGTCCTTTCGCTAGGGTGCCACCATGGTATCCCCAATGCCAGGGTAGTCAATTTGCGACGGGGCTATTTTAGCTGCGTCCAACATGCAGAATGATCGGGCAAAAGTAGTCATAAGAGGGCCGTTCCAAATGGGCTGGTTTCAAAAGTATGGTGGATTACGGGGCTGGACCTGTATTACTTGACCATGAGAAGAATCGCGAAATTAAAACCGCAGGTAGATGGCTTATCAAAAATCGAAAATTGCCGGTATGGATGGGGGTCTCCGAATCAGCCCCGTAATCCGGCATAGTTTTGAAATGGCACTAAAGTAGGAATAAGCTAAATACCAGTCCCAAGGCAAGTTGCGGTGGAATAGTTCCTGGATGCCGGGGTTTGGCGGAAATCAGGAACTATTTCACCGCAATTGAGGAGGGGCGGGGTGGATGGCGGGGTAGCTAAAAGAGGCCCGTCCTAAATTAGCAACTTAGGCTAGGTCGATGTCCATGCTGGCGATGAGGTCGATGCCCGTGTTGAGGAGGTTGGGGAGCACGACGTCGCCCATGCGGATGGGGGCTTTGACCTCTAGGCCGCGGATGAGGTCCATCGCCTGGGCGTGGAGTTCAAGCGGGATGGCTTCGGCGGTGCGTACGGGGAGCAGAGCTTCGTCGCCGCCGGAGACGGCCACGGTCGTCGTTAGCACGCGCATGGGGCAGGTGAGCTCCTGATGTGCGAACTTATCACCGCGCGGGCATCTGTTGCCGGTCACGGAGCGCACCTCTGCCACGGCGCCGTCTGCGTCACGCTCCACCTCCACGGTCAGGAGGCACTCGGATGGGCGGATGGTGCAGTTGAACTTGAGCGTTTCGATCACGTTATCGCTCATAGTTTATGCCTCCTCGACGGGGTCGACGGATAGGACAATCTCGCTGGCACCCAGGTCGAGTGTGCGCTGAATCACCTTTGCCGGTAGCGGGAAGCTTTCCATGACGCTCGGTTTAAACGCGCGGATCTTACCTGCGAGCAGTTCTTCGCCTTCGGCCAAGATCCTCACGCGGGCGGCATCGACCGGCCGGCGCACGCGGAAGTTGAGCTTGGTGAGCGCCACAGCCGTAATGCGTCCCGGCAGCGCGTAGCCCGCGATGCCGGCAGGGGAGACCGTGAGCTCGCAGCCCGTGCTCTCAGCGCTCGCCCCGGCGTCGACGTTCAACGCCCATGCCGCTGCAGCCGCGCCGGCACGCTCGGACTCGGTCGTCACGTTGTCGGCCAGATCGTGCACGTGCAGCGCGTTGCCGCAGGCAAATATGCCCGGCACGCCCGTTTGCAGGCTCTGGTCCACCACGGCGCCGCGCGTGCGTGGGTCAAGCTCAACGCCCGCGCCCACCGAAAGCTCGTTCTCGGGAATCAGACCCACCGAAAGCAGCAGTGTGTCACACGGAACAATGTGCTCGGTCCCCGGAATGGGTGCCAGGTGCTCGTCGACCTGACTCACCTCGACGGCCTCCACGCGGTCGTGTCCGATCACGCGTGTGACGGTGGTGGACAGGTGCAGCGGAATGCCAAAGTCGTCCAAGCAGTTCTTGACGTTGCGGCGCAGCCCGTTGGCGTACGGCATGAGCTCGTACACGCCCTCGACCGAAATCCCCTCGAGCGTGCAGCGACGTGCCATGATCAGCCCGATATCGCCCGAGCCCAAAATGACGGCGCGCGAGCCGGGTTTGAGGTTCTCGATATTGATGTATCGCTGCGCCAAGCCGGCCGTAAACACGCCGGCGGGACGGCTGCCGGGGATCTTGATCTCGCTGCGGGTGCGCTCACGGCAACCCGTGGCAAGGACGATCGCGCGCCCGGTGAGCTGCAGCATGCCGGCAGAGCTCATGAGCGTGACGGTATGGACCGCGGTGTCTTCCGCAGGCTCGCCTGAATCAATTCCAATCACCATGCTGTCCAAGAACGGCGCAATGTCGGTCGCGTGCACCTGGTCGATAAAGCGCTGCGCGTACTCGGGACCGGTGAGCTCCTGCTTAAAGTGAGACAAGCCAAAGCCGGGGTGGATGCACTGGCGGAGGATGCCGCCCAGGTGCTGCTCGCGCTCCACGATGGCCACGCGTGCGCCTGCCTTATGCGCGGCCAGCGCGGCCGCCATGCCGGCAGGTCCGCCGCCGATAACGACCACGTCGAAGGTATGCGTTTGTACGGCTTCCACGACGCCGCAATCAATCGCACTCGATTTGAATTCCGCCATCCTAGCGCACCCCCTTCAAAGGGCCCTCTACCAGCCAGGAGCCGGCGTCCTCCAGTAATACCTCGCCGGGATCGCAGCCCAACTCGCGCGCCAGGATCGCCACCACACGGCTCTGGCAAAAGCCGCTTTGGCACCGACCCATGCCGGCACGACAGCGGCGCTTGACGCCCTCGACCGAAACCGCGCCCGGCTGGCGCCGAATCGCTGCCACGATCTCGGCCTCGGGCACCGTCTCGCAGCGGCAGACAATCTGTCCCCACGCGGGATCGGACTCGATCAGCTCCTCCTTGCGCGCCAGCGATGCGCGGTCAAAATCGTCCGGCGCGCGGCGAATTGGGTTCCAGTCCGTTCGCTCGTGCATCTCCACGCCCGACTCACGCATCACAAGCTCCATGCGCTCGGCAATGGCCGGCGCGCTTGCCACACCCGGCGACTGAATGCCCGACGCCTGGAAAAGCCCCGGCACCACGGCCGACTGTCCAATAAAGAAGTCGTTCGTTCTCTGAATGACCGGACGCCCGCCGGCAAATGCGCGCACCACGCGGCGCGTATCCAGATCGGGCACCAGCTTGCGCGCGCCGGTCAGCAGCGCATTCACATCGCTCGCATAGGTCTGCGTATCGCCCGGCTCGCGCACGGCGGCCGTGGCGGTGATCACGGTGTTGCCATGCACGGTGCCCGTCACGATAACGCCCTTCGACACCGGAGTCGGCACGGGGTAGAGCGGCATGAGCGTGCGCGGTTCCTTGTCTAGCACCACGATGTTGCCCTGACGCCAGACCATCTGGAACTCCTCGGCGCCCGCCATATGTGAGATGTCGGCGGCGCCGTTGCCCGCGGCGTTGATCAGGTAGCGGCAGCGCACGTTGCCAGCGGGAGTCGCCAGCGTAAAGTGTGCGGCTCCGTCATCCGAGCCCGCAACTTCAATTGCCTCCACTGGCGCAGACCGAATAAATGTCACGCCGTTGGCGACCGCGTTCTCCAAAGCGGCTATGGCCACTTCAAACGGGTCAACGTAACCGGTCGAAGGGCACCACAACGCGCACGTCGCCTTAGCACTTGCGCGCGGTTCCAGCTCGTGGATGCGCTCGGGGCCGATAATCGCCAGCTCGGGCACGCCGTTCGCCAGGCCGTTGCTGCGTAGCTTTTCCAGGTGCGCACGGTCTTCGTCGTTAAATCCCAGCACCATCGACCCGGTACGGCAGAACAGAAAACCCAGCTCCTGCGCCCACGTACCGTACAACTCGCAGCCATGGGCGTTGACCTGCGCTTTTACCGTGCCCGGCGCCGGATCGTAGCCGGCATGCACCAGGCCGCCGTTGGCCTTCGACGCGCCCAGCGCAATATCGTTAGCCGCCTCGACCACGCAAATGGAAAGGTTAAATCTCGCGAGCTGTCGCGCGATAGCGCATCCGGTGATGCCCGCGCCGACAATCGCGATATCAAACGTTTCTGTCACAGTGCCTCCCAGACGAGTTGACAGGCCGTCAATAAGACTATCCTACGGTCTACACATCCCCAGCGCGGCGGCAATGCGGCGAACAGCCCCGCAACACCCGCCAACGGCAGACGAGGGGAGACCCGGCACGGATGTCGACCTCGTTTGCCGACAACTGCGGCAACCGTTCGTCTCGATCTGTAACAGTTAGACGAGGATTTTGGTTCCAGATGTCACAGATTGAGACGTTAGTCTGGCGGGTCCTCCGTTTGTCTCGATCTGTAACATCTAGACCTGAATTTGCTGAGTACCTGTTACAGATTGAGATGTTTGTGTCCGCGTCAGCCCCGCCCCTAGCCGTAGTCCCATATAAACAAACCCCGTGGTAAACTTGACCGAACTGTTAATATTTCGAAAGGTACCCGTAATGTCCAAGTACATCTCCGAGCTCATGTCGCCGCAGCTTATGGGCGTCGTCTATGCCTTTGTTGGCTTTATCATCGCCCTGTATGTGCTGTCGGTCGTCTATGTGTTCATCGACGCTCGCCGCCGCGGCGCCAGCGCCTACGTGGCATGGGGCATCATCGCCCTCATCCCGTTCGTAGGCCTCATCGCCTACCTGGTCCTGCGCCCGCACTCCTACGCGTCCGACCGCGAGGAGCAGGAGCTGGACATGGCCCTGCGCGAGCGCCAACTTGCCCAGTACGGCACCTGCCCGCAGTGCGGCGCGCCCATCGAGAAGGACTTTGTCGTCTGCCCGGTGTGCGACACCCAGGTTCGCAACGTCTGCCCCAGCTGCCATCGCCCGCTCGATGCGCACTGGAAGGTCTGCCCCTACTGCCGAACTCGCATCCAGTAACGCATCCATCGCCGGGCCGGCCGCAAGCCACGGGCACGCCGCAAGCCACGCGCGCCCCACACCCCGCTCCACACGATGAAGCATGCGTAGAAAATCGCCCGCCGTGCCATTAAGGTGCGGCGGGCGCTTGTATACCAAGGCAACCTGCCTATAATGATGCAAGTCAAAAACGCCGAGCGCATCGCACGCACTTGCATCAGGCATCCGAGAGGAGAAAACATACCCATGAAGGCACTCTACAATGACGGTTCGGTGGCCGAGCTCCCGCAGGACGAGGTTACGCACGTCATCCGTCACTCCGCCGCGCACATCATGGCGCAGGCCATCAAGCGTCTCTATCCCGAGGCCGACTTTGCCTACGGTCCCGCGACCGACAACGGTTTTTACTACGACGTCGACCTGCCCGAGGGCGTCAAGATCAGCGAGGACGACTTCCCCGCGATCGAGGCCGAGATGAAGAAGATCGTCAAGGAGAACCTCAAGTTCTCCGTGTACGAGAAGCCCCGCGCCGAGGCCATCGCCCTTATGGAGGAGCGCGGCGAGAAGTACAAGGTCGAGCACATCGGCGACCTGGACGACGACGCCCGCATCACCTTCTACCAGCAGGGCGACTACATCGACATGTGCGTCGGCCCCCACATCTGCTACACCAAGGCGCTGAAGGCCTTTAAGCTCACCGGCGTCTCGGGCGCCTACTGGAAGGGCGACAAGGACAACAAGATGCTCACCCGCATCAACGGCGTTGCCTTTGCCACCAAGGAAGAGCTCGACGAGCACATGCACATGCTGGAGGAGGCCAAGAAGCGCGACCACCGCAAGATCGGCCGCGAGATGGACCTCTTTATGATGCGCGACGAGGCCCCTGGCTTCCCGTTCTTCCTGCCCAACGGCATGATCCTTAAGAACACGCTGTTGGACTACTGGCGTGAGATCCACCACAAGGCCGGCTACGTGGAGATCTCCACGCCGCTCATCATGAACAAGCAGCTGTGGAAGACCTCGGGCCACTGGGACCACTACAAGGACAACATGTATTCCACCGTCATCGACGACGAAGAGTACTGCATTAAGCCCATGAACTGCCCGGGCGGCGTGCTGGTGTACGCCTCCAAGCCGCACTCTTACCGCGAGCTGCCCATCCGTGCCGGCGAGATTGGCCTGGTGCACCGTCACGAGCTGCGCGGCGCCCTGCACGGCCTGTTCCGCGTGCGCTGCTTTAACCAGGACGACGCCCACCTGTTTGTGCGTCCCGACCAGCTGACCGACGAGATCGTGGGTGTGGTCAACCTCATCGACTCCGTGTACCAGAAGTTTGGCTTTAAGTACCACGTCGAGCTTTCCACCCGCCCCGAGGACTCCATGGGTTCGGACGAGGATTGGGCGCGCGCCGAGGAGGGTCTGCGCACCGCTCTGGAGAAGCTGGGCATGGACTACGAGGTCAACGAGGGCGACGGTGCCTTCTACGGTCCCAAGATCGACTTCCATCTGGAGGACTCGCTCGGCCGTACCTGGCAGTGCGGTACCGTGCAGCTCGACTTCCAGATGCCGCTCAACTTTGATCTGGAGTACGTGGACGCCGACGGTACCAAGAAGCGCCCCATCATGCTGCACCGCGTATGCTTTGGCTCCATCGAGCGCTTTATCGGTATTCTGATTGAGCACTTTGCGGGCAAGTTCCCCACCTGGCTGGCTCCCGTGCAGGTCAAGGCGCTTCCGGTTTCCGAGAAGAGCCGCGACTACGCCCACGAGGTGTGCGCCAAGCTGGAGGAGGCCGGCATTCGCGTGGTCTGCGACGACCGCGACGAGAAGATCGGCTACAAGATCCGCGAGGCCCGCAGCATCGACCGCGTGCCCTACATGCTCATCCTGGGCGAGAAGGAGGTCGAGGCCGGCAACATCTCCGTCCGCGATCGCTCCAACGAGACCGTTCAGATGAGCGTTGACGAGTTTGTTGCCAAGGTGACCGAGGAGATCAAGACTCGCGCCTAAGGCAAACTTCATAACAATTAACAAAGGCGACCGTTCACACAGGGCGGTCGCCTTTTTTCATGCCGAAATAAGAAAAACCGCTGGTTGAGCGGCTTTTTTTGTTGCACAAAAAGGTACAGGTTTTTATAGAGGGGTATGGAGATGCACCTAATGGCAGTACATTTTGCGTAATCTGGGCAAACGCTGATTAATTGCACGTATAATGTCATCTGTCGAAAGATACAAAAACCTGTACTTTTGCGACTGCGCCTAGCTGCGAGCGAGAAGCCTGTTCTAAACGCCCCTGCATTTGCGTGCATCGCAAAGCCAAAAGAGGGGGCGAGAACATGGAACAGACGGCACGGCGTCAGGAGCAGCTGCCAGGCGCATTTAACGGCGCCACCACCAACAGCCAGCACGGCCGCGTCCGCTGGTATCTGGTCCACACCCCCAATGGAAAAGAGCGCGAGACCTGCGAAAAGGTCCGCCGCATTATCCCGCACGACCTTATGCAGGACGCTTTTGTGATGCAAAAGGAGTTCTGGTTTAAGCGGGACGGCGCCTGGTCGCTCCAAACCAAACCCATGTACAAGGAATATTTCTTCGTCGCCACGCACGATGCCGCCACGCTCGATAGGGCCCTGGCCCAGTTGAGCTTTGGCTGTCGCATCGCCGGTAGTAGGGAGCGGGCGTACATGCCCATGCCAGACGATGCCCAGGATTGGTACCGCAGCGTGCTGGACGACGACGGCGTGGTGCGCAGCAGCGTTGCGCGCATAGAAGACGGCGTGCTGCACATAGAGCAGGGTCCCTTGGTGGGGCAAGAGGCCCGTGTAAAGAAGATCGACCGTCATAAACGCTGGTGTCTGGTAGACGTGGGCGAAGGCGATTCCGCTTTTAGGGAGCTGCTTGCGCTGGACGTTCCCAGTAAGACGTAAGGGAGACGTTGTACCAGCGATTTATTTGGTTTTTTGGATTCATAGATGGGGGGGGGTTCCTGGGGACAGGAACGTGAGTTTTATTGTGGCTGCTAAGGAAATGACAGAGAGGTGTACATCAATGGGGGATGCACTGGCTTTCGATCGGATAAAGCCGAGCGGTACGCTTGGCTATCGTTTTGTTAAGAGGCTGTTTGACCTTGTGTTCAGTCTTTTGATGAGTGTTCTACTGCTTATTCCTATTGCTGTTGTGTGTGCACTCATTAGCCTTGAATCGCCCGGCAGTCCTATGTATGCGCAAGAGCGTGTTGGTAAGGGCGGAAAGACAATCAGGATTTTTAAGCTTCGCAGCATGGTCGCCGATGCTGGCAACGTGCAGAAGTATCTGAGCCCTGAGCAGCTGCATCAGTGGGAAGTCGAGCGCAAGGTCGACGATGACCCCCGCATTACCAAGGTTGGTCTATTCATTCGCAAATGCTCTATCGACGAGATGCCTCAGTTTCTCAATGTGCTAAACGGCGACCTTTCTGTTATTGGGCCTCGCCCCATTACAAGGGATGAGCTTGAACAGCATTTTACGGATGAGGAGAAGGCCGAACTGCTTTCTGTTCAGCCTGGCATTACTGGGCTTTGGCAAGCAACGGATCGAAATGAAGCGACGTTCGAGAGCGGCTTGCGACAAAAGATTGAACTTCGTTACGTTCAAAACCGCTGTTTTCGCATGGACTGGAAATGCTTCACGGGCACCTTTGGTGCAATGTTCGGCAAGGAGAGGACGGGTCGTTAAATGGCTAATCCAATTCGTGTCGCACAGATAGTCGGAAAGATGAATGGCGGCGGCGTTGAGGCCGTCGTTATGAATTACTACCGTCATATCGATCGCAGTAAAGTGCAGTTCGATTTCCTTGTCGATTCCGATTCGACTCTTGTGCCCCGCGAGGAGATTGAATCGCTCGGTGGCCGAGTCTTCGAGATTCCGCCCTATCAGCATGTAATTGAATACCAGCGAGAGCTCCTCCGTCTCTTTAGACAAGAGGGCTGGAAGATCGTGCATAGTCACATCAACGCTCTTTCCGTCTTTCCGCTTCGCGCGGCAAAGAAGGCCGGCGTTCCTGTGCGTATCGCCCATAGCCACTCTACGAGTGGCAAGGGTGAGTATGCCAAGAACGCCCTTAAGACCGTGCTGAAAACCCAGGCAAATCGATATCCCACGAATAAAGTTGCCTGTAGTGAGTTTGCAGGGAAATGGCTGTTTGGCCGCAAAACGTCATTTTCTGTTATGAATAACGCCATTGATATAAGCCAGTTTTCTCCTAATTCGGATACTCGAATACATGTTAGGAAACAGCTCGGCATTGCAGATGATACCTTCCTTATTGGACACGTCGGAAGGTTTGTCGATCAGAAGAACCATGACTTTCTATTAGCTGTTTTTAGAGAGGTTCTTTCCCATGAGCCAAATTCAGTGCTCGCACTTGTGGGAAACGGGCCACTGCTGGAGCATGTTAAAAAGATGTCAATTGATTTGGGCATATCGGATTCTATCTTATTTCTAGGGATTAGATCCGATGTTGCAAGTTTATATCAAGCTTTTGATGTCTTTTGTCTTCCAAGCAAATATGAAGGACTTCCCGTTGTTGGAGTTGAATGCCAAGCTAGCGGAACTCCAATCTTGGCATCGGATGCAATCACATCTGAAATCAAATTGACTTCCCTTATGGAGTTTGAGCGGCTGAGTTCTAGCCCTCAAAAATGGTGTGAGCATTTGATCTCCATGAGGAAGATAGACGCTGATCAAAATGATTCAGAGGGCTTGAAGGCTTTTGATGTGTCTGCTGCTTCAAAACGTCTCGAGGATTATTACTCCCACTGTCTCAAAAAGGTGTCGCCTAGTAAAGCGATTGCAGATAAATAGAGGTTTGGAGAAAACCAAAACTATGAAACTGAGTTTTATTGTTCCTATTTATAACGTGGAGGATTACCTCCTCGATTGTTGTAAAAGTATCTTAAATCAGGTTGACAGTACTTGTGAAGTGCTTCTTGTGGATGACGGCTCGACTGATAGGTCTTCGCAAATTGCTGATGATATTGCACGCGAACATGATCGTGTAACTGTTATTCATAAGGAAAACGGTGGCTTAGCTTCTGCTCGAAATACAGGATTAGATGCTGCTTCAGGAGATTACGTTGCGTTTGTTGATTCGGACGATCTAATTACTGAGAACTGCCTCCCCGCTATTCTCCATGAGCTTGAAGATACTAAGCCTGATATTTTGTTTCTGGATAGCTGCAAGCTATACCCTGACGGAACTAAAAAATCAATCGGCTATCATATTGATCCCGGTTCCATTAATCGAAAAAGTAAGAGCGAAGTTCTTTGCTACTTGTCTGGTCTGCCTAAGTTTCCTGACAGCGCATGTATGAAAATATATAGACGTGCATTTTTGTTTAACTGTGGGCTTAGGTTTCCTGAGGACGGACGTGTCTCAGAGGACCTAAATTTCGTAATGAATAGTCTTCTTGACGCTGAGACTTATTCTGCACTTGATTTGAATTATTACGAATATCGTCAAAATAGAGCGGGCTCTATCACTGATGCAGTTGGTCTCAAGCATTTTCAAGGCCTCCAGCAGTTTATCGAAGATGCTATTCCCGTTCTTTGTGACTCTGACTATAGGCCCAAGAATAATGATTGTGCTTGCTGTTTAAGCTTCGTTGCGTATGAGTACTCAATTATGTTGTGGATGCTCAGTGCAATTCCGGGCTCAAAATTAGACGAAGCCGTCGCTTATTTAACGAACTATCGATGGCTTATGAATTATGCGGGTGGAAGAAGGGCCCAAATGACTCGTACCGCGCTGAGTCTTTTGGGGGTACGGAAAACATCTTCCCTGCTTAGCATTTATATGAAAGTGAGGCGAAACTAATGAAAGCTGCTATTGTCACGCTTCATCGGGTTTACAACTACGGTTCTGTTTTGCAGGCATATGCAACCCAAAAGGTATTCGAAAAGCATGGCTGCGAGACGAGCATTGTCGACTATATAACTGAGCAGCGAACGCTAAAACGTATCTTCTTCAAACCTCCTGCTGATCCTAGCATCAAAGGCGTTAAAAGAGTTGTCTATCAAATTGCTAAAATTGGCTCGCTTGCACTTAAAGAACTCACTTTTGGCTCATTTGTACAGAAGACAATGCGGCTTACAAAGCGATATGTGACCGCCGACGATTTAGCTGTAGATCCTCCCCGCGCCGATGTCTATGTGAGCGGAAGCGATCAGGTTTGGAATAGTAAATATAATGAGGGGATTGACAGGGGCTTTTTCCTGGATTTTGTTCCTTCGGGTCGAAAGAAAATTTCTTTTGCGTCTAGTTTCGGCAAATCTGCACTCGACGAGTGGGAAAAAGAGCAGACGCGTTTCTATTTGAGTCAGTACGCTGCCATTTCTGTTCGTGAGGATTCTGCTGTAGAAATAGTGGAGGACCTTGGTGTGCAGGGCGCTGTGCAGGTCATTGATCCAACACTACAGCTTACTAAATCGGAGTGGCAACCACTTGCGTCTCCTCGTTTGGTTAAGGAGCCCTACTTGGCTCTTATGCTTCTTTACAATGAAGACAATGGCGCGACGGAAATTGCTCGTCAAATTGCCGACGAGAGGGGCTTGAAGCTCGTTAAGATTTCATGGGAAATGAAAAAGCCCGAGGCTGTTGATAAGTTGTTTACGCATAGGTCCCCAGCAGATTTTCTATCCTTGTTTTCCAATGCCGATTTTGTTGTGACCAACTCGTTCCATGGACTTGCATTTTCTCTGATTTTTGAACGCCAGTTTTTGGTTGTTCCTAGAAATGAGTTTAACTCCAGAATTGATTCGCTTCTCAGCCTAGTTGGTTTGTCGGATCGACTTGTAAAAAAGCCTTTAGACTCTAATCAATCTTTGCCTGTCATTGATTATTCGCATGTAAACAAGGCGCTTAATGCTGCGCGCCTTGATGCGGATAGATATATCGACGAGGCGTTGGGTGAATAAATGTTTAATGTATTACACGTGATGTATGGGGCTGATGCCGGTGGCATTTCATCAGTTATTCTTAATTATTACAGACACCTTGTAGAACATGGCTTTCATTTTGATTTGGCATTAACTTCAGATCAAATTGGTCTTAATGCCAAGCGCTTTCGTGAGCTAGGTTCCCACATATATCGACTTCCTTCGAAGAGCGAGGGAATTGGTGCCTATGAGACAGCCTTAGCCAATCTGCTTAAGGACAATTCCTATGATGCGGTTCATGTTCATGAAAATGAAACCTCTTACGTTGCCCTTCGGGTTGCTCGAAAGTGTGGTGTGCCTGTTAGAATCGCGCATTCCCACACTACATCACCGTGTTATTCATTTCGCGACCATTTAAGAAG
Organism: uncultured Collinsella sp.; assembly: GCA_937925715.1. GTDB lineage: Bacteria > Actinomycetota > Coriobacteriia > Coriobacteriales > Coriobacteriaceae > Collinsella. Next base: position 129,873 of record CALAMG010000017.1, read on the forward strand.
GGTTTCCGGCTGTGTTCTAAATGGCCGTTATGCTACATGCTTAATCTCCTGTGGGAAGCTTGCCGGTGAACGCGTTTTCGGTAAATGGCGTTGGCGAATGGGGAAGGTGCAGTTTTTGCCCAATGCCATTGATACTGGTTCATATACATTCGATCCGTCCGTTAGGCGCGCCGTGCGTCAGGAGCTTGGGTTCAACGAGGAATTCGTTGTTGGTATGGTTGGTAGACTGTCTAAACAAAAAAATTATCCTCTTGCTCTGAAAATAGCGAGCACTTTTGACAAGAATTGTAATGTGCGATTTGTTGCGGCTGGAAACGGCGAGCTTGAGAGTGAGATATCCTCTGCGATTGAGGCATGTGGATGCGGCGATCGATTTAAGCTCCTTGGAAGACGATCTGATACCGCAAGGTTGTATCAGGCGTTTGACGCGTTTATGTTGACTTCTCTGTATGAGGGTTTTCCGGTTGTTGGCGTTGAGGCTTCGGCTTCGGGGCTTCCCCTTCTTGTTTCTCAAACGATTACGCCTGAGCTTAAAAAATGCGGCGAAGTGTCTTATTTGCCGCTCGATCGTCCTGATTTGTGGGTGGATGAGATCAAAAGACTCTCAATGATTTCTCAAGATTTGCCGAGGACTAACCGGGCTAAGGCAGCCGGTTTTGATCTTGAAGATTGCTGGAGAATTCTTGCCGGGATTTACTGCGGGGAATTAAATGTCTAGTTTTGCTTTGAATAAACGCGGATTAAATTCTGCGAGGCGTTCGTTATCGGTTCTTTTTTTGTTTCTGCTTATAGGTTTGATTTATGTGACATTTGGCAATCTTCTAGCAGGTGCTGGCCGAATTGTTCCCTTTAGAGATCAGTTGAAGATGGCAATGTCCGCAGTCGGATTGTGCGTATTGCTTCGCCTTTCTTGTCGTGCAGACCTTGTATTTGGCAAGGACATGCTCGGACTTTTATTGGTGTTTGGTATTGTAATTTTGGTACCAACTTGCTTCTATTACCTCAGCGGGTACGTTAGTTTTCAGTACGGTTTGCTTCAAATATCCTTATCCATTCTATGGATTGCTGTTTTCGCTCTTTCCTATTGGTCTGGATATAAGAATCCCTTTCTACTTGAACGACTTGGATGGATGGGCCTTGCAGTCCCTATTGTTTTTGTGCTCTTCGCCGGAGTTAGAACCCATATCAATGAGATTGGTTGGACAGAATCTGTAACTATGGCGTATTACGCCCTGTTTCTGCTGCCTTTTGTCTTACTGTTGCACAATAAAACAATTCGTTGGGTATTTGTTGCAATAATTTTCGCCACACTTCTCCTGTCTTCTAAGAGAGGTGGATTCATTGCTTTTTTCCTGGCTCTTATTGTTTATGCCGTGGTTGAGTGGCAGATGGCTGGAAAGGGAGATCCTAAAAGGGTCCTGCTTATCCTTGGTTCTGTAATACTTGCGATGGCTTTCTACTATTTTTTCACTTCATTTACAAAAGCAAACAATCTGGCAATGTTAGATCGTCTTGAAAATCTTGCAAATGATGATGGCTCGGGTAGACCGGATGTCTGGGCTTGTGTCTGGAGAATGATACTAGCTTCTGATCCAATGTCACTTCTTATTGGCCATGGTTTTAATACGGTATATCGAGCTTCCCCTATGGGCCTTAGCGCTCACAATGACTTTCTTGAAGTCATTTATGACTATGGCCTTATTGGGTTTTTACTTTATTTGCGACTTTATTATCACGTCTGGCAATTGTATCTGCGTGTCAAGTCCGATTGTTCTCAGCTCGCGCCGGCATTCGCAGCATCTCTGGTGCTGATGATTTTCATGTCGTGTATGGCGCACTTGATTATTTACCCAACTCATTTTTTGCTTCTGTGTATGTTTTGGGGCGTTATTGCCGGCTATCTTAAATCGAAGGGATCTGTGAGTCCTCGTGGATATATGTAGTGATTTAGTCAGCATTATTGTTCCAGCGTATCAGGCTGAAAAACATCTGAAAGAGTGCGTTTGTTCTCTTTTGAACCAGACTCACCGCGCAGTTGAAATAATTGTTGTTGATGATGGCTCGACCGACGGAACTTCGGCGATAGTTTCAAGAATGGCGGATTCTGACAATAGGCTGCGGCTTATAACGCAGAAGAACGGCGGCGTCAGCTTTGCGCGAAATCATGGTATTGCTGCGTCCCGTGGTTCTTACCTGATGTTTGTAGATGCCGACGATTGGATTGAACCATTTGCTGTCGAGACGCTCTTGGCTGCTATAAAAAATAACGGAACTGATGCTGTCTACTGCAGTCAGTACTATGACAGCAACGGAGTTTTATGTGCCAGTGAAACCTGTATCTCCAGATTCGACAGTATCGATGCGTCCGTATTACTTAAATATCAACTGGACTTTCGCTTCATTGCCTGTCCCTGGCTTTGCCTGATGAGTAGGGATGCGGCTGCGGGGTGCGCATTCCCAGAAGATGTGCATATTCTAGAAGACTGGTTCTTTAACGTTGAACTTCTAAATAATTCGCGCTTCATTTCAGTAACTGATACAGCTTTTTATCATTATCGCTCTACTGAGCAAAGCGTAAGTCGTTCTGCCTTGAATGAAAAAAAGTTTAGCTGTATGGAGCTTCCAAATAAGGTCGTTTCGCTCCTTGATCTTCAAGGCGAGAAAGCTAACTCATTGCGTTTGCGATTGAACGTTGGCTTAATCCGGCACCTGTTAATCGTCGCTGCCGCTTCCGGTTTCGCCGATGAATACTGTCGTAAGAAGATGGCGAACTGGGCACGATCGACGGTAGGTGAAGCGTTTGCTTCGCCCGAATTGCCCCTTAAGCTTAAGAGTTATGTGCTTCTAGGTTCAATTTCGCCGCGTTTGTTTGCATTTATCTTTCACTTTAAAAGGAAGGCGTTCCATGACTAAAGCTGGCATTGTTACATTCCACTGTGTTCCCAATTATGGGGCCGCTCTTCAAGCATTTGCTCTATCTGAGAAGTTAAAAAAGTACTACGACGAAGTTAAAGTTATTGATTATTGTCCTGGCTGTCTTTTGTCTGACTACAAAACGTTTGATATATCTGGACCTAAAGCGTTCATTGGCAGCACTCTTACTGCGCCCGCTTGCGTTCGTAAGAAAAGAAAGTTCAAGCGTTTTGTCTCAGAGAGGATGGACTTGGAGCCGTGGCCTGCTACTGACGAGGTCCTCCATTCGTTCGATTCTGTCTTCTGCGGGAGCGATCAAATTTGGAATTCGGAAATTACAAAAGGAATCGATCCCATGTACTTTGCCGACCGGTTCCCCGGGAGCGTCATTAAGGCATCGTACGCTGCCAGTATAGGCAAATCGGCTCTATCTGATGCGGACTGCAAAGCTATGCTGCCTTTGGTTTCAAGGCTTAATCGAATTTCCGTTAGAGAACCAGAAGCAGCGGGCTTGATTGAGAAATTGACCGGTAATAGGCCCGAGGTGGTTGTCGACCCTACCATCCTTGCGGGTAAAGAACTATTCGCTCCCATTGTAAAGTCTCTCCACGATAGGCCTTACGTCCTTTATTACCAACTGGCAAGGAAGGACAACCGCGCTCTATCTTTGGCCGATAAAATCGCACGTTATAAAAATCTCGATCTTGTCGGACTGAGCGGCAACAGAGGGCTGCAAATTGGAAAAAGCCATGACGTTATTTGCGATGCTGGGCCTGAAGAATTCGTCTCCCTCATCGCGGGTGCGGATTACGTTGTTACCGACTCTTTCCATGGGACCGTCTTCTCTCTTCTATTCCATAGGCCGTTTGCGTCCATTCCTAAAGCCACCCGAGGTGGGAGAATTACCAACCTTCTTGATATTGCTGGTCTAAGGAATCGCTATACGGATCGTTTTGATAGAGATATTTTGCTAAAGGATATCGATTGGGGAAACGTCGACAATTCGCTTGCTCGCGAACGCGAGGCGTCTGAACATTTTGTCACATCTATTAAGGGTGATTTCTAATGATGGCTCTATTTACCAATAAGCGAGATTGCTATGGGTGTGGTGCTTGCGCTTCCGTGTGTCCGCGTGGCGCCATCAAAATGGTCCATGACAAGCACGGCTTTTTATATCCCGTTATTGACCCAGAGAAGTGTATCGACTGTCATCTTTGTAATCGTGTTTGTCAAATTGGCAATGAAGTTGACCTCCTGACACCATATCCCAAAACAACATACGCTGTAAAAAACGAGGATGAAATTCGGTCTCGATCGTCTTCGGGAGGAGCTTTTACTGCTCTGAGTGATAGCATACTTAACAGCGGCGGTCTAATTGTGGGTGCTGCTTATGACGAGTCGATGTGTGTTCGGCATAGAGTGGCTGGCGAAGTTGCTTCTCGTGATTCAATGCGTGGAAGCAAATATGTCCAAAGTGATATCTCTAATGTCTTTAATGAGTATAAAAATCTAAGTGGTAAGAAGGTTCTGTTTACAGGGACCCCATGCCAGATCGCTGCATTTAAGCTGGTGGCAAAACTGCTAAAAGTGAATTCCTCGAATTGGGTTTATGCCGACCTGGTGTGCCACGGCGCCCCCTCTCCGACGGTTTGGGGCGACTATGTGAGGTCTCTTGAAAAAAAGCAGGGATCTCGTTTGGTTTCATATTCTTTCCGTAATAAAGATGCTGGATGGCGTGGCTACCATATTCGAGCTGAGTTTGAAGATGGATCCGTTTTACTGGATGATAGTTCCGAAGCGCGCGGCTTTGCTGTTGTATTTTCAAAGAGTCTCGGGTTGAGGCCGTCGTGCTATCACTGTCCTTATTCGCGCATGCAGCGAGTGGGCGATTTGACGATTGCGGATTACTGGGGAATTGAAAAGGATGATCCTGAGTTTTCTGACAACGTCGGAGTATCCATGGTCTTCGTGAATAGCGAACAGGGCGAAACGCTACTTACTGACTCAAGTGAGCGCTTAACTCTTAAGGAAGAGACTGAGACTCCTGTTCAAAGGAATCTGCATAATTCCACTGACTATCCGCAGTTTGATTACGATTCATTTTGGACAGCCTATGAGAATGGCAGTTGGGGCGGGGTAGCTTCTCGTTTTGGTTATGTCGGTAAATCAGGAAAACTGTATCGCCTTGTTGACAAGGTAAAAACAAAGGTGAGGAGGGCATGAGTTTCACCTATGGGCAAATATAAAAAACTTGGCAAAAATGTCGGTCTAATTACGATCGGGAACTTCGCGTCCAAAATAATGTCATTCTTCATGCTGCCGCTCTATACTGCCGTGTTGTCAACGGCAGAGTACGGTACTGCGGATTTAATGACGACGACAGTTAATCTTCTCTCACCTTTCTTTACGCTTCTGATCAGTGAGGCCGTAATGCGATTTGCCCTAGATCAAGATGTGGATAAAGGGCAAATATTTACCATCGGGCTGATTGTGACATGCGGCGGCTTTATTGCCATGTGCGCTGTTTCCCCGCTTGTTCTTTTGAGTGAGGACATGGCACCGTATCTAGGCTATTTTCTTGCGTACTATTTCTTTACATGCCTTCATCTTCTTGTCTCTCAGTTTGTTAAGGGAATTGAAAACGTTGCGATTTATTCAATTAGCGGCGTGTTTCAAACCATTGTTTTCATTGCATTAAACTTGGTATTTCTTTTAGGTCTACACCTTGGTGTTACGGGCTATATGCTTGCCATGCTGGTGGGCGAGGCCACTACAAGCGTTTTACTTTGGATCGGTGCTGGCCTTAACGGCTTTTTGGTTAAACCAGCCTCCATTGATAAGAATTTGTTTAGGGATATGCTTCGCTATTCTGTTCCGATGATTCCCAATTCGATTAGTTGGTGGATTAGCAATTCTTCGGACAAATATTTGTTGACGATGTTCGTTGGGGTTGGTGTTACGGGTGTGTACTCTGCCGCTCAGCGTATACCTTCCTTGTTTGCCACCGTTTCAACAATTTTTATGAGTGCATGGCAGATTTCGGCCGTAGAGGATTTCGGTTCTCAAGAATCGAGACGGTTCTACAGCAACATTTATAAACAGTATTCCACGTTTAATTCTCTCGTTGTTGGTGTGCTGATTTGCGGCTGCGAACTTCTGGCAAGCATTCTCTTCTCTAATGACTTTTTTAATGGCTGGGTTCTTGTTCCGGTGCTGTTGATTGCTTTCGAGTTTTCCGCTATGTCTGCATTTTTGGGATCCATTTACACTTCAGCTAAGAGAACCAAGATGTTGTTTGTATCAACAATGTTTGCTGCTGTGCTTAACATTGTTTTGAATGTGATGTTGATACCTTCGTTGGGTGCCATGGGGGCTTCTTTGGCTACTCTCGCTAGCTATGTTTCAATTTGGGCATTGCGTCTTTGGGATACGAGAAAGATTATTCGTCTCGATATTGAGCTTGCATCTGATTTAATTTCATACTTTATCCTCGCTGGAATGTCTATCGTGATGATAGCGCGCGTTTCGCACCGTTTTCTTATTGCACTTGCCCTTCTCATTGTCATGCTATTTGTCAATCGTCGTGTTGTCATGAAATTAACTGAAGCTTGCCTTTCAGTTCTTAGGTTAGCTCTTGGAAAGGCTCATCAATAATGGAAACCCCATATAACTCTAAAGATAAATGCTGCGGGTGCGGTGCGTGTCTGCGGGTTTGCCCAAAAGACGCAATTTCTTTTCGCAAGGATTTGGATGGATTTGTCTATCCGAAAATTGATAGCTCTCTATGCATCGATTGTGGGGCATGCGTTAAGAAATGTGACTTTGGCAAGACTAAGAATTCCCATAATTCCGTGTCGCCAATGGCTCTGGCTTTTGTTAATTCCAATAAGGATGCGTTGCACGGCAGTGCTTCTGGAGGAGCTTTTTCTGCACTTGCAAAACATGTTCTCGATAATGGGGGCGTTGTCTATGGCGCGTCTTGGGGCAAAGGAATGAAGCCCGAACATGCACGTATTGCCGATTGGTCCGATATTTCTAGAGTTCAGGGCTCAAAGTATGTTCAAAGCGACTTAACACCGATTTTATCTAAGTTAAAACAAGACGTATCCGAGGGGTCTGGTGTTCTGTTTTCTGGTACTCCATGTCAGTGTGCTGCTGTAAGGTCTCTGTTTGGACGTAAGACTCCTGATAATTTAATCTGCGTTGAACTTATTTGTCATGGTGTACCGAGCTCGAAACTTTTCCTTGATTTCGTTGAATATCTTGAAGTCAAGGTGAATGGAGAGATCGTAGACCTCAGATTCCGTGATAAGAATAGGGGTTGGGGCGCTCTACTTGCCGTTGATTTTAGAACCTCAGACGGCAAAGTTAGAACGCGTTACTTTAAGCCTGAAGAGGTCTATTACTACTATTACTTTTATCAAGGCATGTTTTTCAGGGAATCCTGCTACTCTTGTCCTTATGCAAAAAGAGAACGATATTCTGACTGGACGATAGGCGATTTTTGGGGCGCAGCAAAGTATTGTGAGAATATTGACTCTTCAAAGGGCGTTTCAGTAATTATTGCTTCAACGGATAAGGGCATTTCGCTTGTAAATGAGCTTAGGAACGATGGAGTAATTAAAGAGGTGCCGATGGATGATGTTGTGCGTGAAAATGGCCAACTCGTGCACCCATCGGCTAAGCCGGATTGCTACAACGAGCTTATGGCTGAGTATCGATCTCTAGGGGCAGCGGCTTTCGCTTCGAAATTTGAAAAGAATAATTGGAAGCTTGTTTTCAAGGGACGCCTAAAGAGAAGCATTCCGCTCTGGCTAAAACAGGCTATTCACTCTGTAGTGTCGAGAAAGTTGGCGTAGAGCCCGATCCGAAGCGAGTCGGCTCGGTGTCCTAGAATCCGGAATATGGTTGATATCCTATGCCGGCTCGACCCTGTCCGCAAGCTCGAGGCCGGACTCGAGCATCTTCCTGGCTTCCGCCTCAAGCCGCGCCCGCTTGACGGGACCGTCGATTCCCCGAGTGCGCCCGTCGTCGTAGAGCTCGTTCATCCTTACCTCCGAGAAGTACCTGGATCTCGGCCGCGGCGGCCACGAGGGCGCCGTCGACGCGCTGGTAGCGCACGAGCACGTCCTCAGGGAAGAAGCTGCCGGAGCGCAGCTTGGGGATGCGTAGCGTCAGCGTGCCGACGCAGGTGGTGAGACCGCGCTTCCGGTGGCCGTTGTCGCCACCGCACAGCTGGTCTGCCTCGGCGTCCATCACGGCGTTCACGTCTGCTCGGTGAGTCTGCGAAACAGCTCCTGCATGTCTATGTCGCCGTCGCCGAAACGGGGCATGGCGTGCATGTCCGGCGTCGGGTCTAACAAGATTTCCGCAGCGGTCTTCGTACTTTCTCAGAACCTGTTGTTGTGGTGATTTGAGATTCTAGAACGAGGGCCGTTCTTCGTTAAACGGGCGCCGGAGCGTCACCCTTATACCAACACTTACGCGCGATCCGCGTTGGTGTGTCAACATTGCATGTTCCTAAGCTGTACTTCGGCACTTTGATTTTCAATCTACCGTTCAACGAATAGTATTCGACTGCTGCACTCTTCTAAAGTGTCGGGGAGTAATATTGTTTCAGGCGTTCACTGCCTGGCGCATGACGTTAACATCCACTTGTTGACCATTGAATTTGGTCGACTGATTATTGGGGGTTGTCATGCCGCTAAACAATCGAGCTATACAAAATACCGGAAGTAATAAGTTGGTTGTCGGCTCGTCCGATTGATTCCACAGATTGTCACACTGTTTTCTTTTGAAATGGTGGCCCGGCATGCTTGTGCCTTTGAGAGACACGTTACTCATATTGTTTGTTTTGCGTTAGGGGAGACAATGGCTGATAAAGATTCCAATTCTAAAGAGTCGCGATTTTATGCTAAACATCCGGTCATTTTCGGTATCCTGTTTGCAATAATTCCGTGCCTCCTGACAGCGTATCTTGGCGACTTGCATGGTCAGTCTGAGATAGTTGATGAGTTGTCCAAGCGCTTCGATTCCGTGGAAGAAAGCATGAGCCTTAATGATGCCCTTGAAAGCGCGTATAAAGATTATGCGAATGTTGAGGCTGAACTAAATGCTCTTAAGGATGAGGAAGCCGGTAAACAGGTTCTTGCGGATGCTCGTGCTGCCTGGGATTCTGGTAAACATGAAGAAGCTTTAACTTCATTGCAAAAAGCTTCTAAGAAATCCGGAGACTGTGCTGTTGCTTTTGCTGAGTACTCGTCCACTTACACTGATGAGGTTTTAGCTCAGGCTAACGAGCTGGTTTCATCTAAAAAGTATGATGAAGCGAAGAGCGTTTTAAAAACTGCTTCGAAGATTGTGAAAGATCCGGCAAGAATCAATGACCTTTTGGATGAGCTCGAAGGTGTTTCCGAAGTGGCATTGACCTCGCTTACGGTTGCTTCTTCCAGTCGTTTTGAGTTGATTGAAGGCTCTCAAAAAGACACTGCTGGCAATAGTTATTCAAGTGACGACACTTGGGTTGGTCGTCCTAATAGTGCTGATTCTCCTTCGGTTATATCATTTTATATCGGCAAGAAGTACCGTTCGTTGAATGGCAAAATTGCTGTTGAATACGTAGAGGACACGAGCATCTTGAAGGACTATGAGGCGAGACTTGAACTAAGGGGCTCTGTCGATGGGTCCGATTCAAAAGTAATTTGGCAAAAGGACCACATTACGATGAATACCGCACCTACTGACATTCCGTCGAATGAAATTGATCTATCTGATTTCGATTGGCTTGAGTTCAGGGTTTACTCCACTAAGGGATATACCGGTAATGGTATTCCGGTTTTGCTTAGTAACGTCAAGCTGATTAAAGAGTGAGTGGCCACTTGAACTGGCATTGCGTATTTGTTTATTTGAGTGACGTACCATATCGAGAAACGGCATCTTTAACATTGCTTGTGGGCACTGGGGCTAGCATGGGTTCCGGTGCCCATTCGTTTTTCTAGCTTCATGAGTCTATATCGACCTGGGCTTTACTTCAGTTTGTCGAATAATCGGAGTTGGCCTTGCCATTATTGCTTACCGCTTAAAGAAATCAACTACAAAAATCAGTTCTGCAATAACTAGCGATAGTAATATTTGAGATGACGTTCAGTGTCTGGAACATGGCGCCAATTGGAAACTTTTGCTGCTATCTGGATCCCGGATGGGGCCTCGGGGGCGTTTGGCTAACTGCGGGAGCGAGCCATCAGCTCAATGTGGTCGGCTGAGATCGGAAATCAATCTACAAAGTGCGTTAACATCTTTAGTGCGCACATTCAGATGAACCATAGTTTTACGCATTTCGATAATTGTGTAACTGTTTAGAAGAATTCAAAACTAATTGCCTATTTGGTACTTACGGGAATGAGTGGAATGCAGGCGTGAGCGCTTATTACCTGATGAGGGGAGACGCAATGAATGACTTACAAAATAACGATATCAAAGCTAATGCCCAGGCGGGCGCTGTAAATATTTCGACAAATGACGTGTCCTTTCAACCAACTGTTAACCTAGGCATTAATGGACGCGGTGATATTGCGTCGTTCCCTGCGCGATTTATTCGTAGCGCACGTAAGGCTCTTTACCCCATAGGGGCCGCTCGTGACGAGGCGGAGATACGGAATATCGAAGCGAGCTCTATAGCGGATGTTGCTGCAATCTATAAACGGGCGTTTCCGACTTTTACTGATGGTCAGCTATATTTAATGGCCCATGGTTATAACGCAAGCGCTTCTCAGGCAGATAATTTGCTAAATGTTCTTGAGCGCGCGGGAAGAATGTCAGATTCGAATAGAGTTGATGAACTATCGGAGTCCTGCATTGATCTTGATATTCATGGAGCTCAGACAGCGTATGACGATGATCTGAGGGAGATGTGGGCGAAATTGATTTCGCAGGAAGTATCATCAGGTCGCGCGCGCTCTAAAAGAACGAAGAAAATACTCGAACAAATGGATTCGGAAGAAGCAAATCAGCTGTTTTCAATTCTTCGGTGCTGTCTATGGGCGAAAGTGGGGCCCAATTCGGTACTTACTCCAATCCCGGTTCTCCTTAAAACCTCAGAAGATGATTCTTGGACATACAATGGGGGCACAATTTCATTTGAATCTGTCGTCGCCATGGATTCGCTGGGACTACTTTCGTCTAATGACTGGATAACGTTCACGCTTGAGCCTAAAGGCGGTTTGAATCTATTTTCTTCATCGTCTCATGTGCTTCTTATAAATAATAAGGATGAGAAAATCAAAATTAATCTCGGCTATGCCAAATTTTTGAAACCGGGGATAGAGCTCATTGAGATTCTTGACGTGCCGATGGACGATCGGCTCATGTCCGTAATGGATGCAGTTCTGGAGACTGACGTTATTTATAAACCTTTAGACTAACTCAAGTAGATGCGCTGGTAGCTCTCGCAGGTGCCCTGGTGGCGCTTGAGGCCGCTTTCGGCCGAGCACCAGTTGAGGTTGTTGTCGTACTCCGGCTGGTCGAGCGTCCAGTCGTGGAGCCACAGCGCCATGTCGTATTCCGAGCCGTTTGTCTCTTGCCTGCACAGGTCCACGGCGTTGTTGACGATCTGCGTGACGCTTGGGTGGGCGGCGTCGTTTACGGTCACCTCCGCCGTGGTGCGCAGGTAGTAGATCCCCTTGTCGTTTTGGGAGTCGTTTCTGTCGTTGTCCATAAAGTAGAAGTGGATGCGGTACGTGCCCGATGCCGTGAAGTCAAAGGTAAAGTCGTGGCCCGCGGTGCCCAGGCTGCAGTAGCTGGCCCATGCCGGGCGCGACGGGTCGCAGACGCTTTCCTGGCTGCCGCCGTCCCAATAGGTGGGCACGTCCATGCGCGCCTTGGCCTGGGACGATCTGTTGGTCTGGGTTACGTGGGAGGTCGTCGCGGTGCCCGCCGGGGCGTCGTTCCACGAGACGGTGAAGGTGACGCCGTTTTGGGTTGCCGTGGCGGAGTGGGCGTAGGTGGTTTGCGACGTGGTTGAGACTGCGGCGGGCGTGGGGTTGGCTTGGGCTCGGAGGGATGGGGTGGGGGCTGTGGTGGCCGCGCCGGTTGCGGCGGCGGTGCCGGGGGTGGCGGTGGTGGCGGTGGTGCCGTCGGCGCTTTCCGTGTTGACGGCGCTGGTGCCGGTGGATGTTGCGGTGCCGTCCTCTACGGTATCTGCTGCCGCGTTTGCGTTGGTGCCGTCTTCGGCCTTGCCTGTGTCGCTGCTCGTGGTGTCGGCTTGCGCCTGCTGCCCGGCTGTTGCTTGAGGCTGGATGGCTTCCGCAATGGCCGCCATGGGCATCGTCGCGCCGACCATGGACGTGCATGCGATCGCGCAGATCAGGTAGTAAAGGGGTCGTTTCATAGCGGAGCCTCTCGGTGAGCAGTCAATAGGGTCCGAAGGCAGCTCCAGGCCAGCACTCCGCACATATTTTGTTGCGGTTTATTTTACGGGAACACCAGTCAACATCAGCGAACTTTCTGGGGAATGTTGGGGAGGAGGAGGGGGAGCAGGCCCGCTTTAGTCCCCGGCGGCGCTCGGGCTCGTGCTAGGTTGGCTATAAGCGATGCGGCAACTCCAACATTAGACCGTCTTGCGCTTCTTCGAGTCTTGGCGCCGAGGCCTCCAAAGGTCAGTTTGTGTCCGCGCCAGTAGTTAAACTTTAAGCAAAGTGACGCGAATGGACTTGTCATAAGTCTCATTCAGTGACTGTATCAACGGTGGGGGAGGGTTCATTGTGGCTGCAGGTAGGGATAACGTGCGCGCAGCCGTTACATGGTTTCATCTTTAAAGAAAGGTGCTAAACCGGTATCAATCGTTCTGGTCGAAAGGAGATTAATATCATGAAAACCCAGCTATTGGTTTACAGACAACGGGATTGCGGGTTCACGGAGACAAATGACCTGACAATAAAAGAATTCAGCAAGGCGAGCGCCTTCGATGCCTTTGAGTTGACAGTTATTGACCTGCAAGATGAGCAATTATGGAAGAGCGATTATAACAACGACAAGCTTTTATATGATCATGCAGACATTTCTTCTATCAGGGAAATGATGCTTCTTTCTAAAAATTCAAAATGCATAGTTTTACTGCCTCAGAATTGCATTTATTCACATGGGTATGGACGTGATTATTCTGCTGGAACAAATAGATATTTAGAAAAATCGCCCCTGAAGAATCTTTTCAGGAACTTCAAGGAGTCTCCAATCGGTGATCTATTTTCTTTATCGATGCCCATCTGTTTCGGGGAATCAAAAACCATATTATCTAATAAGGAGTTATCTTCAGATTTCTCGTTTGGGAAGCCGCTCCCCTTTGGCATGAAGGGCATTCTGGAATCTAACGCATCGACTGTTTCGGCGGTGTTGATTTCTGATACCTTTGCGGCAACAACTCTTCTGGTAAAAAATAATTCTGATTTGATGGCGATTATTGATGCCGTATTTCCAATCGAAGCTCAGTCTGCCCGCACTCCTGATTGGCTGGAGGAAGTTGAATTCCACGATGAAGCGACTCGAAGGGTGCGAATGAACGCCATAGATAATCAAATTGCTCTTCTAAGCGAAGAGAAGAAAGGAATTGAAGAGGTTCTTTCGGATTATCGGGAAATTAAGTCGGTCCTTTGTAGCAAAGACTTTGAACTCGAAAATAAGGCTCGCCACCTTTTGTCCGAGATTGCTGAGGTCGAAGAGGCTTTTGAAGACAACAAGGAGGAGGATTTCAGATTCTCTTACGATGACACGCTCTTTTTAATTGAGATTAAAGGTAGCAATGGTGGGCTTAAGCGACAGCATATTTCAAAAACGTATGATCATGTCCAAATTAAAGCTGATGCCATGGAAGACGAAGGATGCTCCGGCAAGTTAAAAGGTGTCCTCATATTTGCATCTCAAATTGAATTAAAACCGGAAGAGCGAGATCCGTTTCCTGAAACTCAGATTACAATCGCCCGTAAAAACGAAATTGCAGTTCTTTCGACCGAGACGCTGCTTCGTTGCTATGAAGCTTATGTTGAGGGGCGTTTGACTTCAGACGCTTTTAAGGAGACCTTGCTGCAAACGTCTGGCCTTGTAAGCCTGGATGCGTTTGGGATAGATGCTGCTGATAAAAGTAAACGATAGGGGCGCGCAGCGACTTAGATTGATTTACTGCACTGGACAATCCTAGGGGCAAAAGCAAAAAGTCGAGCACTGGATGTAATTCTGGCGTGATCAAGGATTGATTCAGAATAAAGATTCGCTGCATGATTTTCTTGTTCGGCTGCGCAATTGCTGCGTATGTAGGGTATTATGCAATCAGTGATGCAGTCGTCGTGGACTCTACGTGAGGCGATGACAAAGAAGGGTCGTTGTACGGTTTTCCGACAGCGGCCCTTTGATTTTAGGAGCTTTCTGTGGCTAAAGAGTTTAAGACTTTCGCTCAACTAATCGAACTTTTAGAGAGTCGCGGCGTCTTAATTGATGCTACAACAGTAGATTGCTTGAGGCGTGAAAGCTACTACGCAATTATAAATGGATATAAAGACCCGTTTCTCAATAAAGATGCTATGACATCCTCTTCCGATGACGTTTATAAAGATGGCACTTCATTTAGGAACATTTACGATCTGTTTTTGTTCGACAGAGGGCTCAGGCAGCTTACGTTTTCCTATCTTGCGAGAGCCGAAGCGGTGCTTAAAAACGCCGTTGTTTATTCATTTTGCGACAAATATCGTGCTCCGGATGCCTATCTGAATCGATTAAATTATGTTAGGTCAAGAGATATGCTTGTGCCCAAGGCGTATCGAGGCAATAAAAACTACCTTCACGCTAAAAATCTAGCTGAACTCTTGAAAACGCTGAACGATAATGTGTCAAATGAACAACATATGCGACCGTTTGTCAGGCATTATTTGAACAAATATGGCGCGGTTCCATTATGGGTTCTGCAGAATGATCTGACGTTTGGCAATATTTGCCACTTCTATCAGCTTCAAAATCGCGGTGTACAGAATGCTGCTTGTAAGCTGGTCAATCAAACGGCAAATAGGGAAGAAAGGCTTGAGCCGATTGTGCTGCTTCGTGTCATTCAGGTTCTGGTCGGCTTTAGGAATATCTGCGCGCACGACGAGCGACTTTATTGCGCGGAGGTCAGGGGTGCAAAGTTTTCCGATATGTATGACCTTCTCAGCCGTGTTTTGCCTGCCGACGAGATGAGGTCGCTACTCAATGACTTGGCCGGCCTTGTCGGAACTTATCAAGGCTTAATTAACCAAGGTGTTCTTTATGACGTCTTTCATGAGATGAATATTCAGGTGCAAAGAGCTTTAGGTGATTCGTGATTACTTTGGCCCGGGGACGCTATAGGAGATAGGCCGCGTGCATAGACGCCTTCTTTGGCAGCGATAAACCTGTCGGCGAGACGCGATCGCTCAGATTGGTGGTATCGGATTGACGGACCCCGAGTTCTTCCTTAAAGTAACCAGTATGATGAGGCCTTGCGACGGTACGTCCGGCTTGGTCCGTGGGAACCGCCGAAAGGCGGTTTTCGCGTTTAAGAGGGCTGTTTCCGAAGGGAACTTGTCCGTATTCGCTTCTGGGCAGTGGGTTTTCGCCGCGAATTTCGGAAGTGCGGGGAAAAATCGAAACTTGCCGAGCGCACTCCGTTTTTTTGCCAACAAAACCGCAGGTCGCAAGAGTCCAAAACCGGGGTCTGGTCGGCAGACCTCATTTTTTCACCGCACTTCCGAGTTCACCTGTCGATAATATGCGGCAGCCTCTGGAATCCCCGAGCACAACGGCTTTTCCGCATAAAGTATCCGCAGGTAGAAGCATTGCGGCATTCCGGAGCGCTCGGCACGCCAGGGATTTGCCACATACTTCTAAGTTTTGGGCCTTGTATCCTTTGCTCCAGATGCTGCAAACACTTGATTGATGCTATTTAAAGTCTATAATCAAATAAAAACTCTGATATACCTTTTCAAAACAATGAAAGGAATGTTGAGTGCCATGCTTTGCCAGTTCACCTTTAAAAACTATCGGTCCTATCGCGACGAGGCGGAGCTTTCCATGCAGGCGACGCCGATGAAGGAGTTTGAGCGTTC
Source organism: uncultured Collinsella sp. (assembly GCA_937925715.1). GTDB lineage: Bacteria > Actinomycetota > Coriobacteriia > Coriobacteriales > Coriobacteriaceae > Collinsella. The sequence goes on from CALAMG010000017.1 coordinate 145,889, forward strand.
CCTCATCGAGTGTCCAGACGGGCAAAGTTTCCTTCCGGTGGCTGCGGTGTACGGGCCCAACGCCGGCGGTAAATCTAACCTGCTCGAGGCTCTCGATTACGTTCGTTCGGCGGTGGCCAGACCGATCAGATTACTGTCTTCCAGCGCTGATGCGCCAGAGGGTGATCGTCCTTCGATACCCCGTTGTTCGGCGTTTGAGTTCGATGACGTGTCTGCTGCCGAGCCCACCGAGTTCGAGCTCTATTACCGCGCGGGTGAGCATGAGTACCGCTATGTTCTGTCTGTACACGCCGATGAGATCGTGTCCGAGGGGCTGTGGCGGCGTAAATTGGGAGCGTCGCGTACGGCGATGCTGTTCGAGCGCGAGGATACAAAGGTTGAACTCGGCCCCACACTGCGTAAGCTTGTGACGGCTGCGAGGTTCAACCCGAGCCTGCCATACCTATCGTTCCTTTGCATCAACTTCGAAGCGCCGGTGGTCCAGGAGGCGGCTAGCTGGTTTCTCGACGCTGTGTTTCTCAACTACAACAGTTCCTACCTGGAGCGGATGCTCGAGCAAATGCTCGACGAGGGCGACTCGCGCGAGGTCACGCGTTTCCTGCGCGCCGTTGATGTGCGTATCGATGGCTTCAGAGTGGAGAGAGCGCCGGAGTGGCGCGGCCAGCGCGTCTTCGTGAGGCACGAGGTGGGCGGCAAGGCGTACGAGCTGCGTTTATCCGAGGAATCTGCCGGAACCCAGAAGCTCATGGGGTTGGCTGCGTATCTGATGACAGCGCTTGAGCGTGGTGGCACCGTTGTGGTAGACGAGCTCGACGCCAAACTGCACCCGAAACTTCTTCGCTATGTGATTCTGTTGTTTAAGGATCCTGAGGTCAACAAGAGTGGCGCGCAGCTCATCTTCTCGTCCCAGGATGTGTCAACCATGCGAAACGATGTGTTCCGCCGTGACGAGATATGGTTCGCTGCGCGCGGCGAGAGGGAGGCGAGCCAACTGTGGTCTCTCGCCGACATCCACGAGGCAAACGGCAATCTGGTAAGCAAGAACGCGGCTTTCGACAAGCAATACCTGTCCGGTCGCTACGGCGCCGATCCGTATCTCACCCGCATCGAGGAGTGGGATTAGCATGGTGGCGAAGAAGTCGAAGGGCTGGCGTAGTGGCAAGCGCGAGGGCCGCTCGCGCATGGTTCAGATGACGCGTCATCTTGTAGTGAGCGAGGGCAAGGAGACCGAGCCTCGCTACTTTGAGGGTGTGCGTGCGGCGTTGGGCGCGGCGAACGAGCGCAAGGTTGCCATTGTCGTTAAGGGGACCGGCAGACACACGCTTGACCTGCTTGACTTCGCCGTCGAACACTGTCGCTATGCGCCCGAGACGTTCGATCACGTGTGGCTCGTGTATGACAAGGATGACTTTCCTGCGTCCGACTTTGATGCGATGAAGCGCAAATGTGACGAGCTCTCCGATGGTTCGAGGACCTTCCATGCGTTGTGGTCGAACCCCTGCTTCGAGCTGTGGCCGCTTTTGCACTTTCGCTACACGACCGCGCATATGTCCGCGTCCGACTGCCAGCATGCCCTCGCGCAGGAGATGTCGAAGAACTTGGGCATCGAGTACCGCAAGAACCTGGACGGGATGTTTGGGGCAGTGGATGATAGGCGAGGCGAAGCATTGGAGCGTGCTGGGCGCCTCGTCGCGTACCATAGGGAACTGGGTAACATTAAGCCATCTGCGCAAAACCCTGCAACTAAGGTGGGCGAAATTTTCGATGTAATCGGGCCGTATCTGGTTGGCTAGGCGAGTCGCTGGATTGGCTTTCCGGTTAGTGCGATTGGCGGATTGTACTGCGCTATTGCGAGTTCGGTGCGTAGGAGAAGCGCGGTGAAAAATCGAAACTTGCCGAGCACACACCGATTTTTGCCAACAAAACCGCAGGTCGCGGGTGCCCAAAACAGGGGACTGTTTGACAGATCTCGGTTTTTCACCGTACCCCCGATTGGGTGCGCATTTAGCACCCTCGATGTCCCCACATTCCCTAAAAAAGTTCTTAAAACAGCCTTAAAGACGTTTCAGCTCGCGTTGACAGCGTAAAATACGCATGTTTGACTATGTCTAAAGTGGATTTTAGGGGAGGAGTGCGCCATGGAGGTGCTGGTTGTTGGCAACACCGCATATGTTGACGATGACTTTTGTGCCAAGGCGTTCCCCGGGGACCATGTCCAGGTCGTCGCTGCCGCGGAAGCGCGCCGCGACGAGTCATCGCCCCATGCCTCGTGGAAAGAGCTTCTGCAACACCTGGATCAGGCCTACGAGTTCGACCGCGTGGTCTACCTATCCAATTACCTTACCCCGCATACCGATACCGTGGGCGATATCGAGACGCTGCGCTCGGTCTTTCGTGCGTGCGCGGGTCGCCGGGTCCAACTGCTGTATGTAGCGGGGCCCGCGGGTGCCGAGGGCGCCGCCGATGCCGCGGGGCGAACGGGCAAGGGCATTATCGCGCACGCAGCCAACGACCTGTGCCGCTACTACGCTGCTCGCGAGGGCGTTCAGACCAAGATTCTGCGCGTGCCGTTCCTGTATACCGCGTCTGCCGCGCTGGAGGACCCGTTTTTGGTGCCGTTGTTCGACGCGTGCTCAACCGGATCGGTCGCTCTGCAGGGCGCGCAGGATGCGGCGTTTCCCCTGCTGTGTGCCCAGGAGCTTGCGGTGCTGGTACGCCGTATCTTCGATAGCTGGGATGGTAACTTTGAGACGCTCGACGTAGCCGATGCCTTCCATCACACGGCGGGTGAGGTGGGCGACGCCCTCAAGGCGCTGTTCCCCGGCCTTGCCGTTGCCTATGGCGATTCTGCCGGCTACGCCCTGCCCGCCAGCGACGTCGCTCGCGTGCGCTATGGCTGGTTTCAGCGCTATGACTTGCTGCGCGATCTCTCGACCATTCAAGCGCGTTGGGATGCTGGCCGCGCAAAGAAGGTCAACCCCTTGCGCGCCGCCATCGACCGCATCCAGATGCGCACGCTGCCTATTAAATGCCTAGAGACGGGCGTTGCCTGGGTTCTGTTCGAGGTACTGGAGCATCTGTTCTCACAATCGGTCCAGCTCAACGTGCTCGATTATCGCCTGCTCTACGTGGTGCTGATCGGCACGCTGTATGGCTTGGACTTTGGCCTGGTTGCGGCGCTGCTGGCGTCGGTGGGTTTGGCAGCCAGCTACTTTACTCAGTACGGCTATACCTTCCAGGGTCTGTTCTACGAGCCGTCCAACTGGCTACCGTTTATTGCGTACTTTGTGGTGGGTGCCGTGTGCGGCTATGTGCAGCTGCGCAACAGCGAAGCCATTAGGGCGGAGCGCGATCAAAACGAGCTCGTGCGCAACCGCAATACGTTCCTTACGCAGCTCTACCACGACGCGATCGAGGACAAGCGCGCGTACAGGCGCCAGATCGTGGGTCGCCACGACAGCTTTGGCAAGATCTTTGCCGTGACGCAGGAGCTCGACGTACTCAACCCTCGCGACATCTATCGCAAGTGCTGCGAGCTTCTGGGCGAGATCCTCGAGAACGATTCGGTGGCGATCTACCATGTTTCGGGCGGGGCATTTGCACGCCTGGTGGCAGCAAGTCCCGCGATTGCCGAAGATGCCGCACGCTCGCTCACGCTTGAGCAGCTTGCACCTCTTTTGGGCGACGGGGGCCGTTCGAACCTGTGGGTGAACCGCGAGCTGACGCCGGGGCTTCCCATGTTTGGATACACGATCGAGCGCGACGGGGCACCCGCCGTGTTGATCTTTGTGCGTCGTGCGGCCGAAAACCAAATGACTCTCTATTATCAAAACCTGTTCCGCATCTTGTGCGGGCTGGTCGAAAGCGCGCTGGGCCGTGCCTTTGACTATGAGGCGGTGGCGCAGGATAAACGCTGCGTTGACGGCACTTGCGTGCTCAAGCAGGCTGCCTTTGTCCAAGAGCTCGCGGCGGAGCAGGCGCTCGCAGATAGCAAGATGGGGAGTTTTTTGCTCCTGCGCGTGGTACCGGGCATGGAGCCTGTCGGCGAGCTGGTGGGCGCAATCGGGTCGGCAATCCGCGAGAGCGACGCGGCGGGCTTGGTCGACGGCGACGTGCTCTACCTGCTTATGCGCCAGGCAAAGGCGTGCGATCTGCCCATTATCCGCGAGCGCCTGAGCGCAAAGCAGATTGCGGTGGAGCCCGTCGATGGCGAGGACATCGTGGCGCTGTTGCAACACATCTCTTACACCGGTGACGGTGAGGGGGGTGCCGCTTGATCTCGCTTGTCGTTGCTGCCGTCTTGCTGCTGATTCATGCGCTGGTTTGCCTGATGCTGTGGACGCTCATGAAGCTGGGCCTGCTGCCGGTGCGCGGGCACATGCTGGCTGTGATAGTGCTGGTGCCGCTGTGGGGTCCGTTGCTGGTGGTTCTGCTATCGGTCTGCAGCGCGATGTTTGGCGAGGGGCTGAAAGAGTCTGCGCTGGAGTCGCTGCGCTTCAACGACGACCTGCATCGTAGCATGTCGGTACCGAGTGCTGAGGACGATGCGGGCGTAGTGCCGCTCGAGGAGGCGCTCATCGTCAATGACCCGGCATACCGGCGCCGCCTAATGCTCTCCATGCTCACCGAGGAGCCCGACGCTTACCTGGCGCAGCTGCAGGCGGCTAAGCTTAACGACGACGTTGAGGTGGCGCACTATGCCGCGACGGCGGTGGCGCAGATCTCCAAGGAGTCCGACCTTAAACTGCAGCAGCTGGAGCGTGCCTTTAAGACGGACCCGAGCGCGCAAAACCTCAACGAATACTGCGATTTTCTTGGTGAATACTTGGGCTCGGGCTTGGCCGAGGGGCGCGTGGCTCAGATTCAGCGCCAACAGTACGCGCGCCTGCTTGCGCGTCGCTGCGAGCGCGAGGATACCCTTGAGCTGCGCATTCGATACGCGACGGCTCTGGCCGATGTCGGACAGACCGACGAGGCGCAGGCCGTGACCGACCAGCTGGTGCTCGACGTGCCCGACGAGCAGGAGGTTTGGATGCTTTGCCTGCGCCTGGCCGTGATGCGCCGCGACGGTGACGAAGTCCACCGTGTGATCGATGCGATTGACAAGCAACATGTGTATTTAAGCGCCGACAACCGCGAAAAGTTGGCGTTTTGGCGCGACGGGGAGGAGGCCAGATGAGCGTGGTGCAACATATCCGCGACCGAGCAGGCCGCTTTCGTTGGATGGGACTCCTCGTGGTGTGGGCTGTTTTTATCGTCATGGCCGCCGTGCTGCTGGTGGAGCGTGCCGGCGTGCAGTACAGTGCGGGCCAGCATAAGCTGGGGATGCTTGCCGCCAACGATGCGGTGCCGGCCTCCTCGGCAATCTTTGGCCAAAAGCCCACGTGCCTGGTCATTACCGACTCGGACCAAGATAGTGTCGACGACGTTAAAGACCAGTTCGACCAGATTTTGCTGGACATGAAGATCGCCCATCGCGATGTTGATATTGCCACCGACGGTGCGGACGCGATCCCATCGCTCACGTCGTTTGATCGCGTGATTGTGCTTATGCCCTCGCTTGACGGACTGGGTACGCATCTGACCGATCTGATGAGTTGGGTGAGTGCGGGCGGCTCACTCATGCTGGGCATGACGCCAGATAACTCGAACTACCTGCAGGCTGTTGCTTCCAAGCTTGGGATCGAATCGGCCGGATATGACTATGCGGCAGCCGAAAGTATCGTTCCGAGCGATGACTTTATGTTGGGCGGAGGAGAGCGCTACGAGTTCTCGGATCCCTTCGATTCTTCGCTTTCGGTTTCATTGCGCGAAACGGCGCACGTATGGGCAAAGACCGGTGACGCGGGCACGCCGCTCATTTGGTCTAACGATTGCAGCTGTGGTCACACCGTGGTGTGCAACATTGGTATCTACGACAAGGTCATGCGTGGGTTCTATGCTTCGGCCATAAGCCTGCTGGGTGATGCTACGGCCTATCCGGTCATCAACAGCGCCGTGTTCTATTTGGACGACTTTCCCAGCCCCGTGCCCTCGGGCGACGGTACTTATATCAAGCGTGACTACGGCCTTTCCATTGCCGATTTTTACACCAAGGTCTGGTGGCCCGATCTGCAAAAGCTCGCGCAAAAATATGTCATTCGCTATACCGGCGTGATGATCGAAAACTACGAGGACGCGGTCAACCAGACCGAGCCCGCGCGACAGGCCGATACCACGCAGTTCCGCTATTTTGGCGGCATGCTGCTGCAGATGGGCGGAGAGCTGGGCTTTCACGGCTACAACCATCAGCCGCTCGCGCTCTGGGACACCGACTACGGCACGCTGTACGACTACAAGACCTGGAAGAACAAAGAGACGCTTGTCGCTTCGCTCAACGAACTTATCGCGTTTCAGGACGAGGTCCTGCCCAACGCTCATGGCTCGGTTTACGTGCCGCCGTCGAATATCCTTTCGGCCCGAGCGCGCAAGCTCATCGGCACCGACGTTCCGCGCATTAAGACCATCGCCAGCACGTATTTTGAGGACGGCACCGACCTGCCGTACGTACAGGAGTTTGGCGTGGCGAGCGATGGCATTGTGGAGCAGCCACGTATTGTCTCGGGTGGCATGGTCGACGATTCCTATATGCGCCTGGCAGCCGTGTCCGAGCTCAACATGCACTACGTGAGCACGCACTTTATGCACCCGGACGACCTGCTCGATCCGGATCGCGGCGCCAAAGAGGGCTGGGAGGTCTACAAGGGCGGCCTGACCGACTACCTGGACTGGCTTACCAAATCCGCGCCCGATCTGCGGCACCAGACGGCGTCGGAGTGCTCCGGTGCCATCCAGCGCTTTTCGTCGGTTACCGTGAACGTGGATACCAGTGCAGATGCCTGGACGCTCAACCTGGGCAATTTCCACGACGAGGCGTGGTTCATGTTCCGCGTTAATAATGGCGAGCCGGGTGCGGTGACGGGTGGCGAACTGACGCATCTTACGGGCAATCTGTATCTGCTCAAGGCTAATGATAAGACCGTGACGATTGAGCGCAAGGAGGGTGGCGACAAATGAGGATCTGCTTGGTACTCGAGGGTTGCTACCCTTATGTGCACGGCGGCGTGTCCACCTGGATGCACGGCTACATTACGGCCATGCCCGAGCACGAGTTTGTGCTGTGGGTGATCGGCGCGCATGCTGCCGACCGCGGCAAGTTTGTCTACGAGCTGCCCGGCAACGTGGTCGAGGTGCACGAAGTGTTCCTGGACGATGCCCTGCGGCTTTCGGGCGAGCAACATGAAGCCAGTTTTAACGACCGCGAGCGCGAGGCGCTACGCCGCCTGGTGTCGCTCTCCAATCCGGACTGGGACGTGCTGTTCGATATCTTTCAGCGCCGTCGCGTGCATCCGCTCTCGTTTTTGCAGAGCCGAACGTTTATGGACATCTTCCGCGACGTGTGCCTGGCCGAGTACCCGTATACGCCTTTCGCGGACGCCTTCCACACCATGCGTTCGATGTTGCTGCCCGTGCTCTATCTGCTGGGCAGTGAGGTTCCGGTGGCCGACGTGTATCATGCCATCTCGACTGGCTACGGCGGTCTGCTTGCGAGTCTTGGCTCGAGCGTTCATGACGCGCCGGCATTGCTAACCGAGCACGGCATCTACACGCGCGAGCGCGAGGAGGAGATCATTCGCGCCGACTGGGTGGTGCCCTCGTTTAAGGACCGCTGGATCCGCTTTTTCTACCTGCTTTCGGAGGAGATCTACCGCCGCGCCTTCCGCGTGACGAGCCTGTTTCACAATGCCCGCAAGACGCAGATCGATATGGGCTGCGATGCGGACAAATGCCTGGTCATCCCCAATGGCATCCAGTTCGATCGCTTTAAGGACATTCCCTTAAAGCCCGATGACGGCTGGGTGGACATTGGCGCGGTGGTGCGCCTGGCGCCCATCAAGGACGTCAAGACCATGATCTATGCCTTCTTTGAGTTGCATGAGCGCCTGCCCAAGGTGCGCCTGCATATTATGGGTGGCGTGGACGACGAGGAGTATGGCGCCGAGTGCCATGCGCTGGTCGACACCCTGGGCGTGCGCGATCTGATCTTTACCGGCCGCGTCAACGTGGTTGAGTACATGGAAAAGCTCGACTTTACCATTTTGACGAGTATCTCGGAGGGCCAGCCGTTGAGCGTGTTGGAATCGCTGGGCGCGCGTCGCCCCTGCGTGACGACCGAGGTTGGCTGCTGCCGCGAGCTGCTCGAGGGCGCCCCCGGCGACGACTTTGGCGTGGCCGGATTTGTGAGTCCGCCCATGTATCGCAAGGGTCTGGCCGATGCTATGGAGCGCATGTGCGCGAGCCGTGCCCGCCGCCTGGAAATGGGGGAGCGCGGCCAGCGTCGCGTGGCGACCTACTACCTTCACGAGCAGATGCTCGCCAACTATCGCGCGCTGTACGACGAGACGGCTCGCGCGTTCAATTTGCCCAAGAAGGAGGTGTAGTCGGTGGCCGGAATCGGATTTGAGCTCAAGCGCCTGTTTAGACGCAAGGGTCTGTTTGCCACGATGCGCGCCTACGGCTACGCCGGCATTGTGTGTACGGGCCCCATGCTGCTGGGCGTGCTGCTGCAGGTGGGCATCTTGGTGCTGTGCGGCCTGTGGGGTGTGGGCCGTGCCAACCAGGACTTGCTGGTGTGCATGGTGACCTATACGCTGCTGGCGTCGCTCACACTTACGAGCTTTTTCTCCATGCCTGTCACGCGCTTTTTGGCCGACATGCTGTTTGCCGAGCGCGACACAGAGATCCTGCCTTCGTTTTGGGGCTCCAACGCCATCATACTCGTTGCGGGCACGGTGCTCTACGGCGTCTTTTTGCTGTTCTCGGGCGCCACGCTGTTGCAGGGGCTGCTGTGCCTGTGGCTGTTCAACATTATGATCGTCAACTGGAACGGCATGAGCTATCTCACGGCCATCAAGGATTACCGCGGCATCCTGTGCAGCTTTGCTGCGGCCATTGGTGTGGCGTGCTTGTGCGCCCTAGTGGCGCTGGCGCTGGGGCTGCCGCCCGTCGAGGGCCTGCTGGCCTCGATCGCTCTGGGCTACGGTGTGATGCTCGCCTGGGATGTGGTGCTGCTGTACCGGTATTTTCCTCAGAGCGATCGCAGCCCCTGGCTCTTTTTGCGCTGGCTCGACCAATTTATGCCGCTGGCGCTCACGGGCCTGTTTACCAACCTGGGGCTTTTTGCGCACCTGGTGATTATTTGGGCAGGGCCCATTGGCGTGCAGGTCAAAGGCCTGTTTTACGGCGCGCCCTATCATGATGTGCCGGCGTTGCTTGCGTTTTTGACCATTCTGGTCACGACCGTCAACTTTGTGGTGTCGGTTGAGGTCAACTTCTATCCGCGCTACCGCGACTACTACAGCCTGTTTAACGACGGCGGCGTGGTGGGCGACATCGTGGTGGCCGAGGAGGAAATGCTCGCCACGCTCAACCGGGAGCTGCGGTTTTGCGCACTCAAGCAGCTGTTTGTGACGGCAGCGGTCATCTCGCTCGAGACCACGGTGCTCTCGGCCCTGCCACTGGGCTTTAACAACCTGATGCACGGGTATTTCCGCACGCTGTGCGTGGGCTATGGCTTGTATGCCGTGGGCAACACGATTCTGCTGATCTTGCTGTACTTTACCGACTACAAGGGCGCCGTGCTTGCCTCCGGGCTGTTCGCGGGCGTGGCGGGGCTGGCGACCGTCGTCTCGCTGTTCTTTCCGCAGCAGTTTTATGGCTTTGGCTTTTTGCTCGGCGCGGAGGTGTTTTTTGTTGTGGCCCTAATGCGGCTCGATACCTATACCGCCAACTTGCCGTATCGTATTCTGAGCCAGCAGCCTATTGTGGCGACCGACAAGACGGGTCGTTTTACACAGCTGGGTCGCTTGCTCGACCGTGCCGAGCAGCGCTATGAGGAGCTGCGTCAAGAGGGCGAGCCGCATGGTGCGTTTGAGCGCACGGTGGTCCGTGTGTATCGCAATCGTTGGGGAGGTCCTGATGACCGATAGGATGATGTCTCGCCGTCGCCTTTTTGAGGCGGCTGCCGGTGCGCTGTTGCTTTCGGGCTGTTCGTCTCAGGACGAATCCTCGACAAAAAAGACTAAGAAGCAGGGCAAGATTAAAAAGGCCGATGCAGCTAGCGAGACCAAGCATCTTCGCGACAAGGATGAGCTGTACGAGGTCTACGACGACTCGGGTATCGTATGCATGTACCTGACGGTCTCTCGCGGCAACAGCTCCGAGAATACCGATCATAGCTGGGCCGAGATCAATACCTACTCGGTCTACGACTATGCCGACATGGGCGTGACGCGCTATCAGGTTATGGGCCTGCTGCAGCCTGGCGATGATAAGGGCCCCGTTGCCGGTGAGGTCGGTTATGGTGAAGAGGCTCCCAACGCTACCGTGCAAGTGCGCGGTCAGACGTCGAGTACCTATACGCAAAAGAACTACAAGGTGGAGCTCAAAAAGGGCAAGGGCACGTGGCGTCAGCAGCGCGCGATTGCGCTTAACAAGCATATGGGCGAGGGCATGCGCTTTCGTAACAAGATGGCCTACGATCTGATTCGTGGCATTCCCCAGATGATGGGCCTGCGCACGCAGTTTGTGCACTTATGGGTGTGCGACCAGACCGAAAAATCTAACGACACCTTTGAGGACTACGGACTGTTTACGCAGGTCGAGCAGCTCAACAAGACGGCACTTAAGGCCCACGGTCTGGATAAGAGCGGGCATCTGTATAAGGTGAACAGCTTCGATTTCCATCGCTTCGAAGACACCATTAAGCTGGCGGATGACCCCGACTATAACCAGACGGCGTTTGAGGGCATGCTCGAGATTAAGGGCGACTCGGACCATACCAAGTTGATCGAGATGCTCGATGCGCTCAACGACGATGCTCAAAAGATCGACGATGTGCTCGACATCTACTTCGATACTGAGAACCTGGTCTATTGGATGGCGTTTCAGATCTTGACGGGCAATTGCGATACGCAGAACCGTAACTGCTATCTGTACAGCCCGCTTAACTCCAAGGTCTGGTACATTTTGGATTGGGACAACGATGGCATGCTGCGCAAGCTCGAGTTGAGCCTGACGGGGTTCTCGGATTATGCGAGCTGGGAGCGCGGCGTGAGCAACTACTGGGGCAACGTGCTGTTTAACCGCGCGTTGCGCAGCAAGTCGTTCCGCAGCGAACTCGATAGCGCCGTGAAGGACCTGCGCTCGTACATGACCGAAGAGCGCCTGAGCAAGATGGTCGAGCATTATCGCGAGGTCACGGAGCCGCTCGTCTTTGCTGCGCCCGACCTGGAGAATCTGCCCGTGACGAAGGACGAATACGAGCAGATTGCTGCGGCGATTCCTTCCGAGATCGAGGAGAACTATAAGAGCTATCGCGAGAGCTATAAGAAGCCCATGCCGTTCTACATTGGCGTGCCGCAGATCGATAACGGTAAGCTGCGCGTGAATTGGGATGCGTCCTACGACTTTAAGGCGCGCGACATTCGCTATACCGTGGAGCTTGCGCGCGACTATGCCATAAGCGACGTGGTCTTTAAGGCCGAGGACGTGCTGCTGCCGGAGGTAACGTGCGATGCGCCCGATGCCGGCCAGTACTTTGTGCGCGTGCGTGCCACCAACTCCGACGGCTATACGCAAGATGCGTTTGACTACTATGTGACCGATGACGGCAAACAGTACGGCATGAAGTGCTTTTACGTGCAGGACGGTGGTAAGGTCGTGGAGGACACGTATGAGGAGGGCTAGCGCGCTGCTTGAGCGCCTGGCGGCACCTCCCGTGCGTGCTACGCAGGAACGTTACCGCCACGAGCTCAAATATCTCATTAATGAGGGCGAGCATGCCGCGCTTGCCTGCCGTATGACGCCGGTGTTCAAGCTGGATAAGCATGCGCGGGCGGGCGGTTACACCATTCGCAGCCTGTACTTCGATGACTACTGCAACTCGGCCTACGAGGAAAAAGACGCCGGTATTCTCATGCGCAAAAAGTATCGCGTGCGCATCTATAACGGCAGCGACAAGGTGATTAAGCTCGAGCGCAAAAAGAAGTACGGCAGCTGGATCTATAAGGAGGACGCGCCGCTCACGCGCGGTGAGTTTGAGCAGATCCTGGCCGGCGACTACGACTTTTTGCTGCGGAGCCCCCACCAACTCTGCCGTGAGTTCTACATCGAGTGCATCTGCAATATGATGCGCCCGCGGACCATCGTGGATTACGAGCGCGAGCCGTGGGTGATGGACGAGGGCACCGTGCGCATTACGTTTGACATGAACGTGCGCGCCGCGGTGGGAAGTTTTGACATCTTTGACGCGACGCTGCCCGCGCTGCCCGTGCTGGAGCCCGGCAAGCTGGTGATGGAGGTCAAGTTTACGGAGTTCTGCCCGCAACTGGTGCGCGATATGGTGCCGCCGGGCGCGGCCGAGCTTACGGCGGTCTCCAAGTATTGCCTGTGTTACGAAAAGACCGCCTACCTGCGCGGATTTAATTACTGGGAATCGGATTATGAGAACCGAGGGGATATTTAGACCATGAGCACCAGGGACTTTTTTAAGAACTCCGTCTTGGAGGCGTTTGGCCAGGTCGACCCTGCCAAGATCGGCCTGTCGCTGCTCGTGGCGCTCGCCATGGGCATCCTGATCTATTACGTGTACAAGCGCTTCTTTACCGGCGTGGTGTATTCGCGCAGCTTTGCCGTGACGCTCGTGGGCATGTGCGTGCTCACCTGCATGGTCACGCTCGCGATCTCGACGAACGTGGTCATCTCGCTCGGTATGGTCGGTGCTCTGTCCATCGTTCGCTACCGTACGGCGGTCAAGGACCCGCTCGACCTGCTGTATCTGTTTTGGGCCATTACCACGGGTATTACGGCGGGCGCCGGCATGTATGCGCTCGTGGGGCTCACGGCAGTGGTGATCGTGGCGATGATCGTTGGCTTTGCGAGCCACCAGGACAAGGCGCGCGTGTACATGATGGTCATCCACTACACGGGCCAGACCACCGGCGATGATATCGTGCGTGCATTTGGACGCACCAAGTTCACCGTTAAGTCTAAGACCATGCGCGGCGACAAGGTGGAGATGGCCGTCGAGGTGTTCTCAGACGGTGTGGATATGCCCTATGCGGATGCCATTCGCGCGCTCGAAGGCGTGGAGGACCTGACGTTAATCCAATACAACGGCGAATACCACGGCTAACTATGTTCCGGCGTTCGTCAGAACGCCGGAACGAACAGGTATCATTGTGTAAGCGATTTCAACGACAGGGGTGCTCGTGGTAAAGATGAAAGATGTGGCCGAGCTGGCGGGCGTTTCGAGCGCCGCCGTCTCGCGCTACCTCAACGGTGGATATATCTCGGCGGACAAGGCCGAGCGCATTAAGCAGGCGATTGAGCTGACCGGATACGTGCGGTCCAGTCAGGCTCGCGCGCTGCGCACCGGCTCTACCAAGCTCATCGGCGTCATCGTGCCCAAGATCAACTCGGAATCCGTGAGCCGCATTACCGCCGGCATCGGCCAGGTGCTCGGTCGTCGTGGCTACCAGATGTTGCTTGCCAATACCGACAATGCCCCCGATCGCGAGCTCGAATACCTCGATTTATTCCAAAACCACCCGGTCGATGGCATTGTGCTGGTAGCAACCATGATTACCGACGAGCACCGTCGGGCGATTGAATCGTGCCGTGTGCCCATCGTGCTGATCGGTCAGAATGTTGAGGGCGCGGCGTGCGTCTATCACGACGATTACGAGGCTGCCTTTGAGCTGGGCCAGGCGCTCGCTGGTCGGGTAGATGGCAAGATCGCCTACATTGGAGTTACCGAAGAAGACCGCGCGGCTGGTTATGACCGCCTTCGCGGTTTTGAGGCCGGCCTGCGCGCCGCGGGTAACCCGCTCGATGCCGCCTTGATTCGCCTGGGCTCGTTTACGCTCGACTCGGGCTATGGTGCGGCGCGTGAACTGCTTTCCGTCGACCCCGATGTTTCGTTTATCGCGTGCGCGACCGACACCATGGCGGCGGGCGCGCTGCGTGCCATCGATGAGGTTCGCGGCATGGGCGAGGGTATACACCGCGTGAGCGGTTTTGGCGACAACGCGTTTTTGCGCGCGCTGACGGGCGGCATTCCCACCGTGCATTATGGCTACCTGACCAGTGGCGTCGAGGCGACCAATATGTTGCTCAACACGCTCGATGGCGTGGAGGGGGAGAGCGGTCTCAAGACGATCAAGCTCGGCCATCAGCTTATGAATGTCTAGGCTTTGGGCACGTCTGCCTGCCTCTGAGGCCCCTGTTTTTGCCATAAAACTACCATTCGCCGGCTTTTTCCTACCATTCACCCTACTATGAAAACGATTACAGACATATGAAACTGAAAACGATTACAGTGTAAGTGTCAAAGATGGCCGGGTGCACATGCGCCCGTTGGAGGAAAGGGAAGTCATGGACTACCGCAAATCAGCGCAAGAGGTGCTCGACAACATCGGTGGCGCCGGCAACGTTGTTTCGGCCGCGCACTGCGCCACGCGTCTGCGCCTGGTGATTGCCGATAACGCCAAGGTCGACAAGGAGGCCCTCGAGAATATCGACGGCGCTAAGGGCGTCTTTGAGGCCCAGGGCCAGCTCCAGATTATTTTTGGCACCGGCACCGTCAATAAGGTCTACGACGAGTTCATTGCGCTCAGCGGCGTCGAGGCTGCCACCAAGGCCGAGGTCAAGGAGGCCGCGGCGCAGCAGCAGAACATCTTTATGCGTGCCATTAAGGTGCTCGGCGACGTCTTTGTCCCCATCATCCCCGCCATCGTGGCTTCGGGCCTGCTGCTTGGCATTATGAGCGCCCTCAACTTCATGGCCTCCAACGGCTTTATCGCGCTCGACACCAATAACTTTATCTACAAGATCGCCGACCTGGTCTCGGGAACGTCCTTTGGCATTCTGCAGATCCTTATCGGTTATTCCGCCGCTAAGGCCTTTGGCGCCAACCCGTATCTGGGTGCCGTCGTCGGCGGTGCGTTCATCAACTCCTCGCTGCAGAGCGCCTACACGGTTGCCTCCGAGGGCGTGCAGACCATGGTCAACGTCATTCCCGGTATGTACAGCTTTGAGTGGGTCGGTTATCAGGGCCACGTGATCCCCATCGTTATCGCCTGCGCCATCCTCGCCTTCTTGGAGAAGCGCCTCCACAAGGTTGTCCCCGAGATGTTCGACCTCTTTGTGACCCCGCTCGTCTCGGTGTTCGTGACCGTGCTCGTGACCCTCGTTGCCGTCGGCCCCATCTTTGTCTGGGCTGAGAATGCCATCCTCGGCCTGATCCAGGCCCTGCTCACCCTGCCCTTCGGCATCGGTTCCTTTATCGTCGGCTTGTTCTATGCCCCCACGGTCGTCACGGGTATCCACCAGATGTACACCGCCATCGACCTGGGCCAGCTTGCTCAGTACGGCGTGACCTATTGGCTGCCCATCGCCAGCGCCGCCAACATCGCCCAGGGTGGTGCCGCACTCGCCGTTGCCTTTAAGACCCGCGATGCCAAGATCAAGGGCCTGGCGCTTCCTTCGGCTCTGTCCGCCTTCATGGGCATTACCGAGCCTGCCATCTTTGGTGTGAACCTGCGCTTCTTTAAGCCCTTCATCGCCGGCTGCATCGGTGGTGGCTGCGGTGCCCTGGTCTGCGCGCTCACTTCGCTGGCTGCCTCCGGCACGGGCGTTACCGGAATCTTCGGTATCCTGCTGTGCCTGGCCCAGCCCGTGCAGTACGCGATCATGTTTGCGGTCGCCGCACTGGTTTCCTTTGCCGTCTCGTTTGTCCTGTACAAGGACGAGCCCAAGGCTTCCGAGCAGGCCTAAGAGCTTTTGATTGAGGAGATGCCCGCGGGTCGTATGCTCGCGGGCGTTTCCCGTATCTGGTGCCGATCTCTGGTGCCTTGTTACTTTCGATCCGTTAGGACTTTGATATGTCTAATGCACTTGGTCGCGACCTTGCAAAGTTGGTTGCCGCTGTTGACGCTGCCGCCTCTGAGTGCGGTCATGGCGTGTATGGCCAGCACTTCCATATTATGCCGCCGGCGGGTTGGCTCAACGACCCCAACGGTCTCTGCCAGGCGGGTGGCGTGTTCCATGCCTATTTTCAGTATGCGCCGTTTGATGTCGAGGGCGGCGTTAAGACCTGGGGCCATGCGACGAGCCGCGATCTTATGACGTGGGACTACGTTGGCGCCCCATTGCTGCCCGACGAGCCGTTCGATTGCCATGGCGTGTATTCGGGCTCCGCGCTTGCCGAGGACGGTCGCATTCGCGTACTTTATACGGGCAACGTTAAGCTTTCCGATTCGGACGGGACGTACGACTACGTCAATACCGGCCGCCGCGCCGATACTGTTTATGTCGAGAGCGTTGATGGCCTTGCCGGTCGGGAGTTCAGCCAAAAGCGCGTGGTGCTGGCGTCCGAGGATTATCCCGAGGATTTGACCTGCCACGTGCGTGACCCCAAGGTGTGGCGCGATGATGATGGGCGTTACCACATGGTGCTGGGCGCGCGTCGTCGCGTGGACGGTTCGCATGTCGATAGTAGATTTTGCGCCATGCACGGCGAGGGTGCCGGGCGCGATGTGGGTGAGATTCTGGTGTATGGCTCGGCCGATATGCTGAGTTGGGAGCTCGAGAGCCGCGTGTCTACGCCCGAGCGCTTTGGCTTTATGTGGGAGTGCCCGGGATACCTTGAGCTTGAGGCGGATGGCGGTGTACCGGCAAGGTTTCTGTCTTTCTCTCCCCAGGGGCTCGAGGGCGGCCGTTGGGACCGCGGCAACGTATACGCTGCTGGCTACATGCCTGTAACGGGCGACATTGCCGGTGGTGACGGTGCCTATGAGCTGGGCGAGTTCCGCCTGTGGGACGCCGGTTTTGACTTCTATGCTCCGCAGGAGTTCACGGCTGAGGACGGTCGCCATATTCTAATTGGCTGGATGGGCATGCCTGATGAGCCGACCTATGGCAACGCACCCACCGTGGTGTGCGGCTGGCAGCACTGCATGACGGTGCCGCGTGAGCTTACAGCCGGTGCCGGCGGCGTAGTGCTGCAGCAGCCGGCTCGCGAGATTGAGCACCATTATGCCTCGGTGCGTGTGGGGGCGGGCTCGTTGGAGGTTGCCGGCGATACCTGCTTTGACGTTGTTGCCAACGGTGTCGATGGCGCGTTTACCGCGACCGTTGATGGCGAGCTGAAGCTGGCGTTTGTGCCCGCCGAGGACGAACTGCCCGCGCGCTTTGAGATGCGATTTACCGATGAGGGTCGCGCTTCTGCCGGCTGCGGTCGTACCGTGCGCTGGGAGCCCGTCGACGAGGTGCGCAACGTGCGCATTGTTGGCGATGTCTCGTCGGTCGAGGTGTTTGTGAACGATGGCTCGCTCGTGTTTTCGACGCGCATCTATCCCGAGGCCTATGGCGTGACCGTTGACGCTCCGGGCGCGAATGTGACCTACCACGCGCTCAACATCTAGGCGATTCGTCGCATATCGGCGCTATACTGCAGCCGTTGCCAACGATGCGGGGAACACCCGCATCGTGGGTTTTTGTTTTGAAGGGACGGTGCTGTATGGGCGTACAGCAGCTAGAAGAGGCCTGGGCTTTGAGGGCCGGCGCGCGTGAGGCGCGGTTGCTTGCGGCCCCGCATGTGCCGGCAGCGCTGTCGCAGCTGGGGATTGTGCGTCCCGGTGACCGCCTGGTGGCCTTTGCGGATGACTTTACCGAAGCATTTGCGCACGGCTTTGATGGCCGCGATGTTGCGCTGGTGGGCTCGCCGTCCGCCGATGCGTTTACCGCCGCGTCCGAGGTCTTTGATGCTTCGTTTGATGCCGAGGGGCCGCACCTGTGGTGGTTCGTCAACTCCATCGGCGGGTTTGGACTGCGCGTGCCCGATCTGCGTACGCTGGGTCGAGCGGCTCGCGAGGCCCATGCGCTGCTGGTTGTGGACAACACCGTGGCGTCGGCTTTTGGCTGCGATCCGTTGCGCTTGGGTGCCGTGCTGTCGCTCGAAGCGCTCGACCGTGTGTGCGCCGGTAACGCTTCACGCAAGTTGGTTGCCGTATCGGTCGCGCGCTCGCAGCTCAAACGCCATCGTGTGGATGCTGCTGCTGAGTGCGCGCATGCCCTGCTTGGGGGCCGTGGCTTGGCCAAGCTTGATTTGACTGCTGACGAGGCCGCTGCGCTGGAGCGGGGACTGGACTCGCTCGACGCCCGCATGCAGGCGCATTTCGACCGCGCCCGTGCGCTGGCCGAGTATCTGGCCGCCAACGAGATGGTGTGCAACGTGCGCTATCCCGGGCTGAGCTCGCACCCCGATCATGCGGTTGCAACGGGAATCCTCGAGCACGGCTTTGGCCCGGCAGTTGAATTTGGCCTTATCGAGCGTAGCGCGGGAGAGCTGTTCGATGTTTTGCCGGGGGAGTTCCGCACATCGCCGGCCGGCGGCGCAACGACGCGCCTTTCGGCCCCACGCGGCAAGCAGGGGAGCACCATCCGCCTCTTTGCCGGCACCGACGACCCCCTGGTCGTAGCGTCCGCCCTAGACAACGCCCTTCGTAAATTAGCTACTTTTTAATACTTGCGATGAGGTCGTTGGCTTTGGTGGCGATGACGTTGTTGATGTCCGCCTGCAGCTCCTCGTAGACCGCTATGGCTCGTTCGCCGGCGGGGGTGAGCGTGGATCCGCGGGCTCCGTCGCGCTCGATGAGTTTGCATCCCAGCTGACCTTCGGCCTCGTTCACAATGCGCCAGGCCTTGGAATACGCCATACCCATGCTCTTGGCGGCGCGGTTGAGCGAGTGCTCGCGGGCTATGCCTTGCAGCAGCAAGACGCAGCCGTGACCAAACACGCCCGGCAGATTCTTGTCGCACGCTTGAATGACCAACTTTGCCGTCGTCTTGTACTCCATGTACTCCACGTCTCCCCGCTAAAGTGTTTGCTGGGCAAACGCAAAGCCTGCGTCAAACCCTCGTGTGCTCTTCTTAAATCATGCATTGTAGCAGTCAAAGTGCGTTAAGATACTTCCCCAGTATTGGGCGCCCAAGGTTGGGCTGGGTCCTACGAGGCCTGCAGCCGACCGGTCGCATGGAAAAAGGAGAAACATGGCTACGTTCTTTCCCGGTGAGTCCCACACGTTTTCGGAGTATCTGCTGGTCCCTGGTTACTCGTCCTCGCAGTGCATCCCCAACAACGTCTCTCTCAAGACGCCGCTGACCCGCTTCAAGCGCGGTGAGAAGCCGGCAATCACCCTGAACATCCCCATGGTTTCCGCCATCATGCAGTCCGTCTCGGGCGTCGACATGGGTGTCGCGCTCGCTACCGAGGGTGGCCTGTCCTTCATCTACGGTTCCCAGAGCGCCGAGTCCGAGGCCGCTATGGTCAAGGCCGTCAAGGATCACAAGGCCGGCTTCGTTCAGTCCGATTCCACGCTGACCCCCGACATGACCATGGAGCAGGTCATCGAGCTCAAGGATAAGACCGGTCACTCCACCATGCCGGTTACCGACGATGGCACTCCCAAGGGTAAGCTCCTTGGCATCGTCACCAGCCGTGACTATCGCCCCAGCCGCGATGACCACCAGACGAAGGTCTCCGAGTTCATGACCCCGCGTGAGCAGCTCATCGTGGGCGACAAGAACATCAGCCTCAAGGTTGCCAACGACGTCATCTGGGACAACAAGCTCAACGCCCTGCCCATCGTCGACGACAACGATCACCTGATGGGCATCGTTTTCCGTAAGGACTACGACAGCCACAAGACCAACCCCAACGAGCTGCTCGACGGCGACAAGCGCTACATGGTCGGCGCCGGTATCAACACCCGCGACTATGCCGAGCGCGTGCCGCTGCTCATCGAGGCCGGCGCCGACGTCCTGTGTATTGACTCTTCCGAGGGCTTCAGCGAGTGGCAGAAGCGCACCATTGAGTGGATCCGCGCCAACTACGGCGAGGACGTCAAGGTCGGTGCCGGTAACGTCGTCGACGCCGAGGGCTTCCGCTTTTTGGCCGACTGCGGTGCCGACTTCATCAAGGTCGGTATCGGCGGCGGTTCCATCTGCATTACCCGCGAGACCAAGGGCATCGGCCGTGGCCAGGCCACCGCGCTGATCGACGTCTGCCGCGCTCGCGACGAGTACTACGAGGAGACCGGCGTCTACGTGCCCGTGTGCTCCGACGGCGGTATCGTCTACGACTACCACATGACGCTCGCCCTTGCCATGGGTGCCGACTTTATGATGCTGGGCCGCTACTTCGCCCGCTTTGACGAGAGCCCGACCGAGCGCGTCAACGTCAACGGCCAGTACATGAAGGAGTACTGGGGCGAGGGTTCCGCGCGTGCCCGCAACTGGCAGCGCTACGACCTGGGCGGCGCCGCGAAGCTCAGCTTCGTCGAGGGCGTCGACTCCTACGTCCCGTACGCCGGCTCCCTCAAGGACGGCGTGGGCGGCACGCTTTACAAGGTCAAGTCCACGATGTGCAACTGCGGTGCTCTCTCGATCCCCGAGCTCCAGGAAAAGGCACGCCTGACCCTGGTCAGCTCGACCTCCATCGTCGAAGGCGGTGCCCACGATGTAGTCGTGAAGGATTCCCAGCAGAGCGTTTCCTACCGCTAGACGGCTTTCCCAAGCACCGCACCTTGCCGTTCAAACCGTCGCTCGCGTACCAAAGTACGCGTCGCTCCTCTTTCACGGCAATCTGCGGCACCTGGAAAACCCGTTCGTGTTAGAACGAGTTCAGACAAAGGTTGATTCCCAACCACGTTATTTAGATAAAGCGAGATGCATGCAAGTCGCAGGCATCTCGCTTGTCGTATTTGCTATCATCATGCGAGTTAACGATGTGGCGGGGCGCTCTTACCTTTGCTCGCTGCAAGTTCCGCACGCAAAGAAGAGCACTAAATGTGCTCTTCGTCTTGCGCAGGACTGTCCGCAGCAGCGAGTAAAGGTAAGAGCGCCCCGCCCCAACCGAGATAACAAAGGAGCTGATATGTGCGATTGCACAGATCATAAGGACGAGATCCCTGCCTACGACGCGCAGGCCATTGAGTCCAAGTGGATGAAGGCCTGGGAGGACTCCAACCTCTTTGCCGTCGACACCGACGACAGTAAGCCCAAGAAGTACGTGCTCGAGATGTTCCCGTATCCGTCAGGCGACCTGCACATGGGCCACGCGCGCAACTACACCATCGGCGATGCCATGGCCCGTCAGGCTCGCATGCGCGGCTACGACGTGCTGCACCCCATCGGCTTCGATGCCTTTGGCCTGCCCGCCGAGAACGCCGCCATCAAGCACAACACGCAGGCTGCCGCCTGGACGTATAAGAACATGGATCAGGCGCTTTCCACGATGAAGCGCATGGGCTTCTCCTACGATCTGGATCGCATGGTCAAGACCTGCAGCCCCGACTACTATCGCTGGGGTCAGTGGATCTTTGAGAAGCTGTGGGAAAAGGGCCTGGTCTACCGCAAGAAGAACCCGGTCAACTGGTGCCCTAACTGCAAGACCGTTCTGGCCAACGAGCAGGTCACCGAGGGTAAGTGCTGGCGCTGCGGCACTGAGCCCGAGAAGCGCGACCTGGAGCAGTGGTACTTCAAGATTACCGAGTACTCCCAGGAGCTGCTCGACGATCTGGAGAAGCTCCCCGGCTGGCCCGAGCGCGTCAAGCAGATGCAGGCCAACTGGATCGGCCGCTCCGAGGGCGCCGAGGTCGACTTTACCCTGTGTGACAAGGATGGCGAGCCCATCGAGGGTGACGAGGGTAAGATCACCGTCTTCACCACGCGAGCCGACACGCTCTTTGGTGTCTCCTTCTTTGTCCTGGCTCCCGAGTACGCGCGCCTGCACGAGCTCGTCGAGGGCACGGAGTACGAGGAGGCCGTCACCAAGATCGTCGAGGACTCCAAGCATATCTCTGCCGTCGAGCGTGCCCAGGGCACCCTCGAGAAGCACGGTGCCTTTACCGGCCGCTATGTGGTGAACCCCGTCAACGGCGAGAAGGTCCCCGTGTGGGTTGCCGATTATGTCGTTGCCGACTACGGCACCGGCGCCGTCATGGCCGTTCCCTGCGGCGACCAGCGCGACTTTGAGTTCGCCCGCAAGTACGATCTGCCGATCGTGCCGATCATCCTGGACGATGACGACCGCGCTGCCGTCGAGGCCAGCGGCGAGACCATCGATACCTTCCATGCCGAGACCGTCGACTGGGATTGCGCCCACGCTGCCGAGGGCACGCTTGTCCAGTCCGGCAAGTACACCGGCATGCGCGGCGGCAAGCATTCCGAGGGCGAGGCTGCGATCGTGGCCGACCTCGAGGCCATGGGCTGCGGCCGTCGTAAGGTCGAGTTCCGTCTGCGTGACTGGCTCATCAGCCGCCAGCGCTACTGGGGCAACCCCATCCCGGCCATCCACTGCGAGCACTGCGGTATCGTGCCCGTGCCCGAGGACCAGCTGCCGGTGACGCTGCCCGAGAACCTGGACCTGGGTGCCGGCGAGACCCTCGCCGAGTGCAAGGAGTTCTACGAGACCACCTGCCCGGTTTGCGGCCGCCCGGCCAAGCGTGAGACCGATACCATGGACACCTTCACCTGCTCCAGCTGGTATTACCTGCGCTATACCGACCCGCACAACACCGAGCTGCCCTTCTCCCGCGAGGCGGCAGACCGTTGGATGCCCGTCGATAACTATATCGGTGGCATTGAGCACGCCATTCTGCACCTGCTCTACAGCCGCTTCTTTACCAAGGCGCTGCGCGACCTGGGCCTGCTGAGCGTTGGCGAGCCCTTCACCAACCTGCTGTGCCAGGGCATGGTCAAGGACGAGAACGGCGACACCATGTCCAAATCCAAGGGCAATGTCGTGCCCCCGAGCTCGGTCATCGAGCCCTACGGCGCCGACACCATGCGTCTGGCGATCCTGTTTATCGCCCCGCCCGAGAAGGACTTCGACTGGGATCCCAAGGCCGTCGAGGGCGCTAACCGCTTCATCAAGCGCGCCTGGCGTATCGTGTGGCAGCTCGTCCAGTCCGGCGACGCCAACGTTGCCTTTGACAAGTCCGCGCTCGACGAGGTCGCGATGAAGCTCTACCGCGAGCGCCATCGCACCATTGCCAAGTGCACCGAGGACTTCGATCGCGGCCAGTTCAACACCGCGATCTCGGCCGTCATGGAACTCGTCAACGCCGCGAGCGCCTACCTCAACGCCACCGAGGGCACTGACCGCGACAAGGCCCTGTGCTACGGCGTGGCCAAGGACATCGTGAGCGTCCTGGCGCCCATCTGCCCGTTCTGGGCCGACGAGTTGTGGCACGAGGCGCTCGGCTGCGAGGGCAACGCCTACACCGCCGCCTGGCCCGAGTTCGACCTGGCCGAGTCCATCGAGGACACGGTGCAGATCGTCGTACAGGTGCTCGGCAAGGTCCGCGGCCGCATCGACGTGGCCCGCGACGCCTCCAATGAGGATATGCAGGCTGCCGCCGAGGCCGCCGTCGCCAAGTGGCTCGAGGGCAAGACGGTCGTCAAGGCCATCTGCGTGCCCGGCAAGCTGGTTAACCTGGTGGTCAAGTAAGCGCTGCGCGCATAGTTGACATAAAAAGCGAGGGACGATTCCACAGGGAGTCGCCCCTCTTTTTGGTTATGGATACTTGCGACAACACCCAATTATCCGTTTCTTGTGGAGAACCTGTGCTTGCACTCATCTGCAGGTTTGCGTTGTGCTTGCACGTTTCCGCAGCTATTGGTATAGTTTGCTTGCAAATGAAGTTGTAAATGAAAGAAGTGGGGTTTTGACCCCGCTTCTTTTTTGTATGGATGGAGGTGCCGCAATGGTCAAGACCAAGACCGAGCAGGCGATCATCGACGCGCTCGAGGCCGTCGCCCCCCAGCACGATGTCGACATTGTCGACGTTGAGCTCGTGGGCGCCACCAAGGCCCCCTGCGTGCGCGTGCGTATCGAGGGTGCCGAGGGTCAGAGCCTGTCGCTCAACGACGTCACGGCCAACACCAAGTGGGTCGGCGATGTGATCGAGGAGCTCGACCCCATCTCTTCGAGCTATACGCTCGAGGTGTCGAGCCCGGGCATGGCGCGCCCGCTGCGCCGCCCGCGCGACTTTGCCCGCTTTGTGGGCGAGAGCTGCGAGCTCACCTCCACCGCAGCCGAGGGCCGTCGCAAGTATGCCGGCAAGATTGCCGCCGCCACCGAGACGAACGTGACCCTCGAACTCGAGGACGGCGAGTCCGTTACCCTCGATTTCTCTGATGTTAAAAAGTGCAAGTTGAAGCCCACCTATGACTTCAAGCCCGCGAAGGAAGGAAAGTAAGATGGCAGCATCCGACATGATGTCCGCCCTGATGGAGCTTTGCCAGGAGAAGCACATCGACCAGCTCTACCTGATCGACCGCCTGGAGCAGTCGCTCGCCAAGAGCTATGCCGAGATCCTGCATCTTGAGTGGGGCGCCAAGGTGACCATCGACCGCACCACCGGCAAGATCTACGTCTACCGTCTGGAGCCGATCGACGATTCAATGGACGAGGAGGGCAACTTCACCGAGTTCGAGGAGATCGACGTCACTCCCAAGAACACGAGCCGCATCGCCGCCCAGCACGCCAAGGCCGAGATCAACGCCATCGTGCGCAACTCCGCCCGCGAGCAGATCTACGAGGAGTTCTCCGGCCGCATCGGTGACCTCATCAGCGGCACCGTGCTGCAGTCCACACCCGACTTCACGATCGTCAAGATTCGCGAGGGTGTCGAGGCCGAGCTTCCGCACTTCGACCAGCGCCGTTACGAGAACGAGCGCAACGAGCGCCCGATGGGCGAGCGCTACCTGCACAACCAGCACATCAAGGCCGTGATCATCGACGTTCGCGACCCCAACTCCAACCTGCAGCCGGTTCGTGGCGAGCACAGCCGTCCGCCGATTGTCATCTCCCGTACCCACCCCGAGCTCATGCGTCGTCTGTTTGAGCAGGAGGTGCCCGAGATCTATGAGGGCACCGTCCAGATCAAGTCGATCGCCCGCGAGCCCGGCCAGCGCTCCAAGGTCGCCGTCCACTCGCTCGACGATCGTCTGGATCCGGTTGGCGCCTGCGTCGGCCCCAAGGGCAGCCGTGTTCGCGCCGTCGTGGGCGAGCTCCGTGGCGAGCGCGTCGACGTCATCCTGTGGGATGTGGATCCGGCCGTCTACGTTGCCAACGCCCTGTCGCCCGCCAAGGTCACCCGCGTCCTCATCGACGAGGAGAAGGCCTATGCCGGCGTCATCGTGCCCGACGACCAGCTGTCCCTCGCCATCGGCAAGGAGGGCCAGAATGCCCGCCTCGCCGCGCGCCTGACCGGCTGGCACATCGACATTAAGTCCGAGACCCTTGCCGCCGACATCCTCAAGAACGTTCCCGTTCACGAGGAGCCCGCCGCCGACCTGATCGGTGACGAGGAGGACGAGGACGTCCGCCGCTGCGAGTACGTGTCCGAGGACGGCATCCAGTGCCGCAACCAGGCTCGTCCCGGCTCCCGTTTCTGCGGTGTCCACGACACCGACGCCTTCGATGATGCGGAGGACCTGATCTAGCGCGCGGTTGCGCCGGGCGGGTCCCGGCGCGTCTCCCACGCTCGTTCAGTCTCTAGGCACCCAAGGTGCCAGAAAGGGTAGGTGAAGTCATATGGCAAAAGTCCGTGTGTCCACCCTGGCCAAAGAGTTCGGCATGACCTCCAAGGAACTGATGGGTCATCTCGCCGATATGAAGATTCCCGCTAAGTCCGCTTCCTCCACCTTGGAGGACGCTTATGTCGCTATGGTCCGCAAGCAGCTCGCCTCGGTGATCGAGGCCCGCGCCCAGGAAGTCGAGGCCGCCAAGCAGGCCGAGGAGCAGGCAGCTGACGCCGAGGAGGCCGCTCGCGCCGCTGAGGCCGAGCGCGAGCGCATCGCCGCCGAGAAGGCCCGCGAGGAGGAGCGTCGCCAGTTCGCCGCAGCCCAGGCTGCCGAGGAGGCTGCCCGCGCCGAGGCCGAGGCCAAGAAGAAGGCCGAGCAGGAGCGCCTTGCCCGCGAGAAGGAGGAGGCTGCCCGCGAGGCCCAGCGCCGCGCCGTTCCCGCTTCCGACTCCGGTTCGCGTTTCCGTTCGCTGCTCGACCAGATCGCCGCACAGGAGACCGTGCTCAAGGAGAAGAAGGACGCCGAGGACAAGGCCAAGGCCGAGCGCGCCGCCGAGCGCGGTAACCGTCGTGGCGGCAACAACGACCGCCGCGGTGGCCGTCGTAACGATCGCAACGCTTCCGACAACAACTCCGAGCGCAACGCCTCCGAGAGCCGTCCGCACAGCCATCGCACCAACGCCAGCAACAACGTCGCTGCCGGCATGGACTTCCCCAACCCCGACAAGCAGGGCAAGGGCAAGAAGCGCAAGGGCGGTCACAACAACGAAGAGGACCACTACAGCCGCATGGCTCGCGAGGCCGAGGAGTACAGCCGCGAGAAGGTGCTCGAGGAGGCTCGTGCCGCCGTCGAGGAGGCCTCTCGCGAGTCCACCGGTCGCCGCAAGAAGCGCAAGGAGAAGCGCGAGCGCGAGGCTGCCAAGGCTCAGGAGGAGCGCAAGATAGAGGAGGCGCTGGCCCAGGGCGTGAACCCCGAGGACCTCGACGCCATCAAGGTCTCCCAGGGCGTTACCGTCCAGGAGCTTGCCGAGGCGCTCGACGTTCCGGCCAACGACATCATCAAGCGCCTGTTCCTGCTGGGTACTCCGCTCACGATGACGCAGTCCATGTCCGACGACCTTGTCGAGCTCGTTGCCGACGACCTGGGCCGTCAGATTAAGATCATCACCCCCGAGGAGGAGAACACCTTCTCGTTCTACGACGATCCCGCCGACCTTAAGCCGCGCGCCCCGGTCGTCACCGTCATGGGCCACGTCGACCACGGCAAGACGTCGCTGCTCGACGCCATCCGTCACACCGGCGTTGCTGCCGGCGAGGCGGGCGGCATTACGCAGGCCATCGGCGCTTCGCAGGTCATGATCAACGACCGCAAGATCACCTTTATCGATACCCCGGGTCACGCCACCTTTACGGCTATGCGTGCCCGTGGCGCCAAGGTGACCGACATCGTCATCCTGATCGTCGCCGCCGACGACGGCGTCATGCCCCAGACGGTCGAGTCGATTAACCACGCCAAGGCTGCCGGCGTACCCATCGTCGTTGCCGTCAACAAGATCGATAAGCCGGGCGCCAACCCCGACCGTGTGCGTCAGGAGCTCACCGAGTACGGCGTCATCCCCGAGGAGTGGGGCGGACAGAACATGTTCGTCAACATCTCGGCCAAGCAGAAGATCGGTATCGACGACCTTCTGGAGACCGTGCTGCTCCAGGCCGACGTGCTCGAGCTCAAGGCCAACCCGGACACCTTTGCCTCCGGCAACGTCCTTGAGGCCAAGCTCGACAAGGGCCGCGGCTCGGTCGCTACCGTGCTCGTGACCCGCGGTACCCTGCACGTGGGCGATACGCTTGTCGCCGGCCTTACCTACGGTCGCGTCCGCGCCATGCTCGACCCCAAGGGTCGCGCCGTCACCGAGGCTGGTCCCTCCGACGCCGTCGAGATCCTGGGCCTGCAGTCCGTGCCCAACGCCGGTGACGAGTTCCGCGTGTTCGAGGACGAGCGCGAGGCTCGTGCCCTGGCCGACGAGCGTTCGCTCAAGGCCCGTATCGAGGAGCAGAGCCGCGTCAAGCACGTCACGCTCGAGAACCTCTTCGAGACTATTGCCGACGCCGAGGTCAAGGAGCTCAACCTGATCATCAAGGCAGACGTCCAGGGTTCCATCGAGGCCCTTCAGGACTCGCTCGACAAGATGGATCAGTCCGAGGTTCGCATCAACACGATCCACTCCGCTGTCGGCGCCATCAACGAGACCGACGTCGTCCTGGCCGACGCCTCCAACGCCATCATCATCGGCTTTGGCGTCCGTCCCGACGGTAAGGCCCGCTCCGCTGCCGAGCGCGAGGGCGTCGAGATCCGTTGCTACGACGTTATCTACAAGTGCCTCGAGGAGCTCGACGCCGCCCGTATCGGCATGCTCAAGCCCACCGA
Organism: uncultured Collinsella sp.; assembly: GCA_937925715.1. Lineage (GTDB taxonomy): Bacteria > Actinomycetota > Coriobacteriia > Coriobacteriales > Coriobacteriaceae > Collinsella. The sequence continues at coordinate 174,008 of CALAMG010000017.1, forward strand.
GGTCGAGGTCGCCACGGGTACCGCGACCGTCCTGGACACCTTCAAGGTGCCCAAAGTCGGTATCGCCGCCGGTGTCCGCGTCGAGGAGGGCGAGATCGCCGCGACCGATTCCGTGCGTCTGGTGCGCGACGGTATCGTGGTCTTCAACGGCAAGATCGCCTCGATGCGCCACTACAAGGACGAGGCCAAGAGCCTCAAGAGCGGTTCCGAGGGCGGCATTGGCCTGGAGAACTTCCAGGACATCAAGCCCGGCGACCAGATCGAGGGTTACCGCATCGACCAGGTTGCCCGTACCGAGTAGGGGGTAGCGCTATGAAGCAAACGCAGGCAACCCGCCGTCTGGGCGAGCAGCTTCGCGAGAAGCTCGGTTATATCCTGCTCTTTGAGGTTTCCGATCCGCGTCTCGACCTGGTTACTTTGACCGCGGTCGAGGTCGCGGTGGACCGTTCGTTCGCGCGTGTGTACGTGTCGTGCGATGCGAGCCGCTACGACGAGGTCATGGAGGCGCTCGCAAGCGCCAAGGGCCGCATTCGTAGCCTGTTGGCTCGCTCGCTCGATTGGCGTGTCACGCCCGAGCTCGATTTTCGCATCGATCGCTCGACCGATGAGGCCGAGCGCATCACGCGTGCGCTGGAAAACGTTCCCGCCACGCTTGCGATCGAAAAGGACGAGGACGGCTATCCGATAGCGGATGCCGCCCAGGAGGCAGCTTTAGATGACTAATTCCGCCGACCTCGCCTCGTGCGAGTCTGCAGATATTCAGCGACGCATCCTCGAGCTCATCGAGGGTGCGTCCTCCGTTGCGATTTCGGGACATACTTCTCCCGATGGCGACGCCTTGGGCTCCGTATTGGGTCTGGGCCTTTCGCTCATGAAGTTTTTCCCCAACAAGGACATTGCGCTGCTGCTGGCAGACGATGACCCGGTTCCGCGTATCTACCGCTTTATGGAAGGCTCCGATCGCCTGGTGCCGGCATCTGCGTACGCCGGCAATCCTGACCTGTTCATCTCGGTGGACGTACCGGTCGTCGAGCGCCTCAATAATTCTGCCGAGGTGCTTCGTCGCTCCAAGCATGTGGTGTGCTTCGATCATCATCCGGCGCGCGAGGAGTTTGCCGAGCTCAGTCTGAGGCGCGTCGATGCCGCGGCCTGCGCCATGATCATCGACCGTTTCTTGGACAATTGCGGCATTGTCGCACGTGACGGCGTCGCGACCTGCTTGCTGTGCGGCTTGGTGACCGACACCGGTCGTTTCCAGTACCAGAACGCCGATGCTGCCGCGTTCCATGCTGCTTCGCGCCTGGTGGCGCATGGCGCCAATCCGGCTCGTGTCGCACTCGAGGTCTATCAGAGCATGCGCGTCGAGTTTTTGCACCTCAAGTCCATTGTCATGGGCCGTATCAAGACGGTCGCGCACGGGCGCGTGGCGTATAGCTATGCCTTCCAGAGCGACCTTGAGGCCTGCGGCGTCACCTCGGATGAATGTGACGGTCTGGTCGATGTGGTGCGTTCGGTGATGGGCGTCGAGGTCTGCCTGTTCTTAAAGGGCATCGACGGCGATACCAAGGTGCGCGGCAACCTGCGCTCCAAGGGTGACCTCGATGTGTCCGAGATCGCTGCCAACTTTGGCGGTGGCGGGCATCATGCCGCCGCCGGCTTTTCCAACAACGGAACAATTCGCGAGACGCTCGCCGTGGCACTTCCCATGCTGGCCGAGCTGGTGGGGGAGGATCCCGCTTCGGTGACCGTCGAGCTTTAACTTTTTGGATGGTACATGGCTCGTCGTACGCCTTCTCAACTGAATATGCTGCTCGCCGTCGATAAGCCGGTGGGCTGCACGTCCCACGATGTGGTCTCGCAATGCCGACGCGCCCTCCATGAGCGGCGCGTCGGCCATGCCGGCACGCTCGACCCCATGGCATCCGGCGTCATGGTGGTGGGCGTGGGCCAGGCTACTCGTCTGCTGGGCATGCTAACCCTCGATACCAAAAGCTATGTCGCCGACATCTCGTTTGGCGCCGAGACCAATACCGATGATGCGGAGGGCGAGGCGGTCCGCACGGTGGCTGTTGCCAACGAGCTCCGCGATCCTGCCTATGCTCGTGAGCGCTTGGCCGCCATGCTGGGCCCGCAGATGCAGGTGCCGCCGGCGTTTTCTGCTATCTCGGTCAATGGCGTTCGCGCCTACAAGTCTGCTCGCGAGGGCAATGCGGTGGACCTACCTCCGCGCCCCGTCGAGGTCTATGCCGCCGACCTGATCGCCGTGGGCGGCGAAGGTGATACGTGTGTGTGGACCGTGGCGTTCTCGGTGAGCAAGGGCACCTATATCCGTGCGCTCGCTCGCGACCTGGGCCACGCTTGCGATAGCGCCGCGCATATTTCCGCGCTGCGCCGCACGGCTTCCGGTGTTGTTTCCATTGGCGCTTGTCATGCGGTCGAGGAGCTTTCTCCCGAGTCCGCGGCTGGCTTTGCCCTGGATCCCATTGCGGCCCTGGGCGCCACACGTGTTGACTTGCCGGGCAATCTTGCCGACGACCTGCTCTGCGGCCGACGCATTCCCGTTGAGCGTGCGCTTGCCGATTTCGATTCCTCGAAGGCGCCGTTTGCGTTGGTGCTCGATGGGGGACTCAAGGCGCTCGCCCGCATTGAGGGCGGCCGCTTTGTCATGGAGCACGTGTTTCCGCAGGCAATCGGCGGTGTTCGATGATGTTGTCCGCTCGCGAGCTCGCGCGTGTCTTTTTCGCGGGCGAGTCGGACGAGGCTCGCATCGTTGCTGCCGATACGTTTGATGAGTGTGAGCACTTGGGTGCCGCTTCAATCGCCATTGGCGTGTTCGACGGCGTTCACCGTGGACACCAGGAACTCATCGAAGCGCTTGTCCGTGATGCCCGTGCCCATGGCTGTAAGGCGGTCGTGGTTACCTTCGATCCCGACCCGGACGTTGTGGTGAGCCCTTCGCCCGCTCAAAAATTGATGACGACGGCCGACCGTCTGCATGCCTTGGCTCAAACCGGGGTCGATGCGGTGGTGGCCGTTCCCTTTACGCCTGAGGTTGCGGCGCTTGACCATGTTGATTTTCTCTCGCTGGTGTCGCGTCTGGTCGACATTCGATCGATTCGCGTTGGCAGTGACTTTAGGCTGGGTCGTGGCGGTGCTTCTGGTGTTGCCGAGATGCGCTCCTGGGGTTCCGAGCACGGCGTTGACGTGTATGGTCACGACCTGCTTTGCGAGGGCGGTGAGGCCATTTGCGCCACCCGCATTCGTCATGAGCTGGGACAGGGCCATGTGGAGCTTGCTGCTGGGTTACTCGGCCGTCCGTATATGGTGCGTGGCGGTGTTATTCGCGGCCGTCACGAGGGTTCTGGCATGGGCTTTCCCACGGCAAACTTGCAGGTTCCCGACGGCATTCAGGTGCCAGCCGATGGCGTGTATGAGGGTCTGGTGCTGGTCGATGACACCGCGTGGCCCGCTGCTGTGAACGTCGGCCTGCCGCCAACGTATGCTGACGATGCGGCATCTGCGCATCTCGAGGCTAATTTAATTGGTTATACGGGCGACCTGTACGGCGCTTCCGTTTCGCTGGCGTTTACGCGCTGGCTGCGTCCCTCGCGTGTGTTCGATTCGCTGGATGAGTTGATCGCGACCGTCGAGGGTAATATCGAGGATATTCGTCACAACTTGGGCGATCAGGGGGTGAGCATCCGTGATTAGCGATGAGGAAAAAGACCAGGTACGCGCTGCGTCTGACCTGGTTGCCATCGTGCAGGAAACGGTCGAGCTCAAGCCTCGCGGCCATGAGTTTTGGGGATGCTGCCCCTTCCATGGCGAGAAGACGCCGTCCTTCCACATTATCCCCGCCACGCAGGTGTGGCATTGCTTTGGTTGCGGCGAGGGTGGCGACGTTTTCACGTATATCATGAAGCGCGAGAACCTGAGCTTTCCCGAGTCAATCCGTTACTTGGCCGATCGCGCGGGTATTGAGCTGCATGACACCGGAGATCGCCGCGAGCGCGGCACCAAGCGTGCCCGCATCTACGATCTGTGCGCCGAGACCGCCCAGTTCTACCACACCATGCTCATGCGCGGTAAGGACGGCCGTCCGCGCGAGTACTTTGCCAGCCGCGGCATGGGCGGCGACGTCTGCCGCCGCTACTGCCTGGGCTTTGCACCGGGCCGTAACGCGCTGGTGTCGCACCTGTCCCAGGCGGGTTTTACCCCGCAGGAGATGATCGACGCCAACGTTGCCGTGAGTCGCGGGCGCGGGCAGCTTGCCGACCGCTTTTACGACCGCGTGATGTTCCCCATCTTTGACGAGCAGGGTCACAACATTGCCTTTGGCGGTCGCATTATGGGCGACGGCCAGCCTAAGTATCTCAACACCGCCGAGACGAGCGTGTTTCATAAAAAGCGAAACCTCTACGGCTTTAATTGGGCCAAGGAGTTTATCGTCGCGCAGGATACCGCCATCGTGGTAGAGGGCTATACCGATTGCATCGCCTGCTGGGAGGCGGGGATTAAAAACGTTGTCGCCACGCTGGGCACCGCCCTCACGGAGCATCACGTCAAGACGCTCACTCGCTTTGCCAAGCGCATCGTGTATATGTTCGACGGCGATGCAGCGGGCCAGAAGGCCGCCCGTCGCGCGATTCAGTTTATCGAGCAGGATTCCATGGACCTGCGCTGCGTGGTGCTCCCCGACGGCAACGACCCCATGGAGTTCATCACCGCACATGGTGGCGAGGCACTGCAGACGCGCATCGACGCTGCCGAGCCGCTTATGGACTTTGTCTACCGTTCGCTGCAGGAGTCGAGTGACATCACCACGCCGGGCGGTCGCGCTAAGGCGCTGGAAGATGCGCTGACGCTTATCTATCCGTTGCGCAACAGCTATATGATCGACACGTACTTTATCCAGATTGCCGATCTGCTGGGTTTGGATCTGGAGACGGTGCGCGCGAGCTCGGGTCGTGTGTTTCGCGATGTCGCCAAGCGCGAGGATGCGGAACGACGTCGTGAGCAGAACTATGAGCGCCAGCGGGCACAGACTGAGCGGTCCGGTAGCGCGGGCGGTCGGGCGTCGGGTTCTCGCGATGCCGGTCGCGGTGCTTGGGCATCGGGCGCGACGCCGCCGGTGTCCGCGCCGGTCGAAGAAGAGCCGTACGACTACGTCCCGCTCGATGCCTACGGCGCCGCGCCCGTGGAGGTCGTCGACGACCTGCCGCCGATCGATGTGCCTGATGGTATGGGCGCTGTGCCTGTGGCTGACGGTTCGGGCGCACCGGCTGCGGCGGCGCCGATGGTTCTTACCGATCTTGAACGCAAGTCCTTGGCAGGGGAGCGCGAGCTGTTGACGATGCTCACGAGCTACCCCGACCTGTTCCGCACGTATGCCGACCGCATCTGCTCCATCGAGTGGGTTGACCCGCGTCACGAGTCCATTGCATGGGCCGTTCTGGCAACGCCGCCGGGAACCGATCCTGCAGCCTGCATGGATGCGGCGCGCTCAGTGTGTCCCGATGCGGCAACGCTTGTGAGTGCCGGGCGCATCTCCGCGACGAGCAAGCACCCCACCGAGACGAACATCGTGTTTATGCTTGATACGCTTGAGCTCTACACCATCAAGCGTCGCATGCGTGCCGCACAGGCCAAGCTGCGCCAGGACCGTTCACTCGATGATGAGGCCCGTCGCGCGCTGACCGTGCAGGCCGCGCAGGATTCGCAACGTCAACGCGAACTGCAAAAGTCGATCGGCGGCGTGGCGGACCCGTTCCGTTTGATCGGCCTGGAGGCCGCGGGCACCGAACAAGCCTAGATGTTGTGGTCAACCAGCGTATTCTCGCCTATATCCAGTCTTCTTTTTGGGTATAGACGTCAATGTGTGTGCTAAAGTATTGAGTCCTGTGGACTATGAAGGGAGAATCTGTGCCAAAAAAGACTGAGAGCACGGGTACTGGGCTGGAATCCTACGTTGCAAAGCTCATGGGCAACGGCTCAAACAGGACTTCGGTAACCGAGGACGAGATTCAGGTCGCCCTGAAGGATATCGATGTTTCTGACGAGCAGCTCACCGCGGTGTATTCCGCGCTGCGCAACAGCGGCATCCAGATTATCTCCGCGAGCGGTAACGACGACGCCCCCATGGGTGTCGACGATGACGATACCGATACCGATACCGATACCGACGATTTCGATGACGACGACGAGCACGATTCCGGCTCGCTCGACGATCACGAGCTCAAGATGGCCCGTCAGGCCGACGCTGAGATGGGTTCTTCCAAGAACAAGAAGAAGCGCACCGTGCGCACGTCCCGTTCACGCTCCCGCGTGCGTGGCATCGATGCCTCCACGGTGATGCTGACCGGCGACCCGGTCCGTATGTACCTCAAGGAGATCGGCAAGGTCGACCTGTTGACCGCCTCCGAAGAGGTCGATCTGGCTATGAAGATCGAGGCCGGTCTCGAGGCTACCGAGAAGCTCGAGGCTGCCGATGCTGGTGAGCTCGAACTCACGCGTGCCGAGATGCGTCGTCTTACGCGCATTGAGAACGTGGGCCTCGAAGCCAAGCAGGCGCTCATCAGCGCAAACCTTCGTCTGGTCGTCTCCATCGCCAAGCGCTATGTCGGTCGCGGCATGTTGTTCCTGGACCTGATTCAGGAGGGCAACCTCGGTCTGATCCGCGCCGTCGAGAAGTTCGATTACCAGAAGGGCTTTAAGTTCTCCACGTACGCCACGTGGTGGATCCGTCAGGCCATTACGCGCGCTATCGCCGACCAGGCCCGTACCATCCGTATTCCCGTGCACATGGTCGAGACTATCAACAAACTCGTCCGTGTGCAGCGTCAGCTCCTTCAGGACCTGGGCCGCGACCCGACCCCCGAAGAGATCGGTGCCGAGATGGACATGAGCGCCGACCGCGTCCGCGAGATCCAGAAGATCTCGCAGGAGCCCGTGTCGCTCGAGACCCCCATCGGCGAGGAAGAGGATTCCCAGCTGGGCGACTTCATCGAGGACTCCCAGGCTATCGTTCCGCCCGATGCGGCCAGCTTCTCTATGCTGCAGGAGCAGCTCACCCAGGTGCTCGATTCGCTTGCCGATCGTGAGCGCAAGGTTATCGAACTGCGCTTTGGCCTTGTCGACGGACATCCCCGCACGCTCGAGGAAGTCGGTCGTGAGTTTGGCGTCACGCGCGAGCGCATCCGCCAGATCGAGTCCAAGACTCTGGCCAAGCTTCGCCACCCGAGCCGTAGCAGTAAGCTGAAGGACTATATCGAGAGCTAGTCAAGCAAGAGGCGCCCTCAAGCACATCCGCTTGGGGGCGCTTTCATGTAGACATTGGGGACGTTCTTGAATGACTGGTCGTTTAAGAACGTCCCCAATGACTGGGTCGGAAAATTTCTTAAAAAAGTTCTTGCCCTGAGCTGATTCGTCCGTATAATAAACTTCGTTGCTTGAGAGCACGCACCTATTCCTCGGTAGCTCAATGGTAGAGCACGCGGCTGTTAACCGCGCTGTTGTAGGTTCGAGTCCTACCCGGGGAGCCAGAATTTTCCAGCCCTTTCCGTTGGGCTTTAAATTCCTCGGTAGCTCAATGGTAGAGCACGCGGCTGTTAACCGCGCTGTTGTAGGTTCGAGTCCTACCCGGGGAGCCAGGTTGTAAAACCCGTCGCTTATGCGGCGGGTTTTTTCATGCCGCGATCGCCGTTCGCGAACGTTACCATATCAACATTTCGTGTCGAGGATGTAATCCCGAGGCCCGCCACCTCAACATGCCGCGGTCGTTGTAGAATATTGCAATGATTGCTCCCACGACATGGTGCCGCGAGCACCAAGAAAAGGAGATTCTTGTGTCTGAGACCATTAACGGCAGCCTGAGCGTCTCGAACGACGTTATTGCCGATATTGCCGGTTATGCCGCGATGACGTGCTATGGCGTTGTCGGTATGGCTGAGCAGCTCCAGGGCGCCGAGAGCGTGCGCCTGCTTGCCGGTCAGCGCCTCCGCAAGGGCGTGCTTGTCTCCGCCGACGAGAACGGCCTTACGGTCGATCTTCACGTCGTGCTCGAGAACGGCGTCAACATGAAGTCCGTCTGCCACAATCTTTCGAGCTCCGTTGCCTTCACTCTGCAGGAGATCGCCCAGATCGATCCCGCCAGCCTTAAGATCGGCATCCATATCGACGCGCTCAAGAGCCGTCTGAACTAGCATCCGAAAACGGAGATTCAAATACCCATGATTGCAAAGACCATTCGCACCTGTTTTCCGATCGCTGCGGCTGCCGTTTCCGACAAGGCCGAGGAGATCAACAAGCTCAACGTCTTCCCCGTACCCGATGGCGATACCGGCACCAACATGTCGCTCACGCTCGCCTCGGTGACCAAGGAGCTCTCTGCCCTTCCCGCCGATGCCGATATGGAGGCCATCGCCGGTGCCATCACCCACGGCTCTCTCATGGGCGCTCGCGGTAACTCCGGCGTTATTACCTCGCAGATTCTTCGCGGCGTGGCCGAGGGCCTTGTCTCTGCCGACGAGCCTATTACGTCCGCCAACATTGCCTTCGCCTTCCGTCGTGCCGTCAAGGTCGCCTTCCAGGCTGTCCGCAAGCCCATCGAGGGCACGATCCTCACGGTCCTGCGCGATGTCTCGACCAAGGCCGATGAGTGCGAGAAGAAGAAGTTCTCGGCCGAGGATGCGCTCGATGCTATCGTCGTCGAGGCGTACCAGTCCGTCGCCCGCACGCCCGACCTGCTGCCCGTCCTCAAAGAGAACGGCGTGGTCGACTCCGGCGCCTTTGGATTTGCCATTTTCCTCGAGAACTTTGTGGCTGCCGCGCTTGGTCGCAGCACCGTGGTCGAGGATTTCTCCGCTACGTTTGACTCCGCCGGCTCTGCCCGCGATGCCGCTCTTGGCCGCGTTGAGATCGAGGCTAACGACGACTGGGAGGGCTCGGAGTTCCGCTACTGCAACGAGTTTCTCTTTAAGGCCGACGCCCCGTTTGACGAGGACGAGTGCCTTAAGTTCCTGGGTTCCATGGGCGACTGCGAGCTGCTCGTGGGTGCCTACCCCGATTACAAGATCCATGTGCACTCCAACACCCCCAACCTGGTGCTCGAGCACATGCTGCAGCTCGGTCAGATTTACGAGGTCTTTATCCACAACATGGAGATGGAGGCCCACGACCGTACCGCTAAGATTCACGAGGACCAGGAAAAGGCCGCCGAGCCCGCCAAGGCGCTGGGCTTTGTCGCCGTTGCCGCCGGTTCTGGCGAGGCCGACATCCTCAAGTCCCTTGGCGTCGACGTGGTCGTCTCCGGTGGCCAGACTATGAATCCCTCGACCGCCGACCTGCTGGGCGCGGTGGACCAGGTCAACGCGACCTCGGTCATCATCCTGCCCAATAACGGCAACATCCGCATGGCTGCCGAGGCTGCCGCTTCTGCCTGCACGGACAAGAAGGTTGCCGTCGTTCCCACCAAGACCGTTCCGCAGGCGTTCTCCGCGCTGTTCGCGGTCCTGCCCGATTCCGAGCTCGAGGACGCCGTCGCCGCCATGGTCGACGCCATCAGCGAGGTCCGCGATGGCGAGGTCACCCGCGCCGTGCGCGATTCCAGCGCCTCTGACGGCTCTCCGATTCACTCCGGTGACGTCATGGGTATCATCGCCGGCTCCATCGACGTGGTCGGCTCCGACGTGAAGCAGGTCACTCTCGACTGCATCAACCGCATGCAGGAGGAAGAGGAGGGTGACGCGCTGACGATTCTGGCCGGCGAGGAACTGTCCGATGAGGCCTTCCAGGAGATCGTCGACGCCATCGAGGAGGCTCAGCCCGATTTGGAGATCGACGCCCATCGTGGCGAGCAGCCGCTCTATCCCGTGATCTTCTCGATCGAGTAGGCAACTGCCCATGTCCGAGCTGTGCTCCGTGCCGCGCGTCTCGGAGCGCTTTGCCCAGAGCAATGCGCTCGACGAGGATATCGCGCGACTCAAATATGTTTCGGGTAAACGTGAGGAGGCCCTTCGCCGTCTGGGAATTCGGACGGTGGGGGACCTCCTTCTCCATATTCCTCATCGATATCTCGACTTTACGCGCTCCTGGTCCATCGAGATGGCTCCCATCGGTACCGTTTGCACGATTGTCGCCACGGTCGACCGTATCGTCCAAAAGCAGCCGCGTCCGCGCATGCAGGTGACCGAGGTCTCGCTTGTTGACGAGACGGGCGTGCTGCAGGTCGCCTTTTTCCGCCAGCCCTGGATTGCTCAGCAGCTTAAGCAGGGCGACCGCCTGGCCGTGATGGGCAAGGTCGAGTTTGCCTACGGCTTTAAGCAGATGGCCTCGCCCCACTTTGAAAAGCTCGAGGACAGGCGCGCCGCAGGCACCATTCTGCCGGTCCATTACGTGAGCGATGGCGTGAGCCAGGCGTGGATGCGCCGCATCGTAAGCGGCGCGCTCGAGGTCGTCGGCAATCCGTTCGATCCGATTCCCGCGCCGCTGCGCGCAAAGCGGAAGCTCATGAGCAATGCCCGCGCGTTGCGTTCGATCCACTTTCCCTCGAGCATGGCTGAGCGCGACATCGCACGCCGGCGTCTTGCCTACGAGGAGTGCCTCTACCTGCAGCTGGCGCTGCGTCTGCGCAACGACGGTGGCCTGGTCGATGTGGTGCCCTATGCCCACACCGCGGGCGAGCATCTGGGCGCGCTTAAACAGGCCCTTCCGTTTTCGCTGAGCGACGAGCAGGAGGCCGCATTCCAAGACATCCTGCATGACATGTGCGATGGCGGGCGCGTGATGAACCGTCTGCTGCTGGGCGATGTCGGTACCGGTAAGACCGCCGTTGCCGCCTGCGCGCTAGCTGTGGCTGCCGATAGCGGCACGCAGGCCTGCGTTATGGCGCCCACGGGCGTGCTGGCGCGCCAATATGCCGATAAGACCGGCCCTCTGCTCTCGCAGGCCGGCATGTCCTGGGCGCTTCTGACGGGTGCCACGCCGGCGGCCGAGCGCGAGCGCATCCATGCACAGCTGGAATCAGGCGAGCTCGACGTCCTCTTTGGAACCCACGCGGTCCTTTCGGATAACGTTGCGTTCAAGCATCTGTCGCTCGTGGTCATCGATGAGCAGCACCGGTTTGGCGTCGGCCAACGCAACGCCCTGCGCGCGAAGGGCCCCGGTGCCGATCTGCTCGTTATGACGGCAACGCCCATCCCGCGTACGCTGGCGCTTTCGGTCTACGGCGATCTGGACACGAGTATCATCCGTCATCGGCCTGTCCCCGGCGCTGGCGTGACGACACGCGTGCTCACCGAGTCGAGCCGTGACCTCGCCTATGGCGCCATCCGCGAGGCGCATGAAAAGGGTCAGCAGGCCTACGTGATTTGCCCACTCGTGGAGCCGAGTGACTCGGCCGATGAGCTGGAAGACGTGCCCGGTATTGCCCGCGACGATGAGGGCCGCGTAACCGTACCCGTGCCGCTGCACGATACGGCGACCGAGCTCGATCGCCTGCGTCTGGCGTTGCCGGGGCTTACCGTCGAGCGCCTTCACGGCCGCATGCCGGCGGGGGAGAAGGACCAGGTTATCGATGCCTTCAAGCGTGGCGAGATTGACGTGCTCGTCTCGACTACGGTGGTCGAGGTGGGCGTCGATGTGCCTAACGCCACCGTCATGGTCATCGAGAACGGCGAGCGCTTTGGATTGGCTGCCCTGCACCAGCTGCGCGGCCGCGTGGGCCGTGGCAGTGTGTCGGGCACGTGCCTGGTCATGACGCACTCCAAGGGCAACGGCGGCGCGTCCGCAGCACAAGATCGCCTGCAATCGCTCGAAAAAACCGCGGATGGCTTTACGCTCGCCCAGATGGACCTGCGTCTGCGTCACGAGGGCGAAATCCTGGGTTATCGCCAGCATGGCGGTGTGACTCTGCGCTTTGTCGACCTGGATGCCGACGAGGAACTAATCGAGTGGGCCCATTTGGACGCGGTCGAGCTCTTGCGGTATGCTTGCACCCTTGACTCCGTGGCGACGCGCCCCCTGCGCGATGCGGTCGCCATGCGATATCGACATATTTTTAAGGAGGTCAGCGGAGGATGAGAATCATCGGCGGCGAATGGCGCGGTCGTAAGATCGAGGAGCCCCGTGGTCGCGATGTCACCCGCCCCACGACTGATCGCGTGCGTGAGGCGTGTGCATCTATGGTCATGTCGGCATTCGACTTCGATCTGGACGAGGTCCGCGTGCTGGACGCCTTTGGCGGCTCCGGCGCCTTAGGGTTAGAGATGCTCTCTCGTGGGGCCCGCTCGCTCACGACGTTTGAGATCGATCGCAACGCCGCGCGGCTCATTAGCAAGAATATCGAGTCGCTCTGCCGTGACCGTGCGCGTTGGCGCGTGGTCACGGGCGACATGCTGGTGAGTGCCTCGCGCGGTCGTGTACCCGGCGGCCCCTTTGATCTGGTCCTGCTCGACCCGCCCTATGCTTTTGGTGCCGAGCCGGTCGAGGAGCTGCTGCAGGACCTGGCTCAGCAGGGTATGCTTGCGTCTGGCGCTTACGCCCTGTTTGAGCATGCCGCCGCCGATGCGGGCGCGCATCCGGCAGGCTTTGGGACTGTACGTGAGAAGCGCTACGGCATTACCTCGGTCGACCTGCTCCGTTGGGTCGGCGATAGCAAGGACGGCGGCACTGATGCTAACGAAAATGACGAGGCAGTATCCCCGGAGGACGCCCATGAGTGACACTATTAATCGCGTGATCGTCCCGGGCACCTTCGATCCCATCACGTTTGGCCATATCGATGTGATCCGCCGCGCCCGCCGCATCTTTCCCAGCGTGATCGTCGCCGTGGCCGAGTCGCAGGGTAAAAACGGTGTGGGCACCACGTTTATGCTCGATGAGCGCGTGGCGCTGGCCCGCGAGGCGCTCGGTGATATCGACGGCGTCGAGGTCCTGCCCTTTACCGGCCTCTTGGTCGACTTCGCTCGTGAGCAGGGGGCGGGGGCCGTGGTCAAGGGTCTGCGCGCCATGACCGACTTTGAGTATGAGCTGCAGCAGGCCGACCTTAACTATCGCCTGGATAGCGAGCTGGAGTCCATCTTTGTCATGAGTGCGCCGCAGTACGGCTATATCTCGAGCTCGGTCGTTCGCCAGATCGCCTCGCTCGGCAGTGACGTATCGACGTTTGTCCCGTCCAACGTGGTCGAAGCGCTCAAACATCGCTTTTCGTGACGTTTCTTATTGCCTGGTGGCATGTGGTAAACTAGCACGATGATATGTTACCTATGAAAGGAGACCGGATGCCGGGCGAGAATTTTCCTGGCGATAGGATCGTCAGCTTGGTCGATGAGCTCGAAGGGCTGATCGAGGAAGCCAAGCCGCCTTTCGGCAAGAACGCTCAGTTCAAGGTCATCGACGCCGACGTGTTCTTCAACATCCTCGACGAGATCCGCATGAGCTATCCCGAGGAGTGGCAGAAGTCCCGCCGTATCCTTAAGGAGCGCGAGGAGCTTATGGCTTCCGCCGCCGCTCAGGCCGATTCCATCATCGCTGACGCTCAGCAGCAGGCCCTCACCATTGCCGGTGAGCAGGAGATCGTCCGCCTTGCGCAGCAGCAGGCCGACGACATCCGCGATCGTGCCCAGCAGTACGAGCGCGAGACGCGTTATGCTGCCGAGGACTACGCAGAGCAGGTCTTTACGCACCTGGAGGAGAACCTCAAGAGCCTGACCGGCACCGTTACCCGTTGCCGTCAGCAGCTCAACGAGGGTGCCGCCCAGCAGAATGGTCAGTGGTAATGGCTGAGTTCCCGAGCGTTACCGTCGATCTTTCCGAGCAGCTCGAGTTTCCTGGAGATTCGTATCCGCTGACCGGTAAGGTCGATGTCGCCACCTACACGGTGGGCGAGAAGGAGTACCAGCTACAGGACGGCATCGACTACGACGTTGTCTTTACCAATGCCGGTACCGGTGTCTTGCTCACGGGCATGGTTCGCGCGCACGCCACCGGCGAGTGCGACCGTTGCCTGGAGCCCGCCTCGTTTGATATCGCCGGCGAGATCGAGGAGTTTTATCTCTTTGAGGAGCCCGAGGATCCCGAGGCCTACGAGGACGGCTATGAGCTTCTGGGTGAGGACCGCATCGTCGATCTGGGTGAGCCCATCAATGACGCGGTCGTTATGGACACGCCGTTTGTGGTGCTCTGCAAGCCCGATTGCCGCGGTCTGTGCCCCACTTGCGGCTGCAATCTCAACGTCGAGCAATGCGATTGCGCCGCCCAGGCAGAGGCAGAATGGGCCGCTGCCACGGAAAATCCATTTGCAGCATTGAAGAATCTCAAGCTTGATGAGTAAAACTGTGGTAGTATCGCTACTTGCGCGTAATCGCCACACTGGATAGTTCATAAGGAAGGTCACTATGCCCGTACCTAAACAAAAGCAGGGTCGTATCCGCACTCACACCCGTCGTTCCGCCAACATGAAGATCTCGGCTGCGGCTCAGTCCACGTGCCCCCGTTGCGGCGCTGTCAAGCTTCCGCACCACGTGTGCCCCAGCTGCGGTTTCTACAAGGACCGCGAGGTTATCGTTACCGAGTAACGGTATACTCTGGATGCGATGCCGTTCCAAATGGAACCACAATGGCCGGCTCAATGAGTCGGCCATTTTTGTATAAGGAGCATGTTTATGAGTAACGTTCGCGTTTGTGTAGACGTTGTGGGCGGAGACGAGAAACCTCAGGTTGTTCTCGATGGTATTGAGGCTGCACTTGCCGCCGATCCCGATATCGAGGTCTTGGCAGCTGGCCCCGCCGAAATCGTCAATCCCTTTGCAGCTTCCCATGCACGTGTTGAGGCCCTTGAGGCACCTGACGTTATCGCCATGGATGACGATCCCATTCGCGCCGTGATGACCAAACGCAAGTCTTCGATCGTGCTGTCGTGCCGCGCCATTAAGAAGGGCAACGCGGATGCGTTCTTCTCCGCCGGCTCCACCGGCGCCATGACCGCCGCTGCCACCGCCTACGTGACGCCGTTTAGGTATCAGGCCGAAGGCAAAAAGCAGCCGGTGCGCCCCTGTCTGACCAATGCGCTGCCCAATCGCGCCGGCGGTCTGACGGTGCTGTGCGATATGGGCGCCAACCCCGATGTCGAGGTTGACGATATGGTACGTTTTGCCCAGATGGGTAGCGCCTATGCCCGCGTCGTCCTGGGCATCGAGCATCCCCGCGTGGGCCTGCTTGCTAACGGCACCGAGGACGAGAAGGGCTCCAACTTTACCAAGGCCTGCTTCCCGGCCATGAAAGCCGCCGTTCCCGGCTTTGTTGGTAACTGCGAGGGAACGGACATCACCTCAGGTAACTTCGATGTCGTCGTTGCCGATGGCATGTCGGGCAATATTGCGCTCAAGGCCACCGAGGGCGCTGCCAAGTTTTTGCTGCAGGAGCTCAAGGGTGTCTTTATGTCTTCGCTCGGCACCAAGATTGCCGCGCTACTCATCAAAAAGCAAATGCGCGAGATTAAGGCCAAGCTCTCTGGCGACGCCAAGGGCGGCGCGATTCTTCTGGGCCTGCGCGGCGTGGTCCTGATCGGCCATGGCGCCACCTCGGTCGAGGCTGTTAAAAACGGTACGCTCGCGGCGGCCGAAGCCGTGCGCGCCGGGCTGGTCGAGAATGTCGCCAACTCTATGGACGGTATCGTTTTATAACAGCGGCGTTATGCGTCTTGGGGCGCACGTCGTGGGGTAGAATCAGAACCGTGTCTTGGTACCGCCCGGGCGGTACCATTCTTTTGGTATTCATGCACTATGAGAGGAAGCGCTATGGACCGCTCCGAAATCTTCGACAAGATCGCCGAGGTCGCTGCTGACGTTCTGGGCGTCGATGTTGCCGAAATTAGCGATGAGACCACCTTTGACGACCTCGATGCCAACTCGCTCGAGCGCCTGCAGCTGGTTACGGCTATCGAGGACGAGTTCAACCTCGAGATCGATGACGAGACTCTGCTCTCGCTCAATTCTGTCGCCGACGCCGTCGACGCGATCGAAAACGCCAGGGAGGCCTAGGTCTTGGCTTTGTCTGAACGACTTACGCGCGCCCAGGAAATCCTGGGTCACGAGTTCAATAATAAAGTGCTGCTGCGCGCGGCCCTTACGCATCCCTCGGCAGTCGAGGGCCAGCCGGTTTCTGCCAGCTATGAGCGCCTTGAGTTCTTGGGCGATTCCATTTTGGGCGCCGTGGTCGCACGCTCCCTGTTTGAGTCCTATCCGGAGTTTGACGAGGGCAAGCTCACGCGCCTGAAGGTGTCGCTTGTCTCGGGTGCCACGCTGTCCGAGGTTTCTCACGAGCTGGGCATCGACGACATCATCATCTTTGGTGCCTCCGAGACCGGTACCGGTGCGCGCGGCCTGCATTCGGCGCTCGAGAACGTCTACGAGTCGCTCGTGGGCGCACTGTACCTGGATGCCGGCTGGGACGTTGCGGCGGAGTTTATCCATCGTACGCTTAAGCCGCATTTGGCTTCCGAGCGCGCCGAGCATCCCGCGAACCCCAAGTCGTTTTTGCAGGAGTGCGTGCAAGCCGACGGTCACGAGCCCCCGGCGTATAAGCTCGTTGGCTCCGAGGGCCCGGCGCATGCGCCCACCTTTACCGCCGTGGTGCTCATCGATGGCATTCGCCAGGGTCGCGGCACCGGTTCCTCTAAGAAGGAAGCCGAGGGAGCCGCCGCGCTCGAAGCGCTCGACCGCATGGGTTACACCACCAACGGCGTGATTCTGAACAAGAAGCACGTGTAAGCGAGGAACCGTGTATCTCAAGTCCCTCACGCTCAAAGGGTTCAAGTCGTTTGCCGACCGCGCCCATATGACGTTTGAGCCGGGCCTGACCGTCATCGTCGGTCCCAACGGCTCGGGAAAATCGAACATCTCCGACTCAATTCTGTGGGTCCTGGGCGAGCAGAGCGCCAAGCAGCTGCGCGGCCAGGCCATGGAGGACGTCATCTTCTCGGGCTCGTCAGCGCGCAAGCCGGTGGGTGTCGCCGAGGTCACGCTGGTGCTCGATAACTCGGACCATATGCTGCCCGTCGATTTTGACGAAGTCGCCATCACCCGTCGCATGTATCGCTCGGGCGAAAGCGAGTACCTCATCAACTCGAGTCCGTGCCGCCTGATGGACATTCAGGACATCCTGCACGATTCGGGCCTGGGCAAGGATACGCATTCCATCATCAGCCAGGGCAAGCTCGACGCCATTTTGCAGAGCCGCCCCGAGGAGCGCCGCGCCCTCATCGAGGAGGCCGCCGGCATCTCCAAGCACAAGCGCCGTAAGGAGCGTGCGCTCAAAAAGATTAAGTCGATGGACGAGCATCTGACGCGTGCCCGCGACATCAATAAGGAAATCGCCCGTCAGCTGCGACCACTGGAGCGTCAGGTCGATCGCGCGCGCAAGTACAAAGAGCTGTCCTCGCGCGCGAACGAACTTACGCAGATGCTGGCCGTCGACGAGCTTCGTTCGCTGCAGTCGCAGTGGAACGACCTGGAGAGCCGCTCTAAGGAGGGCGCCGCCGAACTTGAGCTCGCGCAATACCGCCTGGGCGAGAAAGAGCGCGAGCTCGAGAAGCTCCAGGTTATGCTTGAGGAAAAGGGCCTGTTTGTGGGCGACTTGGGCGAGCAGCGCCGCCATATGCAAGATGTGGTCGGCCGTATTAACTCCGACATGCGCCTGCTCGAGGAAAAGGGTCACAACATGGTGTCGCGCCTGTCTGACATGCGCGGGCAGATTTCGAGCTCCGAGCATCAGCGTCGTCGCGTGGTCGAGGAGCTCGAGGACGCGCGTGCGCAGCTTGAGGAAGTGACCGGCGCGCACATGCAGGCCCAGGAGGACGTTGACGCCGCTGGTCCTGCCGCCGCAGAGCTCCACGAGCGGCGCGTGGCGCTCGACAATCAGATTTCGCAGCTTACGCGTGAGCAACGCGATGTGCAGCGCGTGGCCGACAACGCCGCGCTCGAGCTCGCCAAGGTGAAGGACTCGCTGAGCAATGCCGAGGTCGAGGACAACATGTATGCCTCGCGCCTGGAGCAGATCGACGAGCAGCTCGAGGAGGTCATGGCTTCGCTCGAGAGCCGTCGCGACCGCGCCGAGGAGCTTGAGGGCGCTCTTGAGGAAGCGCGCCAGGCTCAGGTCGATGCGCGTGAGGCCACCGAGACGGCACGCGCGGCCCTGAAGGACCTGCGTGCCCGTGAGAGCGAGGCACGCAACAAGTTATCCGAGGTGCGCTCGGAGCTTGCCAGCCAAAAGAAACTCGATGCCCGCATGGCCGACAGCTCGCCGCTCGTGAGCCGTCTGGTGGGTGCGCTGGGCGACGATGTCTTGGGTCGTCTGGGCGACGTGCTGGAGGCCCCGCGCGAGCTTGAGGGCCTGGTTGAGCAATTGCTCGCCGGCGATATCGATGCGCTGCTGTTTGATGACGCCGCCACGCTTGAGCGTGCCGGTCGTGCGGCTCTGGACCAAAAGAAGGCCTCGGGCGAGGCACTGCTGGTGGCGCGCGGCGTGAGCGGCTCTACCGCCGCTGAGGGCGCCTCCGGTACCCGTCTGGTTGATCGTCTGTCCGTGCGCGCAGGCTACGGTCCCGTCGTCGAGGCGCTGCTCGGCGGCTATTACGTCGTTGACGATCTTGCTGCCGCGCTGTCGGCGCCGGTCGTTGAAGGCGTGACTTACGTGACCCCCGATGGCGCCCGCGTCGCCTGCGGCGGCCTGGTGCGCGTGGGGCTTGATGCCGGCGAGGCTTTGGGTGCCTTGGAGCGCAAGCGCCGCATCCGTGAGCTCGAGGGCCTGGAACCCGATCTGGCTGCCATCTTTGAGCATGCTTCGGACCAAGTCGTCGAGGCCAACGTTGCCGTCGAGGAGGCCCGTGCCGCCGAGGGCGATGCCGCCGGTGAGATCGCCCGTCTTGAGGGCGAGCGCCGCTCGCTGCTCTCCGAGATCGGCCGCTTGGAGCAAAGCGCCAACAATGCCGAGGTCGAGCGCGTGCGCATCTCCAAGCGCCGCGAGCAGGCTGCCGAGGCCGTTCGTGCCGCGCGCCCGCGCGTTGACGAGCTCACCCGTTCGCGTGACGAGGCGCGTGCACAGGCAAGCGACCTGGGTCTCCAGATTGCCGAGGCCAACGATGAGCTCGATCGCGTTCGCCGTGACGATTCCGAGGCCGCCGGTAAGCTCGCCGATGCCAAGGTGCGCCTGGCCCAGACGAGCGAGCGCCTGCGTTCGCTGAAGGGCCGCGTGCCCGACCTTGAGCATCGTCTTGAGGGCATCGACCGTCGTATCCGCGGAACACGCCAGGCTTCGCGCTCGCTCGAGCTGCTGCGCCTGCGCGTCGACCCCATGCACGAACGCTATTCTGCCCTGTTGGAACGCGCGTCGGATTGGGCAGCGCGCCTGCGTGACCAGGCCTCTCTGGAGGAGGCGGACTCCGCTTCGCTCAAGAAGACCATCGAGGATGCCAAGGCAGAGGTTGCCCGCGCTAAGGAGCGAGTCGATACCGCCTCCGCCGCGCAAAACGAGTTCAAGGTCGCGCGTGGCAAGCTCGAGGTGCAGGTCGAGGCTGCCATCAAGGCCATTACCGCCGATGGCACGACGGTGCTCGAGGAAGCGCTCATGCTTCCGGTGCCCACGGACCGCGATGCCGCCGAGCGCGAACTCAACCAGCTTGTGCGCCAGATCAACAACCTTGGTCCCGTTAACCAAGTTGCCATGGAGGAGTACGAGCAGCTCAAGCGCCGCGCCGACTACATCGAGGAGCAGCTGGCCGATCTGGAGAGCGCGCGCAAGGCGCTCACCAAGATCACGGTGGCCATTGATCGCAAGATGCGGAAGGCCTTCCTGGTGACGTTTGAGAAGGTCGACGCGAACTTCCGCGAGATCTTCGCTATGCTCTTCCCGGGCGGCCAGGCTCATCTGGAGATGACCGATCCCGAGCATCCTGCCGAGACGGGTATCGAGGTCGTGGCGCAGCCGCGCGGCAAGCGCATCACCAAGATGATGCTCATGTCGGGCGGCGAGAAGAGTCTGACGGCGCTCGCCCTGCTTTTTGCCGTGTACCGCACACGTACGGTTCCGTTCTATGTGCTGGACGAGGTCGAGGCGGCGCTTGATGACGCTAACCTGTCCAAGCTCATCGGAGCCCTCGATGTGCTGCGTTCCGATACGCAGCTCTTGGTTATCTCGCATCAGCGCCGTACTATGGAGGACGCTGACGTCCTCTATGGCGTCTCGATGCAAGCCGACGGCGTCAGTCGCGTCGTCTCGCAAAAACTCGATCGCGAAACCGGAAAGGTCGTGAATGCATAATGGGATTCTTCGATGCTCTCTCGCGCGGACTTGAGCGCAGCCGCGAGGCCCTCAACGAGGTCTTCTACTTTGGCGGTGAGGTCGACGAGGATTTTTGGGAGGACCTGGAGGACACCCTCGTAATGGGTGACATGGGCGCCGAGGTCGCTATCAAGGTCTCCGATGACCTGCGCGATGCCGCGGCCAAGAAGAACCTCAAGACCGCTCCGCAGCTTCGCCGCGCCCTGGCCGAGCAGCTTGAGCAGCACTTTGTGCCCATCGAGCGAGATCCGTTCTCCGATACGCCGAGCTGCGTGCTGTTTGTGGGCATTAACGGTGCCGGCAAGACCACGACGGTCGGTAAGATCGCGAGCGCCATGGCTGCCCGCGGCAAGAACGTGGTGATCGGTTCGGCCGACACCTTCCGCGCCGCCGCCATCGAGCAGCTTGATGTGTGGGGCCAGCGCGCTGGCGTCCCCGTCATCAAGCGCGACCGCGGCTCCGACCCGGCAAGTGTTTGCTACGACGTGCTCGACGAGGCCGACAAGCGCGGCAGCGACCTGGTGCTTATCGATACCGCCGGCCGTCTACACACGAGCCCTGAGCTCATGCGCGAGCTTGCCAAGGTGGTCAATGTGACCCGTAAGCGCGCCGCCAATATGGCCGCCGGTCCCATGCCGGTTTCGGTCGTGCTTGTGATCGACGCCGCGACGGGCCAAAACGGTCTGAACCAGGCGCTCGAGTTTAACGAGGCGCTGGGCCTGGACGGTATTATCATGACTAAGCTCGACGGCACGGCTAAGGGCGGCATCGCCATGGCCGTGGCCGAGAAGCTCAAGCTCCCGATCCTGCGCATCGGCGTGGGCGAGCAGGTCGATGACCTGCAGGAGTTCAATGCCAAAGATTTCTGCCGCGCCCTGGTGGGCGAGTCCAATTAAGGAGTGACTAGTGTTTGATTCCCTGAGCGATCGCCTCAACGACACATTTGACCGCCTGCGCGGCAAGGGCAAGCTGACCGAGGCCGATATTACTTCGGCCATGCGCGATATTCGCATGGCGCTGCTCGAGGCCGACGTTAACTTTAAGGTTGTCAAGGAGTTCGTCGCCAAGACTAAGGAGCGCTGCATGACCGCAGAGGTCATGGAGTCGCTCTCTCCGGCGCAAAACGTCGTCAAGATCGTGCTCGACGAGCTTACCGAGATGCTCGGCTCCACCGAGAGCAAGCTCGTCTTTAGCAACCGTATTCCCAATGTCATCATGCTCGTGGGCCTGCAGGGCTCCGGTAAGACCACGGCTGCCGTAAAGCTGGCCTACCTGCTCAAGAAGCAGGGTCGCTCGCCGTTGCTCGCCGCGTGCGACGTCTACCGTCCCGCTGCTGCCGACCAGCTGGCCACGCTCGGTGGCGAGATCGGCGTACCGGTCTTCCGCGGCGACGGTGCGCACCCGGTCGATATCGCCAAGGGCGCCATCCAGGAGGCCGTCGACCACCTGCGCGACGTGGTCATCGTCGATACCGCCGGACGTCTTCAGATCGATGAGCAGATGATGCAGGAGGCCGTGGACATCAAGAAGGCCGTTAAGCCCGATCAGGTGCTGATGGTCGTCGATGCCATGACCGGCCAGGATATCGTCAACGTCGTCTCGACCTTTGCCGAGCGCACCGACTTTGACGGAGTGATCATCTCCAAGCTCGACGGCGATGCCCGTGGCGGCGGCGCGCTTTCCGTGCGCCAGGTGACCGGCAAGCCCATCAAGTTCGTGAGCATGGGCGAGAAGCCCGATTCGCTGGAGCCGTTCTATCCCGATCGTATGGCCAAGCGCATTCTGGGTATGGGCGACGTTGTCGGCATTATTGAGAAGGCCCAGGAGGCGGCCGACGCCGAGCAGCTCGAGGCTGCCGAGCGCATGCTGCGCGAGGGCTTCACCATGAATGACATGCTCGACCAGATGAAGGCCGTCAAGAAGATGGGCGGCATGAAGGGCATCCTGGGCATGCTCCCCGGCGGCCAGCGTGCGCTCAACCAGATGGGCGGCAACCTGGACGAGGGCATCTTCGACAAGAACGAGGCCATCATTATGTCGATGACCAAGGAGGAGCGCCTTCGCCCCTCCATCATCAACGGTCAGCGCCGTGCCCGCATTGCCAAGGGCGCCGGCGTGACCCCCACCGAGGTCAATAGCCTTATGAAGCAGTGGGGCGAGATGAACAAGATGATGGGCCGCATGCGCACGATGGCCAATCAGGCGCAGGCCGGCGGCAAGAAGGGCAAGAAGGGTAAGAAGGGCAAAAAGATGCGCATGCCCAATATTCCCGGTCTGGATGCCATGGGGCTGGGCGGCATGGGCGGCCTGGGAACGGGCGGCCCCAAGTCCGATATGGACCTGCTGCGCCAGATGGAAGCGCAGATGCGCAACAAGAAGTAACGACTAGTTGAGTCGTGTATGGCGAAGGCCGCCTGGATGGTATTCCAGGCGGCCTTCGCCGTTTGTTCGCTGGTTGTCGCACGCGTGGAAGCGCGTTCTCGACGAGGTGCTTGCCGCTAGTGGCAGCCGCAGCCTTCGTGCCCGTCATGGTCGTGGTGACCGTGGCAGCCGCAGGACTCGCCATGTTCGTGGATGTGCTCGTGATCATGTCCATGGCAGTCGCAGGTGGCCTCGCCGTTCTGTGCGAGCGTGCCGGCAATGAGGGCCTCGACGCAGGCATCGCAGCTGCCCTGGGCGCCCGCATAGACCGTGATGCTGGCTTGGGCAAGCGCGTTGATAGCGCCGCCGCCGATACCGCCGCAAATGAGCGTGTCAACGCCACCGTTGGCAAGCAGGCCCGCCAAGGCGCCGTGGCCGGTGCCGCCGGTGCCTACGACCTGCTCGTTGAGCACCTTGCCATCCTGGATGTCGTAGATCTTGAACTGCTCGCTGCGGCCAAAGTGCATAAAGATGTTGCCGTTGTCGTACGTCGTTGCCACCCTCATGGTGCCGACCTCCTTTGCTGGCCATGCGGCCGTCGTCGAGGCGATGGGGGAGTACGCGATATTGCCGCCCTCGATGACGAGCGCTCGTCCGTTGACCAGCGCATCGGCCACCTTGCGATGCGCGCGGCTGCAAATGGCCGCCACCGTTGCACGGGCGATGCCCATCTGCTGGGCGACCGCCTCTTGGTTGAGACCTTCCAGGTCGCACAGGCGCAGCACCTCAAGCTCGTCGACGGTCATGTCGATGGCATCACCGCTGGCCAGGCCATCGGGGGTGAAGCCGCGGTATTCGGGGATGATCCCGACGCGGCGCAGTTTTTCGCGTCTTCCTGCCATGCACACTCCTTATCTGACATATGTCAACAATAGGATAACGCGTTAGTCGTTGGGCGCAAGGCATTTCTGGCATATGTCAGAAAAAGGCTAAGATGCCTCGTTGCCGCTTGCGGAGCCGCGCTGCCGTGCATTGCGTGTGCCGGACTAAGTGTCCAATTCGACACTCGCGCGCCTGGGCTACAATAAATCTCGCTTATAGGCGACTGACAGGAGGGTCAATGAGCAAAGCTGATCAGCAGTTTGTAACCATGTGCCGCGATATCTTGGATCATGGCACCACCACCGAGGGCCAAAAGGTCCGTCCGGTGTGGGAGGACGGCACCCCTGCCTATACCATTAAAAACTTTGGTGTCACGGCGCGCTATGATCTGCGCGAGGAGTTCCCCGCGCTCACCCTGCGTCGTACGGCGCTTAAGTCTGCCATGGACGAGATTCTGTGGATCTATCAAAAGAAGTCCAATAACGTGCATGATCTCAACAGCCATATCTGGGATGAGTGGGCCGATGAGACCGGTTCCATCGGTAAAGCCTACGGCTATCAGATTGGTCAGAAGAGCCATTACGCCGAGGGCGACTTCGACCAGATGGACCGTGTGCTGTACGACCTTAAGCACACGCCGTATAGTCGCCGCATTATGACCAATACGTACGTGTTTAGCGATCTGTCCGAGATGCACCTTTATCCGTGCGCCTATAGCGTGACCTATAACGTGACGCAGCGTCCTCAGGACGACAAGCCGACGCTCAACATGATTCTCAACCAGCGCAGCCAGGACATTTTGGCCGCGAACAACTGGAACGTGTGCCAGTACGCCATTTTGCTGATGATGGTCGCGCAGTCGGTCGATATGATTCCCGGTGAGCTGCTGCACGTGATCGCCGACGCCCATATCTATGATCGTCATGTCGATATCGTCCGCGAGCTTATCGAGCGTCCGCAGTTTGCGGCACCCAAGGTAACGCTCAACCCCGATGTGCATGACTTCTATGCGTTTACGACCGATGACCTGATCGTCGAGGGCTATGAGCACGGCCCGCAGGTCAAGAACATTCCCATTGCGGTGTAGGTGGTGCTCATGACGTGTAAGCTATCTGCTATCGTCGCCGTGTGTGACGATTGGGGCATTGGGTGCGAGGGCGACATGGTGGTGTCCAATCGCGCCGATATGCGCCATTTTGTGGCCTGCACCAAGGGCTGCCCGGTTATCATGGGACGCAAGACCCTGCTGAGTTTTCCCGGCGGGCGTCCGCTCAAGAACCGCCGCAATATCGTGCTCACCCGCGACGAGAGCTTTGCCCCCGAGGGCGTCGACGTGGTGCATAGTATCGACGAGGCGCTCGCCGCGGTTGCCGATGAGCCCGTTGCCTGGGTGATCGGTGGCGGCGATGTCTATCGGCATTTTTTGCCGTATTGCGTCGAGGCCGAGGTCACGCATAACCACTGCGTCCATGTCGTGGATACGTACTTTCCCGATTTGGAAGCCGATCCTGCGTGGGAGATTGCGCAGCGTAGCGGGGTCGCGACGATTGCCGCCGGTGAGGGTGACGAGGGCGTCGATTATGAGTTCGTGACGTATCGTCGCATCGAGGCGTAAATCGTCTGGCGTGAACGGTATCATCGGGTTGATTGAATGCATGGGGCGGCGCTTAGCGTCGCCTCGTTTGGTATAGATGTGCTGTAAAGAAGGGTGCGGGCTGGCTGCTATGACTGATGCCGTTGAGGTTCTGCGAATTGATTCGCTCGAGGACGAGCGGCTCGATGCCTACGTGCGACTGACCGAGCGTGAGCTTCGCTGCGTGCTGGAGCCGCAGAAGGGCATTTTTATCGCTGAGAGTGCCAAGGTCATCGAGCGTGCGGTTCGCGCCGGATATGAGCCGGTGAGCTTTCTTCTGGGCGAGCGCTGGCTCGACCAGATGATGCCGCTGTTTGACCAGCTTGTCGTGCGCGAGGGAGCGGGTCCGGTTCCCGTGTTCGTGGCCTCCATGGAGCTCATGGAGCAGTTGACGGGCTTTAACGTGACGCGCGGCGCGCTGGCGGCGTTCCGTCGCCCGCGTCAGATTCCGGTTGATGAGTTCTTGGGCGGCGTTGTCGAGGCGGCGGGGGGTCGTCCGGTGCGCGTGTGCGTGCTTGAGGGTATTGTCGATCACACCAATGTTGGCGCGATTTTCCGCTCGGCTGCCGCATTGAACGTTGACGGTATTTTGGTCAGCCCGACGTGCTGCGATCCACTGTATCGTCGCTCGGCCCGCGTGAGCATGGGCACCGTGTTTCAGGTGCCGTGGACGCGCATTGGCAGCGAGGCTCGTGTGTGGCCGCATGATGGTCTGAGCGCGTTGCACGATGCCGGTTTTTCGTGTGCCGCTATGGCGTTGACGGACGACTCTGTTTCGCTTGATGATCCTGTACTGCGGAAGATTGATCGCTTGGCGATTTTTATGGGCACCGAGGGTGCCGGCTTGGGCGCCAAGACCATTGCCGGCTGTGACCACGCGGTGCGCATTCCGATGGCGCACGGGGTCGATTCGCTCAACGTGGCCGCGGCGAGCGCCGTCGCCTTTTGGCAGCTGTGCCCGCACGTGAGCAATGAGTATCACTACCAGCCGGGTTTGTATCACTAGGCAGATATTTTGCACTGGGCTCTGATTCGGGGTGTTTCGGTCGACGCCGGTCGGTGCTAAGCTGGTATTTGCTTTGGTCTTAAATTGCCGTTTTGTTGTTTAACATACGTTGGCGGGGAGGGCGTGTGGCTAAGAAATCTACGGCTATCGATGTAACGCAGGGTGTCATTTGGCAACAGCTGCTGTCGCTGTGCGTTCCCATCTTTTTTAGTTCGTTTTTTCAGCAGGCCTACACGCTTATCGGTACGTATATCGTTGGCCAGTTTGGCGGCAAGCTCGCGCTGGGTGGCATTCAAGCCACGATGGTGCTCACCGAGCTCTGCATTGGCTTTTGCGTTGGCGTCGGCGCCGGCTGCGCGGTCATTACCGGTCAGTATTTTGGCCAGCACGATGATGAGCGACTGAGTCGTTCGGTCCATACAGCCATGACGCTCGCGCTGGTGGGCGGTATCGCTTTCTCGATTCTTGGCATAGTGTTCGTTGAGCCCATGCTGGTGCTCATGAACACGCCGCATGAACTATTGGCCGAGGGCGTGGCCTATGCTCGCTGTTATTTTGCCGCGATGGTTGCGGCACTGCTGCTTAATATGGGAACCGCACTGCTGCGTGCCGTGGGCGACACGCGCGGCCCCGCCGTGATCATTGCCTCTGGCTGCCTGGTTAACGTGGTGCTGGATATCATTTTTGTCGCTGTGTTGCATATGGAGGCGCTGGGCTGCGGCATCGCGGTGGCGCTGACCATTTGCTCCAATGCAACGATGATCGTGTTGCGCATGATGCGCGCTCCGGGTGCATGGCGTCTTTCGCTGTCTAAGCTCGGTATCGATCGCGGTATTTGCAAGAGTATGATCTCGTGTGGTCTGCCACTCGGTTTTCAATCGGCTGCCTATTCGATCTCGAACGTGCTGATCCAGGTGTCGGTTAATTCGTTTGGCGCCGATGTCACGACTGCTTGGGGTCTATCTGGGCGCCTGGATGGCATTATCTGGATGGTGACCGAGGCGCTCGGCGTATCGATCACTACGTTCTCGGCGCAGAACTTTGGCGCGCGCAACTACGAGCGCATGCGCAAGGGCTACCATACGTCGCTCGTGCTGTCGTTTATGCTCATTGGTGGCCTGTCTGCCGTGCTGCTGGTGTTCTCGGGCCCGCTGTCGCGTTTGTTTGTCGACGATGCTTCGATTTCGGCGTACACCACGACTATCCTCCATTTCATTGCGCCGTTCTATGCGATTTTCTCGATTATCGAGAACGCCTCGGGTTCCATCCGCGGCGCCGGCGTGAGTTTGCAGCCTATGATGCTCACCATCTTTGGCACCGTTGTCTTGAGGGTGATCTGGGTGTTTGCGATCATGCCCTTCGATCCGTCGCTCGAGCATCTACTGCTGGTTTACCCCGTAACCTGGCTCATCACCGCAACCATGTTCACCATCTACCACCACAGCGGCAACTGGCTAGGTCGCGCCACCGCCTAGCTCATCCGTCAGATACCCCTGATAAGTTGCGGTGAAATAGTTCCTGAAAAGCCCTTGCGGACCGTCAAACAAGTACTATTCCACCGCAACTTCCTTATGAGCTGTAGGTGTTGGCGGAAAACGAATCAATTAGTATTCGATGCCTTGGCGGGCTAGGAGGCCTTCGTCGAAGTAGTGTTTGATGGGACGTATTTCGGTGACTAAGTCCGCGAGGTCGGCCAACGGCAGCAGCCCGCGGCCGGTGAGCACGAGTTCCGTGGTGGCGGGCTTTATCGCGATCAGCGCTTCGACATCCTCGCGTGTCACGAAGCCGCGGCGCATGGCCTCGCCGAGTTCGTCCAAAATCAGAACGTCGACCTGTGATATCTGCTCGCATGCGAGCTCCATGATCTGTGCGGCGCAAGCCTCGGGCGTGTCGCGGTCAGCTTGTACGATGCGCAGCCCCAGGCGCGGCGCGGCATCGTGTTCGGCGCAGTGCAGTTTCTTGGCAAACTGCAGCCTAAGAACGTCGAGCCCGTAGCCCGTCGCGCGCAGCGCGAGCCCCAGCGCAGCCGTCGTCTTGCCCTTGCCGTCGCCTGTATAGATTTGAACCTTGCCGACTTACAGTGATGCCATCTCTGTCCTTTCGTGCCCGGCGTCGGTTTATCGCCGTCCGGGTTGGGTATTCTAGAAAGCATTATCAACCCCAGTAGATGGAGTTCAAGCAGATGGAGATGGATGACAACAAACGTAGACGGAATATGATTCTCTACGTGCTCATCGCCTTCGTCGTCTACCTCGTGCTCTCGACCGTTCTGTTCCCCAACATCGGTCACACGCAGCAGATTACGAAGACCGATTACTCGACGTTTGTCAAAGCGCTCGATAAGAAGAGCGTCGACAAGGTCGAGTACAACACGGACGATTACTCGATTTATTACACCAAGAAGGGCGAGGACGAGAACATCGCCTATAAGACGACCGGTGTGCCGAACGATACGGGCTTTACCGATCGCGTGCTTGAGTCTGGCGCTTCGCTGGAATCGGTCGTTCCCGATAAAAACTCGGGTTTGATGACCTACTACCTGCTTACGCTCATCCTTCCCATGGCGATTTTCTTCCTGATCGGCTGGTGGCTCAACCGCCGCATGAAGAAGGCCATGGGTGATGACGGTCCTTCGATGAACTTTGGCGGCGGTGGCTTTGGCGGCGGCGGACTGGGCAAGTCCGGCGCGCGCGTGATTGCCTCCAAGGACGTGGGCGTGACCTTTAAGGACGTCGCTGGCCAGGAAGAGGCCAAGGAGTCTCTCAAGGAGGTCGTCGACTTTCTGGAGAAGCCGCAGCGCTACGAGGAGATCGGCGCCAAGCTGCCGCGCGGTGCTCTCCTTGTTGGCCCTCCGGGTACCGGTAAGACCCTGCTTGCCAAGGCTGTTGCCGGCGAGGCCGGTGTTCCGTTCTTTAGCATTTCGGGCTCTGAGTTCGTTGAGATGTTTGTTGGTCGCGGCGCTGCAAAGGTTCGCGACCTGTTTAAGCAGGCCAAGGAAAAGGCCCCGTGCATCGTCTTTATCGATGAGATTGATACCATCGGCAAGAAGCGCGATGGCGGCGGCTTTAGCGGCAACGACGAGCGCGAGCAGACGCTCAACCAGCTGCTGACCGAGATGGACGGTTTCGATAACCACAAGGGTATCGTCGTCCTCGCTGCCACCAACCGTCCCGACAGCCTCGATCCCGCTCTGCTGCGCCCCGGTCGTTTTGATCGCCGCATCCCCGTTGAGCTGCCCGACCTGACCGGCCGTAAGAACATTCTTGAGCTGCATGCCAAGAGCGTGAAGACACAGCCGCCGATCGACCTGACCGCGATTGCCCGCGCCACGCCCGGTGCCTCGGGCGCCGACCTGGCCAACATCATCAACGAGGGCGCGCTGCGTGCCGTCCGCGAGGGTCGCAAGCGCGCCACGCAGGACGATTTTGAGGAGTCGGTGGAGGTCGTCATCGCCGGCCAACAGCGTAAGTCCACGGTGCTGTCCGACCACGAGAAGCAGGTCGTTTCTTACCACGAGATCGGTCATGCCATCGTTGCCGCTCGCCAGAAGGGCTCTGCGCCGGTCACGAAGATCACCATCGTGCCGCGCACGAGCGGTGCTCTGGGCTACACCATGCAGGTCGAGGAGGATGAGCGCTTCCTGACCACACGTCAGGAGGTCCTGGACAAGCTCGCCGTCTATTGCGGTGGCCGTGCAGCCGAGGAGCTCATCTTTGGCGAGATGACGACCGGCGCCGCCAACGATATCGAGCAGGCCACCAAGCTCGCCCGTAACATGGTGACGCGCTTTGGTATGTCCGACGAGTTTGGCATGATGGCGCTCGGTACCGTTCAGAATGCGTACCTTAACCAGGACACGTCGCTCACCTGCGCCCCCGGTACGGCCGAGCGTGTGGACGCAATTGTCGCCAAGTTGATTGAGGATGCGCACGACCGCGCCCTGCAGATCCTCAAGGAAAACAAGTTCAAGCTCCACGAGCTGGCTCGTTATCTGTACAAGAAGGAGACGATCACGGGCGAGGAGTTCATGAACCTCCTCACGCGCGAGAATCCGCTGATGCCCAAGCAGCAGTAAAGCCGCGGCCGAGCCAGTAAACGCCGACGCCCCATTTGAGCAGCTTTCTCAAATGGGGCGTTTTGCTTGAGGGGGATGGAAATGAAGATCGTGGTGAGTGCCTGCTTGATGGGCGAGAGCTGCAAGTATAACGGGCTCGACAACTATCATCGCGAGTTGGTCGAGGCCTGCGAGCGTACGGGGACCGAGGTCCTCTTGGTGTGCCCTGAGGTCTTTGGCGGCCTGCCCACGCCGCGCAGGCCGTCCGAGATTGTGAACGGCGAGGTCCGTACCTGCGAGGGTGCCTCGGTCGATCGCGAGTTTCGCCTGGGCGCTCAACGTGCGCTCGATATGTGCGAGCAGGCGGGCGGCCCGTCCGAGATTGCTGCGTGCGTCTTGCAGGACCGCAGTCCCTCGTGCGGCGCGGGTCGCATCTACGACGGAACGTTCAGCGGTACGCTCACCGTGGGCAACGGTGTCTTCGTTGACCTGCTCCTGCGTCACGGCTATCGTGTGATCCCGGCAAGCGAATTCGACTCGAGCATGTTACGGCAATAAAAAACGCCACAAAGGTGCTTGTCCCCTTTGTGGCGGTTTTGGTCGGTTAGGCCAGGATAGAGTGGCCGTAGGCGTTGGCGGCCTTGATGGCGGCGGCGAACTTTTCGTCGGTGAAGGGCTCGGGGTTTCCCTGCTTCCACTCGTTGGTGGCGTGTGCGAACTCGCACAGGGCCGGGATGTCTGCCTCGGAAAGCCCGACCTGCTCAAGCGTCACGGGCAGGCCCATCTGCTTGTTAAAGGCAGCGTAGCGTTCAAGGTTCTCTGTGTCGCCCGTATAGGCAAACAGGACCAGCACGCCCAGGCTCACGACCTCGCCGTGCAGGTAGGTGCCCTCACGCGGAATGCTGCACGTGGCGTTGTAGAACGCATGTGCCACGCTCGAGTTGTAGTAGTAATCGTTTTGGTTGGTCAGGTTGGAGACGTAGCCCGTGTTGACCACGATGTCGAGCGCGATCTGCTTGACGGCCTCGCTCGACAGGTCCTGGCGCACGTCCTCTAGACCCTGGACGCCATAGGTAAACAGCGGCTCGGAGCAGGTATGGGCGAGTGCCAGGCCAAGTCCAGCGGTGTGCTCCAGGTTGCCAGCGCTCGTGGCGTACTCGACCTCGGGCTGCTTGGATAGGGCATCGCCTACGCCGGCCCAGAAGTACTCCGCCGGAGCCTCGGCGATTATCTTGGGGTTGATGAAGATGTGCGCAGGGCGGTTGGGGTACGAATAGCCCTCGAGCGAGCCATCGTCGTTGTAGACAACGGCAATGGCGGTCGCGGCGGAACAGTTAGAGCAAATCGTCGGCACCGTAAAGACGATCTTCTTGAGCTCGATGGCTGCGGTCTTGACGGTGTCGAGCGCCTTGCCGCCGCCGCATGCAATAAGCACGTCAGCTTCCTGACAGGCGGTGGAGTTCACGACCTTGGCGATATTGGCACGCGTGCTGTTGGTGCCATAGACGCGCGTCTCCAGAATCTCGACGTCGGTACCTGCCAGTGCAGCTTCAATGCCGGGAAGAGCTGCGGCCAGTGCCCGCTTGCCACCGATGATCGCGACCTTGGTCGCTCCGTATTCGGCCAGCGCGCCGGGCAGCTCGGTAAAGCAATCCTCGCCAACGGTATAGTCGCTCATTCCAATCGTGCGCATAGCAACCTTCTTTCGTTCGATAGAGTGCTTTCAGGTATTTTGCTCCTAGAGAAGGGCTGTAATGGCGAGAAATTTCGAACGTATAAAACCAGTGTTGAGGGTTTTTCGCCGGCGCGGAACGTGCTAGCATACTCCGCATAAGCGTTGATGGGGACGAGTAGTCGGCCATCCGCATGCTACAGAGAGCGGGGAGCGCTGAGAACCCGTGCTTGCGACCGATGAAAATCACCCCGGAGCTGCGGTCCCAACGGACGCGCCGCACAGGCTCGTCTTAGTAGACATCGCCGAGATGGTCGTCGATACAGGCCAGCCGAGTAACGGATGCGAGCGCGCGAATACGCGGGCGAGGGCATCTAAGCTGGGTGGTTAAGCGAAGAGCTTTTGCGGGCGTGCGGCCCGTTTGTGGCGCTTCGTCCCAGCTTGCAGGGACGGGCGCTTTTTTGGTGCCCAGAGGGCGTGCGCGCCCACGACATGAAAGGGGTACCGTGGCAAACGAGTACAAGCAGACGATGAATCTGCCCAAGACCGGTTTTCCCATGCGTGCCGGTCTTTCCAAGTCCGAGCCCAAGCGACTCAAGGACTGGCAGGACAACAAGGTCTACGAGCAGGTTCTGAAGAAGAACGAGGGTCACAAGAAGTTCGTGCTGCACGACGGTCCTCCGTACGCCAACGGCCCGATCCACATCGGCCACGCCATGAACAAGATCTCCAAGGACATGATCAACCGCTACTGGATGATGCAGGGTTATGAGGTTCCCTATGTCCCCGGTTGGGACTGCCATGGTCAGCCGATCGAGCACAAGGTCGAGGAGAAGCTCGGCACCGAGAAGTTCAACCAGACCTCCACGGCTAAGATCCGCGAGCTTTGCAACAAGTTCGCTGTCGAGAACATCGAGCTGCAGAAGGCCGGCTTCCGTCGCCTGGGCGTGCTTGGCGACTGGGACAACCCCTATTTGACGCTCTATCACCAGCACGATGCCGCCGACATCGAGGTCTTCAAGGCCATGTTCGACAAGGGCATGATCTATCGCGGTCATAAGCCCGTCCACTGGTGCAAGCACTGCCATACCGCACTTGCTGAGGCCGAGATTGAGTACTCCGACGAGACGAGCCCGTCCATCTTCGTGCGCTTTGAGATGACCTCCAAGCCCGCCGGCCTCGAGAACTTCGACGGCCCGGTTGACTTTATCATCTGGACGACCACGCCGTGGACCATCCCCTCCGACCAGGCAGTTTCTCTCAAGCCCGGCGCCGCCTACGTCGCCGTTGAGCACGATGGTCGTGCCGAGGTCATGCTCGAGGACCTGGCTCCCAAGTGCTGCGAGGAGTTTGGCTGGGAGTACACTCCGGTTATGGTCGACGGCAAGCCCTATGTGGTTCCCGCCGAGACCTTCCACCACATCCACTACAAGCAGCCAATCTTTGACGGTGTTGAGGGCGTGGCGCTGCTGGCCGATTACGTCGGTGTCGATGACGGTACCGGTATCGTCCACAACTCGCCCGGCCACGGCGTCGACGACTACTTTGCCTGCCTCAAGGAGGGCATCACCGACATCTGCATGCCGGTCGATGACGACGGCAAGTTCTACACCGGCGAGGAGTTTGGCACCGGTGGCCCCTTCAGCGGTATGGATACCGATGAGGCCAACCCGCACATCATCGAGTTCCTGCGCGAGCGCGGCACCCTGGTCCTCGAGAAGAAGATCACGCACAGCTATCCGCACTGCTGGCGCTGCAAGCACCCGGTGCTCTTCCGTGCTACTGACCAGTGGTTTGTCTCTATGGACAAGACCGGTTTGCGTGAGCAGGCTGGCAAGGAGGTTCGCGAGAACGTCAAGTGGTATCCGGCTCACGCCGCCAACCGCATCGGCGCCATGGTCGAGCAGCGTCCCGACTGGTGCATCAGCCGTCAGCGCAACTGGGGCGTGCCTATCCCCAGCTACACTTGCGCCGACTGCGGCGAGAAGGTCATGAACGACGCCACGCTCGACGCCGTCATCAAGCTCTTCCACGAGAAGGGCTCCGACGCCTGGTTCACCGACGCTCCCGAGAGTTACCTGGGCGAGGCTTGCGTTTGCCCCAAGTGTGGCGGCCATCACCTCAAGGCCGATAAGGACATCCTCGACGTGTGGTGGGACTCCGGCGTTTCCTGGAAGGCCGTCTGCGAGTACCGTCCCGAGCTGGAGTATCCGGCGGATGTGTACCTCGAGGGCTCCGACCAGCACCGCGGTTGGTTCCAGAGCTCGCTGCTCACCTCGGTGGGTGCCAATGGCCACGCTCCGTACAAGGCAGTCGTCTCGCAGGGCTTCACGCTCGACGGCCAGGGCCGTAAGATGTCCAAGTCGCTCGGCAACGTCATCGACCCCAACAAGGTCTGCGACGAGATGGGTGCCGACATTATCCGCCTGTGGGTTGCCTCCGTCGATACCAGCTCCGACGTATCCATCGACCACGAGATTCTCGCCCGTACGTCCGATGCCTACCGTCGTTTCCGCAACACGCTGCGCTTTCTGCTCTCCGAGCTCGAGGGCCAGTTTGAGCCCGAGACCGACGGCGTCGCCTTTGCCGACCTGCTGCCGCTCGACAAGCTCATGGTTGCCCGTCTGACCCAGGTTCAGGCCGAGGTCGACGATGCCTACGCCAGCTACGAGTTCCCGCGCGCCTACCGTGCGCTCTACGACTTCGTGGTTACCGAGCTCTCCAACGTGTATCTCGACGCCCTGAAGGACCGTCTGTATTGTGACAAGCCCGGTTCGCTCGAGCGTCGCAGCGCCCAAACCGTGCTGGCCGAGCTCTTCTCGATGCTCATGCGCGACCTGCAGCCGATCCTGTCCTATACGGTCGACGAGGCCATGGCCTATGCGCCCGCCGGCTGCGTCGATCACCAGAAGTACGCCGCGCTGCTCGATTGGTACAAGTCGCCCATCACGTTCGACGAGGCCAACGAGTTTGAGGGCGTGCTCGAGGCTTCGCTTGAGCTCCGTAGCGCCGTGACCAAGGCCCTTGAGGATGCCCGTTCTGCCGGCACATTCACCAAGAGCCAGCAGGTTCGCGTCAAGGCGGTCGTTCCCGCCGAGATGTACGCGCTGCTGACCGGCGACAAGGCTGTCGACCTGGCCGAGTTCTACATCGTCTCCGATGTTGAGCTGACCCAGGGTGAGGAGCTCTCCGTTGCCATCGAGGCTGCCGAGGGCGAGTGCTGCGACCGTTGCTGGAACTACCGCACCACCGTCGGCGAGTACAACGGCCACGCTCACATCTGCAAGAGGTGTGCGAATGCCCTTTAAGGCACGGTAACTCGGCATTTTAGTTATAGGGAGAATTTGAGCGCCTTCGGCTCATATGCTTCGCTGAATTAAAGCGGCATTCTGTTTTTTGGGATGCCGCTTTCGTTTTTAGCTGGTTATTTCGCTTGCGTTGGTGTATATGTCGTGCGTTCTGCGTATGGCAATATAAGATGGTTCTTTGCATTAAACGTAATTCGATTTATGAGGGTAGGGGATTGATTTGGGTCGTACTGGGGATATGACGCCGCCTTTGCGTTGGCGGTTAGGCGTTGCTGGTGGGGTGGCGCTCGTTGTGTTGCTCGTTGACCAACT
Organism: uncultured Collinsella sp.; assembly: GCA_937925715.1. Taxonomy (GTDB): domain Bacteria; phylum Actinomycetota; class Coriobacteriia; order Coriobacteriales; family Coriobacteriaceae; genus Collinsella. Next base: position 209,570 of record CALAMG010000017.1, read on the forward strand.
GACCAAGCTTGCGGTTCGTGCCGTGGGCGACGCTTTACATGCGACCGTCATTCCCGGTGTCATCGACTTTATGTTTGTCCGCAATATCGGTGCTGCCTTTAGCATGGGCGAGGGGCATGGCATCGCGTTTGCCGTGCTGGCGTTGGCGGTCATTATCGCTATTGCCGCGTACTTGCTTCGCGCGCCCCAGCTTGCTCGCTTGGAGGTGGTGGGCATGGCTATGGTCGCGGGCGGCGCCATTGGCAACGCTATCGATCGTTTGGCCTTTGGCTTCGTGACCGATTTTATTGCCACCACCTTCATCGACTTTCCCGTCTTCAATGTGGCCGATATCGGCATTACCGTGGGCGTTGTACTCGCCCTCTTCGGCTACATGTTCTTGAGTCCCGCGGCCCGCGAGGTTGATGCGACTGCCGAGTTCAATGCCCGTGATGAGGCACGCGCCAAGCGCAAAGCCAAGCAGCGTGGGGAGCGTGCCCGCAAGATTCGCGAAAGGAATGAGCGCTAATGGCCGACATCCATATCCTTGTTGCCGACGATTGCGCTGGCCAGCGTCTCGATGCCTATCTGGGCGCCAATGACGGCTGCCCTACGCGCTCTGCCTGCGCTCATCTGATCGAGGGAGGCGCCGTTGCCGTCAACGGTGAGACCTGCCTATCAAAAAAGTATGCTGTGCGCTCCGGTGACCGCATCTCGGTCGACCTGCCCGAGCCGCATGATCCCACCGATGTGATTCCCGAGGCCATCCCTCTCGACATTCGTTACGAGGACGACTACCTCATTGTGCTCTCCAAGCAGCGCGGGCTGGTGTGCCATCCCGCCCACGGCCACGAGAGCGGCACGCTTGCGAACGCCTTGGTCTACCACTGCGGTATCGATCATCTTGGTACCGTGCAGGGTGAGGACCGCCCCGGCATCGTGCATCGCCTGGATCGCGATACCTCGGGCCTCATGCTTGCGGCAAAGGACGACGACACGCAACGCGCGCTTCAAAATCTCATTCGCACGCGTACGCTCGACCGCCGCTATATCACGCTTGTCCACGGGCACATCGCCATGGACGAGGGCACCATCAATACCGGTATCGCCCGTTCTACGCGCGACCGCGTCAAGATGGCGGTTTCGGACGACCCCTTTTCCCGTCAGGCCATTACGACCTTTAAAGTCCTCGAGCGCTTTGATTCCACGCGCTTTGACGATGGTTATACGCTCGTTGAGTGCCATCTGTTTACCGGTCGCACGCACCAGATTCGCGTGCATATGCGCCATATCAACCACGCCTGCGTGGGCGATCCACTCTACGGCAAGTGCGATGCGCGCGCCGACCAGGGCCTGACCAGGCAGTTCCTTCATTCCTGGCGCGTGGCGTTCGACCATCCCGTGACGGGGGAGCGCATTGAGTGCCGCGACGAGTTGCCGTGGGATCTCGCTGCGGTTCTCGACGATCTGGCTCCGCGCTCGCTCGGTCGCACGGCCGTTGGAGATGAAATCGTTCCGCAGCTCGGTCTTCTCGAAGCCTAGCCAGTATTAGGTGGTTTCTTGAACTCGGTAAGCCTGCGGTAAGATATACGATTGTTTACGTTACGCGTTGCTGGGAGCCTGCATGCTCGCCTTTTTACAAACCAACACACCCATCGTGATCTTCAACCAGATTGTCGTCACGCTGCTTACGGTCTGCTTTCTGTACCAGGTGGTCTTCTTTGTCATTGGCGCTCTTCGTGGCGAGGTCGCGCCTCCCAAGGCCAAAAAACTCCATCGCTATGCCTTTTTTATTGCGGCGCATAATGAGGAGGCCGTGATCGCCAACCTCGTTCGCTCCATCAAGGACCAGGATTATCCGTCCGAGCTCATCGAGGTTTTCGTGGTCGCCGATGCCTGCACCGACAACACGGCGCAGCTCGCGCGCGAGGCCGGTGCCATTGTTTACGAGCGCAATGACCTGGCCCGCAAGGGCAAGAGCTGGGTCATGGACTTTGGCTTCGACCGCATTCTCAACGAGTATCCCGACACGTTTGAGGGCTACTTTATCTTCGATGCCGATAACGTTATCTCCCGCGATTACGTTTCCAAGATGAACGATGCCTTTGACCAGGGATTCCACGTGGTCACGAGCTATCGTAACTCCAAGAACTTCGGCAGCTCGTGGATCTCGGCAGCTAATGCCACTTGGTACCTGCGTGAGGCGCGCTTTCTCAACAACGCGCGCAATATCTGCAAGACTTCTTGCGCTGTCTCGGGTTCGGGCTACCTCATCTCCGCCAGCGTTATCGAGGGCATGCACGGTTGGCAGTTCCACACGCTGACCGAGGACATTCAGTTCACCACGTTCTGCGCCATTCACGGCATTCGCATTGGCTATGCGCCGGCGGAGTTCTTTGACGAACAACCCGTGACGTTTAAGGCGTCCTGGAAACAGCGCATGCGTTGGACCAAGGGCTTCTACCAGGTGTTCTTTACTTACGGTAAGCACCTGGTCAAGTCGACCTTCCGCTACCATCGCTTTGCCGCCTACGACATGTTCATGACGATCGCCCCGGGTATGCTGCTGTCGCTCATCTCGATGCTCGCTAATGCGACGTTCTTGATTGTGGGTGGCCTTTCGCATGGTTTCTTGGCTACCGAAGTCGAGATGCAGGCGTGCGCCGCTTCGCTCATTATGACCTTCGCCATGATGTATCAGACCTTCTTTATCCTGGCGCTGCTCACGACTATCTTTGAGTACAAGCACATTCACTGCGCGCAAAAGTGGCGTCTGGTGACTAACCTGTTTACCTTCCCGATCTTTATGTTCAGCTATATCCCCATCACGGTGGCCGCGCTGTTCCTGAAGGTCGACTGGGTGCCGACGCAGCACGCCGTCAACGTTACCCTTGACGAGGTCATGCAAGGCGCCAAATAACCACCACCAAAACCACCGCAAAGGGGACAGGCACCTTTGTGGTGGTTTTTGCTTTTGCGATGCAGCTCGAGGAGGAGTCCGATGGTCTATATCCCGTTTTGGATTTGCATCTTTGCCGGCGTGGCAATTGATGCCCGAGAGCGACGTTTTCCCAATGGGCTTGCCGGCGCATGTGCCGTGGCGGCGTTGGCGGGCGTTTGGCTCGACCTCGGTTTGAACACAGCGCTTGACCACGCCGGTCTTGCGGTCATCGTCTACCTTGCCCTTGTGCTCACTGAGTCGCTCTGGCGGCGCCTTCGCCACGCCCCGGGCATCGGCATGGGGGATGCCAAGGCGCTCTTCGCGCTTTGCGCGCTCGACCCTATGGGTGGCATCGTGGCATTTGCCGTCGCACTCCTGGCCCTGGCCCTCTCCTGCCTCTTCACAAAATCGCGCTCCCTGCCATTGCTCCCGTTTTTGGTGCCGATTTTTGCCATAATCGAGGTCGTGGGCTGCACTTTGTAACCGATTGCGCATCCTTCTTAAGGAGCATGCCATGGCAACTAACCAAGAAACGGCCGTCATTAAGGCGCGCATGGACCGTATTCCCTCGGCGTTGTCGCCCGAACTTGTCGAGCGCATTGCCGCCGATCGTGCTTCGGGCTATGTCAACCCGTATCGTTGCAACGACGATCAGGTCATTCGTCGTATTGACCGCGCCGCCGACAAAGGCACGCTTATGCGTCCGGCGTTTATGCGCGATACCGAAAAGATACTTCATCTTCCGGCGTACACCCGTTATGCAGGCAAAACGCAGGTCTTTAGCTTCCGCAGCAACGACGATCTCTCACGCCGCGGTTTGCACGTGCAGCTCGTCTCCCGCATTGCGCGCGATATCGGTCGCGCCCTGGGGCTCAATTGCGATCTGATCGAGGCGATTGGCCTGGGTCACGACTTGGGACACACGCCTTTCGGCCATGCCGGCGAGCGCTTCCTCAACGATATCTATCACGAGCGTACGGGGCGTTATTTTTTCCATAACGTGCAGTCGGTTCGCGTGCTCGACGCGTTGTATGGCCGCAACGTGTCGCTCCAGACGCTCGACGGCGTGCTATGCCATAACGGCGAGTACGAGCAGCGTGTGTTTGAGCTCTCGGACATGGGCTCCTTTGACCAGTTTGACCAGACGGTTGAGGATTGCATTGCCACGGGCTATAGCGCAATTGAGCATCTGCGTCCCATGACGCTCGAGGGCTGCGTCGTTCGCATCTCGGATATTCTTGCCTACGTCGGTCGTGACCGTCAGGATGCGATCGCGGCGGGCCTGCTTTCGCCCGACGCTTTTGATGATGGCCGGGGCGGTGCCTACAACAGTTGGATCCTCACGCATGCCTCCATCGATATCGTTGAGCACAGCTATGGTAAGCCGCGCATCGAGATGAGCGAGGACCTGTTTGAGGAAATCCGCCGAGCCAAGCGCGAGAACTACGAGAAGATCTATAGCAAGGGCGGTATCGAAGGCGATTCCGAGGTGGAGCTGCGCGAGGCGTTCGAAAAGCTCTACGACCGTTGCCTGCGGGATCTAAACAGTGGTGACGAGTCCTCTTACATCTTTAAGCACCATATTTCGCGCATTGAGCAGCAGCTTTCCTACTACGATCGCACCTATGCCTGGCAGGACGACAAGGATCAAGCCGTGGTGGATTATATCGCGAGCATGACGGACGGTTATTTCTGCGAACTGACGAGCAAGCTGTTCCCGGGTCTAAAGTTTCCGCATCGTACCTATATTAACGAACGGTAGTTCGTATTAATTCGGTATACTGTTAGTGAAAAACGTTTTTGATTGATACACGGGATGGCTATGGACGACCTTTTTTCTGCTTCGACGCGCGAGCGTTCCTTTCAGAATGCGCCGCTTGCGGTGCGCATGCGCCCCAATTCGCTCGACGAGTACGTGGGCCAGCAAAAGGCCGTCGGTAAGGGTTCATGGCTGCGTGCCGCGATCGAGCACGACGTGCTTTCGAGCGTGATTCTGTACGGGCCTGCCGGTACGGGCAAGACGACGCTGGCCCACATTATCGCCAACCATACCAAGAGCGAGTTTGTTGAGGTCAGCGCCGTCACGGGTACCGTGAAGGACCTGCGTCGTGTGATTGATGAGGCCAAGACGCGCCTGAATACGTACGACCGCCGCACCATTCTATTCATCGATGAGATTCACCGCTTCTCTAAGTCGCAGCAGGATGCCCTGCTGCATGCAGTTGAGAACCGTACCGTCATTATGATTGGCGCTACGACAGAGAACCCGTACTTTGAGGTCAACTCGGCACTGTTGTCGCGCGGGCGCGTGGTGGAGCTTGAACATCTGAAGGATGAGGATATCGCCACGCTTATTGAGCGTGCGCTCGAGGCACCACAGGGCTTGAACGGAAAGTTCTCGGCCGATGAGGATACGGTCAAGACCATTTGCACGCTGGCAGCGGGTGACGCTCGCTCGGCGCTCACGACGCTCGAGCTTGCGAGCGAGATTGCCGTCACGCGTCCCGATACCGAGGGAACGCCAGCGCCTGCGGCGGGGGAGCGCTATCCCATCACCGTGGATGACGTGAAGATTGCCAACCCGCGTCGCGGCTTTACGTATGACAAAAACGGCGACATGCACTACGACATCATCAGTGCGTTCATCAAGTCCATGCGCGGTAGTGACCCCGATGCCACAATCTATTGGCTCGCGCGCATGATCGATGCTGGGGAGGATCCTAAGTTTATCGCTCGCCGCATTATGATTCACGCTTCTGAGGATGTTGGCAACGCCGACCCGCAGGCGCTTTTGGTGGCGCATGCCGCGTTTAAGTCTGCCGAGGTCATTGGCTATCCCGAGTGCCGCATTAACCTGGCTCAGGCTGCACTCTATGTGTGCTTGGCGCCAAAATCCAACGCGTGTGAGGCTTCGATCGATGCGGCGCTGGCCGATATCCATTCTAGTGGGCTTCGCGAGGTGCCGAGTTATCTGCGCGATCGCCATCGCCCGGGCAGCGATGAATACGGTGTGTATAAGTATCCACATGATTATCCCGAAGGCTGGGTCGATCAGCGCTATTTGCCCGAAGGCTTGGAACGCGGTGCATTTTGGCAGCCTGCCGGGCGCGGCTGGGAAGAGTGGCGCGTAGAGCAAAGCGAACGCGACCGCAGCGGGAATGCACCGAGGTAGCTGCTGATAATTTTGTCCCACGTTGCTGCTCTTGGCATGTTCGGTCCCCTTTGGGGTACCATGAAAAGCGTCTGTATTTCGATTCTTCCGGGAGGCTTGTATGAGTCCCATTCAAATCGCCCTGCTGCTGCTCGCCGTTGCCAGCGTGTGGGCCATCGCTGAGCTCGCGCTTACCCTGCGCAAGACCCGCAATGTTGTCGACTCGCTCGATAAGACCGTGAACGACCTCAACAACACCATCGCCGAGGCTCAGCCTGTGGTGGCAAAGCTCGATGGCGCTGTCGATGAGCTTACGCCGGCGCTTGCCCAGATGGAGCCGCTGCTTAAGTCGAGCAAGACGGCAGTTGATGCCCTTACCTCCAATCTCGTAGAGGTCGAAGCCGTGGTTCGCGACATTTCCGAGGTTACGGGCAGCATGGCCGAGGCCAGCAATGCTGTGTCGAGCGTGACCGACTCTGCCGCCGGTGCTGTGCAGAAGCTCTTCAATAAGGTGAAGGCTCCTGCAGCCGACGCCGATCGCAAGCTCGCCGCTGCCGCTGCGGAGGCCGAGCAGCCTACCGAGCGCGTCCTAATTGGCGAGGACGAGGCCGCCGCGGGCGACGATGATGGTCAGAAGTCTGTATCCAAGCCGGCTCAGTATTACACCTATACGCCCGCCGAGACCTCTGAGGAGTCCTGCGATGAGTAGCGAAGCAACCTGCCCTATCACGCTGACCGTTGCCGGTGACCCGCGTCTCGCTCGCCTTGTGCGCATGACGGCAGCCAACGTTGGTGCCCTGTGCTCTATGTCTGTCGATCGCATCGAGGACATCCGCATGGCTGCTGAGGAGGCTTTCATCTTTGGTTGCACCGCGGTCGACTGCGATGACATCACCATCAAATTCGATGTCGATGAGACCCACGTTGGCATGACTATTACCTTTGGCGACCAGGCTACGGTCGATGAAGACGACCAGGCTGTGGTGTATGCCGAGCTCATCCTCGCGAGCGTGTGCGACTCCTACGAAAAGACTACGGCGCCCCTGACGCTTTCCCTCGACCTCAAGGCGGATATCTAATATGACCGAACGTTCCCGGAGCGGCAAGACCGCTTGGGACAAGGAGAAAACCCGCGAGCTGTTTCGTCGTTACAAGGAGACCGGTGATCCGGACGCCCGTGAGCAGCTCGTCATGTCCCATATGAACCTGGTAAGGTTTCTTGCCAACAAATTTAAGAATCGCGGCGAGCCGCTCGACGACCTCATGCAGGTCGGCTATCTGGGCTTGCTCAAGGCTATCGACCGTTTTGATCCCGAGCGCGGACTCGAGTTCACGACGTTTGCGACACCCACTATCCTGGGCGAGATCAAACGCCATTTTCGCGACAAGGGCTGGAGTGTGCGCGTACCGCGTCGTCTGCAGGAGCTCTCGGCCAAGGTCAACCAGGCTACTGACAAACTTACCAACGAGCTGCAGCGTTCGCCCAAGGTTGAGGAGATCGCTGAGTATCTAGATGTGACTGTCGATGAGGTCCTCGAGGCTATGGAATCGTCTTCGGCCTATACCTCGGTGCCCATCGAGGCTCCTGGTGCGTCCGATTCCGACGACGCCCCTTCGATTCTCGACCGTTACGCCGACGACGACAACGAGCTCGACTTTACCGATGACCGCCTAGTGATCGAGGAAGCCATCCGTGATTTCTCGCCGCGCGAGCGCGAGGTGATCGAGCTGCGCTTTGTGAAGGGCATGACCCAGATCGAGATCGCCAAGAAGCTGGGTATTTCTCAGGTGCAGGTTTCGCGTCTGCTTCGCCGCACGCTTAAGAAGATTCAGGACAAGATCGACCCCGACGGAGTGATGATTCGTTCATGAGTGAGCACCCCCAACAAACCGATCGCGTGCTGCGCGACACCCGCATTCTGACGCTTCGCATTTGGGCTGTTGTCGGCTGCATTGTCATCGCCGCTGTCATCTTTAACCTTATGGGCATCCTGGCCCCGGTTATCGAGTTTCTCGCCGTTGGTTCCATCATTGCCTTTGTGATGTCCCCGATCACCAACTGGCTCGAGCACCATGGCGTGAATCGCGGCATCGGTTCGCTTGTCGCGCTTATTGTTGTTGTTGCCGTGCTCGTCGGTGTCGTTTGCATCTTGTCGCCGATTCTCTTTGGTCAGATCATGGAAGTCCTGAGCCGCCTGCCCGAGCAGCTTCGTGTTGCGGGTGGCGACCTCAATGAGATGATCTCGCATGCCAAGACGCTCAACAACACGCCGCTCAAGGAGTATTTGGACGATAATCTTTCGTCGCTAGTTGCCGTGGCATCGAAGTATGTGTCTCAGATCGCTGCCGAGCTTGGCCGCGGTGTGTTCCCGCTCATCACTAATACGGCCTCGCAGTTGTTCGTGATCTTCCTTGGTCTGGTGCTTGCGTACTGGATGGCCTGCGACTACCCTCGCATGCACCACGAGGTCTGCACCATCATCGGTCAGGAGAAGGAGACCTCGTACCGCTTTATGGTCGCCATCCTTTCTCGCTCTGTCGGTGGCTACATGCGCGGTATGGTCGTGACGTCCATCTGCGGTGGTTTCCTCGCCTTTATCGGCTTCCTGATTATCGGCCATCCGTATGCGGCGCTCATGGCTATCTTCACTTGCATCATGCACTTGGTTCCGGTCGTCGGTCCCTGGGTGAGCGCGGCAATCGCCACGGTACTCGGCTTTATGTTCAGCCCCATGTTGGCGTTATGGACGCTCATCGTGACGATGGTCGCGCAAAACGTCACCGACAATGTGATTTCGCCTAAGGTCATGCAGAGCTCAGTGCAGGTGCATCCAATTATGAGCCTTACGGCTCTCGTTATTGGTTCGGCACTCATGGGGCCCATCGGCATGATTATTGCCATCCCGCTTTGTGCGGCCCTCAAGGGCATCTTCGTGTACTACTTCGAGAATGAGACCGGCCGTCAGCTTGTGGCCTATGACGGAGCCGTGTTTAAGGGCACGCCGTACCGCGATGCCGATGGCAACCCGGTCGCCGCCTACGACGCGCTCGGCGACGACACCTTCATCTACGAGTCCGAGCTCATCGGCAACGAGACCGCGCCCGAGGCTCAGGCGATGCCTAAGCCCGAGTTCGATAATCCCTGGATCAAGCTCTCGGGTTTGCAACCCGATGCCACGGGCTTCTTCAAGAATCCCTTCGCCAAGGACGATGACTCCAACTCGGACGACGATACCAAAACCGGCATCGACGGCTCCATGGACGATGACGACAACTAGCGGGGTAATTCGGGTTAACATTCATACGTGCTAACATGCAATTTCGCTGAAGGGCCGGCATTGTGCCGGCCCTCTTTTTTGCACTTGCGCGGCGGGATGGTAATATCGTTACGTTTGAACTGTTTCGATGTGAAACCGAGGAGATTCCCTCTATGAGTGCTGACTACCCGTCAATGACTACGGCCGAGATCCGCTCCAAGTTCCTCAACTTCTTTGAGGAGCGCGGTCTTAAGCTCTATCCTTCTTCGTCTCTTGTTCCCGACGATCCTTCGCTGCTGCTTGCCAACGCCGGCATGAACCAGTTTAAGGAGTACTACCAGGGCAAGAAGACCATGAAGGAGATCGGCGCTATCTCCTGCCAGAAGTGCGTCCGCACCAACGACATCGATTGCATCGGCGAGGACGGCCGTCACCTGTCCTTCTTTGAGATGCTCGGCGACTTCTCCTTTGGCGGCGTCTCCAAGCAGCAGGCTTGCGCCTGGGCCTTTGAGCTCATCACCAAGGAGTTCAAGCTGCCGCTCGACCGCCTGTACTTTACCGTCTTTACCGAGGACGACGAGACCCACGACGTGTGGCGTTCTCTGGGCGTTGCCGAGGACCACATCTCCCGCCTGGGCGAGGACGACAACTTCTGGGCCGCTGGCCCCACTGGCCCCTGCGGTCCCTGCTCCGAGATCTACTTTGACATGGGCGAGGAGGTCGGCTGCGGTAGTCCCGACTGCAAGCCCGGCTGCGACTGCGACCGCTTCCTGGAGTTCTGGAACCTCGTCTTTACCCAGTATGACCGCCAGGAGGACGGCTCCATGCCGGAGCTGCCGCACCGCAACCTCGATACGGGCATGGGCCTGGAGCGCATGGCCGCCATCATGCAGCACAAGACCGCCAACTACGACGGCGATCTGATGCAGCACCTCATCAAGCTGGGCGAGAAGATTAGCGGCAAGACCTATGACGCCGACGATTACTCCGGCGCCAGCCGCTCCCTGCGTATCATCGCCGACCACTCCCGTGCCGTCGACTTTATGATCTCGGACGGCATCCTTCCCGGTAACGAGGGTCGCGAGTATGTCCTTCGCCGCCTGCTCCGTCGTGCCGTGTTCCACGGTCGCCTGCTGGGCATCGAGGGCGCCTTCCTGACCAAGTTCATCGACGAAGTCAACGCTCAGATGGGCGAGGCTTATCCCGAGCTGCTCAAGAACGTCGCGCTCGTCAAGGGTATCGTCGCCTCCGAGGAGGAGCGCTTCTCCACGACACTCGACAACGGCCGTGTTTACCTGGACGAGGCCCTGGCAGCGCTTGCCGAGGGCGCTGTGCTTCCGGGCGACGTTGCCTTTAAGCTGCACGACACCTTTGGTTTCCCCATCGACCTGACCGTCGAGATCGCCGGCACCGCTGGCCACGATGTCGATATGGACGGCTTCACTGCCTGCATGGAGGACCAGAAGGCCCGCGCCCGCGCCAATGCCAAAGGCGACGCCTGGGGCAGCTTCAACGACGTTTGGGTCGAGCTTTCCGACAAGGTCGCCGCGACTGAGTTCGACGGCTATGACAACGATGTGATCGAGGGCGCCAAGGTTGTTGCCATCGTGCGCAACGGCGAGTCCGTCGAGTCCGCTGCCGCCGGCGAGGACGTCGAGGTCGTTCTCGACCGCACTCCGTTCTATGCCGAGATGGGTGGCCAGCAGGGCGATGCCGGCGAGCTTTCCGCCGAGGGCGTTTCGCTGACCGTTTCCGATACCAAGAACCACAACGGCCTGTATGCTCACGTCGCCCACGTTGCCGAGGGCACGCTGGCCGTCGGTGCTACCGTGACCGCCGCGCTCGACGCCGAGCGCCGTGGCTTCCTGCGCCGCAACCACACCGCCACGCACCTGCTCGACGCCGCCCTTAAGCAGGTCCTGGGCGAGCACGTCTCCCAGGCCGGCTCGCTGGTGACGCCCGAGCACCTGCGCTTTGACTTTACGCACTTCGAGGCCCTGTCCTCCGAGCAGCTCAAGGCTGTCGAGGACCTGGTCAACCAGCAGATCTTCGCTTCCAAGCCGGTCGTGACCCGTGTCATGGGCATCGACGAGGCTAAGGCTGCCGGCGCTGTCGCCCTGTTTGGCGAGAAGTATGGCGACGTCGTCCGCGTTGTCTCCGTGGGCGCTGAGGACCAGCCGTTCTCCCGCGAACTCTGCGGTGGCACACACGCTGCCAACACCGCCGAGATCGGCCTGTTCAAGATCATTTCCGAGTCCTCCACGGGCTCCAATGTCCGCCGTATCGAGGCCGTGACCTCTAAGGGTGCCCTCGACTATATGGCCGACCGCCTGGCACTCGTTGACGCCGCCGCCGCTGCGCTCAAGTGCCGCGTGGATGAGGTTCCCGCTCGTGTGGAGAACCTGCAGGCCGAGCTGCGCGAGACGTCCAATAAGCTCAAAAAGGCTCTGACCGGTGGCTCCTCCGACGCCATCTCCAGCGCCATCGAGGGCGCCGTCGAGCTCGACGGCTATAAGCTCGTTGTCGCTGAGCTCCAGGGCCTTGAGGCTGCCGACCTGCGCAACGTATGGGATACCGTGCATCAGAAGGTCGCCGGCCCTGTCGCTTGTGTCGTCGCCAGCGTGACTGAGAAGGGCACTCCGGCCCTGCTCGCTGCCGGCTCTGATGACGCCGTCAAGGCCGGTTTCCACGCCGGTAACGTGATCAAGCAGATCGCGGGTCTGGTCGACGGTCGCGGTGGCGGTCGTCCCAACATGGCCCAGGCCGGTGGCAAGAATGCTGCCGGCATCGCCGATGCCCTCGCGGCCGCTAAGACCGCGCTCGGCGCCTAAGAATCTAAGAAGTCACTGTGGTTGCGCTCGCACTGGACATAGGGGAGACCAGGATTGGCATCGCCGTCTCGAGCCGTGATGGCAAGATGGCGATGCCTGTCAAGGTGCTTCCGGCTGCCGAGGTCACCGGTATGGCCAAGACGTTCCGCTACCTGGTTGAGGACTATGAGCCCGACATCCTGGTAAGCGGACGTCCCCTGACCATGGCCGGTGAGCCCGGCCCTCAGGCCGAGCGCGTTGCCGCTGTGGCGCAAAAGATTGCCGACGAGCTCGATCTTCCGTTGGAGTTTGAGGACGAGCGTCTGTCCTCGCAAGAGGCCAAGCGTATCCTGCGCGAGCAGGGACTCAACGAAAAGCAGATGAGGGGCAAGATCGACATGATTGCCGCCAGCCTGTTTTTGCAGACGTGGCTCGATCGTAAAAACGAGGAGGTTTCGCATGCCTAGTGCTTCCGATCCGCGCCAGCCGAATCGTACACAGCAGCCGGCGTCGCGCCCTGCCCAGCCTGGCCAGCGTCCGGCACAGCTGACGCAGCGCGCAGCTCAGCCTGCCGCGCGCCCGGCGCAGTCCTTCTCTCGTTCGGCCCAACCTGTTCAACGGACGGGTCAGCAGCCTTCTGCTCGTTCGGTTCAGCATTCGGCTTCTCACGCGGTTCAGCAGCCCACTGCTCGTACGGCCCAGCCTGCAGGCGGCACCCGCTTTAAGCAGCAGGCACCTACCCAGCGAACGCAGGCCCCCCAATCGCATTCGCATCACGCTCGTGGTTCGCATGGCGTTGCTCCGGCGACCCGCTCGAGCTACAACACGCATGCTCGTCGCGGTGCTCAAAAGAAAAGCTCCCCGGTGCCTATGATTATCGGTGGCGTTGTTGCCTTGCTTGCGCTTGTCGCGATCGTTTTCTTTGTCGTGCCAGCCGTCAAGGGCTTCTTTGGCGGTGAGGGTGCGAAAGTCGTTGCAGGCCAGCAGGTTACTATCACGATTCCCGATGGTGCCTCGGGTGACAGCATCGCTTCGATTCTCTCCGAGAACCATATCGTAGAAAATCCCAAGGATTACTATGCGGCGGTGAAAAAGCTCAACGCCGATATGTCGCTCAAGCCTGGTGATTATTCGTTCACCACACTCATGGATGCGACCAAGGTTGTTCAGCAGCTCATGGAAGGCCCCAACGCGGGCTCCAATACGCTGACTATCCCTGAGGGCCTGACGGTCGATCAAGTCGCCGACCGTGTGGCCCAGGCCTACGACAGCATCTCTAAGGAAGACTTCCTCAACCAGGCCAAGGCCTCCAACTACGTGGACGACTATAGCTTCCTTAAGGGCGCCGCCAACGATTCGCTCGAGGGTTTCTTGTTCCCCAAGACCTATTCGCTGGGCGATTCGCCGACGGCCGATGACGTGATTCGCGCTATGCTCGATCAGTTTAAGACCGAGTACAAGTCGCTTGACTTTGCGAGCTGCGAAGCCAAGATCAAGGAACGCTACGGTGTGGAGATGTCCGACTACGACATCGTCAACTTGGCCTCTATCGTTGAGCGCGAGGGCCTCAACGCCGATCAACGTGCGCATGTGGCCTCGGTTTTCTACAACCGTCTTGCCGGCAAGCTCGACGGTATGCGCTATCTCAATAGCGATGCGACTATGATGTATGTCACCGGTGGCGAGGTTACCGCCGACGACCTGCAGAGCGATAGTCCGTATAACACCTATAAGCATGAGGGTCTGCCACCCACGCCCATCTGCTCTCCGTCGCTCGAGGCACTCAAGGCCACGCTTGAGCCGACCGACTCCGATGACCTGTATTTCTACATTACGCAGGACGAGGAGTACTTCTCGCAAACCTACGAAGAGCATCAACAGTCTTGGAATTAGCATGAGGATTTTTAGCCCCAAACGTTACGTTGCCTCGGTCGATCGCATCGACCTTAATACCCTGTGGGCCGACGGTAAACGCGCCATTCTGCTCGATCGCGATAACACCTTGGTGCCGCGCGACACCGAGCAGGTTCCCACCGCGGTTTCCGCTTGGCTCGACGCCGCCCGCGCCAAGGGTTTTAAGCTGTGCATGGTGTCCAACAACTGGCATCGCGACCAGGTCATGAGCTCTGCACGCGAGCTGGGACTCGAGGCCATCAGCCACGCCATGAAGCCGGCGCCGTTTGCCCTCAAGGCGGGTCTTAAGCGCCTCGGCGCCACGGTCGACGAGGCGGTGCTGATCGGTGATCAGCTCTACACTGACGTGTGGAGCGGTAATTTCGCCGGCGTCGATACCATCCTGGTAAAGCCGCAGGCGACGCAGGACCTGTGGTATACGCAGATCTTCCGTATCTTTGAGCGCCGGGCCCTGCGCGACCTTCCCTGCGAGGAATAGGTCTCGCTATGTCCCAGCACACCAAACACGGCTGCGACCATATCTTCTTTATCGGCTTTTTGGGCGCGGGCAAGTCGACGCTCGCGCGCAACGTCGGCACCATGTTCAAGCGGCGTTTTATCGATACCGACCGCCTGGTCGTGCGCCGTTGCGGCAAGTCGGTAACCGAGATTTTTGAGACCGAGGGCGAGGATCGTTTTCGCGAGCTCGAGACCTCGGCGCTCCGTTCGCTCCAAAGTGAGCGCAGCCTGTTGGTTTCGTGCGGGGGCGGTATCGTCGAGACACCGGTGAATATTGAGCTGATGCACGAAATGGGTACGTGCGTGTACCTCGAGGGCGACTTCGAGGATTCGATTCGCCAGATTCGTCGGTCCGACACGCGCCCCGATTTCCGCTCGCCTGAGCATGCTGCGCGCCTGTTTGAGCATCGCCGTCCGCTGTATCGCCAGGCTGCCGACCTTACCCTTGATATTCGCAACAAGTCCTTCGAGGACGTTTCCTACCTTTGTGCCGAGATGCTTTTGGAGCGTGGGCTGCTATGATTCGCCGTCAACTGATCAATTTCCAAAACCGCAGCGTCGATGTCCGTGTCGGATTGGGTGCGTTCGATGAACTGTCGCGTATGTTTGCCTCGGCCGTGGGCAAGCCTAAGCGCGCGATGGTCGTTTGGAACGACGCCACATCTGAGCGCTATGGCGAGGTTGTCGAGCATGCGCTGGTCGACGCCGGTTTTGCCGTGTCGCTGCTAGTCCTTGAGGTTTCGCCTGCCGGTGCTACGCTGGCCGATGCCGATACCGTCTTTGGTGCCTTGTCTGCCAACGGCGTTACCTGCGACGATCTGGTTGTCGCCGTTGGCGATGCCGCAACCTGCTCGGTTGTTAGCTGGTGCGCCAACCAGTGGTGCGGCCGAACCGAGTGCGCGCTGTTGCCGACGACCTTCGACGCCATGCTCACGGTCGCGACGACCATGAAGCCGCTCGTCGCCTCGTCGGCCAATGCGCTTCCCGCTATCGCGTTCCGTCCCGAACCGGGCTTGGTCGTGTGTGACCTCGACCTTGTTCGTGAGGCGGACCCCGAGGACCTCAAGCTCGGCTTTGTGGTGCTTGTTGGCACCATGCTTTCGAGCAGTAAGTCCCGCTGGAATCAGTTTACTGAGACCGTCCCCGAGATTCTCGCGGGCGAGGAGGTCGCGCTCGTCAATGCCGTTCAATGGTCTCAGACTGCCCGTAAGGACGTACTGATGGCCACAAACCCGAGCGCTCGCCATGCGCTCGATTTTGGCAAGACGGGGGAGTGTACCCTGCGCGCCTGCTTGGGCGATGCCGCTTCGCAGGTCCCTGCCTACCAGCTGTTATCCGAGGGCATGCGCTTTGAGGTGCGCCTAGCACATGATGCCTGCGACTTTGATATCGATTACGTCTTTGAGGTCGATTACTGCCTGGAGGACTTTGGCATCGAGGAACTTGCCTTCGACCTGGAGCCCACCGCGTTTATCGAGGAGTTCCGCAGGCAGCAGTTCGCCCGCTCGAACCGCAGTATGTTGCCGCTGCCCGCGGCACTCGGCGCCATTCGTTTAACGAGCGTTGAGGACGAGGTTCTTGAGCGCCATGTTCACGCCTACTTGGCTTCTCGCAAAGAACTTCTCTAAGATTTATTGACATCCATCGTCTTTCGTATCATGTTGAGGGGCGGGTTTTCAATCGGTTGCGGATCGCATGCGATTCCGTCGTTCGGTTGAGACCCGTTCCGTCTTTATAGAGACAATAAGAAAGGAATCTGCATGTCTGAGTTTGCTGCCGGTCCTGCCGGTCGTATCGAACGTGTCCGTGCCCTGATGGTCGAGCGCGGCTATGACGCTATCGTGGTACGCGACGAGGCCAATCTTCGTTGGCTCACGGGCGTGAAGGGCGTCTTCGACTACACCTTCGAGTTCCCGCACGCGGCGTTTATTACGGCCGACCAGTGCCTGTTCCATACCGACTCGCGCTACCTCAACAGCTTTGAGGAGAACACGCCCGCCGGCAGCCCCTGGGTCTACGACATGGACGAGGGCACCATCCCCGGTTGGGTCGCCGGCAAGATCGCGGCCAACAAGTGCCGCGTCTGCGCTGTCGAGGACGACATGCAGATCAACTTCTACCAGGGTATTCAGCGTGGTCTGGAGGATCGTTCCGTCGCCTGCATGTTGCCGCTGATGCATGACGACATCCGCAAGATGCGCGCCATCAAGGACGCCGAGGAGATCGAGCTCATGCGCCACGCGCAGTCGATCACCGATGCCGCCTTCCAGCATATGCTCGGCTTTATTAAGCCCGGCATGACCGAGAAGCAGGTTCGCAACGAGCTCGAGAACTTTATGTTCGCCAACGGTGCTGACAGCCTTGCCTTCGGCTCCATCGTGGCGAGCGGCCCCAACACCGCCAACCCGCATGCCGTCCCGAGCGACCGCGTGATCGAGAAGGGCGACTTTGTCCTCATGGATTACGGCGCGGGCTACTGCGATTATCGCTCCGACATGACACGCACTGTCGTGATGGGCGAGCCTACCCAGGAGCAGCTCGACCTGTACGCGCTCGTGCGCCGTACGCACGAGGAGTGCGTCGCCGCCATCCATCCAGGCGTCGAGGGCAACGACATCTTCAAGCTCTCTAAGAAGATCATCGGCGATGCCGGCTATGGCGATTACTACAACCATGGTCTGGGCCACGGCGTTGGTATCGACATCCATGAGCTGCCCAACTTCAACCGCAGCAAGAACACCATCGAGATCGGCTCGGTTGTCACCATGGAGCCCGGCGTCTACCTGCCCGGCGTGGGCGGCGTGCGCCTTGAGGACTACGGCGTGGTCACCGAGAACGGCTACGAGCCCTTCACCAAGACCCCGCACGACCTGCACGTTATCGACTGCTAGTCTACTTTGGTAGATAGTTTGGGGCGGGGCGTCCGGATCGATTCGGACGCCCCGCGTTCTCTTTTTATGCGCTCGCCGCAGGCGCCGTCTGCAAGTGTATAATTTCTGTCGTATGTAATTTGGACGCTTGTGCGTTCTGCCCATAACAAGAAAGGTCGCTATGCCTACCATTTCTACCGCCGACTTCAAGAACGGCCTCGGTCTCCGCATCAAGGACAAGGTCTACACCATCGTCGAGTTCCAGCATGTCAAGCCGGGCAAGGGCGGCGCGTTTGTGCGCTACAAGACCCGCGACATCAAGAGCGGCCGCGTCGTCGAGAACACCTGCAACGCCGGCACCAAGTTCGAGAGCGTCATGCTCACCACCCGTGAGTTCCAGTACCTTTACAACGATGGCACCGACTACATCTTCATGGACAATGAGACCTATGAGCAGGTTCCCGTTCCCGAGGACATGGTGGGCGAGAACTCCAAGTGGCTGCGCGAGAACGACATCTGCCAGCTGCTCTTCGCCGACGATGAGCTCATGGGCGTGACGCCGCCGATGTTCATCGAGACCACCATCGTCCAGACCGACCCGGGCTTTAAGGGCGACACCGTCCAGGGTTCCACCAAGCCGGCCACGATTGACACCGGCGCTGTCATCCAGGTCCCCATGTACCTCAACGAGGGCGAGGTCATCAAGGTTGACACCCGCGACGGCAAGTTCGTCTCCCGCGTCTAGCAACCAAATCTTCTAGGAGGACTCATGCCCCAGGAAATCAAGATTGACGGCATCGGCATTTCGCCCGATGTTCTGACCGCCATCGTCTCGCGCGCCGTGTCCGATGTCGAGGGCATCGCCTCCGTTGGCGTCAAGGACCTTGCCACCAACCTTGTCTCCATGATGCTCTCGTCCAAGGCCCCGGCTTCCGAGCCGGCGGTCGAGGCCGAGGTCGTCGGCAACAAGCTCGCACTCACCGTGCGTGTCGTGGTGTTCTTTGGCTATCCGTTCAAGAAACTCGCCGAGGCCGTTCGCGCCGCCGTGGTCGCCGCCATCGATGCCCAGGTGGGCGTCGAGGTCGAGCGCGTTGACGTTTGCATCGACGGCCTCGTTTTCCCCAAGGAGTAACCTTTGAGCCTTAAGGTTTATCGCGGGCGTACGCTTGCCCGCAGTCAGGCGCTGCAGCTGCTGTTCCAGGCCGAGGCCACGGACAGCCCGCTTGAGCGCGTCCTCGAGGGTGATTTCCTGATCTCGAAGGGTCCCCTCGACCCCTATGCGCTGGAGCTGTGCCGCGGTGCCTACGAGCATATCGACCGCATCGACTGCGCTCTGCGCTCCGTTGCCAAGAACTGGGATCTTATGCGCATGCCCGGCGCCGACCGCAATCTGCTGCGTATCGCCGTTTACGAGATGCGTTTCCTCACCGACGAGGAGGTCTCGGACGCCATCGTGATCAATGAGGCCGTTGAGCTTGCCAAGGCTTATGGTACCGACCAGTCCGCATCGTTTGTCAACGGCGTGCTGGGCAAGATCGCTCGCAGCGAGGAACTGCCGGGCGAGGACCTGTACCAAGAGCTGCTGGCCGAGGATCGCGCTCGCGAGGAGGCACAGGCTGCCGAGGCAGCCGCCAAGGTCGCTGCTGCTCAGGCTGCTGCCGGTGTACTTGCCGAGGACGCGGACGCTGCTGGGGCCGTCGAGGCCGACTCCGTCGAGGAGTAGCCATGCCAGAGGGTTCCGTCCGCAACTTCGATGAGATCTCGGATCGCCTGGACCAGATCATCGCTACCGTTCGCTCCAAGGATACGTCCTTGGAGCGTTCGCTCGATCTGTTTGACGAGGCGATTGAGCTGGGCTCCCGCGCGGTCGATATGGTCGACAAGTTTGAGCTGACGCCGCGTGAGGCCGATAAGCTCGAACAGGAATACGATGAGGATGCGGCAAACGAATCCCAGGATAGCTAGGCCGCATCTCCGGATACGAATGGTTGATGGCATTCATGAAACGCGTGCGTCTTGATGACGAACTGATTTCACAGGGCATCTGCGCCGATCGCGCGGATGCCCTTCGCACTCTTATGGCCGGCTTGGTCTCGAGTGGCGGCGAGCGCTTGACTTCGCCGGGTCTTAAGGTGATGCCGGGGCTGCCGCTGCACGTGAAGGGGCGTATTCCCTATGTTGGCCGCGGCGGTCTTAAGCTCGAAGGCGCGCTTGATGCGTTTGGCATCAATCCGACGGGCCTTGCCTGTTTGGATGTGGGCTGCTCTACCGGCGGTTTTACCGATTGCCTGCTCAAGCGCGGAGCTGCGACTGTTGTCTCTGTGGACGTGGGTCGCGCCCAGTTCGATTGGTCGTTGCGTCAGGACGATCGCGTGACGCTGCATGAGCGCACAAACGTGACGCAGCTGCCTGAGCTTGGCTATGCCGGCGCCATCGACCTGGCTGTGTGTGATGTCTCGTTTACCAGCATCGCGAACATTATCGATGCGGTACTGGCGTGCCTGGCGCCTACGGGTGCATTCTGCACGCTCGTAAAGCCGCAGTTTGAAGCTCCGGCGGCGCTGGTGGGCGAGGGCGGCATTGTGACCGATCCCGCCGTGCGCCGCGATACGCTCGTGGCGGCGGTTGAGCTCTTTGCTGCCAAGGGCCTGTTTCCGGTCGATGTGTGCGTGTCGCCCATTCATGGTGCCAAGGGCAACGTTGAGTTTTTCCTGTACGGCACGAGATTTGAATCTGGCGACCGCTCGCAAGACGTGCTGCAATCCCAGGTATCGGTTTTGAGCGAGAAAGCTGCAACGCTATGAAGGTCTTTCTGGTTCCCAATTACTACAAGCAAGAGGCGGTCGAGAGCGGCCTGATGCTCGAGCTTTGGCTGACGCGCCAGGGCTATGAGGTCGCATGGGCTGCCGACCAGCGATCGAAGATTCAGAGCACGCCTGATATTGACGGCTCCGATCTGGTCATTACGCTCGGCGGTGACGGTACGTTGCTGCGCGCTGCCCGCATCCTCAACCATCGCGAGATTCCTATCCTCGGTCTTTCCTATGGTCACCTGGGCTTTTTGACGGCCGCGAGTCCCGAGGAGCGCGACATTTTGCAGGTTGTGAGCGACGCCCTGTCCGGCGAGCTGCATGTGAGCCGTCGCGCTACCATCGCCGCGGATATCGTGTCCGTGCGTGACGATGGCACGAAGGATGTCGTGCGCACGTTCGCCCTCAACGACATGGCGCTCACGCGCGGCCCCCTGTCCGATATGGTCGAGTTTGACATCACGGTGTCCGGCCACCATATCGATCGCCTGCGTGGCGACGGCGTGGTCGTGTCCACGGCGACTGGTTCTACGGGTTACGCGCTCAGTGCCGGTGGCCCCATCGTGAGCCCCGACTATACGGGCATGGTCTGCGTACCCATTGCGCCGCACACCATTCAGGCCCGTGCCTTCTTGACTTCGCCGAGTGATGTCGTCGAAATCTTTATGTCTGATGATCGTCCGAGCGTTCCGGCGATTGCTATCGATGGACAGTTTATTACCTGCGATGGCACCGTTGAGAGCGTGGCGGTGCGCCGCGGGCCCGGAGATGTGTTGCTGCTGGATTACGGCCCCGAGAGCTTCTATAACTCGGTGAGCCGCGTATTCTACGGAGTCCGTCATGATCGATGAGCTGCAGGTTTCTAACATTGCGCTCATTCGCGAGGCGACGCTGCTGCCGAGTGCCGGCCTGACTGTCCTGACCGGCGAGACCGGTGCCGGCAAGACCGCGCTGCTCTCGGCCCTCAAGCTTATTTTGGGTGAGCGCGCGGATTCGTCTATGGTGCGCGAGGGCGAGGCGCTGGCGAGCGTCGAGGCGCGCCTGTTTGACGGCCCGCACGACACGGAGGGCTTCATCGTGCAGCGCAGTCTTTCTGCCGAGGGCCGCAGCCGCGTGAAGATTGACGGCCGCATCGCCAGTGTGCGCGAGCTTTCGGAGCGCGTTGGCGTGATGATGGATCTGTGCGGCCAACACGAGCACCAGCGCTTGCTCGATCCGGCGCATCATGTTGCGATGGTCGATGCCTGGGCAGGGCGCCCTGCACTCGAGGCGCTCGAGCACTACCGCGCCTGCTTTAAGGCTTCGCGTGCTGCCGCTAAGGAGGTTCGACGTGTCGAAGAGACCTCGCGTGCGCAGGGGAGCCGCGTCGAGGAAGCGCGCTTTGCGCTCGAGCGCATCGGCGAGGTCGACCCCAAACCGGGCGAGTATGAGGAACTCGAGGAACTGCTGCCGCGCTCCGAACATGCCGAGGTACTGGTTGCCACAGCTAATGATGCCCATGCATCGCTTGCCTCTGAAGGGGGAGCGCTCGATGCCGTGAACAGCGCCGTGGCAGAACTTTCCCGTATGGCTTCCGTCGATCGCAAACTTGGCGACATTGCCGATTTGCTTTCGGATGCCTGTATCTCCCTTGAGGATTGCGCGAACGAACTTCGTGCCTATCGCGATGGCGTCGCCTTCGATCCGCGCGAGCTCGCTCGCATGCGTGAGCGGTATTCCGACCTCAAGGGCCTGCTGCGTCAGTGGGGTCCTACCATGGACGATGTTTTTGCCATGCGCGATCGCTCGCAAGAGCTGCTGTCCCTGGTCGATGATGGCGATGAACAGATCAGAAAGGCGCGTGAGGCACTCGGGAGCGCCGAGCACGAGTTGTTTGCCGCTGCCAAGGCACTTAAGCGCGCTCGCAATATGGCGGCCCCGCGCTTCTGCCACGAGGTTTGCCGCCAGATGGCTCGCCTGGAGATGGGCGGCGCCGAGCTCGTCTGGGAGTCGCGTGATCTTCCCCGTGCTGAGTGGACGCCCGTTGGTCCTTCGAGCTACGAGCTGCTATACCGCAGCGGTGCCGGTTTGACTCCACGTCCCCTGCGCCGCATTGCGTCGGGCGGCGAGCTCAGCCGCGTCATGTTGGCAAGTAAGGTTGTCCTCGGTAACGCGGACGGTGTCGATACGCTGGTGTTTGACGAGGTCGATGCCGGTGTCGGCGGCTCTACGGCTCGTGCTCTTGCTGGTGTGCTGGCCGATCTTGCCGCTACTCATCAGGTCATCGTCGTAACGCACCTTGCGCAGGTTGCGGTCATGGCCGACAAACATTATGTTGTCAGTAAGGAACCGGGCAATGTTCCCCAGACGCATTTGGACGAGGTAACCGGCGAAGCGCGTACCGCCGAGATCGCCCGCATGTTGAGCGGCGATCAATCGGAGGCGAGCTTGGCGCATGCCAAGCAGATGCTTGAAGAAGCTCGAGGTTAGGTCGTATCAGCGGTGTTGGTGGGACAAAATAGACTGAATTTTTTGTCCCACTTCGCGTTTTACTCCACGACCTTATCCGGTTGGATGAGTTCCTCATAGTAGCTGATGTGCTCTCGGGCGTCCTCGATTTCGGGCAGCAGGAAGTTGTAGACGACCTCTATGATCATCGTGGCGCTCATCTTGGAGAATGCGAAGTCACCCGTTGTCAGCAGCGCTTCGTGATTGACGGTATTAAAGGTGTAGTCGGCGAGGCGTGCAAGTGGAGACTTGCTATCGCTGCTGATGACGACTACGGTTGCGCCGCAGTTGCGAGCCGCTTTTGCCATGCGATTCAGTCGGCGCGATTTGCCAGAGTTTGAGATTAGCACGATGACGTCACCCGGGCGTAACGTGAGCGCAAAGCCGATTGATGTCTCGCTAATGGTGCTCGCCATGCAGCGCAGGCCCAGCTGCGAAAACTTAAACGTCGCATCGAGCGCGACCGCGTTCGTATTGCCCACGGCGGCGAACTCAATAACGCCGGCATTCTTAAGCGCGTGTACAACTGCGGCCAACGTGTCGTGATCTATGCCGTCGATGGTCGCATTAAGCTCACTCACCTTGGCGGCGAGGATATTTTTTAGGCTCTGCTCCATATTATCGAGCGAGACCTCGTCGGTCAGGCCCTCGTTGCGCTGGCTTTCCAAATCCCTCGCCAACGAAAACTGAAAGCTGCGGAAGCTGCCAAACCCAAGCTTGCGGCAGAAACGCGAAACGGTCGCCTCGGACGTGGCAGCGGCGCGTGAGAGCTGAGCCGCCGTGAGGCGTGGAGCCTCGGACTGGTGCTCCAATATATAGTCGACAATGCGCTGCTCGGATTCGCTGTATCCCTGATGGGTGCTAATGAGGGAAAGTGCGCTCTTGCTACTATCGGTCATGGATGGCTCCTGGTTGGCATGAAAATCTAGCTTGATTTGCAATGCCATAGTATACGGGAATTTTCAATACAAGATACACCTTGCCGTTTCAAGTGTTGATGGTAAACTTTCACTTACCGTTTACGGTTATGAAAGAACCTTTCACCGGAGATTTGCACCTTAGCTCTTCTCACGCGGACGGTAGGTTGGTATCTTTCAGTTGTGGAAAAACGCGCATCGAAGCGCGTGTAGGGGAGCGCCCGAGGGCGCTGTACTCAAGAAGGAGGGACACATGGCTAAGTTTGACATCATCGCCGCGACCGGTTGCCCGACCGGCATTGCGCACACCTTCATGGCGAAGGAGGCGCTGGAGAAGGCAGCTGCCGAGCGCGGTCTGACCATTAAGGTCGAGACTCATGGCCAGGTCGGTGTCGAGAACGAGCTCACCAAGAGCGAGATCGCCGGTGCCAAGGCCGTCGTCGTCGCAGCCGATAAGGATGTCCAGGCTGAGCGTTTCGCCGGTAAGCCCATGGTTTCCGTTGGTGTTTCCAAGGCCCTGTCTGTCGAGGCTGCTGGTAAGCTGATCGACCGCGCGCTCGCCGCCAAGGGCGACGACACGGTTGCCGCTGCCGCCGATGTCGAGGACGAGGTCGAGGAGAAGGAGTCCATCGGCCACGTCATCTACAAGCACCTCATGAACGGCGTCAGCCACATGCTGGTCTTCGTCGTTGCCGGTGGTGTTCTGACCGCCATTTCGTTCCTGTGGGGCATCACGTCCTTTGATTCGACGGCTGCCGACTACAACAGCTTTGCTGCGATGCTCAAGATCATCGGCGGCATCGCCATGAACCTTATGGTTCCGGTGCTTTCCGCCTACATCGCCGAATCCATCGGCAAGCGCCCGGCGCTCGTCCCCGGTTTCGTTGCCGGTATGATTGCCATCCAGGGCCTGCCTGTTAACGCCGAGACCGGCATGATCGACGCCGGTGGCGCCGGCGTGGGCTTCGGCTTCCTGGGCGGCATCGTCGGCGGCTTCCTCGCCGGCTATGTCATCCTGCTGCTCGAGAAGGTTTTCTCTAAAATTCCCGCGAGCCTTAATGGCCTGAAGGCAATCTTCCTGTATCCGCTGTGCTCTACCGCCATCGTCGGCCTGGTCATGCTCGGTATTTCCGGCCCCATGGCTGCCATTAACCAGGGTATGATGGATTTCCTGCAGAGCCTCGGTAACTCCGGTCCGGTGATCCTTGGCCTGGCCATCGGCTGCATGTGCGCCTTTGATATGGGCGGCCCGGTCAACAAGGCTGCTTACGCTACTGGTACCTTCCTGCTCGGTACCGCTCTCGAAGCTGGCGTCGGCACCGAGACCTACAACTTCGGCACCAACTTCATGGCTGCCGTCTCCGCCGCTTGCATCGTTCCGCCGCTGATCACCACCTTCGCCGTCGTTGTCGGCAAGAAGTACTTCAGCCAGGAGGATCATGACGCCGGTATCGTCAACCTCATCCTTGGTTGCACCCACATCACCGAGGGCGCCATTCCGTTCATGACCAAGAACATCTGGCCCGTCATGCCCATCATGATGCTCGGTTCTTCCATCGCTTCCATCTTGACCATCTTCTTCAACGTTCACGATCCGGCGCCTCACGGCGGCTTCCTGGTCCTGCCCGTTGTCGAGAACGGTCCGCTGTGGGTCCTCGCGATCCTCATCGGCGCTGTGGTCGGTGGTATCCTGTTCGTGGCCTTCAAGAAGTACGACTTCGAGAAGAATCAGAAGGCCGCTCCTGTAGCCAAGTCCGTTGAGGCCCCCAAGGCCGCTGCCGTCGAGGCCCCCAAGGCCGAGGCTGCCGACTTCGTGAAGGTCGAGAATGTCTTTGTCGCCGAGGACTTCGCTTCTCGTGACGAGGCTCTGAGCTTCGTTTCCAACCAGGCTGTCAAGGCCGGTATCGCCAGCGACGCCGACGCCGTGATGAACGCCTTCCTGGCCCGCGAGGCCGAGGGCACCACGGGCATGATGGAGGGCTTCGCCATCCCGCATGCCAAGTCCGACGCCATTACCGAGGCTGCCGTCATCGTCGTCAAGGACGAGTCCGGTGTGACCGGTTGGGACACCATGGACGGCGCTCCCGTCAACGTGGCCATCGCGCTGCTCATCCCGGGTGCCCAGGCCGGCACCACGCACCTTAAGATCCTGTCCAAGGTCGCCGAGGCGCTCATGGACGAGGACTTCCGTGCCACCGTCAAGGGTTCCACCGACGCCGCCAAGATCGCCAAGACGATCAACTCCCGCCTGGTCTAATCCCGCAACACGCGAATACCATCGCCCCCTGTATATAAGGCGGAGTCCCTCTCCAGGGCCTCCGCCTTTTTTCTATCCCTCCCATAAGTTGCGGTGAAATAGGGACTGTTTAAACGATTCAACCCCAAATTCAGTCCCTATTTCACCGCAACTTACAAAAGGGCATAGAGGGGGCTACCTATCGAGTCTTTGTCGCGAACAGATCATCAGCCAGATTTCCGTTTGCACGATATTGCTCTGGACCGACCGAGTTTCCGCAGCCTGCTCGCCCACAGGGGCCCGTGCGCGGCCTGTGAGATTTATCGCGAGTTCCGCACGAGCCGAAGAGCACTTAATGTGCTCTTCGTGCGAGCAGGACTGTAGAGCAGGAAATCTCACAGGCCGCGCACGGGCCCCTGTGGGCGAGCAAGCGGACGACAAACACATCTGTCCAATAATTCGTCTGAAACATAATGAAAAACCGTTTGATGTGAGTTAATATAAAGAACGTCGTGAATCTGACTCCTGCCACATGCATGACAGGGGTTAAACACAAAAAGGAGTCAATTATGGTTTCTGAGAAGGCTACCCTCGTTAATCCTCAGGGTCTGCACATGCGTCCGGCTGGTCTGTTCGCCTCCACCATGGGCAAGTACGCCTGTGACGTGACGGTCGTCACCCCCGAGAAGGAGGTCAACGGCAAGTCCCCGATGGCCCTCATGGCTGCTGGTATCCCCTGCGGTACCGAGGTCGAGGTCAAGTGCGACGGCGCCGACGAGGCCGAGGCTCTGGCTGCTGCCATCGAGCTCATCAAGAGCGGTCTTGGCGAGTAGAACTCAAACGGGTCGCATGTTGAACAACTAAGTTCATATTTGGGGGCGCAGTGACCTGTTGTAAGGTAACTGCGCTCTTTTGTCATGGATATGGCAAAACGCTTTATCACATGACACGGAGAGAGGAATGGGAATGTATCAGGGAGTCAACGCTTCCGAGGGCATCGGTATCGGCACCGTCATGGTCGCCGTCGATCCCGACTTGACGTTTGAGCCGCACGAGGTTGCTGATTCGGCAGCAGAGAAGGAGCGCTATCAGTCCGCTCTTTCGGTCTTCTGCGAGAAGACCCAGGCTCAGGCCGACCACATGAAGGAGACGGTGGGCGAGGCCGAGGCCGAGATCATGAGCGGACACATTGTCCTGGCTCAGGACCCGGGCATGACCGACGCCATCAACGCCGCCATTGACGGCGGTACCTGCGCCGAGCAGGCGCTCATGGACACCTCGACCATGTTCGAGAACATGTTCCTGTCCATGGACGACGAGATGTTCCGTCTGCGCGCGGCCGACATCGCCGACATCCGCACCGGTATTCTGGCCGAGCTGCTGGGCAAGGAGGTCGTCGACCTCTCCGTCCTGCCCGAGAACACCGTCGTTGTCGTGCACGACCTTACGCCGTCCATGACCGCCACGATCGATAAGGCCCACGTTGCCGGTATCGTCACCGAGACCGGTGGCCGCACGTCGCACTCCGCGATCATTGCGCGCGCCCTCGAGATCCCGGCTGTCCTTTCGGTTTCCAACAGCTGCACCGCGCTGCGCAACGGTATGACCGTTGTCGTCGACGGCGGCAAGGGTATCGTCGAGGCCGATCCCGACGAGGAGACGCTCGCTGCCTACACCGCCAAGGCCGAGGCCTTCGCTGCCGAGAAGGCAGCCCTCGAGGCCTTCCGTGGCAAGCCGTCCGTGACTGCCGATGGCATCAAGAAGATCATCGCCTGCAACATCGGTAACCCCGATGACGTGCCCAACGCGCTCGATCACGACGCCGAGGCCATCGGTCTGTTCCGCTCCGAGTTCCTGTTCATGGACTCTGCTGAGCTTCCTTCCGAGGAGGAGCAGTTCAACGCCTACCGTAAGGTCGCCAGCGCGCTCAAGGGTGCTCCGGTCATCATCCGCACTCTCGATGTGGGTGGCGACAAGGAGATTCCGTATCTGCACATGGTCAAGGAAGATAACCCCTTCATGGGCTTCCGCGCCGTGCGTTACTGCCTGGCTAATCCCGACCAGTACAAGGTCCAGCTCCGCGCTCTGTTGCGCGCTAGCGCCTTCGGTGACGTCAAGATCATGATCCCGCTCGTCACCTGCGTCGAGGAGGTCTTGGCTGTCAAGGAGCTCGTTGAGCAGTGCAAGGCCGAGCTGACCGAAGAGGGTCGCAAGTTCAACGAGAACATCGAGGTCGGCATCATGGTCGAGACGCCCGCCGCTTCGCTGCTCGCAGACCGTCTGGCCGAGGTCGCCGACTTCTTCTCCATCGGCACCAACGACCTGATCGGCTACACCATGTGCGCCGACCGTGGCAACGACACCATCTCCAACCTGTACCAGGTGTACTATCCCGCCGTGCTCCGCTCGCTCAAGAACATCATCGAGAGCGGCGTGAAGGCCGGCATCATGGTCGGTATGTGCGGCGAGGCCGCTGCCGATCCGCTGCTCGAGCCGCTGCTGATCAGCTGGGGCCTGGAGGAGTTCTCGATGAGCGCTCCGTCGATCCTGCGCGCCCGCAAGACCATCAGCCAGTGGACCAAGGCCGAGTGCGACGAGCTCGCCGAGAAGGCGCTCGCCTGCAACACCGCCGCCGAGGTCAAGGCACTGCTCGAGTCCGCAGCTCGCTAATTTGGTATAAGAGGTAACCGCGTGGTTGGAATGGGCCGGCCACGCGGCCCTCACATATACAGGGGGTACTGTAAATGTTCTACACGCTAACCGCTAACCCGGCTGTCGACATGACGGTTTCGAGCTCTCCGCTCGAGCCCGACGAGAACGTCCGCACCGGCTCGGCCAGCTACACGGCTAACGGCAAGGGCCTCGACGTGTCCTTCGCCTTTAAGAAGATGGGCGTCGACACCGTCGCGCTCGGCTTCTTCGCCGGCTTCACGGGCAAGTTCATCGTCGAGGAGGTCATGAACCTGGGTTGCCTGTGCCGCCCGGTCTGGACCGACGGTATCACGCGCATTAACACCTACGTCAACGATGGCCAGCACGAGTACGGCATCCTGAACCCGGGTGCTCCTATTACGCCGCAGCACCAGGAGGAGCTCTACAACATCCTGGATACCGCGGGCGATCTTGAGTGCCTGATCGTCTCCGGCTCCGTTCCTCCCAAAGCTACGCCCGACTTCCTGGCTCAGGTCATGGAGCACGCTCAGGCTCGTGGCGCCGACGTCGTCCTGGACCTGTCCTCCGACAAGCTCAAGGAGCTCGCTCACAAGAAGCCGCTGCTCATCAAGCCGAACCATCACGAGATGAAGGCTATCTTCGGCGTGCCGGTCGACACCGACGACGAGGTTCGCGTCGCCATGAAGATGGCTCACGACGCTGGCGTTCAGAACGTGCTGCTCACCCGTGGTAGCCGCGGCGACGCTTACTTCTCCAACGGCGAGGACATCTGGTACGCCAAGCGTGAGTTCAACATCAAGCTGGTTTCTTCCGTCTGCGCCGGCGACTGCACCCTTGCTGCGTTCCTGCACAAGTGGTACAGGGATCGCGACAACGTCGAGGAGGCCATGAAGCTCGCTATGGCCACCGGTGCCAACGTTGCCGAGTCCGTCGGCATCGGCGACTTCGGTCACGTCGATGAGTATAGCAAGCGCGTTGCTGTCCGCAAGCTCGATCGTCAGTAATCGAAACGCGACATATTCGTGCGCATGCGGCGCCCCGGTTTCGGCCGGGGCGCCTTTTTTGTTCCGCCATGGGGGAGAGGTGTCCTGCCGTGCTTCATCGCTTCAACACCGTTCACCGAGTTGTTGTAGCCTTTTGTCGTTGCGTGGAATATACTTTCATTAACACGTTGCTTCGTGAAAGGAACATTCATGATTTACACGCTCACTGCAAATCCCGCCATTGACTACAACATTGCCTGCGACGGTCTTTCCGCCAACACAGTCACGCGTACCCGCAACGCGGTCTATACGCCCAACGGCAAGGGCCTCAACGTCTCGTTTACGCTTGACCACTACGGTGTCGACACCACGATCCTGGGCTTCTTCGCTGGCTTCTCGGGCGAGTTCATCGTCAAGGGCGCCGAGGCCCTGGGCGTGCCCGTCAAGCCCGTGTGGACCGACGGCATCACGCGCGTCAACGTGTTCCTCAATGCCGGCCCCGACACCGAGTACAACATGGTCAACGCCGGTGCCGCCATCAACGAGGCCAATGAGCAGGAGATGTTTGAGCTCATCGATTCGCTCGATGACATGACCTGCCTGGTCATCAGCGGCTCGCTGCCTCCCAACACTTCCGAGGGCTTCCTGGCCGAGGTCCTGCGCCGTGTCAAGGCCAAGGGTGCCGAGTTCGTCCTCGACATCTCGAGCCATCAGCTGGCAGACCTCATTGCCATGGAGCCGCTGCTGATCAAGCCCAATGACGATGAGCTGCTCGATATCTTTGGCATTAAGGTGAGCGGTGGCGACGATGAGTCCGTCAAGGGCGCGATGGCCGAGCTGCACGCCAAGGGCGCCAAGAATGTGCTGCTGACTCTCGGTGGCGCCGGTGCGTACTTCTCCAACGGCGAGCACATCTGGTTTGCCAACCGCACCTTCGACGTCAAGCTGCTGTCGACGGTGTGCGCCGGCGATTCCTCGCTCGCTGCCTTCCTGTCCGTGTGGCACGACGCCCCCGAGCGCGTCGAGGACGCCCTGCGCCTTTCGATGGCTACCGGCGCCAACGTGGTCGAGTGCCCCGGTCTGGGCGATTTTGCCAAGGTGGACGAATATAAGAAGCACATCGAGGTTCGCCAGGTCTGCTAGCCGCATCGATACATCGTTGCCGAACACCCGCTTTGGATTACCAAGGCGGGTGTTTTGTTGCGCGCTGAACGTATGTGGCGTCTGCTGTCTCGTTTTATCGAATCGACGAAGCAATTGCGTGTGCGCGCTTTCTCGTTTCTTGCTAGACTTCTTGAGAACCATCGATTAACGCTCACAAGTGCAGGAGGCCATAGGCATGTGCAATGTTTCGCTCAACGGTACGCAACCGTCCGATGCCTCCCTGCGCGTCCTTCGCGCGCTTGAGGCTGGTGGTCTTGAAGCTTGGTACGTGGGCGGCTGGGTGCGCGACGCCCTGATGGGGTGCCCCAGCCATGATGTTGATATGTGCTGTAGCGGCCTGTGGCAGGAGTCCAAGGCGGCGCTCGAGGCTGCTGATATCGCGGTCGTGGAGTCGGGCATTAAATTTGGCGGAATCACGGCTATTTCCGATGGCGAGCGTATCGAGGTCACCACGTACCGTCTGGATGGCTTTTACACCGATGGTCGCCATCCCCAGAGTGTGGAGCGTGCCGCCTCGCTCGAGGACGATCTGGCGCGCCGCGACTTTACCGTCAACGCCATGGCCTGGCATCCCGAGCGCGGGCTTGTCGACCGCTACGACGGCCAGGGTGACTTGGAGCGCAAGCTGATTCGCGCTGTCGGCGATCCCAAGCGTCGCTTTAATGAGGACGCCCTGCGCATGCTGCGTGCGGTGCGCTTTGCCTGCCGCCTAGACTTTATGATTGAGCCCGAGACTAAGCGTGCGCTTGCAGAGTGCGCGCCGCTTCTCGATGCCGTGGCGCGCGAGCGTGTGGGTATTGAGCTCGAGGGCATTCTTTCGACCGGTCATGGGGGAGACGCGATGCTGCGCTACCCCGAGCTCGTCTGCGCCGCCGTGCCCGAGCTTTCGCCCGCTCGCGGGTTTGATCAGCGAAGTGTCTATCATGCGTTTAACGTTTACGAGCATATCGCCCGTGTGCTGACGGTGGCAGGGGAGCTGGCGCTGTGCGACGGCGTCGCGCCCTCGTCGAGTCTTATGTGGGCGGCGTTTTTGCACGATGTGTCCAAGCCCGAGTGCTTTACGGTCGATCACGCTGGCAGCGGACACTTCTACGGTCATCCCGAGCTCGGCGCCAAAAAGGCGCGCGTCATTATGGATCGCCTGGCGCTCTCGCACGACTTGGTGCGCGACGTGTGCCTGCTCATCAAATACCATGACAAGCCGCTGCGCCCCGAGCGCTCCTGCCTGCTCAATATGATGCGCGCGCTTTCGGGTGAGGGCGTCGACACGGCCCGCCTGATTGACGAGCTCATGGACCTTAAGCGTGCCGACACACTTGGCAAGGCCCCGTCGTGCTTCTATTATGTTGAGACGATTGAGGAGATGCGCGCGCTGGCGCACGAGCTGCTGAAGGCAGGGGAGCCCTATACGCTCAAGATGCTCGCCATCAACGGCGGCGACCTGATCCGTGCCGGAGTCAAGCCCGGGCCGGAACTGGGTCAGCTTCTCAACTCCGCCCTCGACGCCGTGATCGAAGACGATATTCCCAACGAGCGCGAAGCTCTTTTGGTTCATCTCAACTTGAATTAGCTACCAAGTTTACCTGCGTATTCCATAACCTGCCGACAATTTTTCGGCAATTTGGAATTTCTTCTTGCGCTGACGTTTTTTGTCCCGTAATATATTTCCTCGCAGCACGGCAGTGCAGATGTCATGTGGCCCGTTCGTCTAGCGGTTTAGGACGCCGCCCTCTCAAGGCGGAGATCACCAGTTCGAATCTGGTACGGGCTACCACTTCTTTTCTGCTGAGGCTTATGGCCCGTTCGTCTAGCGGTTTAGGACGCCGCCCTCTCAAGGCGGAGATCACCAGTTCGAATCTGGTACGGGCTACCACGCATCTGATACCCGGACTTCCTATGGAAGGCCGGGTTTTTTTATTTTCAAACAACCGTCTGCAATTCCCGTTTGAACCAGAGCTTTGCGTTCTGCCTATGGCCCTTACGGGTACAATATCCAAGATATTTTGACTGTTAGAAGGAGTCTCATGACGGAGTCCTCTCAGCATACGTCTAAGCCCCAGGTCGAGGTTGAGGCCTCGGGCGGAGATGACAATAAGAGCGCACGCCGCGGCGCCATCTTTATCGGCGTCGTGCTGGTAGGTTATATCGTCTATCTGGTGGTAACCGGGCAGATGGGGCAGTTCTGGGCCGCTATGTCGAGCGTCCAGGCGTCATGGCTCGTTGTCGCGTGTCTTTGCATGTTCATGTACCTGTTCTTTGGCATTGTGGCCTATGCGATCGCCGTCTGGCTCGATCCCAATTCGCCCGTCGGCATCCGCGACCTGATCTCGGTCGAGGCGAGTGGCATCTTCTTTGGTAACCTGACGCCCATGATGATGGGCTCCACCCCGGCTCAAATCTATCGCCTGACCAAGGCCGGCCAAAACGTGGGCGAGGCCGGCGCCACGCAATTCACGCGTTTTATCGTGTACCAGTTTGGCCTCGTTGCCTGGGGCGCTATCCTACTGCTTGCTCGCATGCCGTTTTTTGCCGAGCGCTATGGCGACATGACGTTGCTGTGCGTCTTTAGCTTTGGTGGGCACTGCTGCATCTTGCTGGGCATCTTCGCCGTCGCGCTCATGCCTAAGACCGTCACGCGCGTCGCCCATTGCATCATCAATTGGCTCGAGCGCATTGGTGTCTCGGCCACTAAGATCGAGGGTTGGCGCACGTTTGTCGATGGCGAGATCTACTCGTTCTCTGAGAAGTTCAAGCTTTCGGCTGGCCACTTTTCGTCCATGCTGCTCACGGTGGTCATCACCATGCTGCAGCTCGCGTTTTTCTATCTGGTGCCGTATTTCCTGATGCTTGCCTTTGGCCGCCACGAGGTCGACTTTTTCTCGGTCATGGCCGCGAGCGCCTTTGTCCAGCTGCTGAGCTCTGCGGTCCCCCTGCCCGGTGGAACTGGTGGCGCTGAGGGCGGCTTTGCATTGTTCTTGGGTCATTTCTTTGGGTCGGCTTCGACCGCCGGCTATCTGCTGTGGCGTCTCATTACGTTTATTGCGCCTACCATTTTGGCTGCGCCCCTGCTGGGACTTAAGAGCGCCCACAACGAGAGCATCCATGCACGCTGGGATCGCGTGATGCGCAAGCTCGGCCGCACGCCTCAGACGCCCTCTGCGCCCACTAAGCCGCACCCCATGAATGCTGTTACCGTTGATCCCAAGAAGCACGCTCAGAAGGCTTCTGGGACCGCTAAGCCTGCTCATAAAGCCTATGTGCGCCAGACAGGCGATGGTATTCGCGTATCTCCGTCGGTACTCAATAAGAAGAAGCACCCTAAGTCGCAGTAGGACAGTCGTGCGTTCTTCATGATGCGGGGCATATTTGTGCTGTATGGGGGATAATCCTCTTACGTAGATTATCTCTCATCTGTTGATGAATGCTCGCATATCGAAGGGACACGCCCATGGCAACCAGCAAACCGCGTCTTGACCGCCGCATTGTTCGCAGCCGTAATGCCATCCTTTCCGCTTTCGAGCGCCTGCTCATGGAAAAGCCGCTGGCAGACATTACGGTGAGTGCCATCGCGCGCGAGGCCAATGTCGACCGCAAGACCTTTTACGTTCACTTTGGTACGGTTGACGGCCTGCTCGATGCCATTGCCGTCGATGTGGTGGAGATGATTGTCGACTCGGTCGAGAAAACGCTTGCTTCCATGGACGGCGACACCAACGAGCGCGCTCTGCGCGCGGCGGCGACCTTCTTTAAAACCGTTAACGAGGCACTGTGCAACAACTTGGTGCTCAATCGTCAGCTGATCGAGAACATTCCGCTCGATGATTTTATGGCACGTCTTCGTGCGCCGCTCGAGCACGAGATTGCCGAGCGCGATCTGCTGCCCCAAGGTCTCAAGGACGAGATGTTCGACTACTATCTGGCGTTTTTGCTGTCGGGTATTATCGGTATCTATCGCACGTGGGCGCTGTCTGACGGCTCGGTTCCTATCGAGCGCGTCTCTGAGGTCGCCAACGACCTGACTCTCAACGGTCTGTCGAGTCTGGAATCTCGCTTGGATTAGGCCTAGTTGGGCTCGTCGGCGTGGAAATCCCTGTTCACGAGGTTCTCCGGCGCCTTGGAGACCTCGCCGGTGTAGGAGCTGTAGCCTGAGGATCCTTAAAAGAAAGTCCAGTTTATTCTTCCCACTCCAAATGGGAATCCTCCGATGCGCCTTCGCATACTCGCATGACCTCGATACCATGCGAGCGTGCGAACTCGACGAGCTCTGCGTTGCGGGCGTTTATGGTGCCGAAGGCGGAGGGGCACACGATAAGGCGCGCGCAGTGGACGAGGAGCTCTTTGGCGCGGGCTATGGTTTTATCCCCGATCGGCTCGAAGGCGCGCTCGGCCACGCATTCCGTCGCCAGGTCGCGCGCGAGCTCGCAGTCGATGTCCCCTTCGTGCAGAACGCCCGCGTAGAACGCCTTGCCCTGTCGGATGAGCTGGCGAAACACAGCCGACCCCGTACCTGCGCCAGCGATGACGAACGTGTGCGCATCGCCGTGTGGGCGCCCAATTTCCACGCTGCCGAAGCGCTCGTTGAAGGTGCCATGTTTAAGGCCGTAGAGCTCGCCAATCGTCTCGCGCGTGAATATGTCCTCGGGTGCGCCGGCGCGGAAGACCCGGCCGTCCTTCACGCAAATCACCTTGTCGGCGCTTTTCTGCGCGAGCTCGAGTTCGTG
This sequence comes from uncultured Collinsella sp., assembly GCA_937925715.1. Taxonomy (GTDB): domain Bacteria; phylum Actinomycetota; class Coriobacteriia; order Coriobacteriales; family Coriobacteriaceae; genus Collinsella. The sequence continues at coordinate 244,981 of CALAMG010000017.1, forward strand.
GATGGACATGATGATAGCCACATTCCGCGATTTCGCAAGGTGGCGAAGTATTCGCAGCAGGTCGATCTGGTAGCGGATATCGAGATACGACGTGGGCTCGTCGAGCACGAGCACGCGCGGATCCTGCGCGATGGCGCGTGCGAGCATGACGCGCTGGCGTTGCCCGTCGCTTATCTGCATGAAGTCGCGCTCGGCGAGCTCTTCCACATGTGCGGTTTTCATGGCCTCGTCGACCCGACTATGGTCGTCGGGCGAGAGTGTGCCCATTCGCCCGGTGTAGGGATGTCTTCCCGCCTCTACGATATCGCGGCAGGTGAGGAGCTCGGTCCGGGGGCGATCTGTCAGCATAACGGCAAGGTTCCTTGCGAACTCCGCCGTCTTCCATCGGGAAATCTCCCGTCCGTCGAGCTCGACCGCGCCGGCAAGCGGTGCAAGATGGCGTGTGATGGTTTTCAAGATGGTCGACTTGCCCGAGCCGTTCGGCCCGATGAGCGCCACGACGTCGCCCGCGCGAACCTCCAGATCGACACCTTCGACTACGACCTTCTTGTCGTAGCCCGCCGACAGGTCGCTTATGCGGAAAAGCGGCGCTCCGTCAGCCTGCGTTTCGACCGGGGTTTCGAGGTTCGACTGCGCTCGGAGGAGACGTTCCGCGCGCAGTTCCGCACGAGCCGAAAGTGCCTTCTCGCGCTTTCGTGCGAGCTCAGGACTGTCTAAGTATGGAATGTCCCCTCCGAGCGTTTTGGGCCGCGGCACGAATTCCCCCATCTACCTCACCCGCTTCTTCAACATGAGCGCGATAACCACCGGCGCGCCGAAGATGGCGGTGACGGCGCTGATGGAAAGCTCGACGGGGGAGAACAGCGTGCGCGCGATCAAATCGCAGCCCGCGCAGAAGATGGCGCCTCCCAAGAAGCACGCAGGAATCACGCGGATGGGCTTCGACGACTTCAGCGCCGACTTAACGAGATGCGGAACCGCGATGCCTACGAACGACACCGGACCAGCGAACGCGGTCACGCAGGCGGAGAGCATGCTCGCTAGAAGGACGAGCACCACGCGGAAGCGTGCGACGTTCACGCCGACGCTTTTCGCGTAGGCTTCTCCCAGCTGGAAGGCGGAAAGGGGCTTCGATATCGCGAATACGCATGCGCTCACGGTGATCACCACGACCGCGATGACCGCGATGTCGTCCCAGCTCGAACCCGAGAAGCTACCCAAAGACCAGTTGTGCAGGTTCACGATGGACTGGTCGTCGGCGAAGGCGATGAGAAAGTTCGTCGCCGCCGAGCAGATGTATCCCACCATGACGCCCGCCACGATGAGCATGGCCATGGAACTTATGCGCCGTGCGATGAGGAGCACGAAGCCGATGGTGATAAGCGATCCCAGAAACGCTGCGGCCACCATGGCCGGCGAGGACATGGCCTGGTTCGCGCCCAGAAGCACGATCATCGTAAGCGCGACGACGAACTTTGCGCCCGAGGAGACGCCCAAGATGAACGGGTCGGCGATGGGGTTGTTGAAAAACGTCTGCAGCAGGAACCCGGAGAGCGAAAGTGCCCCGCCGAGAAGCACGGCTGAAAGCACGCGCGGCAGGCGAATCTCCCAGATGACTTGGCTTTCCATGGAATTGGCCGCGCCGCCCGAAAGGATGCCGGGGATGTGGTCTGCGGGCACGAGCACGCTCCCGATGCACAGGTTGGCCCCGACGAGCACGATGAGGACAACAGCGAGCAGCGCCGTCACGACGCGACACCGTGCGACGCGCCCCGATTCGTCGTATGCCATGGAAAGTCGGCTTCTCATGGTGCTAGCCGAGCTTCCTCAGATAATGGAAGTCGCTCGCGTCATCGCCGGTGAACGCCCCGTGCAGCTCGTCGATAATGTCGGCGGTAGAAGTCATCTGCTGGTACATGTCGGCGCTTGTGACCCAGACGTTGCCGTTCTTCACGGCTTTGAACTGCGACAATAGCGCGTTTTTGCTTACGAAGTCGTTTAAGGTGGCAACCGATTCGTCGATGGTGCCGTTGTAGACGATGATGTCGGCATCCTTCGCCGTCGCGTAGAAGCGCTCCATTTCGAGCGTTACTGACGAACCTGACGTCGACGCCGTCTGCGCGTCATCGAGCGCGTAGTTGCCGCCTGCAAGCTCGATCATCTGCGCCACGTAGTCGCCCGCCCGCCGCGTGACGGCGGCCCCGTTCGAGTTAATGTAGAAATACGCCACGGTTTTACCTGACGACGCAAGCCTCGACGTTTGCTCGACGCGGGCCTTCTGCTCGTTGAACAGGTGCGCGGCCTCGTCTTCCTTGTCGAACAGGACGCCGAAAAGCTTAATCCACTCGACGCGCCCGAGTGCTTCGGGCTCGCTCGACGACTGTTCGGTGAGCACGACGAGTCCGAGCTTCTGCAGCTTTTCCTTCACATCGGGCGTGTGGTTGATCATAGTGTTCTCGATGGCGAGCGTGCAGCCCGAGGCCGATATTCGCTCGTAGTCGGGCGCGCTGTACTTGCCGCCGTAGGCGATCGCCCCACTTTCGAGCGCGCTTTTGAAGCCCGCGACCGAGCAATCGTCGGCCTTCGTGCCCGACATAATGATATTGTCGTTCGCATCGAGCGCGTCGACCAGGCACATCGTCGCCGACGACACGAGGTACACCTTGTCGGCGGGGCGCCTTATGACCGCGATGTCGGAGCTCAACCCATCAGGTACCTTTGCATTTTGCGGCACCACGAGGAAGCGCTCCCCGTTCGAAATGCAGATAAGCCGCAGGCCGCCTTCGTACTCGTCGACAGTGAAGTGCTCGGCGTATTCAAGCTGAAGCGTCCCCGTCGGCTTCCAGCCGCAGCCCAAATCGGCGTTGTGGAAGTCGGCCGCGGCGTTTGAAGCCGTTCCCGCAGGGGAGCCGCCGCTTGCTTCGTCGCCCGATTTCTCCTTCATGGTGGATGAATCGAAGTGGAGCGTGTAGTCGATGGTGTGCGGCGTTGACATGGCGACGGTCTCGGCCGACACGGCGATGTCCTCGTCGAGCGTGACGGGTATCTCGAACGTGGAGTTGCCGCCGTCGTTTACGGGCGCGTAGTCCACGCCGTTGACGGTCATTTTGTCGTAGTTCGAACTCGACCAGGTGATGGTCGCGGTGTAGGTGTCGCCATCCTTCACAATTGTGGTGGGTGAGGCGATGCTTGCGCGCCCTGACCCACCGGAGAGCGAGACGCTCACAGTGTATTCCTGAGAGCCTGCCGTGCCACCGGTCGCGTTCGGGCTCGCACTGCACCCCGCGAAGGGAAGCGCGAGCAGGGCGACGAGAACGCAGGCGATCGCGCGCACCGCGATGCTGCGACGCTTCCTGCTTTCCCCCTTGGGAAGAATCGACCGCATGGCGTTACTTCAGTGCGTCGGCGCGCAGATCGACGCCGGCGGATTCGAACACGAGCGTGCGGTCGTACCACTGCTCTTTTCTAATACTCCACGCGGCGCAGGCGGTGTCCTCGTCGAGCGCTTCAACGGGCACGTCGTAGGTGTACTTGCCTTCCGCGTTTTCCACATAGGGGATGAAGTCGGCCTCGCTCGCGGCGGCAGCCTCGTCGCCCGTGCCCATGAAGAGCTTGCCGTAGCCCGTGCCGGAAAGCGTCATCACGCAGTGCATGGAGCCGTTTTCCACGATGAGCTGGGCGTCCACAATCCTGAACATGTTCGAGCTGGAATCTACGGTGATCGGATAGGTGCCGTCGGTCACCTTGTCGGCGGTGATGGGGGCAGCGCTTGCGCCCTCGGGCGCATCGGCCGCCTGTTCGGTCTTTTCCTGGGAATCGGCATCGCTTGCCTTTGCGCTGTCGATTGAATTTCCGCCGCAGCCGGCGAGCGAGAACGCGAAAAGCGCCGCTGACAGGGCGAAGGCGAGGGTTTTCTTCAACATGGAGGGGGTTCCTTTCAATCGCTTCGACCGCCCGCGCCGTGCGGTGGGCTGACGGGATGCGAATGCAACGGGCATGCGCCGTCAGTCGGGGAAGGCGCATGCCCGTTGCACGGGGACGCGACCGGCGCCCCCGTGCGCGGCGAGTTTACAGCTTGGCGATGGCGTCGTCCACGTGCGAGACGTAGATTTCGTCGACCGCGACGTTCTGTCCCAGACCCTGGAGCAGGCACGTCACTTCGAAGCCGGCGGCCACGAACTTCGCAGCCCAGCTGTCGGGGTCGGTCTCGTCTGCCATGTCGTTGTTCGCGTGGTCGCCCGCGACCACCATGAACGGCGCGAGCACGGCCTTCTTGTAGCCTGCGGCGCTCGCGGCGGCGATAACATCCTCGCAGGTCGGTTCAGCCTCGACGGTGCCGACGAAGAACTGCGTCAAGCCCTCGTTCTTAAACACTTCCTGCATCTTGGCATAGTCGGCGTTGGAATCGGCTTCGGTGCCGTGACCCATGAGGCACAGCGCCGTCTTGCCGTCGTCGAAGGACGCCATGTTCTCCTTAATGGCTGCGGCCACCTTCTTGTAGTCGTCGTCGGAGGTGAGCAGCGGGTCGCCGAGCGAGATCTTGTCGAACTTGTCGGCGTACTTGTCGAGCTCGTCTTTCACGTCGGTGTATTCCAGGCCACCCATGAGATGCGTCGGCTGCACGACGATTTCCTTCACGCCGTCTTCCACGCAGCGGTCGAGCGCCTCGGTCATGTTGTCGATCGTGATGCCGTCGCGCTTCTTCAGCTTGTCGATGATGATCTGCGCGGTGAAGGCGCGGCGGATGTCGTAGTCCTGCCAGTACTTCTCGCGGATAGCGTCTTCGATGGCGCCGATGGTAATGTGGCGCGAGTCGTTGTAGCTCGTGCCGAAGCTCGTGACGAGGATGACCGGCTTCACGGCCTTCTCCTTTTCACTCGATTTCTCGGAACTCGCGGAGGTGTTGGAGCAGCCCGCGAGCGCGACTCCGGCGAGCGCGACGGCTCCGGTTGCTGCGGCGCCCATGAAGCCGCGGCGTGACATCTGGTCGGACATGGTTTTTCCTTTCCTCGGTTTGCCGGTCCCCCGGCGACAGTTGCTTGTCGGCACAAGCGAAAGAAAAGCGCACCCCTCGGGGTTCACAAGGAGCTAACGCCACGGCGATGCCGTGAGGAAAAGGCGAAGCAGTCTGGCTTGGGGCGCGAGGCGGTTCGCCCGCGCGTCCTATACAGTAATGTCCCTTGCCCAGGATTCCCACCTGGTTCCCTCCGCAAGCCAGCGCGGGCTGTGCGGGCGCCGCGCCGGTCATTTCCTTTTATCCGATTGTCATATGCTCGTTGCCGAATCTTTTACTATGATAGTGGGTACTTGTGAACGTGTCAAAGCCAGGGCGGGCGGCATTGCGCCTCCTGCCTGCGTATTTGCGCCGATTGCGCCGCAGGCGCCGTGTTTTGCCCGCTGCGCGAATGGCGGCGTAAACGGTTGCGATGAGAAACGGGAAGGGAAGGCTCGGATGATTCATATCGTTGGCGCAGGCTCGGGCGCCGCCGACCTTATCACGCTGCGCGGGGCGCGCCTTCTGCGCGCGGCCGACGTGGTCGTTTGGGCGGGAAGCCTTGTGAACCCCGAGCTGCTCGCTGAGTGCAAGGAATCCTGCATCGTCTACGACAGCGCGTACATGACCTTGGAGGAAGTGCTCGATGTGATGTGCGCGGCAGATGCGCGGGGCGAGGAAGTGGTGCGCCTGCACACGGGCGACCCGTGCCTGTACGGCGCCATCCAGGAGCAGATGGACGCGCTCGACGCGCGCGGCGTGGACTACGAGGTGGTGCCCGGCGTGTCGAGCTTTTGCGGTGCCGCGGCGGCACTTCGCCAGGAATACACGCTGCCGGGAATCAGCCAGTCGGTCGTGATCACGCGGCTTTCCGGACGCACCCCCATGCCCGCGGGCGAGGGCATGCGCACCATGGCGGAAAGCGGCTCGACCATGGTCATCTTCCTGAGCTCGGGTATGCTCGCCGAGCTTTCCGCCGAGCTTTTGGCCGCGGGCCGCAGCTCCGACGAGCCGGCGGCGCTCGTGTACAAGGCGACCTGGCCTGAGGAGCGCGTGGTGCGATGCACAGTGGGCACGCTCGCTGATGCGGGCGCGCGAGAGGGCATCGACCGCACGGCGCTCGTGGTGGTGGGCCGCGTGCTCGGAGCTCGCGGCGGGCTTGCGCACAACGGCGCGCAAGCGGAGTCGTACGAGCGCAGCAAGCTTTACGACCCTTCTTTTGCCACGGGATATCGGAAGGCGAGCAGCTAGCGTGGCCTTCGAGCACTATATATATACCGGGACGACCCGCCTGCGCTGCGGTTACACCACGGGGAGCTGCGCCGCGCTCGCGGCGAAGGCGGCCTGCGAGATGCTCTTGTCACGAAAGCCCGTCGGCCTCGTTTCGATCGTCACCCCCGGTGGGCTGCCCGTCGAGGCGAACGTGGTCGACGCATGCATCGGCGAGGGGTGCGCCCAGTGCGCCGTGCGAAAGGACGCAGGCGACGATGCCGATGTGACCGACGGCGTGCTCGTGTACGCGCGCGTGGAACATGCGGGTTCGGGCACGGGTGCTGCGGGCAGCAAGGACGTGCCCGCGCACGAATCGGAAGTTTCCGTCGATGGCGGCGTGGGCGTGGGGCGCGTGACGTTGCCCGGGCTCGAGCAGCCGGTGGGGGCGGCCGCCATCAACGCGACGCCGCGCGCGATGATCACTTCGGCGGTGCGCGAGGTGTGTGCCGCGCACGGCTTTTCTGGAAATATTGCTGTGACGATTTCGGTACCCGAGGGTGTTGCCCTTGCCGAAAAGACCTTTAACCCGCACCTGGGGATAGAGGACGGCATCTCCATCCTGGGTACGACGGGCATCGTCGAGCCGCGCAGCCTCGCTGCCTTGCGCGACAGCATCGAGCTCGAGATCCGGCAGCATGCGGCTATGGGGCGGCGCGGAGTCGTGCTCACGCCCGGCAACTACGGCGGGCAGTTCATCTCGGGGCATTTCCACCTAAACGGTGCGCCGGTGGTCTTCATCTCCAACTTTGTGGGCGATGCGATTGACTGCTGCGTTCGCGAGGGATTTACCAATGTCCTTCTTGTGGGACACATCGGCAAGTTGGTGAAGGTCGCGGGCGGCATCATGGACACCCATTCGCGTACCGCCGACTGCCGCGCGGAGATTCTGGCCGCCCACGCGGCCATGGCCGGCGCGGGCGCGAAGACCGTGCGCGAGATCATGTCGTCCGTCACGACCACGGCGGCGCTCGAGGTAATCGAGGCCGCCGGCGTTGGGGACGCTGCGCGCGCCTCGCTCGCTGCGGCAATTGAGGACAGGTTGCGCCGCCGCGCGGCGGGCGCATGCGACATCGCCGCGGTCGTGTTCGACGCCGAGCGCCGCGAGCTTTTCCGCACGTCGGGCGCCGATGCAGTTATCGGGAAATTGGGGGCGACGTATGAGTAAAGGCGTTCTGTACGGGGTGCGCCGTGCAATCGGCTGGCCGGGGACGAAGGTGGTCATGAAGGCGCGCCGCTCGCTTGCGGACACGAAGCGCTCCCTTTGCGAGGAGGGTGCCTTCGACGGTGCCGAGCTTGTAGAGGACTGTGGGCTTCCGGGCGAGCGCGTGTACCGCTCGCTCGTCGATGTGCCCGATCGGGGCAGCTACTTCTCGACGATGGTGGTGCGCTAGATGAGGATTTCCTGCATAGCGTTCACTGAGAGGGGGTATGCGTTGGCGGAGCGCACCGCACGCGCGCTTTCCGACTGCGCGCAGACAGGTGAAGATGACCCTGGCTGGGACGTTTCCGTTTCGCGCGGGTTCGGCGAGGGGAAGGCCGACCTGCGCGCATGGACGGCGCTCGCGTGGGAAGCGTCGGACGCGCTTCTGTTCGTGGGCGCGGCGGGCATCGCCGTGCGGGCGATCGCGCCGCATGTCGCCTCGAAGGCAAAAGATCCCGCTGTTGTGGTGATCGACGAGGCGGGGCGCTTTGCCGTCCCGCTTTTGTCGGGGCATTTGGGCGGTGCGAACGAGCTTGCGCAAACTGTGGCACGCGCGGCAGGGGCCATCCCCGTCATCACAACGGCGACCGACGTCCGCGGCGTGTGGGCGGTGGATACGTGGGCGCGCTGTGAGGGGCTCGCCGTTTCGAATCCCGAGGCTATCAAGCGAGTGTCGGCGAGGCTGCTTTCGGGCGGGCGCGTGGCGCTCTATTCCGACATGCCGATTTCGGGACAGCCGCCTGAGGGGGTTGACATTGCGTCCGACCGCGCTCGGGCCGATATCGTCGTGTCACCGTTCGCTGGCGCGAATGCAGGTGCGTCCGTTCGCGCGGCGGAGACAACGGGCGAGGTCGTGCCCGCCGGTGAGACGGGGAAGCCGGCGGGTGTGCGGGCGCAGGCGCCTGCGCCCGAGCCGCTTCGCCTTGTCGTGCCCTGCATCGTTGCGGGCATAGGGTGTCGTCGCGGTGCGTGCTCCGAAGCGATCGGGGAGGCGTTTCTTCTCGCGTGCGGGCAGGCGGGCATCTCGCCTTCGGCCGTGCGCATGGCGGCGACGATCGACGTGAAGGCGCACGAGGAGGGTCTGCTCGCCTTCTGCCGCGCGCGCAATATCCCGCTTGCGACGTATTCCGCAGATGAGTTGTCGCAAGTCGATGGCAGCGTTTCGCCATCTGATTTCGTGCGCGCGACGGTGGGGGTCGACAACGTGTGCGAGCGCGCGGCGCTCGCGGACGGGGGCAAACTTATCTTCCCGAAGCTCGCTCACGGCGGCGTGACCGTCGCGTTTTCCAAGGTAACTATTAAACTTTCGTTTAAGGAGCGGTGATGGGAAAGCTCTTCGTGGTGGGAATCGGCCCGGGCGGCCCCGACGGCATGACGATTGCGGCCCGGCGTGCGCTCGAGGCGTCCGACGTCGTTGTGGGTTACACGAAATACGTGGAGCTCGCGCTCGCCGCCGTGCCCGACGCGGCGCATCTCGCGACGCCGATGATGCACGAGGTCGAACGGTGCCGCCTTGCGCTTTCGCGCGCGCAGAGTGGAGAAGCCGTGGCGCTCGTGTGCAGCGGCGACGCGGGCGTGTACGGCATGGCGAGCCCCGTGCTGGAGCTTGCGGAGGACTACCCCGATGTAGACGTGGAAGTTATCGCCGGGGCCACCGCGGCTCAGAGCGGGTCGGCGGTGCTCGGCGCCCCGCTTGCCCACGACTTCGCGGTCGTGTCGCTCTCCGACCTGCTCACGCCATGGGAGGTCATCGAGCGCAGGCTCGCCGCCGTGGCGAGCGCCGACTTCTGCATCTGTTTGTACAACCCGCGCAGCAGAAAGCGCGCCGACAGGCTCTCACGCGCGGCGAAGATTATGCTCGAATGGAAGGCCCCCGACACGCTCTGCGGCTGGGTACGCAACATCGGGCGCGAGGGGCAGCAGTCGGGCATGTGCAGGCTCTCCGAGCTGGGGGAGATCGACGCCGACATGTTCACCACCGTGTTCGTCGGCAACGCGGACACGAAGCTCGTAGGCGGCCGTATGGTCACGCCGCGCGGGTATCGGGAGATTCCATGCGAAAGGTAACGATCATCGGGGCGGGGCCCGGAAACCCCGACTTGCTCTCGCGCGCGGCGCTCGACGCGATCGACATCGCCGACGTGGTCATCGGCGCTCATCGCGCGCTTGCCGGCATCGACGTGCCGCCCGACGTGGTGAGATGCGAGCTCGTGAAGACGGCGGACATCGTCGCCGCGCTCACCGATGCGGCGTCGTGGCAGCGCGCCGTGGTCGTGATGACGGGCGATGTGGGGCTGTTCAGCGGCGCGCGCCGCCTGGTGGAGGCGCTCTCCGGCAACGCGCAGGTGGACGTGCGCGTCATTCCCGGCATAAGCTCAGCGTCGTATCTCGCCGCGCGCCTCGCGCGTCCATGGCAGGATTGGCGCTTTGCGAGCGCTCACGGCGTGGCGTGCGACATCGTGGCCGAGGCCGAGCGCGCAGGTGAGCTCTTCCTTGTCACGTCGGGCGGGGAAGACCCCTCGCGGCTTTCCGGCGAGCTTGTGCAGGCGGGCTTCGGGGACGCGCGCGTGACGGTGGCCGAGCGCCTGTCGTACCCCGACGAGCGCATCACCTGTGCGACCGCAAGTGAAATCGCAGGTCAGACGTTCGACGACTTGAACGTGATGCTTATCGATTTCGCAGGCGGCGCCGGGTCGCCTGCGGGCTCTAGCGCAGCCTCCGAGGCGCCGGCCGGCGCGTCTGCGCCCGCGGCGACTTCTTCCGTGGTGGACTCTGCGGGCGCATCCCGCGACGCGAGCTCCCGCTGGCCGTACGCTTCCTCGGGCATTCCCGACGAGCTCTTCATCCGCGGTGACGTTCCCATGACCAAGCAGGAGGTGCGAGCCGTCGCGCTCGCGAAGCTGCGCCTTACCGCGACCGACACCGTGTGGGACGTCGGCGCCGGCACGGGGAGCGTGTCGATCGAGGCGGCGCTCGTCGCGCGAGCGGGGTCGGTATGGGCGGTCGAGCGCAACGCGGCCGGCGTGCGGCTCATCCGAGAGAACGCGGATGCATTCGGGTGCGGCAACGTGTATGCGGTCCCCGGCGTCGCTCCCGAAGCGCTCGCGAAACTGCCCGTCCCCGACGCCGTGTTCGTCGGCGGGAGCGCGGGCGAGCTTCCCTCCATCGTGGAGGCGGCGCTCGAGAAGAATTCGCAGGTTCGCCTGTGTGTGCCATGCGTCACCATTGAGACACTCACCGAGGCGTGCGCGCTCCTCTCGGGTTCGCGCTTTAAGGGGTTCGAGGCGTGCCAGTTGTTGGCCGCCCGCGCCGAGGCTGTAGGCTCGCATCATCTTATGAAGGCGCAAAACCCCGTGTTCCTCGTCAGCGCGCGTGGTGCAGGTGGGGAAGGCGGTGCCCGGTGAGCACGTCCATCCCGCGCTTCATGGTCGCTGCGCCCTCGAGCGGGAGCGGCAAGACAGTCGTTACGTGTGCGCTCCTGCGCGCGCTCGCGCGCCGCGGCCTCGCATGCGCGGCCTTCAAATGCGGCCCCGACTACATTGATCCGCTCTTTCATCGCCGCGTCGTGGGCGCGGGCTCGGGGAACTTAGACGGCTTCTTCACCGACGCCCCGACGCTGCGCGCCCTGCTCGCACGCGGCGCCGCGGGCGCGGATGTCGCGGTTCTCGAGGGGGTCATGGGCTTCTACGACGGCATGGCGCCCGGCGTGGCCGACGCGAGCAGCTACCAGGTTGCGCGCGACACGGAAACGCCGGTCGTTTTAGTGGTGAACGGGCGCGGGGCGTCTTTATCGCTCGCCGCCGTAATCCGCGGCATCGCCGAGTTCCTGCCTTGTGCGAACGTGCGCGGCGTCGTGCTGAACAAGACGAGCGCCGCTGCCTGCGCCTACGCGAAGCCTGCGATCGAGAAGCACACGGGCGTCGCGGTTTTGGGTAATATCCCCGCCGACGAGGCGTTCTCGCTCGAAAGCCGGCATCTGGGGCTTGTGAGCGCCGACGAGGTCGAGCAGCTCTCCGCGCGCATCGACAAGATGGCCGAGCTGGTGGAAAAGAGCGTCGACGTCGACCGCTTGCTCGAAATAGCGGCGACGGCACCCGATATCCGCGAGGATCCTTACCGGTTGGAGCCGATCGCGGGAGCGCGGCCCATCGTCGCCGTCGCGCGTGACGAGGCGTTCTCGTTCTACTACGAGGAGAACCTGCGCGCGCTCGAGGACCTGGGTTGCGAGCTGGTCTTTTTCAGCCCCCTGTGTGATAGCGAGTTGCCCCGGGGGACAAGCGCCCTCTATCTGGGGGGCGGCTACCCGGAGCTCCATGCGCGGCAGCTCTCCGAGAACGCGCCGATGCGCGAGGCGATGCGGCGCGCGGTTGAATCCGGCATGCCGACGGTCGCCGAATGCGGTGGGCTTCTGTACCTGCAGCGCGAAATCTCCGATAGCGAGGGGCGGCGCTGGCCTGTTGCGGGCGCCCTTGAGGGCGCAAGCGAGAACGGGGGAAGGCTGTCCCATTTCGGGTACGTGGAGCTCACTTCCCAACGCGACGGGCTCTACGGGCCGTGCGGCACACGCATCCGCGCGCACGAGTTCCACTACTGGCAGTCCACCTGCCCGGGCGGCGACTTCTGGGCGCAGAAGCCCCGGCGCGACAAGGGCTGGCCGTGCATGACGACCACCCCGTCCCTGGTTGCGGGCTTCCCGCATGTGTACTATCCTGCGAACCCCGACGTTGCGCGCGCGTTCGCGTCTGCCGCAGCGTCGTTCGCAGAGAGGAGACGGCATGGCTGAAGCAACCGAAACCGCGCTTGCCAGCATCCGCGAGGAAGTCGAGCGCGCGTTCTCGTCGGCGCCGGGCGCCGTGCTCGAAGCCGCGCTCTCCCGCATCGCGCTCGCAGACGAGTGCGCCCGCGCCGCCGCGTACTCCGCGTGGGACTCCATCGCGCACCCCTTGGGGGGATTGGGCGACTTTGAAGACGCCGTCGCGTGTATCGCCGCAGCTCAGGGGAGCGCCGAGGTTGCCGAGTTTCCCCGTGCGCTCGCGGTATTCTTCTCCGACAACGGGGTCGTTGCCGAAGGCGTGTCGCAAAGCGGGCAAGACGTGACGCGGGCCGTCGCGCGCAACATGTGCGAGGGGGCCACGAGCGCCTGTCGCATGGCGGCGTTCGCGGGTGCCGAGGTCGTGGCCGTCGACGTGGGTATGGCCCGGGGCATAGAAGACGCGCGCATGGTGCGCGCGAACGTACGGCGGGGGAGCGGCAACATCGCCCACGGCTCCGCTATGTCTCGCGATGAGGCCGTGCGCGCGATCGATGTCGGAATCGCCGTCGCGTGCGGGCTTGTCCGCGCCGGCGTGCGCCTTCTCGCCGCGGGCGAGATGGGCATCGGCAACACGACCACCTCGGCGGCGGTGGCCGCAGTGCTCATCCGGGCGGACGCGCGGAGCCTCGTCGGGCGCGGCGCGGGGCTCTCGGACGCCTCGCTCGCGCGCAAGCGCGACGTGGTCGAGCGCGCTATCGACGCGAACTCGCCCGATCCCGCCGACCCGATCGACGTGCTCTCGAAGGTGGGCGGCTTCGACATCGCGGCGATGTGCGGCTTCTACCTAGGGGCCGCGGCCTCGAAGGCGCCGGCACTCCTCGACGGGGTCATATCCTGCACGGCGGCCTTGTGCGCGGCGCGCCTGTGCCCCAACGCCTTGGGCTACCTCGTGGGCACCCACGCATCAAGCGAACCCGCAAGCCAGGAGCTCCTTCGCGAGCTCGGCATAAAGGCACCCCTCGACGCAGGCATGCACTTGGGCGAGGGCGCGGGCGCCATGGCGTATCTGCCCCTTCTTGATTCGGCGCTGCGCGTGTACCGGGATGGGAAGACGTTCACGGCGACTGGGCTGGCTGCTTATGAGCAATTCGAGGCCGGGAAATGACGGTGACGTTCGTTATCGGCGCCGCCGCGAGCGGCAAGAGCGCCTACGCCGAGTCCCTGTGCCTCGGGCACGACGGCCCCCGCGTTTACCTGGCAACGATGGAGCCCTTCGGGGAAGAGTGCGCCCGCCGCATCGCGCGCCATCGGGCGCTGCGCGAGGGCAAGGGGTTTTCCACCCTCGAGCGCACGCGTGACGTGGGCGCCGCAGTGCCCGGGCTTCCGCGCGGCTGCACGCTTCTTTTGGAGGACGTGGGCAACCTGGTTGCGAACGAGCTCTTCGCGGAAGGCGGCTTGTCCCCACGTGACCCCGACGCTGCGGCGCGCGAGGTGCTCGGAGGCATCGAACGGCTCGCTCAGGCCGCTGCGTATACGGTGGTGGTCACCGTCGACGTGTTCGCCGATGGGATGCGCTACGATGAGGGGACCGAGGCATGGAGGCGCGCGCTCGCGCGCGTGAACGCGGGCGTGGCGGCGCTGGCCGACTGCGCAGTCGAAGTGGTATGCGGGATTCCCGTGTGGATGAAAGGCGAAGGACCTACAAGGTGAAGATAGCAGAGGCAATCGGCGCGGCGTTCGGAACGTTCTCGCGCATCCCCGTCCCGAAATCGGCCTGGACCGATTTCGGGTCAACCCATGCGCTTGCCGCGTTTCCCCTGGTGGGCCTTGCGGAAGGCTTCCTCATGACGGCGTGGGGGCACGTGGCGAACCTGTTCGGCGTGCCCGCGACCATCGTCGCGGCTGTGCTCGTGGCGCTGCCTGTGGCGGTGACGGGAGGCATCCACCTAGACGGGCTCTGCGACACCTCCGATGCGCTTGCAAGTTGGGCCCCACGCGAGCGAAAGCTCGAGATCATGCACGACCCGCGGGCGGGCGCCTTCGGGGTCATCGGTGTTGTCGTGTACCTTATTCTGCAGTTTTCCCTGTTCACCGCGCTGCCGCTTACGGCGGGGGCGTTCCTCGCGCTTCTGTGCTCGCTCGTGTTCTCCCGCGCGCTTTCGGGGCTCGCCGTTGAATGTTGGCCTGCCGCGCGGGCGGACGGCATGGCCGCGGGGCTCTCGCCTTCGAAGAAGCGCGCGGCGATCGTCGTGCCGCTTTGCGCTTTCGCTGCGGCTTCGGCTGCAGGGATGGTCGCGTGCGCTCAGGCCGTCGGCGCCCTTATGGCGGTGGCGGGGCTTTTGGCGCTCGCGTGGTATCGCCATGTTGCCCTGTCCCGCTTCGGCGGGGTGACGGGGGATTTGGCCGGATGGTTTCTGCAATGGGCCGAGCTCGCGATGCTTGCCATGCTGGTGGCGGGGGGCATGCTCCTATGATGCTCGTGGTAGGTGGCGCGCATTCGGGGAAGAGGACCTTCGTGCGCGAAAAGCTCGGGTTCGCGGCGGACGATTTCGTCGACGCGGCGCAGCTAGCGGAGGGCGGCGTGCCCGCGGCTTTTGCCGGCCGCGTCGCGTACCGTGCTGAGGAACTCGTACGCGCGCTCGACGCTGACCGGGCGCTCGAGCGGCTGATCGGCTTCGACGCAGTGATTCTGTCCTTGGTCGGCTCGGGGGTCGTCCCCATGCGTGCGGAAGACGCCCAATGGCGCGAGCGTGCGGGGCGCCTGGGATGCGCGCTCGCTGCGCGCGCCGACGTCGTCGTGCGCATGACGTGCGGGATTCCCCAGGTCATCAAAGGAAACCTTGCCGATGCGCCTCGAGGGACGCAGGGCGCGGTCGCGCCTTTGGAAGTCGTCTTCGTGCGCCATGGTGCCACAGCGGGCACGGAAGACCATCGCTACAGCGGGGCGGGCACTGACGAGCCCCTGTCGAGCGCGGGCGAGCGCGCTTTGCGCAACCTCGCGTGCGATCGTGACGTGTACCGTGTTATCACGAGCGGCATGGCCCGCACCGACCAGACGGCACGCATTCTCTTCCCGAACGCGGAGCTTATGGCGTGCCCCGGTCTGCGCGAGATGGATTTCGGCGACTTCGAGGGGCGAAGCGCCGCCGAACTTAAAGAGGATGCGCGTTACCGCGCCTGGGTAGACTCTTGGTGTGAGACGCGCTGCCCGCATGGCGAGGGCAAGAGCGATTTCACCCGCCGCGTCGTCGCGGCGTTTCGGGAGGCGTGCGAATCGGAGCGCGCCCAGGGGAGTGGGCGCGCCGTCTTCGTTGTTCATGCGGGTACCGTGAAAGCGCTGCTCTCCGAGCTAGCTGTCCCGAAAATGGGATACTTCGACGTGCATACCGAGCCGGGCGGCGCATGGGCCGCCACCTGGGATGGGCGCTGCCTTCGCGACGTTCGCCCCGCTTCGGGGGGCGATGCCCGGTGATGACGATTCTTGCCGTCGCCGATGGGTTCGCGGCCGACCTTGCCTTCGGCGACCCGCGCTGGCTTCCCCATCCCGTCGTCGCCATGGGGCACGCGATCACATGGGCCGAAGGCCGCCTGCGGGGCGCATTCCCGCAAACGTCCGCGGGCACGCGTGCCGCAGGGCTTGTGCTCGCCGTGGCGCTTCCGCTTGCGTGTGGGCTTTTGACCCTGGGTATCCTACATCTTTGCGGCATGGTTCACTCCGGCTTGCGCTTCGTGGCCGAGGCATGGGCGAGCTATCAGATTCTCGCGACATGCGAGCTGCGCCGCCAGAGCCTGGCCGTGGCCCGCGCGTTCTCGAAGGGCGGCCTTGTCGCGGCGCGCGAAGCCGTCGGGCTCATCGTGGGACGCGACGCGTCTGTTCTCGACGAGCAGGGCGTCGTGCGCGCCGCCGTGGAAACGGTGGCGGAGAACGCGAGCGACGGCGTCATCGCGCCGCTTTTCTACCTTATGATCGGGGGTGCGCCCTTGGGCATGGCGTACAAGGCGGTGAACACGCTCGACAGCATGGTGGGCTACAAAAATGAGCGCTACATCGACTTCGGCTGCGCCTCGGCGCGCCTCGACGATGCGGTGAACTGGATTCCCTCGCGGTTATCGGCCCTGCTCATGATCGCCGTGTGCCCGATCGTCGGGCTCGACGCGCGCGGGGCGGCGCGCATCTGGCGCCGCGACAGGCGTCGCCATGCGAGCCCCAACTCGGCGCAGACCGAGTCAGCGTGCGCGGGCGCGCTCGGGCTGCGCCTGGCGGGACCCGCGGTGTATTTCGGCAAGCTCGTTGAGAAACCGACGATAGGCGACGCGTCCCGCGAAATCGAGTGGGGCGACATCGCACGGGCGACAAGGCTCATGCTCGCCGCGTCCGTATGCGCGCTCGTCGTCTTCGGCGCCGCGCGCGCGGCGGTCGTGCTCGCCGTGGGGGCGATGGCATGAGGGAAGACCACGCCGCGCCCCAGGCTGCCGGGGGAATCCTGCGCGCCCGTACGCATGGGGGCAGCTCGCAATCGCTCGGCATCGCTTGCGAAGGGGGCGCCTCCGACCTCATTGACTTCTCGGTGAACGTGAATCCGGCAGGCCCCTCGCCGCGCGCCGTCGCCGCAGCTTGCAAGGCGCTTTCTCGAATCGACGCCTACCCCGATAGGGAAAGCCTCGCACTCGTTCGCGCCCTAGGGCGCGCCCAGGGCATTCCCGAAGATACTATCGTCTGCGGCGCGGGCGCGTCCGATATCATCTGGCGGCTCGCCGCGGCGGTACGCCCGAAACGCATCGTCGTGTGCGCGCCGACGTTCTCTGAATATGCGGAGGCGGCATCGTACTACGGTGCATGCGTGCAGGAGTTCCCGCTCTCCGAGGCGGATGACTTCGACGTGCCCGCCTCCTTCGCCCGCGCGATCGAGGGGCCGGGAGACGTGGCGTACCTCTGCAATCCGAACAACCCGACGGGGCGCCTCGTCGACCCCCGCGTGATCGATGCCGCGGCTTGCCGCTGCGAGCAGGCGGGCGCGCTGCTCGTCGTGGACGAGTGCTTCCTCGGATTCGCGCCCGACGCCCGCGAAAGGAGCGTGGCCGCACGCGCCGCGTGTTCGCACCATGTGGCCGTGCTCTCCGCGTTCACCAAGCTCTACGGAATGGCAGGGTTGCGGTTGGGGTATCTGATCAGCGGAAACGCCCAACTCATCGAGGGGATTCGCCGGGCGGGGCAGGCGTGGCCCGTCTCCTCGGTCGCCGAGGCCGCGGGCATCGCCGCCCTGGAAGACGTCGAATACGTCTCGCGCACGCGCGATGTATTGGCGGGCGAGCGAGCGTGGCTTTCCCACGAGCTCTCCTCGCTCGGGCTTTCCGTCGTGCCGTCGGATGCGAACTTCCTTTTAGTCCGCACGCCGGCGAAAGACATCCCCGAGCGCCTGTATAAACAGGGGGTTTTGGTCCGCACGTGCGACTCGTTTTCGATACTGTCCCGTTTCTGGTGCCGCGTCGCCGTGCGCACGCGCAAGGAGAATGCCCGGCTTGCGATGGCGTTCAGCCGCGCGCTTCGGGCGGAAGGCGCATCGGGCGAAGGCGAACCCGACGAACGGGGCGGCGCTTCTTGCAGCGGCGCTATGGCGGGCGCGGATGGCCGAGGCTCGGCGAAGGAGGTCGATACCCGTGGGTAGGGCGAAGCCCATCATGATCCAGGGCACCATGTCGAACGCGGGGAAGAGCCTGCTTGCGGCGGGGCTGTGCCGCGTGCTTTCGCAGGACGGCCTGCGCGTGGCTCCCTTCAAGAGCCAGAACATGGCGCTCAACAGCGGTGTCACGGCCGACGGGCTCGAGATGGGGCGCGCCCAGATCATGCAGGCCGAGGCGTGCGGCATCGCGCCCGACGTGCGCATGAACCCCATCCTGCTCAAGCCCGAAAGCGATCACCGAAGCCAGCTCATCGTGGCCGGCAAGGCGCAGGGAGCCTTCGCTGCGAGGGACTACTTCGCGCGAAAGAAGGCGCTCATGCCGCAGATTTTGGAGGCGTTCGATTCGCTCGCGGAGGAAAACGACGTCATCGTCATCGAGGGCGCCGGCAGTCCCGTCGAAATCAACCTTGCCGAAAACGACATCGTCAACATGGGGCTCGCGCGCGCCGTGTCCTCCCCCGTGCTGCTCGCGGGCGACATCGACCCAGGCGGGGTGTTTGCCCAGCTCTACGGCACGGTCGCGCTCCTTGCGCCCGAGGACCGCGCGCTTTTGCGGGGGCTTATGGTGAACAAGTTCCGCGGCGATGTGGAAATCCTGCGTCCGGGTTTGGCCCCGCTCGAGAAAATGTGCGGGGTTCCCGTCGTGGGGGTCGTGCCGTATCTTACTCTCGACCTGGACGACGAGGACTCGCTCGCGCCGCGCCTATCCGCCCGCGAGGCGCGCGGCGTCATCGACGTCGCCGTCGTGCGCCTTCCGCATCTGTCGAACTTCACCGACTTCGACCCGCTTTCGCGCGTGCCCGGCATGGGCGTGCGCTACGTTTCCTCGACGACCGATCTGGGCCGACCCGACCTGGTGGTGCTTCCCGGCTCGAAGTCCACGGTCGACGACGCGCGCTGGCTTGCGGCTAGCGGCATCGGAGCCTGTGTACGCGCGCTTTCGGGCGCGGGCACGCCGGTGCTCGGCATATGCGGAGGCTACCAGCTTTTGGGAGACGAGCTTTCGGACCCGCACGGCAGGGAAGGCGCTGGCACCGCGCGCGGGCTCGGGCTCATCCCTGCAAGTACGGTGTTCAAGGAGGAAAAGCGCCTCGCCCAGTCGGAGCTGCGCATCACGGGCGCCCAAGGCGCGTTCTCGGTGTGGAACGGCATGACGGCGCGTGGGTACGAGATTCACGACGGCGAAACGACCGTCTCCTGCGCCCCTGCGGGCACGATTGGCGGCAAACCAGAAGGCGCGGCCTGCGGAAACGTGTTCGGAACCTATCTCCACGGCCTGTTCGACGAACCGGGGGTGGCGCTCGCCCTCGCGCGCTCGCTCGCGCGCATGCGCGGCCTGCCCGAGAGCGTCGTGGGTGCTGCGGGCGCGGCGTCCGCGGCCGATCACCGTGCGCGCGAGTTCGACCGCCTGGCCGACGTCGTGCGCGGAGCGCTCGACATGGAGTATGTCTACCGCATTATCGAGGAGGGCGTATGATCCACGTGTATCATGGCGACGGCAAAGGCAAGACCACGGCGGCGATGGGCCTCGCCCTTCGCATGCTCGCCGCAGGCCGCCGCGTCGTCGTCGTGCAGTTCCTGAAAGACGGCGAAAGCGGGGAGGCGCGCCTGCTCGCCGAGCATTTCGGCGTGCCCGTGTTCGCGGGGAAGGTGTCGGACAAGTTTACCTGGTCCATGACGTCGGAAGAACTTGCCGCGACGCGCGAGCTGCACGATGGGAACCTCGCTTCCGCGCTTGCCGAGCTCGAGGGCGCGCAGGAGGGGCTGCTCGTGCTCGACGAGGCGCTCGATGCGCTTTCGAAGGGGCTTGTCGACGAGGCGCTCGTGGACCGCGCGCTCGATATGTCCGCGCGCGGCGTCGAAGTAGCGCTCACCGGGCGCGCGCCTTCCCGCAAGATCGTGGAGAAGGCCGACTACATAACCGAGATGCGGTGCGAGAAACACCCCTACGAGCAGGGGATATGTGCAAGGGAAGGAGTGGAGTACTAGATGGATTCCAAGGAGATGGCGCCCGGCGACATCGAGCGGCGCAGCTTCGAGATCATCACCGAAGAGCTCGGCGGCCGCACGTTCCCGCCGCTCGAAGAACCCGTCGTGAAGCGCGTCATCCACACCACTGCCGACTTCTCGTACGCCGATTCCCTCGTTTTCACTCATGACGCCGCGCACTGTGCGCTCGACGCACTGCGCGCAGGGGCCACGGTGCTCACCGATACGAACATGGCGCTCGCAGGCATAAGCAAGCCTGCGCTCGCGAAGCTCGGCTGCAAGGCCGTGTGCTACATGGCCGACCCTGATGTCGCCGTGGCTGCGCGCGCCGCGGGCACGACTCGCGCCGTTGCGAGCATGGGCAAAGCTTGCGGCATCGAGGGTCCGCTCATCGTGGCCGTCGGCAACGCTCCCACAGCACTTCTGCGCCTCGCCGAGCTCATGGACGAGGGGAAGATTGCGCCCGCGCTCGTCGTTGGGGTGCCGGTCGGGTTTGTGAACGTGGTCGAGGCGAAAGAGGAGCTACTCGCGCGACGCGCGCCGGCCATCGTCGCGAGGGGTCGCAAGGGTGGTTCGACCGTGGCGGCCGCCATTATGAACGCGCTGCTCTACCAGATCACGCGCCCAGGCGGCCCGAAGTGACGGCGCCCGCATCTGCGCCGGCGCTGCGCATCTGCGCCGGCACCACCGAGGGCCGCCTTCTGTGCGAATGGGCGAGCGGGGCGGGCATCCCCGCCCGTGCCTACGCGGCAACCGAGTACGGAGGCGAGCTTTTGGGCGAACTTCCGGGCATCGAGGTGCATGCGGGCAGGCTCGACGAGGCCGACATGGAGCGCGAGCTTTTCGGCGCGCGCATCGTCGTCGACGCCACGCACCCCTTCGCTACGCTCGCAAGCGGCAACATCCGGGCCGCTTCGCTCGCCGTGGGTGCACGATGCCTGCGCCTTGCGCGCCCGGTCGAGGCGCTGCCCAAAGGCGTCGTGTCGGTCGCGTCGATCGCCTGCGCGGCGCGCTTTCTCTCCGAGAACCCGGGTCGCGCGCTTCTCACGACGGGGAGCAAGGAGCTTGCTCCCTACACGCGCGTCGCCGATTTCTCGGAGCGCTTCTTCGTGCGTGTGCTCCCGCTGCCCGGTGCTATAACGAAGTGCATCGACGCGGGGTTTTCGCCGTCGCACGTCATCGGCATGCAGGGGCCCTTCACCCGCGAGCTCAATGAGGCGATGCTTCGGCAGGTGGGCGCCCAGTGGCTTGTGACCAAGGACTCGGGAACCGTAGGTGGCACGGCCGAGAAGATCGCCTCCGCGCGCGACGTGGGAGCGCGCTGTATCGTGGTCGCCCGTCCCGCCGAGGGAGGCGGGGCCCTTTCGCTTATGGAAGTGGAAGACGCGCTCTTACGGGAGTTCGCGCGCTAGGCGCTCGCCGCGCCTGCGCGCCCTTCCGCCCGCGAAGAGGAGCGCCCCGAGCAAGCTCGACCCGTACAAGCCCGTCATCCGCCAATAGCTCGAGGACGACGCCCGGAACCGACGCAAGCAGCCCTTCAATAAGTTGCGGTGAAATGGTGTCTGTTTTTGAAGCTAGATAGCATATTTAGTCCCTAATTCACCGCAACTTGTTGGTGGTGGCTTACTGGTAGCGTAGGCACTCCACCGGGTCGAGCTTCGCCGCGCGGCGAGCGGGGTAGAAGCCAAAGATCACGCCGATGCCGACGGAGACGGCGAAGGCCAGCATCACCGTGGCGATTGAAAAACTCGGTGTGATTTGCCCGCTGGCACCGAGCTCGCCAAGAATCCCGGATCCGGAGGCAAACATCGCGAGGCCCCATGCCAGCAGATAGCCAATCAGGACACCTAGCAGTCCGCCGGTGACGCACAGCGCCGAGGATTCGGCCAAAAACTGCGCGGTGATATCGCGACGACTTGCGCCCAGAGCACGGCGGATGCCGATCTCGCGGATGCGCTCCGTTACGTTGGTAAGCATCATATTCATAATGCCGATACCGCCGACAAGCAGCGAGATGCTGGCGACAGCACCCATGATGAGCGAGAACGCGCCCATAAAGGAGTTGAGCGCATCGATGGCGCTTTTCATGGATGTCGCCGATACACTGTCGTACCCATCCTCCTCCTCGATGCCCTTCATCGCGCGCACCTTTGACTCGATGGTCTTACAAAGCTCATCCATGTCCGTGCCTTCGGCGGCAAGTGCCGTCACGCTGGGGAATGAAGGATTCTCGTCACCAAACAGGCCGGAGATGGTTTCGCGTGGCATATACAGCGTGAGCGAGCCCATGGAGTCGCTGCCACCATCTATCACGCCTACAATCTGCACCTCGCCGTTGGACACCTTGATGGTTTTCCCCAGCGCATTCTGTTCGTTGCCGTAAAGCTGATCGGCGCCGTTGCGGCTGATGAGCGCCACGCGCGAGCCTGACTGGGACTCGGCCTGGGAATAGGTGCGCCCCGCAACGAGCTTGCTGGCCCCCACCGCGTCGAGCATGTCGCTATCGACACCTTGTGCCATGACGGTATAGCTTTTATCGCCGGTCTTATACTCGGTATACGCGCTGTCGACAATGCCGATCTGCTCTATCTGCGGCACCAGTTTTTGAAGCTTCTCGATGTCCGACTCGGTGAGTTCTTGCGACGAATAGATTTGCACCATGCGTGCCGCATTGAGGCCCAGACTGTTGACCAGGCTGTTTTGGATACCGCCGATGAGCGAAGTCATGGCGATAACCGAGGCGATGCCGATGACAATGCCCAGGATGGTGAGCAGGCTGCGCCCCTTGTTGGCTTCGAGCGAGTGAAGGGCTTCCTGGATGAGATCGCGGGCGCTCATGCCACCACTCCTTTCGGCGGGTTGGCGGAGGCGGAAATCATGGGCAGGCTATCTACAGCGCTGCGTAGGGTCCGCGGTGCATGTGGAATATACGCGCCGTCGTGAATGCGACCGTCGCGGATGGTCACGGCACGGTCGGCCTCGGCGGCGATGCCGGGGTCATGTGTGATAAGCACGATGGTTTTGCCGCGCTTCTGGAGCTTATGGAAGGTCTCCATCACAAGCGCTCCGGTAGCGGAGTCCAGGTTTCCCGTCGGCTCGTCGGCCAGAATGATGGGCGGGTCATTGACAAGAGCGCGCGCGATGGCGACGCGCTGCATCTGTCCGCCCGAGAGCTCTGATATGCGGTGGTCCCAGTGGTCGACCGGCAGCGTGACGGCCTGTAGCGCGTGCACGGCGCGCATTTCGCGCTGGCTACGGGGCACATTGGTGTAGGCCAGCGGCAGCATGACGTTTTCGATAACCGACAGGCGCGGCAGCAGGTTGAAGCTCTGAAAGACAAAGCCAATGCTCAGGGCACGAACTTCGGTGAGCTCGTCATCGTCAAGCTCGGCCACGTTGAGCCCTTGCAGGTAGTAGTCGCCCGCCGTCGGCTTATCCAGGCAGCCTAGGATGTTCATGAGCGTTGATTTGCCCGAGCCCGAGGGGCCGGTAATGGCGACGAACTCGCCGGGATCTACCGCCAGGCTCACGTTGTGCAGGATGTGGGCGCAACCTGCCTCGCTCTCAAAGATGCGGTGCACGTTGCGGATGTCGATAACGGAACGCATTACATGCCCTCGTCGGCAGACATACTGCCCGAATCCGCGCTGTAGCCGCCGTCAGCCGTTGCGTCCGCTCCGGTATCCATGACGAGGGTGTCGCCATCGCGCAGCTTGGTAACCGGCACGTTGGGGTTGATCTCGTTGCCCTGGTCGTCGCGCTTGACCTGTGTCTTGCCGACTGCGGCTTCGTTGTCGTTTTGCGTTACGACGGTCACCTTCACGCGATGGGTTTGCTTGCCCTCGTCATCGGTTGCCACGTTGACGTAATAGTGTTCGCCGTCTTCGGTCATGAGCGCCATCGTCGGCACCATCACCACGTCGTCGAGCTGCTCGGTCACCACCGATACCTCGGCCGTCATGCCCGGCTTCAGGCGCGCGTCGGGCGCCTCGATGAGAATGTCGACGTTAAAGGTTACGCTGCCGCCGCCACCGTTGGCGGCGTCGGAGTTTGCCGCCGAGGCGATGGCCGTGACCGTTCCCTGGCTTACGATATCGGGAAACGCGGGATACGTGACGTTGGCACTCTGCCCAACGGCGATCTTGGCGATGTCCTTTTCTCCCACCTGTACGGTCACCTTCATCTTGGATAGGTCGGCGATCTGCATGCACTGCTTGCCGCCGCTCGTATCGCTTTCGCCCATGATCATGCCGCCTGTTACCGTGGCGCCCACCTTGGCGTTGAGCTCCACGATACTGCCCGAGCTCGGGGCCGTGACCGTACGACTGGCCGCCTTGGCGTTCGCCTGATCGAGGTTTGCCTGGGCCGATGCGAGGCTGCGCTGCGCGGCCGATACGGCGTTCGTGTCCGCCGATGCGGCGGAGACGCCAGCCGCTGCGGAAGCTCCATCGACGTCCGTCGTTGGGGTGGCCTGAGCGGCAGCTGCGGCTTTCTTCGCATTAGCGAGGTCTTCTTGAGCGGCAGCAACTGCACGCTGCGCCTCGGCAACGTTGCGATCGAGCTCGTCGTTTTTAATGGTCATAAGCACGTCGCCCTCGTTGACGGATTGGCCCGCCTGCACGTTGATCGAATCGACCGTACCGTCGACAGAAGGGGAGACCACTGAGGACGAAATGGGTTTGAGCTGGCCTTTCGCCTCGACCGTTGTGGTAAACGTGCCCTCGGTCACCATGTCGGTCACCGGCCCGTTGTTGCCTGCGGGCCGTGCGTTGATGGCTAAGGTCACGACAACGGCGATGAGCACAATGGCGGCCACGACGCCGGCCGCAATGCCGCGTCGGATGAGCTTTTTGCGTCGACGTTCGGCACGTTTTGCCTTGAGCTTGGCATATGCCTCTTCATCGGAAATCTCGGTCGCATCGTTCGCGCGTCCGCTCTGCTTATCGGCATGTACGTTTGTAATCAGAGGAATCGTTTCGGTGACATCTTCGAGCGTGTGCTCGGTATCATCCGGGCCCGGGGTGGTCGTGGGGACATTCGGCATAGCGTCTCCTTTATAGAAAGTACCTCGATAAGTATATGCGCCCACCGGTTGGGGTGGGCGCATAGAACGGTTTCTTTCGGAACTGTTAGATTGGTCGCAGCGGTTCCACGTTGTAGGAATGCGCGCGTTGCACTACGAGTGGACAACCACGCATAGGCCGACTTTGATGCAGTCGTGAAGTGCCTTGGCGTCTGCCAGGCGCAGGTTGATGCAGCCGTGGCTGCCGCACCATTTGTACGACTCGGCGTTATCGAAGCTCTTGTCGTTTTGCCAGGTGGCATCATGGAAGCCGATCATGTTGCCCTCAAACGGCATCCAGTAGCTCACCGGACTCTCGTATTTGGGCTTGCCGGTCTCGGGGTCCTTGGCTCCGATCAGGGTGCTGCCGCCGTCGTTGCTGTTGATCTGCCAGACGCCCTCGGGCGTGGCGTCCTCGCCCGGCTTGCCCGAGATAAAGTTGGCCTCCCAAACGATATTTCCGCTCTCGTCATAGTAGCGCGCGTGCTGTTCGGACAAGTCGACGTCGATATACGCCTTCCAGTCGGGCTCTCCCTTTGCGGTAAAGGTGTCGGCCTTCTGGGAGTACTTGATCTCGATTTCGCCGGTCTGCTTGTTGTTAATGGCGTCCTCGACCTGCTTGGCGAGCGAGCTGCTGTCGATGGACCAACCAAAGTCGCCGCCTTCGACGGCGCACTGCTTGCCATCGGCGCGCGTCCACCAGCGAGTGGAGCCCACGGTATTAAAGCCGTTGGCGAGTTCGGCTGCCCAGTTGCTGATCTGCGACGTATCGAGCGTTGGGTTGGCGGGATCGGCAAAGCTGATCCACTGCAATACGGAGCTGCCATCAACCTTGCCGGCATCCTCGCCGTTGAGCTTGAGGGTCACGTTGACGCCCAGGAAGTTGTTGGCGGCATCGCATGTGGCCTGAATCTGATCATCGGTCAGCGTTCCATTGAGCGGCTCATAGGCATCGTTGCCGAGCTTGGAAAGATCTACGGACTCGGCCAGCGAGGCAAGCTCGAGCTCGGCATACTTAATGACATGCTCGCGGTTGATTTTCTCGTTGGAGCGCGCCTTCTCGACGGTAAACTTGCCGGCCTGCTCGTCATAGGAGCTATTGGCCTCGAACGTGCCCGAACGGCCCTCGTTAAACTCGTCGATAGCGGCGCCCAGGTCCTCCTCAAACTTCTTTTGGTCAAAGGCGTCGGAGAGCATGGACAGGTCGACGTCTTGATCAAGATCGACTTCGTTGGAGGTAGCGGTTGTTTTGGTCTTGCCGCTTAAGGATTCCACAAGGCGGACCGGCCAAATAAAGGCTTCGTTGTGGCTGATGATTTCTTTTGCGGCAGCTTCGCCGTCGACGATGGGCTCATCGGACTCGGGCTGATAGGTCCAGCTAAAGTCATCGCCTGTCACGGTGAGCTTATAGTGCTTCCATGCCGAGTTGACCTTGGTGGCGGCAGACGAAGCGTTGGAGAAGGAGACGTCGACGCCGGCAATGGTGGTGTTGGGGTAGGCTACCTGCGAAAACGCTACGACGCCTACGATATAGACAATGACGATTAGACCCAGGATGACAAAGAGCGTCGTCTTTTTGCCCGACTTATTGTTCTCGGCGGGTTTGCGCGCGGGGCCGCGATCGCCTCGAGCGTGCGTGGGGGGCTGCTTGGGCGCATTGCCGTTTGCCTGGCGCTGCTGACGTTGTTGACGCTGCTGTCGCTGTTGGTTCGGGCGTTGGGAAGCGTTTGCCGCACCACGCTGCTGACCGTGGCTCGGCGCGATAGGACGCGGCGACTGAACGCCGCCGGTGTGCCTGCTCGGCTGCTGCGGATCGGGAATCAGTTGAGTTCGATCGTTTTGCGACATCGTATGCATATCCTTCGATTTTCGCCTTGCGGTTCATCGTGTTTTTACTGGGCTTGCATTATAGCGATTGCCCTGCTGTTTGTGGTACGGAAACGGTGGCATTCAAAAGAGGTGGGACATTTGTCCCACCTTTGAGTCGTTCTTTGCCGCTATCCGCACACACCGCATTTTGCACAGGCCGAAAGTGCGGCCGGAGCCTGCGCGATGCCGCCCTTTGCCGTCTCGCGCAGCGTGGCCGGCAACGCGTGGCCCACTGAGAGCATGACATGTGCCATCTGGTCAAACGGCACCAGGCTCTTAATGCCTGCGAGGGCGAGTTGTGCCGAGCTAAAGGCCGCTGCCACACCGATGGCGTTGCGGTTTTGGCAGGGCACCTCCACGAGGCCACCGACGGGGTCACAAACGAGGCCCAGCAGGTTACTCAGCGCGATGGAACTGGCGTCAAGCGCCTGCTCGGGCGTGCCGCCGAGCATCTGCACCAGCGCGGCGGCTGCCATGGCGGCGGCGCTTCCGACCTCGGCTTGGCAGCCGCCCTCGGCGCCGGCAACGCAGGCGCTTGTGGTGAGGTTGAGGCCGATGGCGGCTGCGCAGTAGAGCGCGTCCATGACTTGCTCGTCGTCGAGCTGAAGGTGATCGGCGAGCGCCAGCACGCAGCCGGGCACGACACCCGCGGATCCTGCCGTCGGAGCTGCGACGATCACGCCCATGGTGGCGGAGCGCTCGAGCACGGCCATGGCGCGGGCCACGGCTTCGGTCTGGACGGGGCCCATCAGGCTTTCACTCAAATCGTTGCAGCGGGTTGCTTCGACGAGCTTGGCCTCGCCGCCGATAAGCCCGCCGAGCGAGCGCTGCGGATTGGCGATGGGGGCCGTTGTCTCCTCGCGCATGACGTCGAGCACGCGGCGCATGGCGGCGACGGCGTGCGCCTCGCCGGTCAGACGTGCCTCGCGAACGGCCATGACGGCACCGATGCTGAGTCCCAGTTCCTCGCACGCATCGAGCAGCTGCTCGCCGTCGTCGAAGATCTCCTTAGCCGAGACGCCGGGGGAGAGCGACGAGGCAGAACCGGGGAGCTCGATAAAGGTCGCGTAATCGACATTGTCGAGCTTGCGGAGCATGGGGACGACGGTGTCGTCGGGCGCGCCGTCGGTCTCAAAGACGGAGTAGGCCTGGCCGCCCACTTCGGTGCGGTAGGTGCGGCAGAAGGCGATGTTTACATGGGCGTAGGCGAGCAGGTTGGTGAGCGCGGCGAGCACGCCGGGAACGTCCTTGTGCGCCACGAAGAGCGTGGAATACATGCCCGAGATGTCGACGCCGACGCCGTTAATGCGGCTGATGCGCATCTTGCCGCCTCCCAGGCTCTCGCCGCGGACCTGTGCCGTGGCGCCCGTGTCGTCGACCATGTCGATGTCGACGGTATTGGGGTGGATGGAGGCGTCGTCGCCCTTGATGCCAAAGTGATATTCGAGGCCCTGCTCGCGTGCGAGGTCGAAGGCCTGCTTGATGTTCTCGTCATCGGTGTCGAGGCCCAGGATGCCTGCGACGAGCGCGCGGTCGGTGCCGTGGCCGCGGTAGGTGTGGGCGAAGGAGTTCCACAGGCCAAAGGTGACTTTGGTGATGCGGCCTTCCAGCAGGCTGGCAGCAACTTGGGCGCACCGCAGGGCGCCGGCGGTGTGCGATGAGCTGGGGCCGACCATGACGGGCCCCAAGATCTCGAATGCCGAGGTCGTAGCTAGTGTTTGCGGCTTGCCTGCCATGGATGCTCCTTATCTATCCCGTCGTCCCGAGGGGCGGGGCATAAGGTCGCCTGCTCGGACAGTCCTGCTCGCACGGAGGCCACATTAAGTGGCCTCCGGCTCGTGCGGAACTCGCGATCGACCTTATGCCCCGCCCTCGGGACTAAGGATACATGGTAGAAGTGCCCGTGCTGCAAAATTCATTAGCTGGTGACGCAGCGTAGGATCATTTCGAAGCATCTTCACCACTGGATTAATAAAAAAGAGGTACCGGTTGGGGCCGGTACCTCTATTTGGTGCGTTTCTTTTTGGCTGCAGCTTTTGCCGCTGGCTTATAGGCCGCAGGCTGCTTTGAGCTCTTCGACGCGGTCGGTCTTCTCCCAGGTGAAGTCGGCGTCTTCTCGGCCGAAGTGACCGTAGGCTGCTGTCTTTTCGTAGATGGGACGACGCAGGTCTAGGTCGCGGATGATTGCGCCCGGACGCAGGTCGAAGGTCTTCTCCACGGCCTCGACGATCTTGTCTTCGGCAACATGCGCGGTACCGAAGGTGTCGACCATGATTGAGAGGGGCTTGGAAACGCCGATGGCGTAGGCAAGCTCGACTTCGCAGCGGTCGGCCAGACCGGCAGCGACCACGTTCTTGGCGACCCAGCGCGCGGCATACGCGGCGGAACGGTCAACCTTGGTGCAGTCCTTACCGCTAAAGGCGCCACCGCCGTGACGGCCGTAGCCGCCGTAGGTGTCGACGATGATCTTGCGGCCGGTGAGGCCCGTGTCGCCCATGGGGCCGCCCACGACAAAGCGACCGGTGGGGTTCACGTAGATGTCCGCGTTGTCCCACGGCATGTTCTCGGCGGCCATGACCGGGGTGATGACGTGCTCGATGAGGTCGGCCTTGATCTTGCCCATGTCCTCGATCTCGGCGGCGTGCTGCGTGGAGATGACGATGGTCGTGACCTCGACGGGCTTGCCATCCTCGTAGCGCACGGTGACTTGGGTCTTGCCGTCGGGACGCAGGTAGGGCAGGGTGCCGTCGTGACGCACGGCTGCCAGGCGCTCGGCCAGGCGGCTTGCCAGGTAGTGTGGCATGGGCATGAGGGTCTTGGTCTCGTTGGAGGCATAACCGAACATCATGCCCTGGTCGCCGGCACCGATCAGGTCGATCGGGTCGGTGGTAGCGCCGGTCTGGGTCTCGAAGGACTCGTCAACGCCCTGGGCGATATCGGGCGACTGCTCGTGGATGAGGCTCATAACGCCGCAGGTGTCGCAGTCAAAACCGAATTTGGCACGGTTGTAGCCAATGCGGCGGATAACACCGCGGGCGATTTCCTGTACGTCGACGTAGGCCTGGGTGCGAATCTCGCCGGCGACGATGACAGTGCCGGTGGTCACGAGGGTCTCGCAAGCGCAGCGGACGTTCTCCACGTTGGCGGGCACGCCGTTGGGGGCGATGTAGCCCTGCTCCTGGAGCTCTATTTCTTTGGCAAGGATTGCGTCGAGGACGGCGTCGCTGATCTGGTCAGCGATCTTATCGGGATGACCTTCGGTCACCGACTCCGACGTAAAAACAAAGGACCCGTGTTGGGGCGGGATGGAACGAAGTTCTTCTGACATGATTGTCCTTTCAAAAACGTGTCCTGGCGACCGTTACCATTCCGCCGGGCTCTCTATGCAAGGGCACATCATAGCGCGTAAATCAAACATTCACACCCTTTCCGTACCTACTCATTGGGGACAGACTTAAATGACCAGCCTTCCTAAGTGCCGACAGGTTGCCCAATGACTGGTCATTTAAGTCTGTCCCCAATGAGTACCCAATGAGTAGGTAGGTGCCCTTTGTGCGGAGGTTGCTTTGATGCTTTATACTGGTGCGGTTAGACATCCATCCTGCAATCGAGGAGATTTCCATGGCATCAGACGTTCGCGTCCGCTTTGCACCCTCACCGACGGGCAAGCTGCACATCGGCGGCGCCCGCACCGCTATCTATAACTGGGCTTTCGCCCGCGCAAACGGCGGCACGTTCATCCTGCGCATCGACGACACCGACCCCACCCGCTCCACCGACGAGAACACGCAGATCATCCTGCGCGCCATGCGTTGGCTGGGCCTTGACTGGGACGAGGGTCCCGAGGTGGGCGGCGACTTTGGTCCCTACGCCCAGACCGAGCGCCTGGACCTGTACAAACAGGCCGCCCAGAAGCTTTGGGACGAGGGCAAGGCATATCCCTGCTTCTGCACCAAGGAGCAGCTCGACGCCGATCGCAAGGCCGCG
Source organism: uncultured Collinsella sp. (assembly GCA_937925715.1). Lineage (GTDB taxonomy): Bacteria > Actinomycetota > Coriobacteriia > Coriobacteriales > Coriobacteriaceae > Collinsella. The sequence continues at coordinate 275,788 of CALAMG010000017.1, forward strand.
CAGGAGCGCAAGGACCCCTTCCAGGGCTATCAGCGCCGTTGCCGCGACCTTGATCCCGAGGAGGCCCGCCGCCGCATCGAGGCCGGCGAGTCCTACGTTCTGCGCATCAAGGTGCCCGAGGACCGCGGCGACGTTGTCATCCACGACGCCGTCCACGGCGAGGTGACCTTCGACGCCAAGGAGCTCGACGACTTTGTCATCTTCCGCTCCGATGGCACGCCCACGTACAACTTCGCGACCGTCGTCGACGACGCCATGATGAAGATTACCCATGTCATCCGCGGCGACGACCACCTGTCCAACACCCCGCGTCAGGTCATGGTTTACGAGGCCCTCGGCGCGCCCGTGCCTACGTTCGCCCACATCTCCATGATCTTGGGTGCCGACGGCAAGAAGCTCTCCAAGCGCCACGGCGCCACCTCGGTGGAGGAGTACCGCGACGCCGGTTACCTGTCCGACGCCTTCGTCAACTACCTGGCGCTGCTCGGCTGGTCGCTTGACGGCGAGACCACGATCATCCCGCGCGATGTCCTGGCCAGCAAGTTCTCGCTCGACCGCATCTCCAAGAACCCGGCGACCTTCGACCCCAAGAAGCTCGACTGGGTTAACGCCGAGTACATCAATGGTATGTCCGATGCCCAGTTTGCCGATGAGATTATGGTCCCCGAGCTGCACGAGGCGGGTCTCATTGAGGGTAATGTCGAGTACGGCGAGGATTGGATCGATGCGCTTGCCGCCATCGTCAAGCCGCGCACCAAGATGCCGGCCGATGCCGTGACCGTTGCCGCTCCCATCTTCGCTACGGCCGAGACGCTCGAGTATGACGAGAAGTCCGTCAACAAGGGCCTGGCCAAGGAGGGCATGGGTGCCATTCTGGATGCCGCCAAGGCCGCGCTCGAGGGTGTGGACGAGTGGACGGCTGCCAACATCGACGCCGCGTTTGAGCCGCTGCCCGAGCAGATGGACCTTAAGAAGCGCGTGGTGTTCCAGGCCGTGCGCGTCGCCGTCTGCGGCAACATGGTGAGCCCTCCGCTGGGCGAGACCATGGCGCTCGTCGGCCGCGACGACTGCCTAGCGCGCATCGATCGCGCCCGCATGATGGCGCTGTAATCGCTGCGCAAACGTATGTATCCGAGCCCCGTTCACTCAGAGCGGGGCTCTTGTTTCTGTAGACGTATGGGATAGGAGGTGCTGGGGCTATGGCCGAGCAACTCTCGCTGTTTGGTTCGCCGGAACCGGAGGAGGCTCTGGTGAATTCCGTGCCTGCCGCTGCCTCGGCTCAGGCCAAGCCTGCGCGCGAGCCCATTGCCGCCTACGCGAGCGTTGTCCTCGACATCCCGACGCGTGCGCTGTCCGAGCCATTCGCCTACGGCATCCCCCGGTCCCTTGCTAACGAGGCGCAGATCGGTTCCACTGTCCTAGTTCATTTTGGCAACCGTGCGGCCGCGGGCTATATCGTCGACATTGCGCCTGAGCTGGGCGACCTACAGGGCAACAACGCCATCGACCCTTCGCGCATTAAGCCCGTCGAAGCCATCCTCAGCAAACCGCTCTTTACCGCCGAGGCTGCCCGTATCGCACGCTGGATGAGCCGCGAGTATGTCGCGACGCTTTCCGAGTGCCTGCGCCTGTTCTTGCCCCCGGGCGGCAGCCCGCGTGTGGTCAAGGGCGACGACGGCGTGTGGACGGTTGAGCGCCCCGCCGTTAAGCCTATCCAAAACCGCTGGGTCATGCTTACGCCCGAGGGCTTCGACTATACCCCTCCCAAGACCGCGGTCCGCCAGCGTCAGCTTATCGAGGCGCTTCAGTGCGGCCCGGTCACGACGCGCGACCTCAACTTGCTCTACAGCAGCATGTCGGCGACTATCAAGGCGCTCGAAAAGCGCGGCGTCGTGGTAGTAGAGGAGCGCCGCGCTTGGCGTGGCTGCAGCGAGCAGACCACGCTGTCCTCGGCAAGCGGTAAGGCGCCGGTCTCCCTTACCAACGGCCAACAGCAGGCACTCGCGCAGATTGAGCGCGCCCGTCTGGACGCCCACGGAGACGTGATCCTTGTCGACGGCGTCACCGGCTCCGGCAAAACCGAGGTCTACCTCTCCGCCATCGAGCGCGTGCTGGCGGCCGGCCGTTCGGCCTGCGTGCTGGTGCCCGAGATCTCGCTGACGGCCCAGACCGTCGGCCGCTTCCGTTCGCGCTTTGGCGAGACGGTCGCGGTCTTCCATTCGCGTCTTTCGGCCGGTGAGCGCCTGGACCAGTGGGACATGGTTGCCAGCGGTGCCGCGCGCGTGGTCGTGGGCGCCCGCTCGGCGCTCTTTTGCCCGCTTGACGACCTGGGCCTCATCATCATCGACGAGGAGCACGAGACCAGCTATAAGCAAGGCTCCAGCCCGCGTTACCACGCGCGCGAGGTGGCGGCCGAGATGGCGCGGCGCTACCGCTGCCCGCTCGTGTTGGGCTCCGCCACGCCTTCTGCTGAGGCCCTCCATCGCTGCCGCCGTGGCACGTATAACGGTGCCACTTGGACGCGCGTCGAGATGCCCGAGCGCCCTGGACACGCAGTCCTGCCGACGGTTCGGATCGCCGACCTGCGCCGTGAGTTCTCGCACGGCAGTCGTTCCATGTTCTCAAAACCGCTGATGGAGGGCCTGGAGTGTGTGGTCGAGCGCCGCGAGAAGGCCGTGCTGCTGCATAACCGCCGTGGCTTTGCGCCGTTTCTGATGTGCCGCGAATGCGGCTGCGTGCCCACCTGCAACCACTGCTCCACCGCGCTTACGTATCACGAGCGCACACACACGCTGCAGTGCCACACCTGCGGTTCGTCCTGGCGCGTGCAGCCGTATCCCGCGCCCACGAGCCGCTGCCCCAAATGCGGCAGCCGCTACCTGGCAAAAATGGGCCTGGGCACGCAGCAGATCGAGGACGCACTGCACCAGATGTTGCCCGAGGACGTCGCCATCATTCGCATGGACGCCGATTCCACGCGCGGGAAGGACGCGCACAAAAAGCTGCTCGAGCAGTTCGATGCCGCCGATTGCGCGGTGCTGCTGGGCACCCAAATGATCGCAAAGGGCCTCGACTTTCCCGAGGTCACGCTCGTGGGCGTGGTCAATGCCGACTTTGCGTTAAAGCTGCCTGATTTCCGTGCAGGGGAGCGCGCCTACGATCTGCTGGAGCAGGTGGCGGGCCGTGCCGGTCGCGGCGATCGCCCCGGCGAGGTGATCATCCAGACCTACGTTCCCGAGGACCCGGTCATTCGCGCCGTTGCCGAGCATGACCGGTCGATCTTTACCGATTACGACCTGGACCAGCGCCGCGACGCGCTGTACCCGCCCTTTGTGCGCCTGGTCAACATTTTGGTGTGGTCGGCGAACGCTGATGACGCTCAGGACTACATCGGGCGCATTGCAAAGCTTCTTAAGCGCCGTTGGCATGCCGCCGCGCCCGACTTTTTACGGGCGGGGAGTGCCGTGCCGCAGGTGCTTGGCCCGGCTTCGTGTGTAATCGAGAGAGCCAAGGACCGTTACCGCTTCCATCTGCTTGTGAAGTCGCCCGTGGGGTACCATGTCTCTGATGATATCGACGCCTGCCTCAAAGAGGTGGGCTCTGTGCGCGGCGTGAGCGTTAGCGTTGACGTCGACGCCTATGATTTGATGTAACAACCCGAAAGGATGGCCATGGAAGCCAACGGAATCGTACTGTCGCCCGACCCTCGTCTGCGCCAGGAGTGCGCCGTCATCGAGGAGATCACCCCGGCAATCGAGGCGCTTGCCGAGAAGATGAAGAAGATGATGTTCGACAACGGCGGCTGCGGCCTGGCTGCCCCGCAGATCGGCGAGCTCATCCAGCTCGTCACCATCGACTGCGACTACAGCGACAAGAACGACTACGACCCCTACGTGCTCATCAACCCCGTCATTGTTGAGCAGAGCGACCATCTGGTGCCGTTTAGCGAGGGCTGCCTGTCCATCCCCGGCATTAGCTGCGAGATCGAGCGTCCCGACCATGTCGTGGTCGAGGCGTACGACTTGGACGCCAACCTGATTCGCTATGAGGCCACGGGCGATTTGTTCTGCGTGTGCCTGCAGCACGAGATCGATCACCTGCACGGCAACACCATGTTCGAGCGATTGAAGCCGATGCAGAGGCTCAAGGCAGTCAAGGAGTACCAGGACGCCCTGGCCCGCGGCGCTCGACCGGGCGAGACGGAGTAGGTCCCACCGTCCCCGGTGCTGAACGCCCACATATCATCCCGTGCTCAAACATACTCGCTTCGCTGCGAAACTGCGCGCGGGACGATATGTGGGCGCTCAGCACCGGGGACTGCGTTGTTCTGGCTCGGTTCGCCCGGATGCCGTTGGGCCAGGGATGGGTGTCTTCGCTGATAATGCCTTTGTTGAGAGAGCTGCTTTTATTGCGGCTCTTTCTTTGGTTTTGGGTATATTTGTTCTTGTTGAATTGTTATTGCGGATGGGCTGGGTACTTGGCTTTCCGCTGTTATTTGTAGCCGTCTCGGCTTTGGTTGAGGGGAGACGTTCTTTATGCGTATTGTGTTTATGGGTACGCCTGATTTTGCTGTGCCTTCTTTGACTTCGCTCGTTGAGGCAGGGAATGAGATTGCGCTTGTTGTTACTCGTCCTGATGCTGTTCGCGGACGTGGTAAGAAGCTGGAGCCGTCTCCTGTTAAGGCTAAGGCGCTTGAGCTTGGTCTGCCGGTTATTGAGGCTAATCGTATGACGGCCGAGGTTGTTGAGGCGCTCCAAGCTGCGCAAGCCGATATTTTCTGTGTGGCTGCTTATGGTTGCATTTTGCCCGATGAAGTGCTGCATATGGCGCCGCTCGGCATTGTGAATGTTCATGCGTCCTTGCTGCCTCGTTGGCGCGGGGCTGCTCCTATTCAGCGTGCGATTCTCGCTGGTGATGAGATTGCTGGCGTTTCCATTATGCGCATTGGGCATGGCGTGGATACTGGCGCTTATTGCGCGCAGGCGTCTACGTCGGTTGCCGGTAAGCATGCCGAGGCGCTCACGATGGAGCTTGGTGAGCTTGGCGGCAAACTGCTTGCCGATACGCTTCCCTCGCTTGCCGATGGCTCGGCTGTTTGGACTGAGCAGGATGAGTTGCTCGTCACTCATGCCGCCAAGATTTCCAAGCAGGAGATGCGTCTGGATCCGCAGATGGCTGCGCTCGATTGCGTGCGTCATGTGCTCGCTTCGTCCGATGCCGCGCCTGCTCGTTGCGTGATTGCCGGCAAGACCGTGCGCGTGCTCGATGCTGCGCCGACTGATGTGTCGCTTGGCGAGGGTCAGGTTCTCGTTAAGGCCAAGCATGTTTACCTGGGTCTTTCCGATGGCACGGTTGAGCTGCTCAAGGTTAAGCCCGATGGCAAGCGTGCTATGGCCGCTTCTGCTTGGTCTGCTGGACTGCAGGGTGCCGATCTTTCGTGGGGTGTTTTGTCATGAGCAAGCTGTCTCCCGCGCGCAAGCTTGCGCTCGATGTGTTGATGGAGGCTGATCGCCGCGGTATGTATGCGCGTGACGTGCTGTCCTCTCGCGTATCGGCCAAGGCTATTGACCAGCGCGATTCCGCTTTTGCAGCTCGCTTGGCGCTTGGCGTGGCCGCCACACAGGGTATTTTGGACGAGCTGCTCGATCAGTTTCTTGATAAGCCTAAAAAGGTTGCGCCGCGTGTTCGCATGGCGCTTCGTATCTCGGCCTTCGAGATGCTTTACCTACATACCCCTGGGCGCGTTGCGGTGAGTCAGGGCGTTGAGCTAGTTCGCAGCGGAGCTAAGTCTGCCGCCGGTTTGGCCAATGCCGTGCTGCATAAGGTCGCGGACAACGTTGAGGACTTTGCTACTGCGTCCGATGTGGATGAGTCTGAGCGACGCTTGGTTCGTCTGTCGCGCCTGATGGGTCTACCGCGTTGGCTGTGCGCTCGCATTATGGCATCGTTCGACACGCCTGAGGGTGCGCTTAACTTTGCCGGCAATCTGGCCCCCGCGCCGCTGGCCCTGCATGAGAACGCCTTTGCGACCAAGCTCGATCCGTTTATCTCCCAGCTTGTGGCACCTGTGTTCCCGGGCTGCCATGCCCCGGTTGATGCCCAGGTTACCGTTGCTTCGGGTGTGTTTGAGCGTGCTGCCGCGGTGGCATCTGATCTCAACGCCCAGCTCATCGCCACGGCAGCCACGCGCCCCGGAAGCTGCCTTGAGATTGGTGCCGGTCGTGGCACCAAGACCTATGTGATGATGTGCCAGGCCAAGCGTGCCGGCTACGACCGCCAGCACACTGCTCTCGATTTGCACGACCGCAAGTGTGACCTGAATCTCGCGCGCCTTCACAAGGCGGGTATTCAGGGCGTTCGTACGGTTTCGGGTGATGCCTGCGAGCTTGATGAGGTGCTCACATCGTTTGATGCCATGCTTGGCGAGCCGGTTAAGTTCGACACGGTCTTTATCGATGCGCCGTGCTCTGGCACCGGAACCATGCGCCGTCATCCTGAGATCCCGTGGAGACTGACCGAAAAGGATGTGACGGTTGAGCTGCCCAAACTGCAGCTGACGATGCTCAAAGAGGCTGCTGCGCGCGTGGCTGCCGGCGGCGAGCTTATCTATGCGACGTGCTCGGTCTTCGACGAGGAGAACATGCAGGTCGTGGATGCGTTCCTCGCTTCTCCGGAGGGCGCCGGCTTTAGCCTGGAGCCGCTTTCCGAGGCACAGATTCTGCAGCTCCCCGAGTTCGATCAGGCCAAGAAGCTCGTATCCGTACGCCAAAACGATCGAGGCCTCTTCCAAAGCGTGCCGGTAAACGCGGACTCCTACGACGGCCACTTCTGCGCCCGCCTGGTCCGCAAGTAACTCTACTAAGTTGCGGTGAAATAGGGATTGAATAGCGGATTCTACACGCCCAACGGTCCTAATTTCACCCCAACTCAGGAAATCGTGCGAGCGGAGATCGCAATAGCGGTAACGAGTGGTAAAAATAGTCACGTCTCATACTTGCTGTTATCAAAAGTAGTGCAGATTACGGGGCTTAATTGGTGATGCCCGGCCACAGCAAAAATGGTTTTAATAAAACCGCAGGTAGATGGCTTGCTGAAATTTGCAAATTACTGGAATGGATAGAGGTTGTCAATTCAGCCCCGTAATCCGGCAGAGTTTTGAAATGTTACAAACTTTGCATCAGCCCGAAATCCGATCTATAGAAAAGTTGCGGTGAAATAGGGATTGAATAGCGGCTTTAAACCGCCAAACAGTCCTTATTTCACCGCAACTCATAAGGAAACCTGGGCAGCGGGACCGCTTGTCGCTAGTGGTTGTGTGGGCAGTTGGCGCAGCAGCCGCTTGTGGCGCTGGTGCTGGAGCCGCCGCTTCGCTGGTCGGTGTTGTAGAAACCGCTACCCTCAAACTTGATGCCGCTGGCCGAGAACGTCTTGGCCGCCGGGGCGCCGCAGCTCGGGCAAACGACCTCGGGAGTCTCGGACATGGGATGCTCAACCTCAAACACGTTGCCGCAGCTCGAGCACTTGTAATCGTAGCGCGCCATAATACTTCCTTTTCAGCACAAAGCGGGCAGATCGCTCTGCCCGCATAAATTCAAACGTCTGTAACTGTACCCTATATCGGGGGTTTTATCACGCTTCGCCCCAGAATCTATGGTTGTTGCGCAGGAGCTGTGCTGTTTTATTCTCAGCGGCTGCAATGTCCGCCTCGTCAGCCTGCCAGGTCCAGTTGCCCGTGGCCACGCCCGGAACGTTCATACGCGCGTCGTCGCCAAGCCCCAGGACATCCTGCAGCGGCATCATCACCAGGGGAGCGTCGCTTGCCAGCGCGTCGCTCATCAGCTTGGCCGCAAACTCAACACCGCTCGGCTCGTCGCCGCCGGCAAAGGAACGCGTGCACCAACCGGCGAGCGTCGAGGTGTCGTGCGTCGACGTGTACAGAATCTTGCCGGGCGTGGGGTGCACGCCGCAACGGACGTCGTAATCGCTAAACTCCAGCACGTCCATGCCGGGGAAACCGCAGGTCGAAGCCATGGCGCGAACACCGGGCGTCAGATAGACCAAGTCCTCAGCGATAAAGTTGAGCGGACCCAGCTCGTCGTAGGCGGTCTGGAACAGGTCCTTGCCCGGGCCCGCCAGCCATCGACCGTCGGCGCAAGCCTTGCCCGCGGGGATACTAAAGTAGCTGTGGAATCCCAAGAAGTGATCCAAGCGCACGCGATCGTAGAGCGAAAACGCGCGGCGCAAGCGATCCATCCACCAGCTATAGCCGTTCTGCTTCATGTGGTCCCAGCGGAACGTCGGGTTGCCCCACACCTGGCCCTCGGGTGCAAAGTTGTCGGGCGGCGCGCCGGAAATCTCAATCGCCTTGCCGGTATCGGACAGCCAGAAGTTCTCGGGTTCGCTCCACGCGTCTGCCGAATCGTCGGACACGTACATAGGAATATCGCCGATAACCTCGATGCCCTTCTTGTGCGCATAGTTCATGAGCTCGCACCAAGCGAGGTCAAAGCGGTACTGCATGTACGCCTGAAGCTCGGCCTCGTTGTGGAAGCGATTGTCGTCGATCAGATGCTCGTTGTAGCGCGCGACATCTGCCGGCCAATCATGGCGCGAATCGCCTTCAAAGTACTTCTTAACGGCCATGTAGACGCAGTACTTCTCGAGCCAATCGGCATTGCGATGTTTAAACGCGGTGTACAGCGGATCGGCATCCTCGCCTCCGCGGGCCTTCCAAGTCTCAAAGTCGGCGGCCAGCTCCTCGTGGCTCTCGGGTAGCAGGTCGATATTGCCTGCAAAGGCCGAAGGACCGGCGTAAGGGGAGCGGAAGAAGTCCGTGGGGTTGACGGGGAGAACCTGCCAGTAGCGCATGCCCATGGCGGCCAGATGGTCGATAAAGCGACGCGTGGGCGCACCGATCGTACCGGGCTTGCCGTCGTCGGTCGGCACCGATGTGATATGGCACACAACACCCGCACCGTGATCGAGCGGCTCCTGCAGGCGCTGCTCGGCGTGGTGATAGATGATCGACGAGCCCAGCGGGTACAGGTCGAGCGTGACCGTGCCGTTGTGAATCTCGCACTCGTGACCGCTAATCACATCGCTCGCACATTCGCCGAGCGCCGGAATGGTCACGCGATGCGAATTGCGCAGGCTGCGGTTGATGATGACGGTCGCGGACTCGCCGTCTTTACCGGTACGGCTGTAGGCCAGCACCTCGTCATTGAGCGCAAAGGCCTTGATCTCGCCGTCAACCATAAACGGCAGCGCGCGGCGCACAGCAGATGCGTTCTTGACGATTGCAAACGTATCGAAGTCGTGCAGGTCTTCCTTGGTCGGCATGGTGCGGCGATTACCCGGATCGGTCAGGCCCTCAAGGCCGTACTCGTCACCGTAATAGATTGAGGGAACGCCCGGGAATGTCATCTGCATAAGCGTCGCGAGCCAAAATCGGCTCTTGGCCAGGCCCATCGAGTTCTCGTCCAGGCGCCACTTGCTGCGTTCGCTCTCGGGCAGCTGCGACTCGTCAGGGCCGCCGCCGAGCACCGAGATAATGCGCGGACGATCGTGGCTCGAAAGCAGATTGAGCGCGCAAGACAGTGCCTCACGCGGATAGTTCTCGCGTAGGGTCTCGATATCCTCGGCTGCCTGGTAGGCGTTCTTGTAGCCCATCAAAAAGCCGATGACCATGTCGCGGAAGGGGTAATCCATGGCCGAGTCGAGCTCGGAGCCTTGCAGATAGCGACGCAGATGGCCGTAGCTGATCTTGTTGGAGGCGTCTTCCCAGACCTCGCCGAGCAGCAGTGCATCGGGCTTCTCGGCGAGCACGGCCTTTTTGATCTCGGCTAGGAAATCGTCGGAAAGCTCGTCGGCCACATCCAGGCGCCAGCCGTGAGCGCCGGCGCGCAGCCATTTTCGAATGACGCCGTCCTTGCCCAGGAGCCGCTCGCGTACCAGTTCGGAGCTCTCATTAATGGCGGGCATATTGCCCACGCCCCACCAGCAGTCGTATGAGCCGTCCTCGTGGAAATAAAACGCATCGCGCCACGGCGAATCCTCGCTCTGCCACGCGCCCACGCCGGGGTAGTTGCCGTAGCGGTTGAAGTAGATCGAATCGTCGCCCGTGTGGTTGAACGCACCGTCCAGAATGATGGAAATGCCCAGCTTCTCAGCCGCCTCGCACAGCTCAGTAAAGTCCTGCTCAGTGCCCAGAATCGGATCGATCTTGGTGTAATCGGCTGTGTCGTAGCGGTGGTTGCTCGCGGCTTCAAAAATGGGGTTGAGGTAGATGGCTGTAAAGCCCAGCTCGGCGATGCGAGGCAGGTCTTCCTGGATACCCTTGAGCGATCCGCCGTAGAAGTCCCAGGTCTTGATGGAGCCGTCCTCGGCGCGCTCGTAAACGGGCGGCTCGTTCCAGTCCTCGACCATCCGGCGCTGGATTCCGTTGCGCGGTTTTTCGACCTCGGCCAGCGTGCGCTCGCGCCAGTGCTCGTCGCGGGCATAGCGATCGGGGAAGATCTGGTAGACCATTCCGCGCTCGTACCACTCGGGTCGAACTTCGCGGTGCTTGTAGACGGTGACCTGGAATGACGGCACCTCGGCGTAGTCGTAGGTTACACCCTCGCCGCCGGTGCGTCCCTGCGGTGCGCCCAAGCGGACCTCGGGCTGGCCTTCGATATTGCAGATAAAGCTGTACCAGATAAGACAGGGCTCGGTGCACTCAAGCTCTACGCTAAATATGCCGTCACCTTCGTGCGTCATGGGATACAGAGACTCACCGATCTCATCGACCCAGGTGCGCAGCGTAAGCGTTGCCTGCGCGGGATCGGCATCCTCTAGAATCACGGAGAGCGAAAGGGTAGTTCCTGTGGTCACAGCGCCAAACGGAGTGCGAAACTGCGGCAGACGGCTGTTGTGTATCAATCTCATAGTACGGTCCAGTTCAATAGAATCATGGCCAGCTGGCCATGGGCTTTACGCACAGGATGTAAGTATATCTGTTGTACACAGGCTGTATAAACAACATCCGTTTACCATCGGCGAACGGTTGTCCTAGAAAATCGTTTTACCACCCAAATTATCGCGATATTTAAAAACGTCTATACCGATACTATTTGTAGCCAACCAAAAGTACTTCGGTTTACTACGATGAATTGGATGATCTCAACCACGGTCATTTTGATGATATTAAAACCGCAGGTAGAGGCGTTGCCAATTTCGTAGATTACTCGCCGTGGTCAGCCGGAGCCATTTTGTTGTAGTAAACCGGGCTTCTTTTTACTAGAGAAGTTCAACCAAGAAGAGGGCGCCTGGTTGGGGCGCCCTCTTTTGCGTTGAGGATTAAGTTTGAATCGTCCGAATTAGTGGCGCTTGCGGGTGGCCGTTGCCTTACGGACGGAGGTCTTCTTGGTCGGAGCCTTTTCCTCAGTCTTAGCGGCGGGGGAGACCGGGGCCGCCTTGGCGGGCTCGGTCTTTGCCGTAGCCTTCGGAGCGGTCTTGACCTCAGCGGTCTTCGGCGCAGGCTTGGCCTTTACTGCGGGCTTGTCCTCGACCTTAGCCTCTGCCTTAGGAGCAGCAGCCTTGGTCGTGGTCTTCTTGGCCGTCGTTGTAGTGCGCTTGCGCGTGGTGGTCTTGGCGGCCGGCTTGGCCTCGACGGTTACTTCGGCCTTGGACTCGGCGGGCGTCTCCTCGACTTTGGCGACCGGCTTTGCGGCTGCCTTGGTCGTGGCTGCTTTCGTGGTCGTCTTCGCGGCGGCCTTCGTAGCGGCAGCCTTGGTCGTCGTCGACTTTGCGGCCGCCGCCTTCTTGGCGGTCGCGGTCGTCTTCTTGGCAGTGGTCTTGGCCGGTGCCTTGACGGCGGGCTTGGCCTCGACGGCGGCTTCAGCCTTTACCTCGGGAGCGGCCTCGGCCTCGGCGGCCTTCTTGGCAGCTGCGGTGGTGCGCTTGCGCGTGGTCGTCGCCTTGGTAGCGGTGTTCTTGGTTGCCGCCGCCTTGGTCGCTGTGGCCTTCTTGGCCGTCGTCTTACGAGTCGTGGTCTTCTTTGCCGCAGGCTTCGCAGCAGGCTTCACCTTGGGCTCGGGCTCGGGCTCGGGCTCGGGAGTAGCCTCGACCTTCACCTCGGGCTCAGCCTCAACCGGCTTCTCCTCGACCTTGGGCTCCTCAGCGGCCACCGGCTCAGCAACAGCCTCAGACTCGTCGACAACCGCCACCGGCCTCTCAATCTCCGGATGCATAAAGAAGTACAGGTCCAGATACTTATCGGCCGAGCGCGTCCAGCTAAAGTCCTGGCTCATGGCCTGCGTGACCAGCTGGTTCCATGCATCGCGGTTATCCCAGAACAGGCGTGCCGCGCGGAACACCGCGTCGCCCATCTCGTCGCCGTTAAAGTTACTAAACGAGAAGCCCGTGCCCTCGCCGGTAAACTCGTTATACGGGATTACAGTGTCCTTCAGACCACCGGTCTCGCGCACGATGGGCAGCGTGCCGTAACGCATGGCAATGATCTGCGACAGGCCGCAGGGCTCAAACTTCGAAGGCATCAGGAACATATCGGCGGCGGCATACATGCGCTGCGACAGCGCCGGATCGAACTCGATGCGTGCGGCCATGGTGCCGGGGTACTTGTCTTGGAAGTAGCGCAGGCCGTCCTCGTAGTCGCGGTCGCCGGTGCCCAGTACCGCCACCTGCACGCCGCCGGCCAGGATGCGGTCGAGCGCGTACATGACCAGGTCCATGCCCTTTTGGCGCGTCAGGCGCGTGACCATCACCATGAGCGGGCGGTCGTCGCGAACCTCGAGCCCCAGTTCCTCCTGCAGCTTGGCCTTGCACACGGCCTTGCCGGAACGGTCCTCCACGGTGTAATTGGCGGCAATGCGCTTGTCGGTCGCCGGGTCAAAGCCCGCCACATCAATGCCGTTGAGGATGCCCTGCAGCGCGTAGGAACGCTCGCGCAGAACGCCGTCCAGGCCCTCGCCGAATTCGGGCGTCTGGATCTCGTTGGCATAGGTAGGGCTCACCGTGGTGATGGCGTCGGCATAGCGCAGGGCGCCCAGCATGTAGTTGATGCTGCAGGCGTCGCAACGCAGCTGCGAGGCAGCTGCCGGAATATGCGCCACACCCAGGATGTCCTCCATCACGGTGTCGCTAAACTGGCCCTGGAATGCCACATTGTGGATCGAGAACACGGTCTTGACGCGGTCGTACAGTGGCAGGCCCTGGTAGAACTCGCGCAGGAACACGGGCGCCAGCGCCGTCTGCCAGTCGTTGCAGTGCAAGATGTCGCACTCAAAGCCGGCCGGCAGGTGCTGTAGGCTCTCGGTGATGGCCTTAGAGAAGAACGCAAAACGCTCGCCGTCGTCAAAGAAGCCGTACGGATAGTCGCGCGCAAAGTAGCGCTCATTGTCGATGAACATATAGGTGACGCCATCGTGCTCGAGCTTCTCAAGTCCGCAGTACTCATTGCGCCAGCCCAGGCTCACGTAAAAGTCGGAGAAGTGCTCCATCTGCGCCTTGTACTCGTCCTTGATGGTGGCGTACTTGGGCACCATCACGATGACTTCGGCGCCGGCGCGCACAAGCGCCGCAGGCAGCGAGCCCGCCACGTCGCCCAGGCCACCGGTCTTTACAAACGGTGCGCACTCGGCCGAGGCAAACACGATCTGCATCTTTTTGCTGGAATCAGCCATATTGTCTCCCTGTTGCAATTCGAGAATAGCCGCCTGGCGCAAACCGGGCGGCTATTCTACGTGTTACGAGCGATGTTGCGGTGCCAAAGCTAGCTCGCGTTGGTGATATCAGAAGTTAACGGGGCCTTTCCCAGCACCAGGATGTTCTCGGGCGTGCCGCGAAGCTCGGTGTTGGTGGGAACCACGTTGTTCTTGTCCAGGATGGCATTCTCAACGCGGGCGCCGCTCTTGATGACGCAGCTCTGGTTGATGATCGAGTTCGTCACCGAGGCGCCTTCCTCAACCACGACGCCGCGAGACAGGATCGAGTTGCGCACGGTGCCCTTGATGATGCAGCCGGCCGAGATGATCGAGTTGCATGCGTGACTGCCGGTCGCATAGCGCGAAGGCGGCACGTCGTGAGCCTTGGTCAGGATCGGACGCTCGGGGTCAAAGAGATGGTCGGCCACGGTCTGGTCGAGCAGGTCCATGCTGCGGCGATACAGCGACTTCTCGCTAAACACGCCCACGACCTCGCCCTTGTACTCGTAGCTGCACACGTCGATGTTGCCAAAGTCGCCCTGGAGCGCCTCGAGCAGGTCCAGATAGTCGGCGGCCTGGTAGTGGTCGATGATCTCGAGCAGCGTCTCGCGGTTGACGATGCAGCAGTCCATAGAGGCGTTGTCGCCGTACACGACGCCGGCGCTCACGCCCGTCAGGCGGCCGTTCTCGTTGATCTGCAGCTTGGTCTCGTCATCGACGTTGCGCGTGGCCTTGCAGTACACCACAGTCATCTGGGCACCGGAGTTCTCGTGCGCCTCGATGATGGTGTTGAGGTCCATGTTAAAGATGATGTTGGTGCCCATCATCACAACATAGGGCTTGTCCGAGCGCTGGAACAGCGTCTTGTTGGAAATGATGTCGCGCAGCAGGAAGCGCATGCCGCCCTTGGTGGTGCCATACGCGTTGCCGGGCACCATGAACAGGCCGCCCTTCTTGCGGTCCAGGCCCCAGTCCTTGCCCGAGCCCACGTGGTCGATCAGCGAGCGGTAGTTGCCCGGCATGACGACGCCGACGGTCTTAATGCCGGCATTCATCATGTTGGACAGCGGGAAGTCGATCAGGCGGTAGCGGCCCAAAAACGGAACGGACGCGATGGGGCGGTCCTTGAGCAGCACACTGCCGTAGGTCGAAGAGTAGTTAGCGGTGATATAACCGATGGCCTTGCGATTGATCATCGGATCATTCCCCCTTCCCGATAACGACGTCATTTCCAACGACGGCCGTATCCTTGGTGGTATCGACAGAGCCGAGCTTCACGCCCTCTTCGACCGTGGAGTTCTCGCCCAAAATAGCGCGGCAGATGTGCGCGCCGCTCTTAACGTGCGCACCCGGCAGCAGCACGGAGTCCTCGACCACGGCGCGCTCCTCGATGATGACATCGGTCGAAAGGATCGAGTGGCGAGCGGTGCCGTAGATCTTGCAGCCGTTGGAGACCAGGCAGTCGTCCAGGCGACCATCCGGGCCAATGTAGTGCGGCGGACGCGTGGTGATGTTGGACATGATGGGGAAGTGCTTGTCGAACAGATCGAATTCGGGGTTGTTGCCCAGCAGGTCCATCGAGGTCTCGTGGAAGCTGGCGATGGTGCCGACATCCTTCCAAAAGCCGTGGAACTCGTAGCTGTACAGGCGCTTGCCCTCGCCGAGCAGCTTGGGGATGATGTCCTTGCCAAAGTCGTGGCTCGAGCGCTGGTCCAGAGCGTCCTCCTCGAGCGCCTCGATCAGCACGTCGGCCGAGAAGATGTAGATGCCCATGGACGCGAGGTTCGAATCGGGCTTATCGGGCTTCTCGGTGAACTTGGTGATGCGGCCGTCCTCGGGGTCGGTGGTCAGGATGCCAAAGCGGCTGGCCTCCTCCCACGGCACGGGCATAACGCTCACCGTGAGGTCGGCGTTGTTCTCAATGTGCGTCTTGAGCATCTTGCGGTAGTCCATGCGATACAGGTGATCGCCCGAAAGAATCAGGACGTACTTGGGGTCGTTGGCCTTGATGTAGTCCAGGTTCTGCGTAATGGCGTCCGCCGTGCCCGCATACCAGGCGCCGCCGGTCTGCGTCTCGTACGGCGGCAGGATTGACACGCCGCCGTCGCGGCTGTCCAGATCCCAAGCCTCGCCGGATCCCACATAGGCATGCAGCAGGTAGGGGCGATACTGCGTCAGAACGCCCACCGTGTCGATGCCCGAGTTGGAGCAGTTGGAGAGCGAAAAGTCGATAATGCGGAACTTGCCACCAAAGCTAACCGCCGGCTTAGCGATCTTTTGGGTGAGTGCCCCCAATCGGCTGCCCTGTCCTCCTGCGAGGAGCATCGCGATGCATTCTTTCTTACTCATCGATTTCTCCTTCTGTCATCGATGTTTCTAACCCATTAGCGGTGGGCACGGCGCCTGGTCGCGCCCACCGAATAATGCCGTGCGGCAAAGGGAGCTCGCGGCCTTTAAGCGTGCCAGATCTCGTCGCGGTACTCGCGAATGGTGCGGTCGCTCGAGAACCAGCCGGAGGAGGCGGTGTTGAGCAGCGCCTTACGGTTCCAAGTCTCCTGGTCGCCGTAGCTGTTCGTGAGCTTCTCCCAGGCGTCAACGTAGCTGCGGAAATCGGCCATGACCAGGTCGGGGTCGTTGTTGTTCATGAGCTCGTTATAGATGCTCTCGAAGTTGCCCGAAAGACCCGCAAAGGTGTTGTCCTTGAGCTCGTCCATCACGCGGCCCAGACGCTCGCGGTCGCCGTTGAGGGTATCCCACGCAAAGTAGCTGTTCGATGCCCAGAGCTGCTCGACCTCGGGAGCGGTCAGGCCAAAGATGGCCTCGTTCTCGCGGCCGGCCAGGTCGGCGATCTCGATGTTGGCGCCGTCGAGGGTGCCCAGAGTAATGGCGCCGTTCATCATGAGCTTCATGTTGGACGTGCCCGAGGCCTCCTTGCCAGCCGTTGAGATCTGCTCCGAGATCTCGGCGGCGGGGTAGATGAGCTGGGCGTTGCTCACACGGAAGTTGGGGATAAAGCAAACCTTCATGACCTCGTTGACGCGCGGGTCATTATTGATGACGTCGGCAACGGAGTTAATGAGGCGGATGGTCTCCTTGGCGAAGGTATAGCTCGAGGCAGCCTTGCCGCTAAATATGAAGGTCGTCGGCGTCACGTGGAAGTTGGGATCGGCGATGCGACGGTTGTAGATGTCCATCACCTTCATGATGTTCATGAGCTGGCGCTTGTAGGCATGGAAGCGCTTTACCTGGACATCGAAGACGGTGTTGGGGTCAATGACCAGACCGGTCTCGGCCTTAACGTAGGCAGCCAGACGCTCCTTGTTGGCGCGCTTGGAGGCGCCCACGGCCTTCAGGAACTCGGTGTCGTCCTTAAACTCCTTGAGCTTTTCCAGCTCAAAGGCGTCCTTCAGCCAGCCGTCGCCAATGGCCTCGGTCACGAGCTTGGCGTAGGTGGGGTTGGCCTCGGCAAAGAAGCGACGGTGCGAGATGCCGTTGGTCTTGTTGTTGAACTTCTCGGGCGTCAGGGCATAGAAGTCCTTGAGCACGATGTTCTTGATGATGTCGGAGTGGATCTTTGCTACGCCGTTGACGCTATGGCTGCAGATCACAGACAGGTTGGCCATGCGAATCTCGCCGTCCCACAGAATGGCGGTCTGGCGCAGACGCTCCTGCCAGCCCTCCTGCGTGGTGTCGAACGACTCGTGCCAACGACGGCTGATCTCGTCGATGATCTGGTACACGCGGGGGAGGAGCTTGGAGAACGTGCCGATGGGCCACTTCTCCAGAGCCTCGGGCAGGATGGTGTGGTTGGTGTAGCTCACGACCTGCGTCACGATGTTCCAGGCGTCGTCCCACTCGAGCTTCTTCTCGTCGATGAGAATACGCATGAGCTCGGGGCCGCACATGGCGGGGTGGGTATCGTTGGTGTGGATGGCCACAAACTGCGGCAGCAGCTCCCAGTTCTCGCCGTGCTCCTTCTCAAAGGTGTCGAGCAGACTGTAGATGCCGGCCGAGACAAATAGGTACTCCTGCTTTAGGCGCAGCAGACGGCCGTGCTCGCCGGCGTCATTGGGATAGAGGATGGCGCTGATGGCCTCCGCCTCGGCGCGCTCGGCATCGGCCAGGGCGTAGTCGCCGCGGTTGAAGGCCTCCAGATCGAAGTGCTCCTCGACCGGCTCAGCGGCCCAGACGCGCAGTTTGTTGACGGTCTCGCCGGCATAGCCCACGACGGGGATGTCATAAGGGACAGCCAGGATGTCCTGCGTGTCCACCGTGCGGTAGAACGTGCGGCCATTCTCCTCAAAGCCCTCGACGCGGCCGCCAAACTTAATGGTCACGGCCTTGTCCTGACGACGGACCTCCCAGGGATAGCCGTGGGTGAGCCACTCGTCGGTGGCCTCGACCTGGCTGCCGTTAACGATCTCCTGCTTAAACAGACCGTAGCGGTAGCGCATGCCATTGCCGTAGCCGGCGATGCCCTCGGCTGCCATGGAATCCAGGAAGCATGCGGCAAGACGGCCCAGGCCACCGTTGCCCAGAGCCGGATCGGGCTCCTGGTTCTCGATGACGGACAGGTCGAAGCCCATGTCGTCGAGCGCCTCGGCGACCATGTCGCGCACGCCAAAGTTAAGCAGGTAGTTGTCGAGCAGGCGGCCGATCAAAAACTCGATCGAGAAGTAGTACACGCGCTTTTTGCCCTCGGCCGTGGCGCGGGCGTCACTCTTGGTGGCAACGGTGCGGGCCTTCTCGGCCACGAGCTTGGCCAGAGCGTTAAAGCGGTCGAGGTCGCTGGCGGCCTCGACGCTCTTGCCGCTGATGCTCATGACGGCATCGCGATAGAGTTCGGTAAACTCTTGCTTGTTGTCGAAGATTTTATTCATACGTTCCTTTCCCCCGGGGATGTTTCTCCCGGAACGGTTATGACTTGTATCCTACGCCCCCGCGGGGCGGGTAATTACAGTGGTAACGCCTTTGTTACGCTTTCTTAGCAGGAGCCTTAACGGCAGCTGCCTTAGCCTTGGGAGCAGCCTTTTTGGAGGCTGCCTTCTTGACCGTGGTGGATTTGGCCGAAGCCTTGGCAGCGGGCTTGTCAGCCTTTGCCTTGGCCGGAGCCTTCTTAGCAGCTGCGGTCTTGGGCTTTACCGAGGACGCACGCTTGCGCGTCGCCTTCTTGGGCTCCTCGACCACGGGCGGCTTATAGCTGCTGGGACCGCGGCGCTTAAGCACCACGCCTGCCAGGCCGGGCACTTTCATCTCGATGGAGTCCATCTGCCCGTTCCAGGGATAGGGCTCGCTCGAGCAGGTGTAGGGCTCCTCGCCGGCATAGCCGCTGCCGCCAAACTCAGGACGGTCGGAATCGAAGACCTCCTCCCAGTCACCCTCACGCGGTACGCCCACACGGAAGCTCTCGTAGCTTGCCGGGTCAAAGTTGATCAAGATCACCAGGTCGTCATCGACGTCCTCGCCCTGACGCACAAAGCTCACGATGGACTGCTTGGAGTTATCCGCGTCGATCCAGGTAAAGCCGTCGTCAGTATAGCCGCGCTCGTACAGGGCGGGCTCGGCGGTGTACAGGTGGTTGAGCGCCTTAATGAACGCCTGATGATGACGGTGGGTCTCGTACTCCTCGGTCAGGAACCACTGGATGGACTCGTAGTAGCGCCACTCAATAAACTGGCCGATCTCGTTGCCCATAAAGTTGAGCTTGGCACCGGGGTGCGTCATCTGGTAGAAGGCCAGCGTGCGCAGGCCGGCAAACTGGCGCCACCAGTCGCCCGGCATGCGGCCGATGAGCGAGCACTTGCCGTGCACGACCTCGTCGTGGCTCAGCGGGCAAATAAAGTTCTCGGTAAAGGCGTACATGATGGAGAACGTGAGCAGGCCGTGGTTGCCGGGGCGCCACGGAAAATCGGTCTGCATGTAGTGCAGGGTGTCGTTCATCCAGCCCATGTCCCACTTGTAGTGGAAGCCCAGGCCGCCGTCCTGCGGCGGATAGGTCACGAGCGGCCACGCGGTGGACTCCTCGGCCATCATCATCACGTCGGGGTAGTGAGCCTCAACAGCGCAGTTGACCTGGCGGATAAATGCGCTGGCGTCCAGGTCCTCCTCGGTTCCGTACTTGTTGAATTTCTTTTGGCCGGGATCGTCGATGCCAAAGTTGAGGTACAGCATGCTGGACACGCCGTCCATGCGAATGCCGTCAACGTGGAAGTTCTCGAGCCAATACAGCACGTTGGAGACCAGGAAGGAGCGGACCTCGCCGCGGGCGAAGTCAAACTTGTGCGTACCCCAGTTGGGATGAATCTCGTGCTCAAACAGCATGTGGCCGTTAAAGGTGGCAAGGCCGTGGGAGTCGGCGCAAAAACCGCCGGGCACCCAGTCCATGATCACGCCGATGCCCGCCTCGTGGCACGCATCGATAAAGTGCATGAGCTGCTGCGGGTTGCCGTAGCGTGACGTGGCGGCATAATAGCCGGTCGTCTGGTAGCCCCAGGAGCCGTCGAAAGGATGCTCCATGAGCGGCATGACCTCGATATGCGTGTAGCCCATATCGCGCACGTAATCCACGAGCTCGACCGACAGGTCGTCGTAGGTGTAGAACTCGCCGCGCTGGGCGGGGAAGGGATCCATGGGGCCGGGGTAGTTGCCGTACTCGTCGGGCTCGCCCTGCGGCGCGTCGCCGTGGCGCTTCCACGAGCCAATATGCACCTCGTAGATGTTGAGCGGCTGCGACATGTGGTTGTGGCCGGCACGGCGCTTGAGCCACGCGGCGTCGTTCCACTTGTAGCCATCGAGGGTCCACAGCACACTGGCGGTACCCGGAGGGCACTCGGCCTTAAAAGCATACGGATCAGCCTTGTAGAGCTTTTCGCCCTCGTTGGTCTCGATGAGGTATTTATAGAGCTGGCCCTGCTCGGCACCAGGAATAAAGCCTTCCCAGATAGCGCTCGTATGCACGGGCACCAGCGGGTTGGCTTCCTCATCCCAGTCGTTAAATTCGCCAATGACGTGGACGCTCTTAACGTCGGGCGCCCAAATGCAAAAACGCCAGCCACGCGTGCGCTGCTGCGTGTCGGGATGCGCACCCATCTTTTCCCAGCTGCGCTCCCACATTCCAATGCCAAACAGGTAGACATCGTCCTTGGAGAGCTCCGGTGCGTGCGGAGCCGGTTTGCGGGTTGCGGGCTTTTTAGCCGTTGGCTTTAGCTTTGTATCGCTCACGTTTGATCCCATCATGACGCGGCAGCGTGTTGCCTTGGTGACTAGATGCGAAAGGTCCAAGGCTGCACGAATCGAAGGGACGGCGAAGTTTCTGTGATTCGTTCCACCTCGCGTGCTCGGTGGAACTTTCGGCAGAAACTACGATAACACCTGTGCGTTAGTTTTATGGACGAAAGCGGATTTGCGGGGGCGTTTAATCGGTAAGCGACATGTTTATACCACTGGCAGAATTGCCGTGGTAAAACTCTTGACAGTTTTACCAATTAGGGTTTCAAAATTGTTAGGCTTACGTTTGGTAAAACGTTTTTAGCAGGTTGTTTACCATTTGACATCGAAAGGTTCGTTTATGTCCCATACCGCCGCTCCCAAGGTTGCTTATATTTTCGATTGCGACGGCACGCTGGTTAATAGCACCCCCGTTTGGGCTTATGCCCAGCCCGAGTTATTGCACCGACACGGTGTCGACGTGACGGTCGACGATTTTGCCCAGTTTGAGCATTTGTCGCTGGAGGACGAGTGCCAGGCCTACCACGACACGTGGGGCATTGGCGCGAATGGCGAGGAGCTGTATCGCGAGCTGAGCGAGATTTTGATTGATGGGTACTCCAAAGTGCCGCCGCGCGAGGGGCTCCTGGCATTTTTGGAGCAGGCAAAGGCGGCGGGCATCGCCATGTGCGTGGCTACGTCCACGCCGGCCGAGCTGGTGCAGTCCGCTCTTGCGGCTGCTGGCCTTGATCGCTATATGGAGTTTGTTACCACGACAGGCGAGGCGGGGCGCTCCAAGCAGTTCCCGGATGTGTACGAGCTGGCGTTGCGCCGCCTGGAAGAGCGTCACGGTCACAAGTTTGAGCGCGCGTGGGTGTTTGAGGACGCCGTCTTTGGACTTAAGAGCTCTGGCGCTGCGGGCTTTAAGCGCGTGGGCGTTTATGACCCGCACGGCCGTATGGAGCGCGACGAGGTGCGTGCCAACAGCGACATCTTTATCGATAGCTATGAGGACCTGGAACTGGCCCGCGTGCTTTCGTTTGAGGGCTAGGTGAGGGCCGTGGCTTGCAAAGTATTAGTGGTTTGCGGCTCGCCGGTGGTGGCGAGCGCGGATCTGCTGCGTCAATTGGCAGGGGAGTGCGTCCACATCGTAGCCGTAGACCGCGGCCTGGACGCCCTGTTGGGTGCTGGCCTGAGCTGCGACGTCTACGTGGGCGACGCCGACACGGTTAGCGATGAGGGACGCGCGTTGGTCGATGCCGCTGCTGACTTTGAAGTTGAGCGCCACGATTCGTACAAGGACTATACCGATCTTGCGCTGGCGCTCGATTCCGTTCGCCGCCGCTGGCCGGGTGCCGAAGTGGTTGCGACTTGCGCCACCGGCGGCCGCCCGGACATGGCCCTGTCTGTGTTAGGGCTACTGGCAGGCTATGCGGATGCCCCCGTCTGGATCGAAGAAGACGAAGTGACGGCCAGAATTCTGCACCAGGACGAGACCTGGACCATCGAGGGCGCCGAGGGCAAAACCTTCTCCATCATCGCCATCGCTCCCAACACAGAGATAAGCGAACACGGCCTAGAATGGGGGCTAGATCACAGCCCCCTCGGCCTGCTAGCCGACACGGGCATCAGCAACATAGTAAGATCCACCGCAGAGATAATCGTCCACCAAGGCGTCGCAATCGGTTATTTACTCCATCAGGGTTTTATCGGGACGCTGGGTTAATTAGCTATTTTTGGCAAAGCCAAAAATAGCTAATTCAGCCCCAGGAAAACCGTAAGAAAGAAGATCGACCCAAAAAACTTCTTGCATCCCCGAAGATCTTCCCCTATAGTATCTCCACGTCACGGGGGCGTAGCTCAGCTGGGAGAGCGCTTGACTGGCAGTCAAGAGGTCAGGGGTTCGATCCCCCTCGTCTCCACCATCGTGAATACAAGGCCACTCAGACGAGTGGCCTTTTCTATTTGCATACGATATTAAGTGGCTGAACTGCATTTTTGCAAAATATGCAAATTGCTTTCCTGTTCAAGTTCGCCGTCAGCAGTAGTTGTCGCAAATTTTGCGACAACTGCACCCCAAAAGTTGCGCAATTACCTTCCCGGTTTTGTACAAAGTTTGTTAGCCAAGCATAATAGTTTGAGCAATTCACACCGCCAGCGATACAACTCAGGCAGTGATCGTCAACCCACGCACCTCCATAAACCTGCGGCAATGTGTGTATGACGGCACAATATCCCCCATAACCACGGTAAATAAACAATATGTTGCTCAACACACCCAAAAACGTATGGGCCACCTGCTGTGCTAGGATAGCTAACGTTACATGGGTTCAACTGTGCTCTCGGCTCCAGCAAGCCGCAAAGCGCAGGGTCGATCAGCATCCGGCCGTAACGGCGGTGCCAGAAAAACCACGAGCTCCAATACAGTGGTCATGCGTATCGCATCGAATGAATTTGTTCTTGTTTATGTGCAAGTTATTCATTCGGTTTGACATTTCATGACTATTCGCAGCAGTTCTACAGCTGTTTGCGTGCGGTCCAGTTTTGTTCCCGCTTTACTGGGCCGCACGCAGCCAGCTGGAGTCGCGGTCTTTTTGCGATACACGTCCGCGTCTCTAGCCACTGCACTCATACATACCGTTCACGGTGGGGCAGAGCCACGTGCTTGTCTAACTGGGCTCAGGGTTTGAATATGGAGCGCCTTCGCGCACAAGCGCCCTGGCGAAGCCATACCCAAACCCCGTGAGCCACACGTAAGACAACAAGGGGGTGGTGCTCGTGTGGTATGTGATCCAGGTCATCAACGGTCGCGAAGACGTAATGCGCGAGCGCATCGAGCGCGTGGTGCCGACTGGTGCCATGCAGGAGCTCTTTTATCCCCAATTTCAAACCGAGATTAAAGTACACGGCGAATGGGTCAACACGACCAAGCCGCTCTTTCCCGGTTATCTTATCTGCGATACGGCAGATCCCCGCACCGTGCAACAGTATCTGCTGCGCATGGACGACTTTGCCCGGGTGTTATCCCAGGACGGTCAGTTTGTGCCGCTGGCAAAAGAAGAGACCCAGCTCATTGGCAGTTTTACCAATAGGGGAGACCGCGTAGTGCCCATGAGCGAAGCCTTAAAAGACGGCGAACAGGTCGTAGTGACGGCTGGTCCGCTGTTGGGCCACGAGGGCCTCATCAAAACCATTAATAGACGTAAATGCACTGCTTATCTGGAGCTCAACCTGTGCGGCCGACGCATAACCACCCGCGTTGGCCTTGCCGTGCTTTCAAACGAGCAGCGCGTCATGCGCAACCTAAAAAAGGCGATCGCCTAGCTGCTGGCGAACGTCACACAGAACAGGGAGGATCCCCGGCTTGGGGACGTAGTGTTGGAAGAGAACATGTCGGATAAAACTCAATATGCAACGGACGCGCCCGCGGGGGCGGCGCTGATTGCTCAGGCCATGGACCGGCGTGAGGGCGCCGGTCGCTACAAAGCCATGCAATCCATCATGGACTGGGACCGCTCGCGCCTAGCATACCGGGCCGTGAAGCGCGCGTTCGACATCGTGTTCAGCGGCTGCGTGTTAGCCGTCATCGCCGTATCGAGTCTGGTGCTCGCCGCCGCTATCCGCTTGGAGAGCGAGGGCAACCCCTTCTACAGCCAGATCCGCGTGGGCAGGACCCACCGCAACGGCAGCCTGTCCACCTTCCGCATGTGGAAGTTCCGCTCCATGTACAGGGACGCCGACGAGCGTCTCGCCGAGCTCAAGGAACAGAACGAGATCGCCGGCGCCATGTTCAAGATGAGGGACGACCCGCGCGTCACCAAGATCGGCAGGTTCATCCGCAAGCACTCCATCGACGAGTTCCCGCAGTTCCTGAACGTCTTTCTGGGCCAGATGTCCGTTGTCGGCCCGCGCCCGCCGCTGCCGTACGAGGTGGCTCAGTACACCGAGTACGACTTGCAGCGTTTGGCCGTTAAACCAGGTATTACCGGCTGGTGGCAGGTGACCGACCGTAACGACACAGATTTCGACGGCATGGTCCGCCGCGATCTTGAATATATCGCCAAAAGGGGCTTGTTATTCGATTTGAAAATAGTCGTCCTGACTGTCTTTGAGGTGTTCTCGGGGGAGGGTGCCTCATGATTGATTTTGTCGTACCGCACTTTGACTACTTACAAATTCGTGCTGCTTTCCATTTGATGGGAAGGTGTTAGGCACATGTCAATTTCTCTCGTGATTCCAACTCTTGATGCTCAGGCTGAAATCGGTGAGTTGTTGAATAGAATTCTTTCGCAAACCCGTTGTCCTGACGAAATTATTGTCGTCGATTCCGCGTCATCTGATTCCACCGTGGAAATCGCTTCGAATTTCGATGGCGTTCGGGTTATCGAGATCGACCGCTCCGATTTTAACCATGGGCTTACACGCGATATGGCATTTAAGGAGTCCTCTGGCGACATTGTTTGCTTTATGACTCAAGATGCCGTTCCGGCTGACAATCGATATATCGAGAACCTTGTTAATCCGCTTCTCGCTGACAACCGAGTTGCTATTTCATCGGGTCGCCAGCTGCCAAAAAAGGATGCGCGAAAATTTGAGCGTTTGGTTAGGGAGTTTAACTACGGTCCTACGTCAAACGTCCGATCTAAAGACGATGTTTCCGTGATGGGAATCAAGGCTTATTTTGCGACGGATGTCTGCTCTGCATACAGAAGGAGCTGCTATTTCGAACTTGGAGGTTTCGGTAGAACCGATATGAGCGAGGACATGCTTATGGCCGCAAAGGCTGTAGGCGCAGGTTATTTGGTTGCATATGCTGCCGATGCGTGTGTGTACCACTCGCATAACCTCACTCCGGTTGAACAATTCCGCCGCAATTTTGCCATCGGTCACTTTCTCGAAATCAATCGCGAGCTTATAGCGTGTTCATCTGAGATTGGCGAGGGAGGGCGTCTAGTAAAACGGGTCGCTAAACAACTGATTGAGGATCGATCGTTTGTTGAGCTCGGGGCATTTGGCGTTGATTGCTTTGCTCGATTTATTGGAAATCGCTCTGGCCGTAGAGCCGCAAGAAAAGAAAGGTCATAGCCAATGAAAGGCATCATCCTCGCCGGCGGGTCCGGCACGCGCCTGTACCCGCTCACGC
>CALAMG010000018.1 GCA_937925715.1 uncultured Collinsella sp.
AATCGTAGCCCGAGACGGTCCCGGGCTGACAATTTCGACTGTAATGGACGTTCTTAAACGACTACATAGAACAAGAGTGGATGATCTCCCGGTTTGAGCCTGCATTCAAGCTCAAAGTGGGAGATCATCCACTCTCGTTTCGTTTGTTGATTTCGATGCCTACATTTGGAGGAAGAGTTCGTGGAGGCGGGTGTCTTCGTCGAGTTCGGGGTGGAAGGTTACGCCGAGCTGGTTGTCTTGGCGGGCGGCGACGATGCGGCCATCGACTTCGGCCAGGGCCTCGGCATCGCCGTGCACCTCAACGATGCGGGGCGCGCGGATAAACGTCAGCGGCACTTCACCGTCGATGCCGGCTACCTGCCCCTTGGTTCGAAAGCTGCCGAGCTGCCTGCCGTAGGCATTGCGCTCGACGAGCACATCCATGGTTGCCAGGCGCGGCGTCCCCTTATCGTCGTGGGCGGCAAGGTCGCGCGCCAGCAGAATCAAGCCGGCGCAGGTGCCCAGGACGGGCATGCCTTCAGCGATACGGGCACGAAGCTCCTCGAGCATGCCGAGCTCGGCAAGCAGCTTCCCTTGAACGGTGGACTCGCCGCCGGGAAGTACCAGACGGTCAAAGTCCTGCTTCAAATCAGCCGCCTGCCTCAGCTCAATACAGTGTGCGCCAAGCCCGGATAGTCTTGCCTCGTGCTCGGCAAAAGCGCCTTGGACCGCCAGCACGGCGACCGTTTGGTCTGCATAATCGCTCATGTGCGATCCTTTCTGCCGGACTAGCGTCCGCGCTCCTCCATGATGATTTCGATCTCGTCGGCGTTGATGCCCACCATGGCCTCGCCCAGGTCCTCCGAAAGCTCGGCGATGAGCTTGGCATCGGTGAAGTTTGCCACGGCCTTGACGATGGCGGCGGCGCGCTTGGCGGGGTCGCCGCTCTTAAAGATGCCCGAGCCGACAAAGACGCCCTCGGCGCCCAGTTGCATCATCAGCGCGGCGTCGGCAGGGGTCGCTACGCCGCCGGCGGCAAAGCTCACAACGGGAAGCTTGCCCGTGGCATGGACCTCGCGCACCAGCTCGACCGGAACCTGCAGTTGCTTGGCTGCCTCAAAGAGCTCATCATCGCGCAGGGCAACAACGTCACGGATCTGCTTTTGGATCTTGCGCATGTGACGCACGGCCTGAACGACGTCGCCCGTACCCGGCTCACCCTTGGTGCGAATCATCGTGGCGCCTTCGGCAACACGGCGCAGCGCCTCGCCCAGATCACGGGCGCCGCAGACAAACGGCACGTCAAACTGGGTCTTGTCGATGTGATAGACGTCATCGGCAGGGGAGAGAACCTCGGACTCATCGATGTAGTCGATCTCGATGGCCTGCAGGACCTGCGCCTCGACAATGTGGCCGATGCGGCACTTGGCCATAACAGGGATGGAGACGGCCTCCTGGATGCCCTTGATCATCTTGGGGTCGCTCATGCGCGAGACGCCGCCCGCGGCACGGATATCGGCCGGAATGCGCTCGAGTGCCATGACGGCGCAGGCGCCTGCCTCCTCGGCGATGCGCGCCTGCTCGGGTGTGGTGACGTCCATGATGACGCCGCCCTTGAGCATCTGCGCGAGCTCGCGATTGAGTTTGACGCGATCGGCCTTGCTGGTCTGTTCTGCCATGGTTGCTCCCTTGGTTGGCATGTGCATTGCTTGACGGAACATCCTATCGGGGAGCTGGGTATGGCGAAATACTCAGTTTTCAAGATAATAACAAGGTCAGACTAATACCAGATTGAATGGCTTAATAAGGTCAGGTGATAGGCTCATGCTTGACTACAATTTGGAAAAACGCGGCGAAGCATCGCTTTATGAGTATGTTTACCAGAAAATTCGAGATGATATTGTTGCTGGACGTATTGCGGCGGGGGAGCATCTTCCGTCTAAGCGCGCCTTTGCCAGTCATCTGGGAATCAGTGTCATTACCATCGAGAATGCATATAGCCAGTTACTTGCCGAGGGCTATATTTGCTCAATGCCGCGTCGTGGCTACTACGCTTGCGAGCTTCCGGATGCACCGGTTTTGGCTTCGGCTGCGGAGGGCATCGACCGAGATGCCGCCTCTGCGGGTCCCAGCGCGCATGATGTCAACGGACAGGTCGAGCGATTCGATGCACTTTCTCCTTCCGCTTTGGAGGCGGCGCGGCTTTGGCAAAGCGCACTACGGGCGACGCTGGCATCCGAAGATGAGCGCGAAATCTTTTCGCCCGCACCGGCGCAGGGCACCGCTCGGCTGCGACGCGCAATTGCTCACCACCTGCGTGGGACAAGGGGCATGAATGTCGATCCCAATAACATTGTTATCGGCGCGGGCGCCCAGCTGCTCGATACCATGTTGGTTCAGTTGCTTGGCGCTGACAAGGTGTATGCCGTTGAGGACCCGGGCTATTTACGTCTGACGCGCATTTATCAGGCTATGGGCTGCAAAGTTCGACATATCCCGTTGGATGATGAGGGGGTGGACTTGAGCGCTCTGCAGAAAACCGGGACCGATGTACTTCACCTGATGCCGTCTCACCAATATCCAACCGGCCTTGTGACGAGCATTGCGCGTCGCTATGCGCTTCTGAGCTGGGCCGCCGAGCGACCAGGTCGGTATCTCATCGAAGATGACTTTGATTGTGAGTTTCGCCTTGCCGGGAAGCCGATTCCCGCGCTCGCGTCGATCGATGCCGCCCAGTCGGTTATCTACACCAACACGTTTTCGAAGAGCCTGTCTTCGGCGTTGCGCCTAGCGTACATGGTGTTGCCCGACGAGCTGATGGAGCGGTTTAGGCGCGACCTTGGTTTTTACGCCTCGTCGGTTAGCTCCATAGATCAAGTTGCATTGGCTCGCTTGCTGGGATCGGGTGATTACGAGCGTCATGTGAACCGCGTGCGCGTTCGTGCCCGCGAGGCGCGTGATGGCCTAGTGGCGCTTGTACGGAAGGCATTTCCGGCAGGGGAAGTCTCGATCGAGCATGCAGACGCGGGCCTTTACTGTATCGTGGTTGCGGAGCGTAGAACGGGCGGAAGCACTTTTGCACGGGCCCTCACGCGCTCGAGTATCCCGTTTATCGATATCAGTGACTGTTATTGGTGTGCCGATGGCGCATCTGTCCCTGAAAACTCAAGTCAAATTCTTGTTCAGTATGATGATCTGAGTCCAAAAGTGCTTAATACCTTGGAATTGCAGCTAATGGGGGCGCTCTGCAATCTAAGTGAGTAGACTTTTAGCACTTTGGCGACCAGGCAGTTTTGTAACAAGCTATCTACCTGCGGTTTTGAAAAGCAGGATGACCGGCCTGCTCGGGATGTTCAAAAAAGTCTACTCACTTGCCGCGCAAAGCTTCTACATGAGAAAAAATGGGGTTTTCAACAGGGTTTCGTCCAGCTCTCGGCAAGCTTTTGGCCAGTTGGGGAGGGCTGTTGAAAACTTGGCAGTCCGTTCGGCGCCATTTTTGCTGCGTTCGCGCCAATGCGTGACTGATTGGGTTGAAATTCGTGTTTTCCTGTGCCTATGAAGGATCTACTTTGTGACATATCAGCTTTTAGGTACTGGCGTTTGCCTCCTCAAGTCCGCGCCTTGTGTCCGCCGCTTCCACGACCGGAAGAAGACCGGCAGCGATATGATCTCGCCCGCAACCCGACGGCTGCGGTCGCGCTCGGTTTTCCGTTGTATACATTGGTTCGGACGAGAAACAAACGGACTTGTCCTGCCAGCATTAGGCAGCGGCTGTTTCTTGGTGAGCTCCCCAGGGAATCCGTGCTGGAAACGGAGCATGGGTTTTTGGTTACGTCTCCTCTACTGACGACATTCATCATGTCGCGGCATCTGACGGATCTTCAGCTTCTTTTGGTATTGGCGGAGATGTGTGGCTTGTTTGCGGTGTGTGCCCTGCCGGCGGCACTTGAGGCGGAGCTTTCGCGTGCAATTGATTCGGGCGCGATTTCGACAACGGTCGGTTGGGTGCGCTGCCCGTCCGAGGACGGCACCGCCTCAAATTTATGGCGTCGAGACGCTTTGGTTTTGGGCGGAGACCTTGACCGTTTTTGTTCAGATGTTTGCGGGATGCGTTACGGCAATAGATTTATGGCGGTATCGCAACTCGTTCCATTGGGTGCCGCGTCGCCTTTTGAGGTCGAGGCGTATTTGTTGCTTGGACTGCCGCGAGCCCTGGGAGGCGAAGGTTTTTGCGGCATAGAGCTTAATGTTGAAGTGATGCTAAGCGCAAGTGCTCGAGCGATTGTGGGAAAGTCCCGTGTATATATCGACCTACTTCTTTCTTCGCCGGACGGCAGGCGACAGGTGGCCATTGAATGTCAGGGAAAGGCCTCGCACGGACGCGCAGGGGATGGCTTGCGTGACGCTGACCGCATGACGGCCCTTCAGGCCATGGGCTACGATGTGCTTCTCCTGACACACAGACAGATATCGGATGAGGATAGATTCCGCGCGATCGTTAAGGCCATATGCAGGATGCTCGATGCTGAATATTGTGATAAAAGCTCGGATGAGCAAAGGGCTGAGACATTACTCCGGTCTGAACTATTCGTTGACTGGACAAAATTGGGAGTAATTGACGGAAAGATGCCCGTTAGACACAAAATGGCTCGATCGTGGACGGCTGCGAATCTAAGTGAGTAGACTTTTGGCACTTTGGCGACTAGGTCGTTTTGCAACAAGGCATTTACCTGCGGCTTTATAAAGTGATATGGATGGTCTGCTCGGCAAGTTCCAAAAAGTCTACTCACTTAGTTTTTGACGAGAAGCCGATGCCGAAGACGGTCCTATTTCAGGGCGTTAACAAGTTCGTGAGGCACGAAAAAGGCCCGAACCAATACGGTCCGGGCCTCATTGAGCTAGAGGTTATGTCTCAGGCGTTTGGCTTAGCCAAAGTAGCGCTTGAGCAGGCCGGCGAAAGCCTTGCCGTGGCGGGCCTCGTCGCGAGCCATCTCGTGCACGGTGTCGTGAATGGCATCGAGACCAGCGGCCTTGGCGCGCTTGGCAAGATCAGTCTTGCCGGCGGTGGCGCCGTTCTCGGCCTCAACGCGCATCTCGAGGTTCTTCTTGGTGGAGTCGGTCACGACCTCGCCCAGGAGCTCGGCGAACTTAGCGGCGTGCTCGGCCTCCTCGTGGGCAGCCTTCTCCCAGTACAGGCCGATCTCGGGGTAACCCTCGCGATGAGCGACGCGAGCCATGGCCAGGTACATACCGACCTCGGAGCACTCGCCCTCAAAGTTGGCGCGCAGGTCGGCAACGATGTCCTCGGAGACGCCCTCCATCTTGGCGACGCCCACGACGTGCTCAGCAGCCCACTCGAGCTGGCCCTCCTCCTGCTTCAGGAAACGAGAACCGGGGACGCCGCACTGGGGGCACTTGAAGTCCTCGGGCAGCTGGTCGCCGTCGAACTCTTCCACATAACCGCAAACGGGGCAAACAAACTTCATGATTCGATCCTTTCGATCGATGGCGATGGTGCGCTCGCCCGGTCCCATAAGGGCCCTCTCCGGACGTGCGTCTTGACGAGTTCTATTATCCATAAATGAGACTGAAAGTGAAGCCTATTAGGAATGATTTTTAATAAAACAATTTTGAAATATGAAGATGTTGATTGATTAACGATTAGTATGCCGTCTGCGATCTCTGCTGAGTACAATCGGGCGAGCAAATGTTGACCTATCAACAAATGAAGGAGTTTCCTTTATGCATCTAGCCCGTCGTGCCTGGTGCCGAACATATCAGACGGTTTTTCGCATTGCACTGCCGATCCTGCCCTATACCGAGCCGCGCATTTTGGAGCATGCCGAGGACGTGCCCGCGGTGCTTCAGAAGCGTTCGATACAGCGGGTTCTTATCGTGACGGATCCCGGCATCGCCCGTCTGAGGCTCACGGCACCGCTCGAGACGGCGCTCGCGTCCAAGGGAATTAGCGCTGCGGTCTATGCCAAAACATCAGCGAACCCCACGGTCTCAAATGTGGAGGAGGCGGCGTCCCTATATCGAGAGAGCGCCTGCCAGGCCATTATCGGCTTTGGCGGCGGCTCGGCCATGGACTGCGCCAAGGGCGTGGGAGCACGCATCGCGCAGCCAAACAAGCCCATCAACAAGATGCGCGGGCTGCTGCGGATTCATCGTTGCCTGCCGCTGCTCATCGCCGTTCCCACCACGGCAGGTACGGGAAGCGAGGTCACGCTTGCGGCGGTAATTACCGATGACGAGACGCACTACAAGTATCCCATTAACGACTTTGTGCTTATCCCGCGCCTTGCGGTGCGCGACCCCGAGTTTACGCGCGGCCTGCCCGCCTCCATTACGGGGCAGACGGGGATGGACGCCCTGACGCATGCCGTCGAGGCCTTTATCGGGCGAAGCACCACGCCCTATACGCGCAAGATGGCGCAACAGGCGGTGCAGCTTATCCACGACAATTTGCTCGAGGCCTATGAGCATGGTGACGACATGTGCGCTCGTCGCAATATGCTTTTGGCGGCGTATAAGGCGGGCGTTGCGTTTACCCGCTCCTATGTCGGATATGTGCATGCCATCGCGCACAGTTTGGGCGGCCGATACGGAATTCCGCACGGTTTGGCCAACGCGATCATCCTGCCGCACATGCTTCGCGCTTATGGTGACGCCGCCGCCCCCAAGCTTGCCGATCTTGCTCACATGGCGGGCATTGCGCCGGCTACCGCGCAGGACAGTCTTGCGGCCGAGGCCTTTATCGATTGGGTCGACCGCATGAACGCCGCCTTGGGCATACCCAAATATGTGACGGGCATTCGCCGCTCCGACATTCCCGAGATGGCGGCGCATGCCGATGCCGAGGCCAATCCCCTGTACCCCGTTCCACTTTTGATGGACCGTTTGGAGCTCGAGCATATGTATGAAGTCGTTGCGGGTGGTATGTTTGAGGACGAGAACTAGGAGGGTGCCATGAACACCGAGGAAATTGCGCGCATCGTCGGCGATCAGCGCGCCTACTTTAAGACGCACGCCACGTTTGATGTCGATGCTCGACGTCGCGCGCTCGTGAGTTTACGCGATGCGGTGCGGGCCCACGAGGCCGATATCGCTCATGCGCTCAAGACCGATTTGGGAAAGTCGCATGACGAGGCCTATATGTGCGAGATTGGCACATCGCTTTCCGAGATTCGACATCAGATTGCGCATGTGGCCCGATGGAGTCGTCCGCGCCTGCGTCCGTGCGATCTCGCTAACGCCGTGAGCGTGTGCAAAACGCAAGCCGTGCCCTATGGCGTCACACTCATCATGGCTCCGTGGAACTACCCGTTTTTGCTAACACTCGAGCCGCTCGCCGGCGCCCTTGCCGCGGGCAATACCGTGGTCATCAAGCCGAGTGCCTATGCTCCGGCATCGAGCGCGGTGCTCAAGCAAATCTGTGAAGAGGCATTTGATCCGCGCCTGGTGACGGTTGTCGAGGGCGGGCGCGCCGAGAACGAAGCGTTGCTCGATGAGTGCTGGGACAAGATCTTCTTTACCGGTAGCGTTCCGGTCGGCAAGCTCGTCATGGAGCGCGCGAGTAAAAACCTCACGCTCGTGACGCTTGAGCTGGGCGGCAAGAGCCCCTGCATCGTGGATGCGACGGCAAACTTGAAGGTTGCGGCGCGGCGTATCGCCTTTGGTAAATGGCTCAACGTGGGGCAGACCTGCGTGGCGCCCGACTACCTGCTGGTCGATGCGCGCGTGCACGACGAGCTGCTGGACCTCATCAGGGAAGAGGCGCGCCGTATGTTTGGCGAGCATCCGCTCGATAACGAGGACTACGGGCATATCGTCAACGCCAAGCATTTTGCGCGCGTGCGCGGGCTGATCGATCCCGATAAGGTCGTGCTGGGAGGCACGGCGCGCGAGTCGTCGCTCAAGATTGAGCCGACGATCCTAGACGGCGTGACCCCCGATGACGCCGTGATGCAGGAGGAGATCTTCGGTCCCATCTTGCCGGTGCTGACGTTTGAGAGCCTAGACGAGGCCGAGACGTTTATTACGGATCGTCCGACGCCGCTGGCCCTGTATATCTTTAGCCAGGACCGTTCGGTTCAGCAACGCTTTGTGCGCTACGTGCCCTTTGGCGGCGGCTGTGTCAACGACACGATCATGCACTTGGCTACGAGCCATATGGGCTTTGGCGGCATGGGCGCGAGCGGTATGGGGCAGTACCATGGACGCGAGAGCTTCGATACGTTTAGCCACAAGAAGAGCATCGTGAACAAGGCAACTTGGCTGGACGTGCCGTTTCGGTATGCGCCCTACGCAAGCTGGAAGCACAAGTTCGTGCGCATGTTTGTGCATTAGAAAAGGGCGCAGGTAATACGAACAAGTGTTCCTATTACCTGCATTTTGCGTTAGACTACTGTTATGGAGCACGGATGGGCCAACTCCCTTTAGAAGGGATTTGGTATGAACGTAAGCGATGTTATTTCGTTATTGGCGTTGTTGATTGCGGCTATCGAACTCGGTCTGTTTATCGGCCGAATGAAATAGCCGCCCCCGCGTAAGCGAAGACGGCCACTTCTCACGATGAAAACGTGTATCGGAGTTGGCAAGACCCGCGGCAACGGGTGCCATCCGTGTTCCTATCTTATCTGCAAGCGTTCTGTCGCGCAAGCGTTGAGGCAAACGATTGAAGGACGCAGACAGGATGTATTTGTGTCCGCACGGGACCGTAGACTTCTCGATAAGGTTACACACCGGTTTATCCGGCCGTTAGAGGAGCTGCTATGTACGAGCCTTCACGTGTTCTTCTGTCATTTCACATTGCAGGATTTCAGTATGCCGATGGCGCCTTGGTCCTGGGCGATCTTAAAGCGGGCGATAAGCTGACGCTGTGTGCCGAGCGCGATAATCCCCATGACCCCGAGGCAGTTGCGATCTACTATGGCAAGACCAAACTTGGCTACGTTCCGGGAAACGAGGTCGGCCCGCTGTCCTTGATGATGTATTACGGCCACGAGGACGTATTTGAGGCCCGCGTGCAACAGGTTGCCCCCGAGCGCAGCCCGTGGCACCAGGTGCGCGTTGGCCTCTATGTGGTGGATGCCCGCTAGTCGGCAATGGAGGCGGCCATGTTTGATGACGACGACCTGTTCGATCTGACAGACGACCCGTTTGAGTGGGATATGCTACTCGATGACGATGAGTTGGAGCAGGACCGTAAGATGCGGCAGGACAAGAACGCCCAGGGTGACGCGTCGAAAAAGAAAGACAAACGCCGCCGCGGCCTGTT
This sequence comes from uncultured Collinsella sp., assembly GCA_937925715.1. Lineage (GTDB taxonomy): Bacteria > Actinomycetota > Coriobacteriia > Coriobacteriales > Coriobacteriaceae > Collinsella. Next base: position 9,263 of record CALAMG010000018.1, read on the forward strand.
CGGCGGGCTCTTTGGCTAACCGCCGTATCGCTGTGTCTGTATACTTAGCACGAGTTTGACGCGTTGCGAAATGAGGACAGAGACGATGATGTGGTTTACCGCCGACCTGCACCTGGGCGATACGAATATCTTGCACGACATGGATCGGCCGTTTGGCTCGGTCGAGGAGATGAATCGCAAGGTCATCGATGCCATCAATGAGTGCGTGGCTGCGGATGACCGCCTCTATATTCTGGGTGACTTTACCTATCGTTTGCCCCTGGCGGAGGCGGTGCGCCTGCGCGAGCGCATCGAATGTCAGAACGTGACGCTCATCCGTGGTAACCATGACGGCGACTGGGAAGATCCCGACGTACCGCAGATTTGGGAAGACGTGCGCGATTACCTGGAGATTGCCCCCGGCTATGCCAAGGGTCATCGTCTGGTGATGAGCCACTACCCTATGCTCAGCTGGAATGGCAAGGCACGTGGCGCCATCATGCTGCATGGGCATATCCACAGCAAGGGAGACCGCACCAACGCGCGCAACCGCGATCGCGAACGTCCTATCTTTCGCTACGATGTCGGTCTCGATGCCAACGATTACAAGCCCGTAAGCCGTGATCAAATCCTCGGCTTCTTTGGACTGTAATTCTCGAACCACCACAAAGGACAGGCACCTTTGTCGTGGTTCTGGCGCCGTTGCCATTATGGCAGCGGTGCCTTTTTTGTCCGCGCGGCGCGGTAGAGTGTAGACGGTTGAAATTTGCGTCCATCGAGGAGCTGCTATGAACGAGATCAAGTGCCCGCATTGTGGCGAAGTTTTTAAGGTCGATGCGTCTGGCTATGCGGATATCGTCAAGCAAGTGCGCGATGCCGAGTTCTCGCACGACCTGGACGAGCGCGTGAAGGCGGTCCAGCGCGAGGGCGAGCAGGCGCTGGAGCTTGAGCGCTCGCGTTCGACGGCTGCTTTGCAGGAGGCAGAGTCTCAGCGCAACGCTCAGCTCGTTGAGCAGAAGAACGCTGCGGCTCAACAGCTGGCACAAGAGGTCGCCAAGCGCGATACCGAGCTTGCCGAGTTGCGCGCCAAGCTCGAGGGCGCTGCCGCAGAGCGCGAGAGCGCAAGTCAGCGTGCGGCGGTTGAGGCCCGAGCCAATGCTCAGAAGGAGAACGCCGAGCTCCAGCGTGAGATCGACAATTTGCGTGCGCAGCTGGGACGCAAGGATGATGAAGCCAAGCTTGCCGAGTCGGCGGCGCGCAACGCTGCTCAAAACGATTTAGCCGTGCGTGATGCCCAGATTGCCGAGCTGCAGGCCAAGCTTGCCGCGGCAGACAAGGCTCAGGAGATGGCGCTTGCCGCTGCTGCTGCCGAGTCGCAGCGCGAGCTCGATGCCGCTCGTAGCGAGGCCGAGGGCCTTCGTGCACAGCTTCGTGAGCAAGAACTTTCTGCAAAAATGGAGCTGTCGAAGGCGGTCGCCGCGGCGGAGCGAGAGCGCGATGAGGCGCGTGCCAAACTGACGAGCGAGCTGGCGGTGCGCGATTCTCGCGAGGAGCAGGCCAAGGCGGCGCACGAGCTCGAGCTTGCGCAGGCTAAGCGCGCGAGCGATGACCTGATTCGCTACAAGGATGAAGAGATTGAGCGCCTTAAGGATATGAAGGTCCGCCTGTCCACCAAGATGGTGGGCGAGTCGCTCGAGCAGCACTGCGAGACCGAGTTTAACCGTCTGCGCATGACGGCGTTTCCTAACGCGTACTTCGAGAAGGATAACGATGCGTCCGAGGGCACCAAGGGCGACTTTATCTTCCGCGAGTGCGACGCGAGCGGCAACGAGGCCATTTCGATTATGTTCGAGATGAAAAACGAGAACGACGAGACCGCGACCAAACATAAAAACGAGGACTTCTTTAAGAAACTCGATCACGATCGTCGCCAAAAGGGCTGTGAGTACGCGGTGCTCTGCACGCTGCTCGAGCCCGAGAGCGAGCTCTATAACGCTGGCATCGTGGACGTGAGCTATCGCTACGAGAAGATGTACGTGATCCGTCCGCAGTTTTTCATTCCCATGATTACACTGCTGCGCAACGCCGCCATGGGTTCGCTGCGCTATAAGCAGGAGCTAGCGGAGTACAAGCAGCAGAATATCGACGTCACGAACTTCGAAGCCAAGATGGAGAAGTTTAAGGATGGCTTCTCGCGCAACTACAATCTGGCGAGCAAGCAATTCGAGTCGGCAATCAAGGAGATCGATGCTGCCATTAAGCAGCTCGAGAAGACCAAAGACGACTTGCGCCGCAGCACCGAGAACCTGCGCCTTGCTCACAACAAGGCCGACGATCTTACCATCCGTAAGCTCACGTGGGGCAACAAGACCATGAAGGCGGCGTTTGACGAGGCGCGCGGGGCTGCGCCAGAGACAAACGATGAGCCAGCCGAGGCGGATTCGTATGAGGTCGAGGATGCTGAGTAAGGCATAGCATATAGTGCAAAAGCGGGGCCGCTGGCGATGTTGCCAGCGGCCCCGCTTCGTTTCGTTCCATTGCGCCCGGCTAGTCTTCGAGCAGGTCCTCGATAAAGCCGACACGGTAGTTTTTGAAGATGACCTCGCCGCCGTCCTGCGTGGCGTCCAGATCGACATCGCCCATGATGCCAAAGTCGTGGTCGCCATCCTCGTCGGCAAAAATCTGGTGCACGTGCCACACGTGATCGGTCTTCTCGTCGCTCTCGTCGATGGAAAACATCGCGGCGCTGCGGGCATTTCCGTCGGTGAGGATTTCCTCGTGCTGCTCATGGTAAGCGTCGAGTGCTTTTTGCCAGCGGATCTCGCTCATGCCCCAGTCATCGTCGAGCTCGCCCAGATCGCGAGCGTGCTCGCGGGCGGCAAGGGTCACGCGGCGGAAGAGCGCGTTGCGCACCAACAGCGTGCAGCCGCGACGGTCCGCAACGACCTCGTCGATGCCCTGCGGCGGTGTGACGTCGAGTGCAGCGGGGTTGCCGGCGTTCTCCCACTCGTCCACCAGGCTCGAGTCGACCGAGCGCACCACAAAGCCGAGCCACGAGATAATATCGCGCAGGCGCTCGTCGCGCTTTTCGATGGGCACGGTACGGTCGAGAGAACGGTAGGCCTCTGCCAGGTAGCGTAGCAAAATGCCTTCGGAGCGGGCGATGCCGAGCTTTTGGATATAGCCCTTAAAGTCGCTCGCGCTCTCCAGCATGTCGCGCAGGACGCTCTTGGGCGAGAGCTGATAGTCGTTGGCCCAGGGTACTTCCTGGCAGTACTTGTCAAAAGCGGCATCGAGCAAATCCTCGAGCGGCTTTTCGTAGGTGACATCCTGGATGCGCTCCAGGCGTTCCTCATATTCGACGCCGTCAGCCTTCATTTCGGCCATCGCGCGGTCGCGCGCGGCGCGCTCCTGTGCACGCAGCACCTGCTTGGGGTCCTCGAGCGTAGCCTCGACCATCGAGATGAGGTCCATGGTATAGGTCTCACTCTCGGGGTCGAGCAGCTCCAGGGCGGCAAGCAAAAACGGCGAGAGCGGCTGATCGAGCGCAAAGTCCTCGGGCAGGTCGACCGTCAGCGCGTAGTCGATGTCCGGCGCGGCGTCAGCCGGAGCGTCGGGCGCGGGCGGCACCTCGGTGCGCACGACGACGCCGGAGTCGATGAGCGTGGCGAAGATCTCGTCGGCACGAACCTCGAGCTTTGCCTTTTCCTCGGGCGTTTGCAGGCTTGTCTCGATGAGGTCGTGCACGCGGGCGCGAGCGTCGCCGCCCTGCTCGACCACGCTAATCACCATGGAGTGCGTGATACGCAGGCGCGGCTTGAGCGTTTCGGGCTGCGTCTCGATCAGACGCTCAAAGGTCTGCTTGTTCCAGGTGACAAAGCCCTCGGGGGCCTTTTTCTTTTTAATCTTGCGGAGCTTCTTGGGGTCGTCGCCCGCCTTGGCCATGAGCTTGGCGTTCTCGATCTCGTGCTCGGGTGCCTCGGCAATCACCATGCCCTCGGTATCGAAGCCCGAGCGGCCGGCGCGACCGGCGATCTGATGGAACTCACGGGCGCGCAGGCGACGCATCTTGTAGCCATCGAACTTGGTGAGCGCGGTGAGCACCACGGTATGGATGGGTACGTTGATGCCGACGCCGAGTGTGTCGGTGCCGCAAATGACGGGCAGTAGGCCCTGCTGCGCCAAGCGCTCGACCAGCAGACGATAGCGCGGCAGCATACCGGCGTGGTGCACGCCGACGCCACATCCGAGCAGGCGCTTGAGAATCTTGCCAAAAGCCGTGGAGAAGCTCGTGCCTTTGGCGGCTTCCTTAATAGCCTCGCGCTGTTCCTTGCTGGCGATGCCAAAATTGGCGAGCGACTGCGCCGTCGCAAGTGCGGCGTCCTGGCTAAAGTGCACGATATAGAGCGGGGCCTCGCCGCGACGCATCGCGAGCTCTACCGTGCCCTCGAGCGAGGTCGTCACGTAGTCGTAGCTCAGCGGCACGGGGCGTGGGGCATCGACGACTAAGTCGCAGGTAGCGCCGGTGTGTTCCTCGAGCGAGGCGGCGATCGCGGTGACATCGCCGAGCGTGGCACTCATGAGCATGAATTGCGTGTGAGGCAGGGTGAGCAGCGGCACCTGCCAGGCCCAACCGCGATCGGGGTCGGCAAAGTAGTGGAACTCGTCCATGGCGACGCAGCCAACATCGGCATCTTCGCCCTCGCGCAGTGCGTCGTTGGCAAGGATCTCTGCCGTGCAGCAAATGACGGGCGCCTTGGTGTTGATGTGCGTGTCGCCGGTGATCATACCGACGTTATCGCGGCCGAGCACCTGTACCAGATCGAAAAACTTCTCACTGACCAGAGCCTTGATAGGAGCCGTATAGTAGCAGCGCTTGCCCTGCGCCATGCCCATAAAGAGCATGCCCAGCGCGACAAGCGACTTGCCCGATCCGGTCGGTGTGCCTAAGATGACGTGATCGCCGGCAGCGAGGTCCATGAGGGCCTCTTCTTGGTGATCCCACAGTTCAATGCCACGGTCGCTCGTCCATTCAAAGAAGCGTTCGAAGGCCTGATCAGGCGTGAGCCATGGTTCGGGCTCGCCGCCGTCCTCGGGCTCCCACCAGGTGGGGGAGAGCGCACCGAGCGAGCCGAACTCGGCTTCGGTTCCCGTGCCGCCCGAGAATGAGCTGGCGGCCCCGGCGCCGGAGACGGTGCTGGCAGTGGTGTCTGTTGTGGTCTGTGCCATGTGGTTGCTTTCTCTCGCGTTTGTCCGCCAACTATTATGGCGTAGCGTCGCATCGATGCGTTCGCAGGCAAGAAAATGCAGGAAATGGGCGTTCTGCCCAGCCGTTTAGTGTAGTCGCTGGCTAAGTGAGTAGACTTTTTGCGATATCGCGAGCACGCGGCTTTTGCGCAAGGGCTCTACCTGCGGTTTTATTATTTGCTATGCGGGTTGTGCTTGGCTATTGCAAAAAAGTCTACTCACTTAGGTGTGAGGGCCGTTCGCTGGCGCCTATTTGCGCTTGTTTGCCGACGCTGCGACCATCAGAAGCCCCTAGGACTCTTGCGGCAGGCGCTTCTTGCCTTTGCGGGCACGGTTTCTAAAGTTCTCGACGGCCTCTTCCATGCCTAGAGGTACATAGGTGAGCTCATCGAGGTTTTCGGGCAGGTAGCAGGCAAGGCTCTGCTCCTGCGCGTGGCCCGCTGCGAGCTGTTCATCGCTGGGCTGCGCTCCAGGTGTGGCGCAAATGCCATAGACGGCGGCGCCCATCTCGCGCGTGCGGCGCTCGTACTCGGTCTCGGGATGCTCGGGATGGTCGCGGCGGACGTTGTCGCTTACCCAAAGCGTGTCGTAGCCGGCCGCGGTAAACTGCCCTAGGGCGTAGTCGCGCAATGGCTTGCTGTCGGTGCGCAGCGTGACGGTGGCGCCGGCTGCAAGGAGCGGGCGGTAGAGCATCAGATGATCGACATGGACGAGTCGTTTTTTGGCGTACTTGGCCTTGGGCTGCGGCGTGGGAAAGTTGATGGTGATGGCATCGAGCTCGCCTGTGTCAAACAGCTGCGGCAGCGATGCGGCGCCTCGGGGCAGGACGAGTGCGTTGGTCAGTTCCTGCTCGCAGATTTTCTGCGCGGCATAGGCGATGCAGATGGGCTCCTGGTCCATGCCGATAAAGAGGGTGTCGGGCTCGCGGTGGGCGCGCTCGACCAGATAGGTTCCCTTGCCACAGCCAAGATCCAGGTGAAGGTGTTCGAAGGGCTTGCTGCCAGCTGGCGCGCAAGCCTCGCGCCAATCTCCGGCATAAGCCTCGGGGTTCGTCTCGATCGTATCGGTGTAGCGCTCCAGGCGCTCCTCGAGCACAAAGTTCTTAGGCGTGCGAACGTGGACGGCTCCCATGAGGCTCCTTGGTCATAAGTATGGAACGCATAGCTGCGCGTTCCGTCAATGGGTTGAAAAAAGGGTGGGCATAGTTTGTCCGAAAGACGCGGTGCGGCTCGACGGCGAGTCGTCGGTGCCTACAGGCGCTTGAGGATCACATAGCGGTTGAGCTCGCCGCTGCGACCGTCGGCATGGAAGCGCTCAAGCTCGCGCACGGGGACCTCGCCGCTCTTGTAGAACGTACGGACGCCGCGCACCAAGTCGGTGATCTGCTGATCGTCAAAGTGGTGGCAATAGCGGTAGGCATGGCGGTCGTTTTGCCAGCCAATGAGGTGGTCTCCGGCTTCAAACTGCGCGGAATCGTAGCCCTCAAACGGCGGGGTGAGCTCGGCGCGGGCCTCGGCGCGAACGGCCTTGCGCGCCATGCGCTCGTCGTTCATAAACTCCCAAAAGCTGATGGCGATGATGCCGCCTGGGCGCGTCTGGCGCACCAGGGCGTCGAGCACGCGTACGCGGTACTCGCATGACGGCACATGGTGCATAAAGCCAAAGCAGACCGAGATGTCGGCGAGCGGGGCGTCGAAAAGCACGTCGGGTGTCTCGGCGGGGTTGAGCTTCATGAGGGCGTCGAGCACATCGAGTTCCTGGAAGTGCAGGTTGGGAATGCGAAGGGCGTGGCCGCGCGCATCGATAGCCAAATCCTGGCACGAGTCGACGCCGTAGAATTCAAACGGGCAGCTGGCATCCGCCGAGGGGCTCGTGCCATCTATGCCTTTGGCGGCAAGCGTGCCACCGGCGGCAAAGTTCTCGAATCGCATATTGCCGCAGGCAAGATCGAAGACGCGGACGGGATGCTCGATCGTGGCGACGTCGAGCTGCTCGAGCGCGATATCCATGGTGCGTACCCAGCCGGGCCACGGGGCCTGGCGCGTATCGGAAAAGGAGGCGGAGTGCTCGCGATAGAACGTATTGTTGAGCTGGATGAGCGATGCGGCGAAATCGCGGTTCACGGCGCGGAACTCCCTCCGTTGGCGGTGTGGAATAAACAGTACGACCATACTACCGTTAACGCCGCAACGGGGACAACCGAGCTGCGGATCAATGCTTTGTTTGGACACATTTCCGCAGCTCATATGTGCCCGCAACCGCCGGTTGTCAAAAATCTCACTAGAATAGGTGGCATGCTTTTGGCGGTGGCGGATAGATTTTTAACTGTGCAAGGCGCCTTAAGAACAAAAACGGTCCGGCGGCACGGCTGGCATCACATAGGAGGAACCATGAATGTAGAAACTGCGCAGCGGCTCGCCGACCTTCGCCGCAGCAAGGGCTTTAGCCAAGAAGGGCTGGCGCGAAAGCTGGGGCTGTCGCGCCAGGCGGTTAGTAAATGGGAGCGTGCGGAGAGCTCGCCCGATACCGAGAACCTGATCTCGCTCGCCAAGCTCTATGGTGTGAGTCTGGACGAGCTGCTCAATCCGAGCGATGAGATTGAGGACGATATCGAGTTTGAGAACGAGGACCGCGCTCGTCAGCGCGAGGCCGAGGCGGCAGAGCGCGCCCGCACCCATGAGGCGGCGGCGCGCGCCACCGAGGCGGCAACGCAGGCAAGTGACGCGGCAGCCAAGGCGGCGCAGGCGGCAAGCTGGAGTGCGCAGGCTGCCAATGCGGCGACGGCTCAGATGACGGGTACCGGTGCGGCTGGTCCGACTCCGGTGAAGGGTCCGTTCCAGTCATTCCCGTATTGGGCCGTGTGCTGGCTGCTGTTCTTTTTACTGATGTTCCTGTTTGGTGCCGGCCCCTTTGCTGCGCTGATCTTCTTCACGATTCCCATCTATCACTGGGTGGCGCGTGCACTCGATGGCGATTGGGCGCGCGGGGATATTCAGGTTGGTCCGGCACCGGTGGCGGTCAGGGCCCAGGGGAAGGATACTTCTGCGGAACCTGATGCTGACGTGGCTACCGCGGCCACCGCTGAGCCATGTGCCAAAGAAGGTGACGAATGATGAAGCTTTCGCATGAATCCAAGCTGCGCCTGAGCGTCGGCATCGGAGCGTTTGTACTGATTATCGGGCTTGTTTTTGGCGTTTCGCGGACTTTGATTCATTTTGATGGCCCGTGGGATCTCGACGATGTTATACCCGGCTTGTCCGGTATGGACGATGTGGTTGATGACGACGATTTTATGAACGATGGCGGTAACTATTCCGCTCGGCCTCAGCAGCTTTCGTGTACGACCTTTGATGCCGATGAGTTTCGCTACCTCGATTTCGATATCGATGCGGCTACGGTGGACGTCAAGGTTATTGATGGTAACAAGGCTCGCGTTATCGAGCGGGGACGCGTTGCCAATGGTATGGATGCCTCCAAGGCCGCGACGCAGAACATCGCATCCGTCGAGGACTCGACGCTCAAGGTTTCCCAGTTTGGAAGTGATGACGGTAAGGCAATCGATCGCTCAGTTACGGTCGAGCTGCCGCGCCGTGTTGCCGAACATCTGAAGGGAGTCAACGCGCACGTGGGCTCGGGTGATCTGCAGATTGCCGGTGTCACCTGTGATGGTTTCGACCTTTTCCTGGGTGCGGGAGATGTAGAGTTTGCGGGCAGCGTGACTGATTCGCTCAGTGCTGAGGTCGGTTCGGGCGATGTGACGTTCGAGCTCTACCAGGCCCCCGCGAAGTCGATGGACGTGAGTGTGGGCTCGGGCGATGTGGAGATGATGGTTCCGAACTCGACGGGCTTTAAGGCGAGCCTTACCTTGGGCAGCGGCGACTTCGAGAGCGATTTCCTTCCGCTTGGCTACGACGGCGAGACCATTTTGAATCTTGAATTCGATAACGGCGATAAGTCTGCTACGTATCGTTTTGAGGTCGGTTCGGGCGACATGTCATTTGATTCAGAGTGACGGGCGGTTATCGAAGACTTATATACCATAGCTGCGCTGTTTGATGGAGGCGCCGGAGCCGTGACGGGCTCCGGCGCCTTTGCCTTTACAATGGGGTCATGGAACAGATTATCTTGAACATACTCGAGGCTCTGCGTCGCGGCGAGACCGTGGACGACAAAGCGCTCGTCAAACTGATACATGCCGAGGCGCGCCGTGAGGGTGCCGACAAACGCGATTTGGCCAAGCGCCGTCTGCTGCCGTTCTACCAGCGGGTAAAACGTGAGGAGCCGGCTCGTTGGGCTGGGTGGAATGTCGATGCCGAGCTGGAACGTCGACTGCTGCAGGTGCTGCGTATGAAGCCTCGTCGCACGGCTTCGGGCGTGGCGACCATTACCGTTATCACCAAGCCCTGGCCATGCTCGGGCGATTGCCTGTTTTGTCCCAACGATCTGCGCATGCCCAAAAGCTACCTGCACGCCGAGCCGGCGTGCGCCCGTGCGGAGCAAAATTGCTTTGACCCGTATCTGCAGGTGAGCGCTCGCCTGACCGCGCTTTCGCAGATGGGGCATGCGACCGATAAGATCGAGCTCATTGTGCTTGGCGGTACCTGGAGCGACTATCCGGAAGGCTATCAGACATGGTTTATGTCGGAGCTTTTCCGTGCACTCAATGACGATGCCGTCGCCGGCGTGGCGGCCAACCCCATGTTGGCACGTCCGGGCATCAGCCGTGCCGAGGCGGGGCGTCTGCTCGATGACGCTCCCGCCGATGCCCTGCCGCCTGTGGTAGCAGAGCGCCGTGAGCGCTATCGGGCCGCCGGCATTGCGACAGACGAGGTCGAGCTTGCTGCCGGCGTTGCCGACGAGCAGGGGCGTGTGGATGCTGCCGTGGGCGGCTATAACCGTGCGGTGCGTCGTCTGTACGGTCCCGGTACGCCGTGGGGCGAGGTCACTGAGTGGCAGACGGCAACGATGGAGGAGCTTGAGCGTCAGCAGCGCATCAACGAGACGGCGAAGCATCGCGTGGTGGGGCTCGTTATCGAGACGCGCCCCGATGCCGTGACGCCCCAGGCGCTCACGCTTATCCGCCGCCTGGGTTGCACCAAGATTCAGATGGGCATCCAGAGCCTCAACCAGCACCTGCTCGATATCAACGAGCGTCGCATTTCGGTGGCTCAGATCGAGCGGGCGTTTTCGCTTGCGCGTCTGTTTGGCTTTAAGATCCACGCGCATTTTATGCTCAACTTGCTGGGCGCCACGCCCGAGGGGGACAAGCGCGACTACGAGCGCTTTATGACCGAGGGGGCCTTTATGCCCGACGAGGTCAAGGTCTACCCGTGCGCGCTCATCGAGGGCTCGCGTCTGGTGGGCCGCTATGAGCGCGGCGAGTGGCGCCCCTATACCGAGGAAGAACTGCTCGATGTGCTGGCCGACGACATCGTGGTGACGCCGGCGTTCTGCCGCATCAGCCGCATGATCCGCGACTTTAGCTCCGACGACATCATGGTGGGCAACAAGAAGCCCAACCTGCGTCAGCTCGTTGAGAACCGCCTGGCTGCTCGGGGTGACGGTGCGACGGTGCGCGAGATTCGCTATCGCGAGATCAGTACCGCGGGTGCCGACCTGGATGAACTGTCTCTTGATGAGGTCGCTTACGAGACGCCGGTGACGCGTGAACGCTTTTTGCAGTGGGTGACGCCCGAAGGCAAGATCGCCGGCTTTTTGCGTCTGTCGCTGCCCGTTCGCGCTTTTGTTGCCGCACATGCGGACGAGTTGCCGACGATGCCGGACGAGGCGATGATTCGCGAGGTACACGTGTATGGCATGGCGGCGCGCGTGGGGGATCAAGGCCAGGCAGCCCAGCACCATGGATTGGGACGGTCGCTGGTGGAGCGTGCGTGCCATATTGCTCGGGACGCGGGCTATGCGCGCATCAACGTGATCAGCGCGATTGGTACGCGCGAGTACTATCGCCATTTGGGTTTTTACGACCATGGACTCTATCTGCAAAAGGAGCTCTAGATGAACAAGCCAAGTGTTTCTGCCGGCGTCGTTGCCGGCGTTGCTCTGGGAGCCGCGGCGCTTGGTGCGGCCGCCGTCGCTGTTCGCGCTGCCTGTCTGCAGGTTGCGCGAACCCGCAATGGGTTGGCGCGTGTGAAACGCGTGCACGATGAGGGCGGCGATGAGATTCGCGTGTTGGTGCAAGGCGGCGTCTACCAAAGCGCGAGCTATGTCGGTGAGCGTTGGGCCGAGCCCGTCTTTGCGTACTATCGTGCGTTTGACGACGTGTTTGAGTCCGAGGATGCGATGCGCGACGCTTATGGTCACGGCATCGACCGTATGCTTATGCTGGGCGGCGGCGGGTTTGCCTATCCTAAATTCGCCCTGATGTCGCACGAGGGCTTGCGCATGGACGTCATCGAGTATGACGGAGAGATTACGCGCCTGGCGCGCCGTTGGTTCTATCTGGATGAGCTGGAGCGCACGGTGGGCGACCGCTTGCGGGTGATTACTGCTGAGGCTCGCTCGTATCTGGGTGTGACGAGTGTGGGCCATCGTCGCTACGACGTGGTCGTGAGCGATTGCTTTGGCGGTGCCGAGCCCGTACGCGAGCTGGCGACGGTTGAAGCGTTGCGTTTGGTGCGGGGCGGCCTAAATGTCGGTGGCGTCTACGTTGCCAATATCGTGAGCGCAAGCGAGGGGAGCGATGTGACGTTCCTGCGCGATTGCGCTGCCACGGCACTCGAGGTATTCGCCCACGCCTGGGTGGTCCCATGTGGCGATGCGAAGTTCGGCGGCGAGGAAAACTACCTGCTCATCGCCAGCGACGGCAACTACGCCTTTGCCGAAGCCGTGCCCTTCGACGCTGACTTTCTCGGCGCTGCCCTCCACGACTAGCGCGTCTCCCTGCGACCAGTCTGTTTATGACGGGGCTCCTTTAGCCACTCCTTGGTCATGCCAAAGTAGCTCAACAAGCCCCGTGCCGAAAAGACCGGTTTTATGTATGGTCGCGCCAGCTGCGGACACGCTGCTTCATGCCTTCGATGTCGAGCACGCCTTCGGCGAAGCCTTTGCGCACGAGCTCCTCGGGAACGTACTCGTCGTAGCGATCAAAATAAGGCACCTCGCCGGGATAGACGAGCTCGATGGGGTCGAAGTCCTTTTCGGCCTCGGCTGCGAGCACCTCAAAGAACGTCTCCTCGTCAGCCTTCATCTTAAACTGCATAAAGTATGGACGCGACGGATCGAGCCCGCGAAGGCCCAGCTCCGCGGCGCATTTAATCTTGAGCATGCGCTCGAGTGCCAAAAAGGCGTAGCTGCCCAACCAGGGGAAGAGCACCCAGGTATCGCCGCCCAGGTTGATGAGCGGCTTGGTTCCCGCACCCGAAATATCGGCCGTATGACGAGCCTGCGCTAAGCGGGCCCGTGCGTTACCCATGAGGTACGGATATGTCGCGTGCTCGTTGAGCGCCTTGCGCATGCGCTCGAGTACGTGTGTATTGATGTCGCCGGGGCAGTCGCCAAAGTAGGCCGGCACCCGGCCCTTGACCTGCGTGGCAAAGACGGTGTGGCGCTTCCAGTCCACTTCCTCGACAATCCAGCAGTGTCCGGCGATGGCGATGCGCTCACCGGGCGGTGGCGGATTGACAATCGTGCCCAACTCGGCCGACTCGCTGCGAACGGTGAACTCCTCGTTTTCCTGGAACACGGCGTAAAACTTAAAGTTGTTAATGATGCGCTCGCCCGCGAGACCCACGATGAGTCCGCCGCCCTCGGTGACCTGGATATGGTCGATCTTAATGAGGTGACGCAGCAGTACACGATAGTCATCGGCCGAGATGCGATGGAAATAGCTGAGCGTGAGCACGCGTTGGGCAAGTTCGGCCGGCGTGAGTTCTCCGGTGCTGGCGAGGGTCGACATGGTCTGGTGATAGAGCAGACTGTAGGGGAGCCGATCGAGTTCGGGCGGCTCGACCCACTTTTCCTCGCGATAGAGTTGTACGAGCGCGATGCCCTGCAGGAGCTTCCAGGGAATGGTCTCGGGCATCATCGTGCGCGGCTCGGGCTCTTCCTCGCGCATGACGAACCACATCTCGGGTGGAAGATCGCGGCGTCCCGTGCGGCCCATTCGCTGCAAAAAGGAGCTGACGGTAAACGGCGCGTCAATCTGGAACGCGCGCTCCAGGCGACCGATATCAATGCCGAGCTCCAGCGTAGAGGTGGTGACGGTCGTCTGTGCCTGTTCCTCGTCGCGCATAAGCTCTTCTGCCGTCTCGCGCAACGATGCCGAAAGATTGCCATGGTGGATGAGAAAACGGTCGGGCTCGTGCCGGCTCTCGCAGTAGCTGCGCAGCATGGAGCACACGGCCTCTGCCTCTTCGCGCGAGTTGGCAAAGACCAGGCACTTGCGGCCGCGCGTATGCTCAAAGATATAGCCCATACCGGGGTCGGCGTTGTCGGGTGCCGTGTCGGTGGGGTTGAGAAGCGCCTGCTCGGTCGCTCGTGGGATGTCGACTTCGCCCTCGGGGGCCGAAGAAGTGCGACGGTCTTTGGGAGCGGCCTTGCCCCGTGCCCGCTCACGACGTTGACGGCGTTCCTCCTGTGTAAGCTGTCCGCTGTGGCGCACGTCTTGGGCGCCAGCCGGCAGCGCCGCGGGCGCCGCCGGCTCAATACGCTCGCAAGCAAGCATCTCGGCTTCTTGTGGACCCGTGCTCTCGAATCCCCGCTGCTGTGCCTGGGGACCCGAGTTGTAGAAGTGCTCCATGGAGATGCGCCACACGCGGCGCGGTTCCTCAAAGCGGGGGATGATGCAATCGCGTCCTGTTCCCTGTGAGAGAAAGGCGCCCGTGCGCTCGGGGTCGCCGATGGTGGCAGAAAGGCCGATGCGGCGGGGCTGCACGCCCGCCATGCGCGAGAGGCGCTCGATAAGGCAGAGCGTCTGACCGCCGCGGTCGCCGCGCATGAGCGAATGAACCTCGTCGATAACCACATAGCGCAGGTCGCAGAACATACGAGGGATTGCCATGTGCTTATGGATCAGGAGCGCCTCGAGCGACTCGGGCGTAATCTGCAAGATACCGCTCGGTTTTTTGATGAGCTTAGCCTTGTGCGACTGCGAGACATCGCCATGCCAGTGCCAGACAGGGATATCGGCCTCTTCGCACAGGTCATTGAGACGGACGAACTGATCATTGATGAGTGCCTTGAGGGGGCCAATGTAGAGGGCACCAACGCTTGCGGGCGGGTTCTCCCAAAACTCGGTCAGGATGGGAAAGAAGGCCGCTTCGGTTTTGCCGGAAGCTGTGGATGCCGTTAGGAGCACATTGTCTTGTGTGTTAAAGATGGCGTCTGCCGCCGCAACCTGGATAGAGCGCAGGCTCTCCCAATCGTGGGAGTAGATGAAGTCTTGGATAAACGGGGCGTAGCGGTCAAAGGCGTTCACGGGGCCTCCTCTCAAAAACGAATCTCTCAACGCGGCTGGCAACGGCTTGCTGCATTACAGTCTCAACGTTCGCCCAGATAAAACCTGCCAAAATAAACCTGTCCCTTTTTGGCAGGTTAGATGGTGAATTCGGCGAAGTTACGGTCGCCGCCTGCGGTGCCGGTGTCGCCTGTTGCTGCTGCCGGCACCAGCGCGTCGCCGCCGACGCTTTGCAGCAGCTCGGCTACGTTGGCGTCGGGGTTCTGGCATAGGATGTCGAGCAGCTCGATAAAGTCGCGAATGACTTCACGCGGCGTCAGATGTGTGTCGGCTCCCACACGACCGAACTCGATCTTGAGGAAGTCCACCAAGTCGTTCTCGGTAAGCGTGGGCGTCCAGCCAAAGTAGCCGGCGTGAATTTGCATGAGTTTTTCGATCAGCACCAGCAGCTCCTCGTAGGTGAGTGGCTGCAGACGGATGATGGGCGCGAGCATGTCCTTAAGGTCCTCGCGCGCAAAGCGACCCTGAGCGAGTCGGCTACGCAGAGCCTCGTAGGAGAACACGCCGCGGCGGCGGTCTTCGATGGAGGTTGGCGTGCCGCCCATGATCATGCCCAGGTACTGCGCCTTGCCCTGGAGTGTGTCGTTGTACATGGTCAGGATCTTCTCGTAGTTGTACTGGCGCGTGATCGCGTTGGGAATCTTATACAGATTCACGAGCTCGTCGATGAGCACCAACATACCCTTGTAGCCGCTGCAGACCAAAAAACGCGCGATGAGCTTAACGTAGTCGTACCAGTCGTCATCGCTGATGATGGTCGAGGAGCCCAGCTCGGCGCGAGCCTCGCTCTTGGTACGGTATTCGCCGCGGATCCATTTGGTCACGCGGCTCATGGCTTCTTCGTCGCCCTCGGATACGGCCGTGCGATAGCGGCGGAGCATGCGGGTGAAGTCGAAGCCGTGGACCATTTCCTCGAGCGGGGCCAGTTGGGCATTGACGACCGACTCGTCGACGTCGGCGTACGAGGCGACCCAGCGATCAAGAATAAGGTTGAGCGCACCGCCCTCGGGGCGCGTCTTGGTCGATATATTGCGTATGAGCTCGCGGTAGGTGGCAAGGCCCTGCCCCTGCCCGCCCTGCAGACGGCGCTCGGGGGATAAGTCTGCATCGGCGACGACGAATCCCTCACCCATGGCGTGCGTGCGGATGGTCTGGAGCAAAAAGCTCTTGCCGGCGCCGTAACGACCGACCAGAAAGCGGAAGCTCGCACCACCGTCGGCGATGAGACTCAGATCGGTGAGCAGGGCGCGGATCTCGACCTCGCGCCCTACGGTAATGTAGGGAAGGCCGATGCGCGGGACCACGCCGCCCTTGAGCGAGTTGAGAATGACGGCAGCGACGCGCTTGGGCACGCGGGGTGCTGCGGATGCGGTATCACTCATGGTCTAGGTATCCTCTCACGTCTGCTTCGTAGTCCTCAATAATCTGCGGCCCTGCCGCGCTAAATTCAATTACGGTGTCGCCCACCAGGTCAAAGAGCGCCTCGTTGATGGTATCGACTAGCATGTCCTCGCTCTGTCCTGAGTGCGCCACTGCCGATGTCGCTTGCGCTGCGTTTTGCTCGAGCAGTGCGCGAAGGAAGGCATCTGCGGCGGGCGCGAGTTCGTTTGTGGCGTCAGCGGGCGCAGCAGCTGCGAACGCGGGCGTCGGCGCGAGAAGCGGTGCCACGACACCAAACTGTTCGGTGGATATGGTCGGCTCGTCGGTCAAGTCCTGCCGAATGGGTGCCACGACCGGTTCGACAATCGCGTCGGTTACGGGCTCGGCTTCCGGTTGCCCTGAGTCCGCTGCCTCGGCTTCTGCGGATGCGTCGTCCTCGCGCTCCTCGTCGATCAAAAGCGCCTCGCGCGTTTGTGCGGCGGCGCTCCGAATGTGCCCCAGCTTGCTCAGGTCGATATCGATCTTGACGGGCTGATGCGCGGTATCCCATGAAAGCCATGCCGTGATCTCGTCATCGATAATCTTAGCCAGATATTTGGGGATCTTCTCTTCCTTAAGGGGATGGCCGGGATCCAGCGCCAAGCGCAGGCGCTGATCACAAGCGCGCATCATCTCGCCGAGCTTGCTACTTTTTTGTCTGCTGCCGTGGATGCGCATACATTCCCAAAAGCCATTTTGGCAGCGGTAGATGTGAATGGGGTCCAGGCGATATTCACAGTCCTCGTGGCGCTCGGGCGCAAAGAACACGGCCGAGGCAAACATGGTGTAGGGCACGGCCGTCTCCTCCCCAAACAAGCTCGCTACGATGCCGGTCTTTCGGTGCGTGTCATAGTAGCGCGCCATACGGACATACACGGCGCATGCCACGTGGCGCAGGTCGCGATGGTGGGAACGGTCGAGCCGTGAGTTATTCAGGTTGTACGTCGAGAGTGCGTCGATGGCAGCCATGAGCCGCTCCTCATGCGCCTCATCGGGCGGAAGGGGAAGCGTGGGCTCGGAGGTCTTGCGACGCGCAGGCGGCAGGTCCGACGGCGCCGGCGCGGGTACAAGGTCTCGTGCTGCGCGGCGCAGCTCGATGAGGGCGTTGTCGAATGCGACGGTTTTAGAGTCGAGAAGTAGCTTGGGGTCGAGTCCGTGGAATACGGCGTAGTCCTGCAGCCACACGCGTGCGAACCGATCGATGCCGGGTTCAAAGGCGCGATAGGCATCCCAAAAGGCCTTGATCTTGCTAAAGCCATCGAGCGGGTCATCAACGCCAATGCCGCAGATCAATTCGTAAAGATAAAGAAAAGCAAACGAGGTCGATGTCTCCTCGATATTGCCGCGGCGCACTTGGGCACGCCAGGTAAAGTAGCCGCGCAACTGTCGATCGCTCATGGCATTGTAGGTGGGAAAGTACGACTTAAAGGTGCCGTTGTAGGGGCAATCGTCCTCGAAGTCGGCCATCAGCAGGCCTTGGCGGTAAAAGAGCTCCGCCTCCGATAGCCAACGTCCCGCGCCGCCTTTGGGGTCCTCTTGCCAGCGTGATATCTCGCGCATCTTGCGGTACTGGTCGGGGAGGAAGTTCTGCATCTGACGACCGGTCTTGAGAATCGGCTCGTCAGCATAGATTTCGTTTGAGAAGCGGGCGGACTGATGGGTCCGGGCCTCGGCCATAATGCGCTCGATGAGCATCTTGACGTCCTGGTCGGCCACCGCCCTCTCCTCTCCCTATATGGTGTCGGTGACCTCATATCATAACACAGCATCAAACAGGTGTTCGAGATACCGCTATGTAGATAGATTTAGAACAAGAGGGCGTAGATGACCGCCACGACGACGGAGGGGAGCATATTGGCCGTGCGGAAGGTCTGAGGTCGAATAAGGTTAACGCCAACACAGAAGATGAGCATGGAGCCCACAAGCGAAAGGCTGTCGAGGGCTGCGGTGGTCATGATGGGGGAGAGTGCGCCGGCAAAAAGCGTGATCGTGCCCTGGAATACGGCAACGGGCAGGGCCGAGAAGATGCAGCCGCGGCCAAGCGAGGCCGTCATGGTGCAGACGATGATGCAGTCCAGCGCGCCCTTCAGGGCAAGCGTGGACCAGTCGCCGAGCAGGCCGTCCTGAATCGATCCTACGATGGCCATGGCGCCGATACACACGGTGAGCGATGCCGAGACAAAGGCGTTGGTGAACTCGTTGTCACCCTCGCTGCCGGTTTTGCGCTTGAGCCATTCGCCGAGGTTCTCGATGGCGGCCTCCAGGTTGATGACCTCGCCGATGAGCGAGCCGAGGGCAAATGAGACGATAAGCATGGTGGTGCCGGTGGTCGCCAACGTCTCTCCATCGATAACGAGCATCTTTTGCATGGTGCCGCCCAGGCCGATAAACAGAACGCACAACCCCGACGCCTTCATGAGCGTGTCTTGGATGCGGGGCGTAATGAAGCGCCCACCCATGAGGCCCAGCAGACCGCCCGCGATCAAAAGCGCGACGTTGATGATCGTTCCTAAACCCGGCATGAACCCTCCTGTAATTGATGCCAACGCGGCAATCGTAGCAGAACGGGGAGGGGAGTGCTCAGTATCCGAGCCAAGCGGCGGTTAGCGGTCTAGGACAGGACGGGGCTAAAGTCGAAGCGCAGCGTCATAAGGTGCTGCGGGGATGCGATGGCTGCGGCAATGATGTCGGCATCTCGTGCACGATCGAACCCTTCAAGTTCCATTTGATAGGGGAAGTCTTCTTGGATACCGATGCGACGCGGAACCAAAAGCTTGGTTCCGTCGAATTCTTCGGTTCGCGTTCCGTCTGCTGCAACGGAATAAAGGTGTAGCTTGGCGGTCGTTGTGGCATCAAGTGCCGAGATAGCTTGGATATCGTTCGATGCGCTCCTTGCTCCCACTGCTGTAAGTGCCGTAGGCGCGACGACTTCACCCGAAGGCAAAAAGACGAGCTCGACGGTATTGGGGAATGCGATGAGGATATTTTTGCGGCGGGGCGCATTGGCAGCGACTGGCTCAATGCTTGCGGCATCGACGGTTTCCGTGTGGTCGAGCGCGACCATCATGCAACAGTTGCCTTCGTCGACATCTGGGGGAGCGGCAAAGTCCAGGCCGTCTTTCGGTTGGGGATTGCCTAGTTCGGTGGCGGTGCCGCCTGGCTTCTCGAGAGGAGCCGTAGCGTTGTCTTCTGATGGCGCGTCGTCTGCATCGTCAACATGCGCCGGTGCGTCTGCGATCTCGTCTTTGGGGGATTTGTCATTATCGCTCGATATGGGAGCAGCAATCCCGACGGACCCCACTCCGTGCCATGTCATTTGGAGCAGCGCCGGATCGGCGAGAATGCGCTGCACGCCCGGCTCCTGGGTATCGATATTGATGGGGGCGGGTTCTGATCCGCGCGTGAGGTTAAGCGAACCCTTCTGTCCATTGCTTTGAGCCTCTTGGTCGTCCGCGTCGCCAGCGTAGAACAGCAAAGGCACATCTCCCGTTGCGATGGCTTCGGTGTCCGCCTTGGTCAGTCGCAGCGACGCCGTAAAGGAGATGATGGGCTGCGTGCCATCGACATTCGAGGGAACGCAGCCCAGGCATACACCTCCTCCTTCTTCTTCATAGGCCGCGCTGTCGAAGGCGACCTTCGCCCCGTTCGCCGAGTCATCGACCGAGGCGATATCGATGCGCAGCTCTAAGTCGCATGGGTCGCCATCGGCGTCGACTGCGGCCGATTTCCATGTGCAGATGGCACAACCTGTCTGGGGGCCGTTCTCCTTGTTCGGTCGCTTGATATCCACGACTATCGAGTCGACCGTATTGCGGTGAAGGCATCCCGAGGTTCGGACCGTGGCGTGTGCGAGCGAAAAACGTTGGCAGGTGACGATACCCGACGAATCCGCCACGGGGTTCAGAGCTTGCGGTAAGGAGTTTGCCGTGGCGGGCGTCGCCCAAGCGGCGAGAGGCATACCGCTCGCCAGTGCGCTGCAGAGCGCGGCAACGGGCAAAAGGTTTTTGGGTGCCATGGTTCTCCTATCTATTCCGCGTACTCCGGTCGCGCTTGGCTATTGGTTGCGTTTGATGTGCAGGCCAAGGCACGTCAGTCCTGCTCCCACCGTGGCGGCGCCCACCGCAATGAGTTGCCGGGTGTCGCTCGTCTGAGCGAGCGGCTCGTGACGGCTGCCGCGATTAAGGCCCGAAAGGTCTACGGTCACTTCTGTGGCCGCCTGCGCTTGCTCTTGTTGAGCAAAGGCCATGGCAGGTGCGGACGCCAAGATGCCGACGATGGCGGCCAGTGCAAGCGCCTTAGGACGTGGCGTGCGCACCGGGCTCGACCGTCCAGGTGATGCTTGCCACTTGATCTCCCGTGCCGGTGGCGTGGTAGATGTCACGCGTGACGCGGGCGACGTGGCCGCTCACATTGAGCTTGATTTTGTCCGTTCCATCGGCAATGCCCTGGTACTTCATGTCGAAGCTTACGTCCTTGGAAAGATCGAGGCCTGTAGTCTGAGTCGCCGAGCTGGCATCCTTTTCTGCCTTATCGGGGCCAACCTTAAAATCGATGGAGTTCTGGGCCGAGCCCGTCTTTGCGTCTGCAACGATTGTCCAGTCGTTCTTGGCCGTGACCTTCATGTTAGTGACGTGGATGCCATATGCCGAGAGGTTGTCGATGGTAATCGTCTTGTCGGAGGGTCCTACAAGCGTTCCGTCGGCGTTGGCGGCAAAGGGGATGACCGTTGGCGCCTTAAACGAAACATTGCTAATGTCGGCCTTCACCGTCACATCGGTGGTTCCAACGCGCACATCTGCCATGGCCGCCGTTGGCGCGGCGCCCATCGCAAGTGCGAGCGCAAGCCCTGCGCCCACGGCGAGTGCCCTGGCTCCGCTCGGGTTCCTGGTAATGTTCATAATCGATCCTTTCTGCTCGTCACGGACTGTTTCCGTGATGGTTGGACGAATGGGGACAGGGTACTGCCCCTGCGAGCGCGTCGGCCACTAGCCTTCTGCCTGGGCCACCCGCACTTTGACGCGCGTCGGATTGCCGTGGGTGTCGTAGGTCTTGGCATCGAGTGCCTGAATCTCGATATATGCCTCGCCTTCTTGGATATCGCCGGCGGGGCAGGTCTCAACCGTCTTGCCGGCTTCGACCACACCGGACTCATAGATGGTCTCGTCGTTTTGAATCACGCGGAAGCGCTGGGGAAACTTGTTGTCTTGGACGTTTTGCACGTTGACGCGCAACTTGCCGCCTTCCTGCAGCTGTGCGACCGGCGCGACCGAGATCGTCATCATGTTGTCGCGGACGATGGCATCGAGCTCATCCTGGATTTCTTGGCGCGATTTACCCTCTGCCGTCGTGACTGAGGCGCCTGCTTCGGGCACGGGCTGCGACTGCCAGGCGTATAGCCCTACGGCGATGAGGGCGCAGACGATAGCCAGGCAGACAACGACGAGCTTCTTGCGACGCCCCAGTCCTGCAAGGCGGGGCGGCTTCTTTGCACTCATGCGGCGTCCTTGGTGGTGTAGACGCGTGCGAACGTGGACGGGTCCGCTCCAAAGAGCATGTGAAGCATCAGGCGGCGCGAGTAGATGAGCTCGTCGAAGTCGTGAGGGAGCTCGATGTTGTGGATACGCGCGATGTGGTGGGCGAGCGCCGAGAACGACTCGGGGTCGCAGATAACATCGGTGGTGACGTGGTAGACCGCCGTATCGGGGAACGCCTCTTCGTCGAAAGGCAGGAGATAGGGATCGTCGTCGACCTCGATGGCGACGCCGTACTGGGGCCAGTAATATGCCATGGGAACCTCCCTGCTTCTGGGGCCAAAACTTCCATTGGTTTTGGCTGTCGATGCCGACCGTATCAGTCACTACTTGACCAATTTCTGACCAAATGCTTGACGGATTGACATCTCCGCAGGTAAAAGATGGCAAAAATAACTTCAACTTTTTTCGAGCGACAATTGCGTGGTCGCTGGCGGTAAAGCGACATGTGTCAAAAGCATCGTCTGCCGAGGAAACCTTGCCGCTCGCCGAATTGCACGAACGTAAAAATCGCCAATTATGGAGACGGTCTCGAACACGTCGACGAAACGATGCGGTAACATCTCCCTGCAAATACTGTAGTTAGCTAAAGGGGGAGTTCGCGTGTCGGCAACTATCAAACCCTTCACCGACGAGTTCGAAGAGTATGGCCGCGATGAGTCTCGCACATCGGGCGAGGCCTCGAGCATCTCGTTTCCGACAACGGAGGACGAGGTCCGCGCCATTTTGAAAAAGCTCCATGCCGAGCGTGTCCCGGTGACGGTTCAGGGCGCCCGGACCGGTCTTGCCGCCGGCGCCGTGCCTCATGGCGGCCACATTCTCAATACTTCCCGCATGAATCGCTACCTAGGCATTCGCCGCGATGAGCAGGGCCGCTTTCTTTTGCGTGTGGCGCCCGGCGTCGTGCTGTCTGAGCTGCGCAAGCAACTGGGCAAGAAAGTGCTGCCGACTGCCGGCTGGGACCAGGCATCGCTTGAGGCCTACGAGGAGTTCCAGGAAGCTCCCGAGCAATTCTTTCCTACCGATCCCACCGAGGCATCTGCCTGCCTGGGCGGTATGGCGGCATGCAACGCCTCCGGCGCCCGTAGCTACGCTTACGGCCCCATGCGCCCTCACGTCACGGGCCTTCATGTCGCGCTGACCGATGGCGACCTGCTCGAGCTTCACCGTGGCGAGGTTTTTGCACGGGGTCGTTGCCTTTCGCTCGTCACGGTGCAGGGCCGCACGCTCGAGCTCAACCTTCCCGGCTACACTATGCCCAAGACCAAAAATGCTTCGGGCTATTTCGTTGCTGACGATATGGATGCCATCGATCTGTTTATCGGTGCGTGTGGCACACTCGGCGTCATCACCGAGCTCGAGATTGCCCTGCAGGCGGCGCCTGCGGTCGTTTGGGGCGTGAGCTGCTTCTTTGACAGCGAAGACAAGGCTGTGTCCTTCACCGATTCTGTGCGCCCCGTCCTGTCCCACGCGGCTGCCATCGAATATTTCGATGCGGGCGCCCTGGATATCCTGCGTCGTCAGCGTGAGCAGTCGACCGCGTTCGCCTCGCTGCCGGCGCTCGACAAAGACGCCAAGGTCTGTGTCTACGTGGAGCTCGACTGCGACGACGAAGCCCAGGCGACTGAGGAACTGTATCACTTGGGGTGGGTACTGGAACTTGCGGGCGGCAGCGACGATGCGACATGGGTTGCGCGCACCGAGGTCGATCGCGAGTGTCAGCGATTCTTCCGCCATGCGGTGCCCGAGAGCGTCAACATGCTCATCGACGAGCGTCGCCGCACGGATCCCACCATCACCAAACTGGGCTCGGACATGTCGGTGCCCAACGCACACTTGGCCGATGTCATCGCCCTTTATCGCCGCACGTTGGCCGAAAGTGGGCTTGAATCTGCCGCCTGGGGGCACATCGGTAACAACCATCTGCATGTGAACATTCTGCCGCGCGATACGCAGGATTACCGCCGCGGCGGAGAGCTCTTTGCCCAGTGGGCTTCCGAGGTCACGGCCATGGGCGGCGCCGTCTCCGCCGAACACGGCGTCGGCAAGATCAAGGCGGGCTTCTTGGAGACGATGTACGGTCACGAGGCCATGGTCGAGTCGGCGCGGCTCAAGCTCCAGCTCGATCCTGCCGGGCAGCTGGGCCGTGGCAACTTGTTTTCGGAGAAGCTCTTGGATGAGCTCGTCCAGAAAGGGGGCGCGTGAAGATGAGCAATTTCCATATGGTGGTGTGCGTCAAGGCGGTGCCGGGCAGCACCGAGGTCAAGATGGACCCCAAGACCAATACCATTGTGCGCGATGGCAAGCAGGCAGTCATTAATCCCTTTGACGCGAGCGCTTTGGAATGCGCGCTGGCGCTGAAGGACGACTTTATCGGCTTTGGCATGGACGTGCGCGTAACGGTGGTGTCGATGGGCATTCCCGCGACCGAATCGCTGCTGCGCGACTGCATCGCCCGAGGCGCCGATGACGCACTGCTGCTAACCGATCGCGCCTTTGCAGGCGCCGATACCCTGGCAACCACCTATGCCCTCAAGTGCGGCATCGAGGCGCTCGACGAGGACTTCGACCTGCTCATCTGCGGCAAGATGGCGGTGGACGGCGATACGGCCCAGATTGGTCCCGAGCTTGCCGGTTCCTTTGAGATTCCCTGCGTGACCGACGTGAGCTGCGTGCAGAGTGCGGGCTTTACGACCTGTGGTTCACTGGCGCTTGTTCACGGCTGCGATGCCGGCGAGGAGACGGTCTATCTTGAGATGCCGTGCGCGATGACGACTGCCAAGGAGATTGGCCAGTTGCGTATGCCGAGTATTGCCGGTATTCGTGCAGCCGAGGAGGCGGACGTGCGCGTGGTCAACGCTGCCGACGTGAACGCCGACCCCGCGCGCTGCGGCCTTGCCGGCTCGCCGACACAGGTCGTGCGATCGTTTGTGCCCGAACGCGACCAAACGTGCGAGGCCGTTGACGGAACGGCGTCCGAGCAGGCGGCAAAACTTGCCAAGATTATCGAGGGGATGGCATAGATGAGCGGACTGATTATCGATAGCGAAGCCTGTATCGGCTGCGGTCGCTGCGTTCGCGCCTGTGCCTCTGGCGGCATCGTAGTGGAAGGCGAGCGGCCCAACCGTTGCGCCCGCGTAACCGACGGCTGCATCCTATGCGGCGGGTGCGTCGACGCTTGTCCCGTCAATGCCATTTCGATCGAGCGCGACGAGGCCGCCGGCGCGGTTGACCTCGATGCGTATCGAGATATCTGGGTATTCGTTCAGACCGACGAACACGATGTCGTGGCCCCGGTGGCCTACGAGCTCATGGGCAAGGGCCGCGAGCTTGCCGATGCTCGGGGATGCCGTCTGGTGGCGCTGGTCGGTATGGGCCCCGAGAGCTCGCTCAAGGACCTGGAGCATCTGGTTTGCGCCGGTGCAGACGAGGTCCTGGTCTGTCGCGACGAGCGTATCCGCCAGAACGATGCGGAGGTTTACGCCCGGCTGATCTGCGATTTGGTGGCAGAGCGCAAGCCCGAGGCCATTCTGTACGGTGCGACCGCCTTTGGCCGCGAGCTGGCGCCTGGCGTTGCCGTGCGCCTGCAGACGGGCCTTACGGCCGACTGCACCGTGCTTTCGGTGGATGCGGAAACGGGCCTGCTGCAGCAGACGCGCCCGGCGTTTGGCGGCAACTTGATGGCCACCATCATTTGCCCCAACCACCGTCCTCAGATGGCAACGGTGCGCCCCGGCATCTTTAGGGAGCCCGAGTTTGACTACAGCCGCTCTGGCACGATTACCCAGGTATTCCTTGCGGAAGACACCAAGGCTCGTGTCGAGATCTCGATTCCCGCCGAGGAGTGGGGGCAGCAGGCATCAATTGCCGATGCCGAGCGCCTGGTCGTGGTGGGTCGCGGCATTGGTTCCAAGAAAAACCTGCCGCTGATGCGAAAGCTCGCCGAGGCTCTGGGAGCCGAGCTTGGCTGCACGCGACCTGTCGTGGAGGCCGGCTGGTTGGAGTATCGCCATCAGATTGGCCAGACAGGCGTATCGGTTTCGCCCAAGCTTCTCGTGAGTATCGGTGTTTCGGGCGCCATCCAGCATCTTGCCGGCATCGGTGGGGCGGAGTGCATTATCGCCATCAACGAGGACCCGGATGCCCCCATCTTTGGTGCTGCCCAGTACAAGGTTGTCGGCGATGCCGTCGACGTCGTCGAGGAGCTGCTGGCCCAGCTTGAGCGCTAGGCGCGCGCCAGCCAGTCGCGCATCTCGTCCTTTAGGCGCTCCCAGGTCGCTTGCGTGGCGGGATCGGTAAAGGGACGCGTAATGCCAAAGGGCGCGTCGAGCAGGCGGTAGATATCGCCCTGCTCGCGCGCCAGCGCGCGGCTCGCTGGATAGACGAGCTCAAACATAAAGCAGATGAGTCCCACTAGGTAGTCCGCCGGCTCATTGCGTTCATCGCGTGCGACGCAGCGGCGCTCGTCAAAGGCGGCAAGTGTTGGCGACGAGAAGCGGCTGCCGAGAAACGTCTTCTCGTCCACCTTGAGGATGGTGTCGACGGTGCTGTCGGCGATGGTGCGCATAATGTCGATCTTGTCGCCATCGCGCACGATATCGCAGAAGCGCCGCATGCGCTCGTCGAGCTGCGCGGGTAGACGGAAATCGCTGTGATAGGCGATGCTCACGCGAATGAGCTCGTCGTACTCGTCGGTCTCGATAAAATCTCGGATGCTTGTTGTGGCAGGTGCGTCGTCGGGGCTCTCGCCAAAGAGAACCTCGACGCCCAACGCCGCATGGCTCATGCTCTCGGCATCCTTAAACGTGTCCCAGCGTCGCAGCTGCTCAAAGCGGCCCATATCGTGCAGCAGGCCGCAAAGCCAAGCTAGGTCAATGTCCTGCGGTGACCAGTCCTGTTCGCGCGCTACGGCATCGCATGCCTCGGCAACGTGGTACGTATGCTCGATTTTGAGCGCGATACGCGGATTGGCGGCATCGTAGGCATCGGTATAGCGTTTGAAGGTCGCGGTCGCCCGGCCCCGATCGATAGCTGTCATAATGACTTCCTAAAAAGCTGTGTCTTTCGATCCGGTGGCAATTGTAGGTGAACTCGGTTGCTGTCGGGCGATGATTCTGCCGTGTCGTTGAATGCGGCTCGGAAAGCTTGTCGGGACGAGGAACGCTATGGTGCTCAAAATCGTTAAAACCGTCTGGCCGGGGATGCTTACCTATGTTGCGATAGGCGCGCCGTGCGGCATTGGTTGCTAACGATTTGATAAGCCCTGGCGCTTTCGACGCCGGCCTGTGGCAGGGCTTGATTCCCTGGATTGTGGCTGCCGGCGTCGTGGCGGTGGCAATCAAGACAAAGTCGATGTTGTGGTGCTGCGTCTCGGGCATCGTGTTCTATATCGTTTTGAGTCTTGTATAAAAGCAAAGGGCGCGCTTACCGTCCCGGTCGACGAATCGAATTTCTCACCGAGCCGGTCTGCTTCTTCTGGTACCATGGTCAAACTTTACTGTAGCAAAGCGCGACGTGGGCTTTTGTTCTGCGTCAGCGGAAATGGGGGTTTCATGGCACAGGAAGCGACCGCCAACGAGCAAAAGAAATTCAAAGTACCGCGCATCCCGGGTGACATCATGATCTACCCGATGATCGTCGGTCTTTTGCTCAATACCTTCTGCCCGCAGGTCTTCGAGATCGGCGGCTTCTTTACCGCCGCCTGTCGCGGTGGTTCCAACACCATCGTCGCCGCAATTCTGCTGTTTGTGGGCGCCGGCATCAGCTTTAAGTCCACGCCGGGCGCTATCAAGACCGGCATCGTCGTACTGATCCCCAAGCTTGTTGTTGCGGCCGCCCTTGGCTTGGGTGTGGCATATTTCTTTAACGATAACTTCCTGGGCCTGAGCTCCGTGTCTATCATCGGCGGCATCACGTTTTGCAACATGGCGCTCTATACGGGCATCATGGGCGAGTTCGGCGATGAGTCCGAGCAAGGCGCCGTGGGTATCCTGTTCTTTACGGCCGGCCCTGCCGTTACCATGATCATCCTGGGCGTCTCGGGTCTCGCCAACATCCCCGTCGGTACCATCATCGGCTCCATACTGCCGCTTGTTATCGGCATGGTCCTGGGCAACTTGTTCCCGTTTATCAAGAATCTGCTGGTCCCCGGCGCCAATCCCGCGATCGCCGTTATCGGCTTTCAGCTCGGTGCGTCCATGAGCCTTTCGAGCTTTATCACCGGCGGTATTTCGGGCATCCTGCTGGGCCTCATCACGCTCTTTATCGTCGGTCCCATTACCTTTGCGTTCGAGCGCCTGTGCGGTGGTAACGGCAAGGCGGCCGTTGCCTGCTCCACTATCGCCGGCACGGCTATGACCACGCCGGTCGCCCTCGCCGAGGTCGCCCCGCGCTATGCCGAGCTTGCGCCCACTGCGTATGCGCAGATCGCCACTGCCGTCATCATCACGGCAATCATGGCTCCGATTCTGACCGGCTGGGTCGATAAGAAGTTCTGCCACGGCAAAGAGGATCTGTCGCCTGCCGGTGTCGAGGCCATCGAGGAGGCCGTCGCGACCGACATCGATGGCGAGTAATCGTCGACGCGAGTCAATCAAGCCGGCGTGCAATTCGCGCCGTTTGAGCGCCCGAACGAAAGCTGTCTTGCAGTGACGTTCGGGCGCTCTGCTATTATTCCCCTTACCCCTGCGGAGTAGGGGGTGTTTATTGCCCAGACACGAATCGGGCGATTCTGACCACTTGGATATTGAGGGGATGGCGTCTAGTGGTTAAGGCACTCAAGATCGAGATATTCCTGCTATGCATGATTGTTCTTATCGGGCTTGCCGCGCGAAGTCGCCACTCCTTGTTCTCGAGTACCCAGCAGTTATTGTTTAGTACGCTCGGCTACACCTCTGCCGCGTACATGTTATTCGATATAATCTGGACGCTTTCGGACGGTGTGGGCGGCACGCTGGGCATTGCTGCCAACTGGATTTCCAACGCGGTTTCGTTTTCGCTCTTTGCCGCCGCGTGCCTCATTTGGTTTATCTATTCCGAGACGGTGCAGGGTTCTCGCCTTTTGACCGCGCGCTATAGGATGGCGTTTGTAACGCTGCCTGCGGTGCTGGTAGTCGTGCTGGCGTTTACTAGCTACTGGACGCATGCCCTGTTCTATATCGATGCGCAGGGCGCGTATCGTCGCGGTTTTGTCTATATGATCCAGCCCATCGTCAGCTACTGCTACGTTATATATACGTCCCTGCATGCGTTTATACAATCTTGCAAGGTCGAGAGCCTACAAAAGAAGGCCATCTATCAAACCTTGGCATTTTTCGCCATTCCGGCCTTGGTGGCCGGTGTCTTTCAGGTCTTTTATTCGGGTCCCTGCCTTAGTGTCGGCATCATGTTAAGTATGTTGCAGCTCTACATTGTTTGTCAGGAGCAGCTGATCTCGACCGACCCGTTGACTGGCCTCAACAATCGCAACCGTTTTGAGACCTATATGCTATCGCTGTTCTCGGGTGCTGATCAGGCCGATGATGTGTATCTGCTTATGATGGACGCCGACGGCTTTAAGCTGATTAACGATCGCTATGGACATGTGGAGGGCGACCATGCTCTCCAGGTCATATCTGCTACGCTCAAAGAGGTCTGCTCGGCGTCTGGTGGTTTTATCGCACGTTATGGCGGCGATGAGTTCGTGGTGCTCCAGAAGGCTGCGGCGGAACAGGACATCATAGACCTGTGTTCGGCGATTAACGACGAGCTCGCTCGTGCCGAGGTGCCGTATGCATTGCGGATGTCCATCGGTTACGCGCGGGTCGGCGATGGTGTCGATACCTGTCAAGACTTACTTCGCGCTGCCGATGCGGAGCTCTACCGCGTCAAGGCCGAGAAAAAGAAAGCCGGTGTCCAGATACGCTAGAAAAAAGGGGCGCACGCTTGCGTGCGTGGCGGCCCTCAGCTCATCGATGTATTCCATTAAGCTAAAGTGTGCAAACGCCCTCCCTAAAAAGGTGAGCTCGCTAGGCTTTTTTGGGTTTGTTGACGATGATGATGCCGCCGCAGACCAACAACAGGGCAACGATGACGGTAACGGGGCTCGTGCCAGCGCCCTCGCCGAGCAGCAGTGCGCTCAACAGCACGCCAAAGACCGGGTTCATAAAGCCAAAGACCGACACGCGGCTGACGGGGTTGACGGCGAGCAGGCGGGACCACAGCGAGTACGCGACGGCGGAGATAAGCGCCATGTAGATGATGAGCGCGATGGCGGGGGCGACTTCGGTGGGGGACAATGTGCCGCCCATCAAAAAGCCGATGGCGGTGAGGACCAGGCCGCCGACTAAAAACTGCCAGCCGGCAAGCAAAACACCGTCGTGCTTGCGCGAGAAGATGCCGATCAGGCAGGTCGAAAGAGCGCCCGCGACAGTGGAGGCTAGGATAAAGCCCTCGCCATCGAGCGTGAAGCCAAAGGTGCCATCTGCGCCCGAAAGGTTGACAAGCGCGACGCCGGCAAAGCCCAACACGCAGCCAAGCACCTTGGCCGTATTGAGCTTCTCGGTGCGAAATGCCAGGGCGGCAAAGAGGATTGCGAGGAAGTTGGCGCTGGCCTCGATGATGGAGCTCGACATGGCGCTGGCGCGCGAGAGTCCCAGGTAGAAAAAGAAGTACTGCCCGATAGTCTGGAAGAGCGACAGGACAAAGATGGGCTTGATGTCGCGCGCTTGCGGTATGAGGGGGCGGCGTTGGGCCGCGCTCATCCCAACGATAACCAGGGCGCCGGCAAGCGTGAAGCGCAAGCCCGCAATGAGCAGCTGTGAGGCGCAATCGTGCGCGGGGATGCCAAAGAGCCCGTAACCGATCTTGATGCAGGGGAAAGCCGACCCCCAGAGCGCGCAGCAGACGAGGCAGCCCAGGATGAGTCCGGGCAGGGTGGCGAGATACGGCTTGCGGCTTTCCATGATGTCCTTCCTGTATGCGCGAAGCAAAAAAGAACCCGCCACCGGGTGTGCCGGTGGCGGGTGTTATTACCCGAGGGGATTGTACCCGATGGGACGCATTAAGCGAAGTAGGCCACGCCGCTCTCAAAGATCGGCATGAACTTATCGCCGGGGACATGCTCGGGCACGTTGCGGTACAGGTTGTCGCCGCGGCGCTCGGCATGGCCCATCTTGCCCAGAACGCGGCCGTCGGGGCTCGTGATGCCCTCGATGGCCAGTGCGGAGCCGTTGGGGTTGACGGAAAGGTCCATGCTCGGTTTGCCGTCCTCGCCCACGTACTGCGTGGCGACCTGGCCGTTTGCGATCAGCTGTGCGAGCACCTCGTCGTTGGCGACAAAGCGGCCCTCGCCGTGGCTGATGGCGACGGTGTAGGGGTCGTCCAGGCTGCACTGCGACAGCCACGGGGACAGGTTGGACGAGATACGGGTACGCACCAGACGGCTCTGATGGCGACCGATGGTGTTGAACGTCAGCGTGGGGGCATCGGGCGTGGCATCGACGATGTCGCCGTAGGGCACCAGGCCAAGCTTGACCAGGGCCTGGAAGCCGTTGCAGATGCCCAGCATCAGGCCATCGCGGGCCTTGAGCAGGTCGCGGACTGCCTCGGTGACCTCGGGAGCGCGGAAGAACGCCGTGATGAACTTGGCGGAGCCATCGGGCTCGTCGCCGCCCGAGAAGCCGCCGGGGATCATGACGATCTGGCTTGCACGGATGCGGCGGGCAAGCTCGTGGGTGCTCTCGGCGACGGCCTCGGGCGTGAGGTTGTTGATCACGAAGGTGTCGGCCTCGGCGCCGGCGGCACGGAAGGCGCGGGCGCTGTCGTACTCGCAGTTGTTGCCGGGGAACACGGGGATGATCACGCGCGGGCGGGCGATCTTGGCGCCGCCGTACACGTGGATATCCTTGGCGCGGAAGTCGATGGTCTCGACCTCGGCGGTCTCGCCGGCGCTGCGGTAGGCAAAGACGCCCTCGATGCCGCTCTCCCAGGCCTCCTGGAGCTCGGAGAGCTCGATGACCTCGGAGCCGGTATCGATGACATAGCCCTCGACGGTGGTGCCCAGGGGCTCGACGACAACGCCGTCGGCGACCTCGGGCAGCTCGGCATCCTCGGCGAGCTCGACGATAAAGCTGCCGTAGAGCGGGGTGAAGAGGCTCTCCACGTCCACATCCTCGGCAAGCTCGAAACCGATCTGGTTGCCGACGCACATCTTAAAGAGGCTCTCGGCGCCGCAGCCGTAGCCGGGCGTGGAGACGGCCAGGGCGTCGCCGGTGGCGGTGAGCGCCTCGACGGTGTCAAACGCGGCGAGCAGCTGCTGAGCGTCGGGACGGTAGTCCTCGCCATAGGTGGCGGGGGCGATGCGGACGACGCGGTGCGTGAGGCCCTTGAATTCGGGCGAGACGGCACGGGCGGCCCTGCCCACGGCGACGACGAAGCTGATCAGGGTCGGCGGAACGTTGAGCTCGCCGGCCTCGTCCTCAAACGAACCGCTCATGGAGTCCTTGCCGCCGATGGCGCCGGCACCCAGGTCGACCTGGGCCATGAGGGCACCCAGGACGGCAGCCATGGGCTTGCCCCAACGCTCGGCCTCGGTGCGCAGGCGCTCGAAGTACTCCTGGAAGGAGAGGTAGGCGCGCTTGTGCTCAAAGCCGGCGGCAACGAGCTTGGCGATGGACTCGACCACGGACAGGTAGGCGCCCGCAAACTGGTCGGCCTCCATCAGATAGGGGTTGAAGCCCCATGCCATGGCACTCGCCGTGGTGGTCTCGCCGTCCACGGGGAACTTGGCGACCATGGCCGAGCTCGGGGTGAGCTGCGTCTTGCCGCCAAAGGGCATGAGCACGGTCGCGGCGCCGATGGTGGAGTCGAAGCGCTCGGAAAGGCCCTTGTTGGAAGCGACGTTGAGGTCGGTGACAAGCGAGGTCATGCGCTCGGTGAGCGTGGTGCCGGCCCAGCTGGGCTGCCACACGCTGCGGGCGCACACGTGGGCGACCTGGTGCTTGGGTGCGCCGTTGGAGTTGAGGAACTCGCGGGACAGGTCGACGATGGCGACGCCGTTCCAGGCCATGCGCATGCGCGGCTCGGCGGTAACCTCGGCGATTACGGTAGCCTCCAGGTTTTCCTCGGCGGCGTAGCCCATGAACTCCTCGACGTCACCGTCGGCGACGGCGCAAGCCATGCGCTCCTGGGACTCGGAGATAGCGAGCTCGGTGCCGTCCAGGCCGTCGTACTTCTTGGTCACGGTATCAAGGTCGACATACAGGCCGTCGGCAAGCTCGCCCACGGCGACCGAGACACCGCCGGCGCCAAAGTCGTTGCAGCGCTTGATCAGACGGCAGGCATCGCCGCGGCGGAACAGGCGCTGCAGCTTGCGCTCGACCGGGGCGTTGCCCTTCTGGACCTCGGCACCCGAGGTCTCGATGGACTCGGTGTTCTGGGTCTTGGAGGAGCCGGTGGCGCCACCGATGCCATCACGGCCGGTGCGGCCGCCCAGCAGGATGATCTTGTCGGTGGGGGCGGGGCACTCGCGACGAACGTGGTTTGCCGGAGTAGCGCCCACGACGGCGCCAACCTCCATGCGCTTGGCCACGTAACCGGGGTGATAGAGTTCGTTGACCTGACCGGTGGCAAGGCCGATCTGGTTGCCGTAGCTGGAGTAGCCGGCGGCGGCAGTGGTCACGAGCTTGCGCTGCGGCAGCTTGCCCTCGAGCGTCTCGGAAACCGGGACGGTGGGGTCGCCGGCACCGGTGACGCGCATAGCCTGATACACATAGCTGCGGCCCGAGAGTGGGTCACGGATAGCGCCGCCCACGCAGGTGGCGGCACCGCCGAAGGGCTCGATCTCGGTCGGGTGGTTGTGGGTCTCGTTCTTAAAGAGGAACAGCCAGTCCTGGTCCTCGCCATCGACATCGACCTTCACCTTGACGGTGCAGGCGTTGATCTCCTCGGACTCATCGACATCGGCCATTACGCCGGTCTTCTTGAGGTACTTGGCGCCGATGGTGCCCATGTCCATGAGGCAGACGGGCTTGGCGTCGCGACCGAGTTCGTGGCGCATCTCCATGTAGCGGTCGAAGGCTTGCTGCACCACGGCGTCGTCGATCGTCACGTCGTCCAGGACGGTGCCGAAGGTGGTGTGGCGGCAGTGGTCGGACCAATAGGTGTCGATCACGCGGATCTCGGTGATGGTGGGGTCGCGGTCCTCATCGCGGAAGTACTGCTGGCAGAAGGCGATGTCCGCCTCGTCCATGGCAAGGCCGCGCTCGGAAATAAAGGCGGCAAGGCCGGCCTCGTCGAGCTCGCGGAAACCGTCGAGCACCTCGACGGGCTGGGGCTCGGGGGTCTCCATGTACAGCGTCTCGGGCAGGTCGAGCGAGGCGATGCGCGCCTCGACGGGGTTCACCACGTAGTGCTTGATGGCATCGATGGCGGCCTCGTCCAGAGCGCCCGAGATCATATAGACCTTGGCGGAGCGCACGGCGGGGCGCTCGCCCTGGCTGATGAGCTGCACGCACTCGCTGGCGGAGTCGGCGCGCTGGTCAAACTGGCCAGGCAGGAATTCGACGGCAAAGACGGCGCCATCGCTTGCGGGGAGCTCGTCGTAGGTCACATCGACCTGGGGCTCGCTAAAGACGGTCGGCACGCAGGAGCGGAAAAGCTCCTCGTCGATGCCCTCGACGTCGTAGCGGTTGATGATCCTCAGGGCCTCGATGCCCCTGATGCCGAGAATTTCGGTCAGCTCGCCCTTGAGCTGCTGAGCCTCGACGTCGAACCCGGGTTTCTTCTCCACGTAGATACGAGAGACCATTGGTTCCTGCCTTCCTGATCGGTTGGGCGTACGGTACGGTATGCGGCAGCGGTCGGTTTACGGGGCAAGCCTCGCGGTCGCCTTGAGCCACATGTTTGTAAACCTCACTATGATACGACAGCTCGCGGCGCGTTGAGGACGGCGAGGGTGCTACAGTGAAGCGCAAACAAGAGAAAGGCATCACATGGCATTCGTTTCGCTCGCCATCATCGCACTCGTGGCCTTTGCGAGTCCTTTTATCGCCTCGGCGATTCCCGGAAAACCTGTTCCCGAGACGGTCTTTTTGCTCGTGCTCGGCGCGGTGCTGGGACCCCATATGCTCGGCGTCATCCATGTAGATGCTGAGGTCTCGCTTGTGTCCGAGCTGGGCCTGGCCTTTTTGTTCCTGCTTGCCGGCTTTGAGATCGACCCCAAGAGCATCACGGGCGTCGAGGGGCGCTACGGCTTGGCGACGTGGGCCGTCACGTTTGGTATCGCCTGGCTTGCCGTGCGCTTTACCCCGTGGTTCTCGGTCAGTCATTTCGACGGTATCGCCGTGACGCTTGCCCTCACTTCGACGGCGCTCGGCACGCTCGTGCCCATCATGCGTGAGCGCTCGCTCACTGGCACGCGTGTGGGCGACTCGATTCTCGCGTATGGCACCTGGGGTGAGCTCGGCCCTGTGCTCGCCATGTCGGTGCTGCTGTCTGCCCGCACTGGCATCCAAACGCTCGTAATCCTTGGCCTGTTTGCGCTGGTTTGCGTGTTGCTGGCCGTGGTCCCAAGCCGCTCCAAGCGCGTCGGCAGCCGCTTCTTTGCGTTTGTCGAGGAACGCGCCGATACCACGTCGCAGACCTTCGTGCGCCTGACGGTGCTCATCCTGGTCACGCTCGTGGCGTTCTCGGCCGTCTTTGATCTCGACATCGTGTTGGGTTCTTTTGCCGCTGGCTTTGTCTTGCGCTACATCATCCCCGAGGGCAACCATACGCTCGAGACCAAGCTCGACGGCCTGGCCTACGGTTTTTTGATTCCGGTGTTCTTTACCGTATCGGGCGCAAAGATCGATCTGACGGCCGTGGCGTCGCGCCCGGGTCTGCTCGTGGGCTTTATCGTGGCGTTGTTGATTATTCGTGCCGTGCCCATTCTTATTTCCATGAGCATTTGTCCTGCGACGCGCGATGTGTCGGCGTATGGTCGCATTACCGTGGCCCTGTACTGCACCACGGCCCTGCCGATCATCGTTGCCGTTACGAGCGTTGCCGTCAACGCGGGCGCGCTGTCGCAAGATATTGCGTCGGTCATGGTTGCCGCCGGTGCCATCACGGTGTTCTTGATGCCATTGCTCGCGCAGCTCTTCTACCGCGTGGTCGATGCCGCACCGGTCGCCGCCGTGGCAGAGGTTGCCGAGCATCCTTCCGACGCGCTCGATATTCTGCGCGCCCATCACGATTTGGCGAGCCTGCTCGCGCGCGAGCACGAGCTGCTGACCTCGCATGGACATGGTCGCGTATTCGAGGGCTTGCCTACGCTCGATACGATTGCCGAGCGTCTTTCCGCCGAGGCAGCGAACGGCCACATCGATGCCCGTATCGTG
Source organism: uncultured Collinsella sp. (assembly GCA_937925715.1). Classification (GTDB taxonomy): domain Bacteria; phylum Actinomycetota; class Coriobacteriia; order Coriobacteriales; family Coriobacteriaceae; genus Collinsella. The sequence continues at coordinate 45,274 of CALAMG010000018.1, forward strand.
GACGCGGCGCATCTTCTTGCCGATAAGACCTATGGAGACGAGGTTGACCCGTCCGAGCTGACTCCGCGCGAGCGTCGCCGCCTGGAGCGCGCCAAGCTCGCCGTGCGCGAATACCGCCGCCGCATGCTGGAACTCTATGCAAGAGAAGAAGCCGAGGACGACGACGGCAGGTAGCCAACGCCGCCGCGGAAAATGCATCCCGGAATTGGCGTCCAGAGTGGGACGCGTTTTCCGCGAGAGGCCCGTTACGGAAAGCGTGTCCCAGAATCCGCGCCCAGAATGGGACATAGTTTCCGAAAGAAGGCCCTGAGGGGAGCTTCGCCCCGTTCTGAGCTGAAATACCGGGACGCAGCTTCCTTTACAAACAGAACAAGGCGCGCTGCCTGCGGTTGATGCAGGCAGCGCGCCTTTTGCGTTGGGCCTCGTTGAGGTTCGAAGTAGTGGACTAGTTGGCCATGACGCCTTCGGTCCAGGCCTCGACGTCCTCGATGCGCAGGACGTTGGCGACTTCGGCCACGCAGTCGACGCTGGCAAGCTCGGCGGCGGCAGCCTGGACGTCCTTCTCGAGCGCGCGATGCGTCAGGAAGATGACCGAGCAGGCATCGTTGACGCCCGACTTGCCGTCCTCGACCTGGTTGATGAGCGAAATCGAGATGTTGTGCTTGGCAAAGATGTCGACCGTCTCGGACAGGGCGCCCACGCGGTCGGCGACCTTCAGGCGCACATAGTACTTGGTCTGGAGCTCGTCCATGGGCTTAAAGGCGAGGTTGTGGCCATAGGGCTCAATCTCGGGCAGCGGAGCCACGCCGCGGCTGATCTGCTCGGAGAGCGACAGGATATCGCCCACGACGGCGCTCGCGGTGGGGAAGGAGCCTGCGCCGGCACCGTAGAACATGGTCTCGCCCACGGCGTCGCCTACCACGTAGACAGCGTTCATGGCGCCGTTGACCTTGGCAAGCATGTGGTCGGCGGGGATCAGCGTGGGATGCACACGGACGTCGACGCCGGCGTCGGTGTTGCGGGCGATGCCGAGCAGCTTAATGGTGTAGCCGAGCTCACGGGCCTGGGCGATGTCCTCGGCACCGATGGTACGGATACCCTGCTGGTACACATCGTCGGTGGTAACGCGGGTGCCAAAGCCGATGGAAGCGAGGATCGCCGTCTTGCTGGCGGCGTCGAAGCCGTCGACGTCGGCGGACGGGTCGGCCTCGGCATAGCCCTTAGCCTGTGCGTCGGCGAGCACGTCAGCGTAATCGGCGCCCTCGGCGTCCATGCGCGACAGGATGTAGTTGGTGGTGCCGTTGAGAATGCCAGCGATGGTCAGGATCTTGTTGCCCACCAGGTCGTGCTCGAGCGTGCTGACAATGGGGATGCCACCGCCGCAGCTGGCCTCGCACTTAATCTGCACGCCGCACGCGCGCGCCTTCTCGGCGAGCGTCTCGACATGACGGCCCAGCAGGGCCTTGTTGGCAGAGACGACATGCTTGCCGTTCTCGAAGGCAGTGGTGAAGATCTCGGTTGCGGGGTGCTCGCCGCCGATGAGCTCGACGACGATGTCGACGGCGGGGTCGGTGACGACGTCGTGCCAGTCACTCGTAAAGGCCTCGCGCTCAATGCCTGCCGCCTCGGCCTGCTCCCAAGCAAGCGCGCAGGCGCGGGTCAGCTTAAGGTCGATGCCGTAGGCTGCCAGGTACTCATCGTGGTGGCTCTTGATCAGACGGGCCACGCCGCCGCCGACGGTTCCCAGACCGATCAGACCGACGTTCACGGTGCGCAGGGGTTCGCTCATAGATAGCTCCTTCGTGCATCTTATGGATGGATTAACCGCTTAAAGGTTGAGTGCATTCTAGCGTGAACCGAGGGCGCGTGCTCGCCAGGCAACAGGAGTCGCACAAAACGGCACCCCCGAAACGCTGCGGAAACATTGGAAACATGCTCGCTACAAACGAAACTCCGTAACAAACTGTCAACGTTTGCGCCATAAGGTTTGCTCTGTACCGCAAGACGGCCGCACCGCGGCCAGCGAAAAGGGGGACACCAAGTTTAGCATCAACAACGTACTTAACCGCAGGAGTTTCCTTGTCGGAGCCACGCTTATTTTTGCCCCGATCTATTACACCCCAGCGTCCGTTTTGCTCAAGAACGCCAAGGACATGAGCTACGACATGACACTAATGGGTGCCGACGGCATGGACAGCCTGTGTGATCCAGGACGGCAAGTACATCGCTTCCTAAGTGCGCATAAAGCACGACCGGTGAGGCTGTTTTATTCAAGGCAGGTATGCTTGTAACAGAACGGAAACATTACTTTTACATAATAAAGTGGCATTACTGCATAAAGTAATAGAAATACGCAGAATTATGGATAGATGAACAAATCCAAAGAAAAGTTGAAATAATCGCCACTTTCCTTAACTAAAGCGTCTAGTATTTTGCGAACGCCGAACACGGCGAAGGATGGCCTGTCGGGTAACCGAAACCCGACGAGATTTGAGAGGAGAGCCGCATGTCGAGCCTCACCGGTAAGTCATTGAACCCTGTTATGAATCGCAGGAGCGTTATCGCGAGCGCAGCAGGTCTGGGGGCGATGTCCATTCTAGCTGGCTGCTCCTCCAACGGCGGCGACAGCGGTTCCGCGTCGGGCGACGCTTCGTTTAAGATCGGCACCATCGGCCCGCTGACCGGTGCCAACGCGTCCTACGGCAAGTCCGTTACACAGGCTGTCGAGCTTGGCTGCAAGGATTTCTCGACCAAGGAGCTGCCGCTTGTCAGCAAGGCCGAGGACGACCAGGCTGACGGCGAGAAGGCCGTCAACGCCTTCAACACCCTGCTCGACTGGGGCATGCAGGCCCTTGTCGGTCCGACCACCACGGGTGCGTCGGTCGCCGTTGCTGCTGAGTGCGGTAACGACCCCGAGACGTTCATGATTACCCCGTCCGCGTCCTCCGAGGACGTTACCAAGGGCAAGGATTGCGTCTTCCAGGTTTGCTTTACCGACCCCAACCAAGGTGTCAACGCTGCCAAGTTCCTGGCGCAGAAGTATGCGAACGAGAAGTTCGTGCTGTTCTATAACTCCGGCGACGCCTATTCTTCGGGCATCGCAGATTCCTTTAAGGCCCAGGCCGCTAAGTCCAAGCTTGAGATTGTCGACGAGGAGACCTTTAAGGACGACTCCGCCACGAGCTTTACCAACCAGCTGACCAAGGCTAAGCAGGCTGGCGCCACCATGATCTTTGCGCCGATCTACTACACGCCGGCGTCCGTCCTGCTCAAGAACGCCAAGGACATGGGCTACGACGTCAAGATGATGGGCTGCGACGGCATGGATGGCATCCTGGGCGTTGAGGGCTTCGACACCTCTCTTGCCGAGGGTCTGCTGCTCATGACCCCGTTCTCCGCCGACGACGAGAAGAACGCCGACTTCGTCAACGCTTACAAAGATAAGTACGGCGATACCCCCGACCAGTTTGCCGCCGACGCCTACGACGGCGTGCATGCTGTGGTCGAGGCCCTCAAGGAGGCCGGCTTGGGTGTCGACGCCGATCCCACCGAGGTTGCCGAGAAGCTTCCCGAGGCTATGCGCAACATTACTGTTGACGGCCTGACTGGCAAGCTCTCCTGGAACGACAAGGGCCAGGTCCAGAAGGAGCCCACGGCGTACGTCATCACCGATGGCAAGTACGTACAGGCCTAATTGGCCGCCTTACATAGAGCGGTTTTGATCCCAAGCAGGGGAGGTTTTGGCCTTCCCTGCTTGCTTGGTATCTAGGGACAGTGTAACGTCCCTGTTTCATACATCAACTGGAAACCTATTCGAAAGGGGGATGTGGAACATGACGGTCTTTATCCAATACCTGGTCAACGGCCTGTCCATGGGCAGCGTCTACGCCATCATCGCGTTGGGCTACACCATGGTCTACGGTATCGCCAAGATGCTGAACTTCGCTCACGGCGATGTCATTATGGTCGGTGCCTATGTCTCGTTCTGTGCCACGTCGTATCTCGGCCTTCCGGGCTGGGCATCTGTAATTCTTTCTTGTGTGGTCTGTACCGTTCTCGGTGTTCTCATCGAGGGTCTGGCATACAAGCCGCTGCGCCAAGCAGGCCCGCTGGCCGTTCTGATCACGGCTATCGGCGTGTCTTACTTCCTGCAGAACGCCGCGCAGCTTCTGTGGGGCGCCACGCCCAAGAACTTCACTTCGCTCGTCACCTTCCAGGTGCCGGAGTTCTTGGCCAAGTTCAACGTGAGCGCCGTCTCGCTCGTCACCATCGTCGCCTGCCTGGTTATCATGGCCGGCCTGATGTTCTTTACAGGTAAGACCAAGATGGGCAAGGCCATGCGCGCCGTGTCCGAGGACAAGGCCGCCGCTCAGCTCATGGGCATCAACGTCAACCGCACCATTTCGATGACGTTTGCCATCGGCTCTGCCCTTGCCGCCATCGCCGGCGTGCTGCTGTGCTCCTACTCGCCGGTGCTGCAGCCCACGACGGGTGCTATGCCTGGCATCAAGGCCTTCGACGCCGCTGTCTTCGGTGGCATCGGCTCCATCCCCGGCGCTTTTGTCGGTGGCATTCTCATCGGCATTATCGAGGCGATGGCGCAGGCTTACATTTCCACGAGCCTTGCCAACTCCATCGTCTTTGGTGTTTTGATCATCGTCCTGCTCGTCAAGCCTGCCGGCCTCTTGGGCAAGTACGTCCCCGAGAAGGTGTAGGTGAGCGTTATGAAGTTTCTTAAAGACAAGCAGACGCGTCACGACTTTGTTACGTACGCCATGTGCGTTGTGGCGTTCGCCATCGTGTTCTTTATGCAGTCCAACCACATGATCCCGCGCATGATTGCTGGTCAGTTGGTTCCTATTACGGCCTACATCGTCATGGCCATTTCCCTCAACCTTGTCGTCGGCATCGCGGGCGACCTGTCGCTGGGCCATGCGGGCTTTATGAGTGTCGGCGCCTACACGGGCATCGTCACCGCGGTCGCCCTCGAGAGCGCCGTTCCCTCCGATCCGGTGCGCCTGATTATCAGCATCGTGGTCGGCGCCATCGCTGCCGCTATCCTGGGCTTCTTGATTGGCATCCCGGTCCTGCGCCTGAGCGGCGACTATCTGGCTATCGTGACCCTGGCTTTTGGCGAGATCATCAAAGAGATCGTCACCTGCCTCATTGTGGGCGTCGACTCCCGCGGCCTGCACGTGATCTTTAACATCACGGGCAACTCTACGATCGACGACCTGCACCTGCTCGAGGACGGCACCGCCATCATCAAGGGCGCCCAGGGCGCCTCGGGCGTGTCGACGTACTCGACCTTCCTCGCCGGTGCCATCCTGGTCATGGTCGCACTCGTGATCGTGCTCAACCTGGTTCGCAGCCGTACCGGCCGTGCCATTATGGCCGTGCGCGATAACAAGATTGCAGCCGAGTCCGTAGGCATCTCCGTCACCGAGTACCGCATGATCGCCTTCGTGGTTTCCGCTGCCCTCGCCGGTGCTGCCGGAGCCCTCTTCGGCGGTAACTTCTCGCAGCTCTCCGCCACCAAGTTCGACTTCAACACGTCCATTCTCATCCTGGTGTTCGTGGTCCTGGGCGGTCTGGGCAATATGCGCGGCTCCGTCATCGCGGCGGCGCTGCTCACGGTGCTTCCCGAGCTGCTTCGTCAGTTCTCGGACTACCGCATGCTCATCTACGCCATCGTGCTGATCCTGGTCATGATTTTTACCAACAACCCGCAGCTCAAGGCGTTCTTCGGTCGCGTCAAGGACCGCTTTGCTTCCAAGAAGGAGGTGGCAGCCGATGCCCAGTAAATTTGAGTTCAAGAAGGGCAAGATGGTCCCGTATCCTTCTGGCGCCATCGTTCCCGATCGTGACCTGGGCGAGCGCCCTGCACTCGAGTGCATCCACCTGGGCATTGAGTTCGGTGGCCTTAAGGCAGTCGACGACTTTAGCCTGACTATCGGCAAGACCGAGATCGCCGGTCTGATCGGTCCCAACGGCGCCGGCAAGACCACGGTCTTCAACCTGCTCACCAAGGTGTACCAGCCCACGCATGGCACCATCCTGCTCGACGGCGAGGACACCTCGGGTAAGTCGGTCTACCAGGTCAACCGCATGGGTATTGCCCGTACCTTCCAGAACATTCGCCTATTCAACACCATGACGGTGGAGGATAACGTCAAGGTCGGCCTGCATAACCAGGAGCGTTACTCCGGCTTTGAGGGCGTGCTGCGCCTGCCGACGTATTGGAAGCACGAGAAGGCCGCCCACGAGCGCGCCATGGAGCTACTGTCCATTTTTGACATGGAGCACCTGGCAAACGAGCAGGCCGGATCGCTGCCTTACGGCGCTCAGCGTCGTCTGGAAATCGTCCGCGCGCTTGCCACCAACCCCAAGCTGCTGCTGCTCGACGAGCCTGCCGCCGGCATGAACCCGTCCGAGACCGCGGAGCTCATGGAGAACATCGTTAAGATTCGCGACACCTTCGGCATCGCCATCATGCTTATCGAGCACGACATGTCGCTCGTCATGAATATATGCGAGGGTATCTGCGTGCTTAACTTTGGCAAGGTCATCGCCAAGGGCACGGCCGAGGAGATCCAGAACAACGACGCCGTTATCGAGGCGTATCTGGGCAAGCAGGATAAGGGGGAGAACTAAATGGCAGAGCCGATGCTTTCCGTCTACAACATCAACGTCTGGTACGGCGCTATCCACGCCATCAAGGACATCTCCTTTAACGTCAACGAGGGCGAGATCGTGGCCCTGATCGGTGCGAACGGTGCCGGCAAGTCCACAACGCTCAAGACTGTCTCGGGCCTGCTGCGCTCCAAGACCGGCTCCATCAAGTTTATGGGCGAGGACATTACCCATACGCCTGCCGACAAGCTGGTGGGCAAGGGCCTGGCTCAGGTCCCCGAGGGCCGTCGTGCCTTTTTGCAGATGACGGTCGAGGAGAACTTGGAGATGGGCGCCTACACGCAGCCCAAGTCCACGGTGGCTCCGGGCCTGGAGCGCGTCTACGAGCAGTTCCCGCGCCTGAAGGAACGTCGTCGCCAGGTCGCCGGCACCCTTTCAGGCGGCGAGCAGCAGATGCTCGTTATGGGGCGCGCCCTTATGAGTAACCCCAAACTGCTCATGCTCGACGAGCCTTCCATGGGTCTGGCACCGATTCTGATCGAACAGATCTTCCAGATTGTCGAGGACTTGCACAAGGCCGGTACCACGGTGCTTCTGGTCGAGCAAAACGCGCAGATGGCGCTTTCCATCGCCACACGCGGTTACGTGCTCGAGACCGGCAAGATCACCATGACCGGCACTGGTCAAGAGCTGCTGCACGACGACAACGTCCGCAAAGCTTACTTGGGCGGTTAGGCGGTTCCGCCGTTCTACCGAACGGCGGACCAGTCGACGCTGCGCGGGCACCAGAGCGACAGCTTGTCATTCAAAGAGGGCGGCATGACCAGAAGGTCTATGCCGCCCTCTTTTCATGCCAATCTGTTCGCTCTGGTGCCCGCTCGCTGTCCGTCCTCTGCCTGCGGCGTTGGAGGTAGTCGTTGGGGACGTTTTCCTTCGTCCCCACCAAATCATTTTGCTCTGTCATGCGGGTTGGTTTTTAAAGTGCGACAATGCCGTGTGGAAATAGAAATGTCATCTGGGGGTCTATCTATGGTGTACGAGTTTTGTGCCGAGAACTTTGAGCGGGTGCCGGCGGCTATCGATGCCGGTGCAAGGCGTATCGAGCTGTGCGACAACCTTGCCGTTGGTGGCACCACGCCTTCGGCCGGCGTTATCAGCGCTACGACCAACTATGTCCACGAGCACGATGCACGGGTGATGTGCATGATTCGCCCGCGTGGCGGCGACTTTCACTACGACCAGGACGAGCTGCGTATGATGGAGATGGACCTGGGCCTTGCCGTAAGCGCCGGCGTTGACGGCTTGGTCTTTGGCTGCTGCAAGCCCTGCGCTGGCGGATGGGCGCTCGACGAGCTTACGCTTGGCGCCCTCGTGATGGCTGCGGGCTGCGCGACCGAGGAATGTAAGCGTGAGCCCATCGACATCACCTTCCACATGGCATTTGACCAGCTCTCGCCCGAGGCTCAGCTCGACGCGATTGACACACTCGCCGACTGCGGCATCACACGCATCCTGACGCATGGTGGCGCTGCCGGTACGCCGATCGAGGACAACTTCGAAAACCTGGCCCGCTTGATCGAGTATGCGGGCGACAGCTTGACCATCCTTCCCGGCGGCGGCATTTCCACGGCCAACCGCGATACCGTGGCGGCGGCACTGGGCGTCTCCGAGCTCCATGGCACAAGGATCGTACCGCTGGAGGTGTAGCCCGTGGCGCTTGTATTCGATGTTCAGCAGGCGAGCGGCAAGCCCGACGACAACCGTCGCCCCGGTACCGCGTGCCCCTTTTGCAACACGGAGGGGCTCACCAACATCATCCAGCGCGACGGTGACTGCATCTGGCTCGAGAATAAGTTCAAAACCCTGCGCGCCACCCATCAAACCGTGCTGATCGAGTCGGCCGATCACGATGCCGACCTGGTGACCTATGAGCCGGATGAACTCCACCATGTGATGCGGTTTGCTCTGGGTTGCTGGCGGCGGATGATCGACTCGCAGCAGTATCGAAGCGTGCTCATGTACAAGAACAAGGGTCCGCTTTCGGGCGGCAGTCTGGTCCATCCGCACATGCAGATTGTGGGTTTGGAGCAGGAAGACGGCTATGCTTCGCTGGTTTCCGCCAATTTCGAAGGTATCAATGTCTGGCAACAGGGGAGAATCTCGGTCAATATCTCAACCGAACCGATCATGGGGTTCTTTGAGATCAACGTTTCAGCTCCGCAGGGAATCGCCGCCAGCGATGACACGAGAGACCAAGCCGAGGCGGATCTCTTCGCCGATGCGATCCAGGTAGCTCTGCGCTATATCCTGAACGAGCACCATGGTGGTCGCGCAGAGTCGTACAACTTGTTCTTCTACCACATGGACGGTCGGACCATTGCCAAGGCGCTGCCGCGTTGGGTGGTTTCGCCCTACTTTGTCGGGTATCGGCTGGCTCAGGTCAATGCTGAGACCACGCTCGATGTCGATGCGGAGCGACTCCGCGCACATCTGGAGGCGCTCACATCGTAAAGTGAGCGCCCGCACACTGCGGACGGTTTAGCGCGCCATTGCATCGCGGCCGGCCTCGACGCGCTTGCGCTGGGCGGCGCGCTCCTCGCCGGTCAGACGCTCAAAGAAGTGCCCGATAAGCGAGGCGAGCACCTGCTGAAACAACGTTCCACACATGACGGGAAACACAACTTCGCCCGGAAAGTATTGCGTGGCGATGACGGCGCCCGAAGAGATATTGCGCATGCCGCAGGTAAAGCACATGGTGGTCGTTTCGCTATATGGCAGATGCAGCGCGCGGGCGACCAGAATGCCCGCGACAAAACCGCTGATGGCGAACACCAGAATAAAGAGGGCGACTTCCAGGCGCACCGCGTTCATGTGTAGCACGTACTCGCTCATGGCGGTGGAGTTGGACGCGATGACGCCCATCATCATAAATTTGCAGGCGGGCGAGAGCGCGGGGGAGAGTTTCTCGTGTCCCCAGCCGTGCGTGAGCTCGTTGATCACGATGCCGAGCACGGCGGGGATGGCAATCATAAAGGCCATGTTCTGCATCATACTCGGCACGTCGATCGAGACGGTGGCGCCCAACAGGAGCTTGAGCGTGAGCGGAATCGTCACGGGCGATATAACCGAGGACGTCAGGATGATGGTGAGCGCGAGCGGGCCGTTGCCGCCGAACATGCTGATCCACATAAAGGCAGTGACTGCCACGGGTACGCTGTACTCGAGCACGATGCCGCAGACAAGGTTGGGGTTGGAACCAAAGAACAACGATCCCATGGCATAGGCCGCGATGGGAATAAGCGCCGCCGAGACCAACAACGCCAGAATCAGGTGCAGCGGACGGTGGAACACCTCGGCTACCTGGTGAAAGGTGTTGCTGAGCGCACCCTGAAACGTCATAAAGGCGAAGAGGGCGGGAACAATGGGCTTGAGAACGCCGATCTGTTGAGGAAAGAGCACGCCGAGCGCCACACAAATCGGAACGATGATCTGCATATGCCCCGCGAGGAACTTTCCCAGTCCAGCCCATTGCTTCATATGTCCCGTGACTCCCTTTATCCGCGAACTCGTTTGTATGGATATGCTAGACGCTCACATGTGTCCGTGCGTCAGAAACGCTCGATTATTTCGAGGCTATTACCGGCATCGTTTACCGAAACCGCGGCATGCTGCGGCGATTTGCGTCCGCGCCGCACGGTATAATAAATCCGTTCAACAGATCTGCCTGCCGAAGCGGGCATACACAGAGGACTCATCGCTATGAACCGTGAGAGGTATCGCGGCGACCTGCCCCTATCGGGGGTGGGTGCCTATGTCATCGCTTAAGACGACGCATCGCTGGGCGGTCGCTCAGCAAAACCCCGAGCTCGAAAAGGAGCTTTCGGCTGGTCTGGGCATTCCCGGGCTGGTGGCGCGCATTATGGTCGCGCACGGCATTGGCTCAATCAAAGAGGGCCAATTGTTTTTGACGCCTTCGCTCGATCGCGACTGGGCCGACCCACTCATTATCCCGGGCATGTCGGTCGTTGCCGACCGCGTCGAGCGTGCTATTCGCAACCACGAGCACATTGCAGTCTTTGGCGATTTTGACGTTGACGGTATTACGTCGACCTGCCTGTTGACCGAGGCGCTGCGCACGTTTGGCGCCGATGTCACGCCGTTTATTCCGCATCGCTTTGATGAGGGCTACGGTCTTTCGCGCGCGGCGCTCGACCGCGTTAACGAGCTCGCTCGCCCCCAGCTGATCGTGACCGTCGATAACGGCATTGCCGCCAAGGAAGAGGTTTCCTATCTGAAGAGCCTGGGGATCGATTTGGTGGTCACGGACCATCACGAGCCCTCCGATCAGGTGCCGCAGGGCGTACCCCTGACCGACCCTAAGCTCGATGACGATGGTCCTTCGCGTGAGCTTGCCGGTGCCGGCGTGGCACTCAAGTTGGTGCAAGTCCTGGGCGAACGTCTGGGCAAGCCGTCGTATTGGCGTTCGCTAATCGAGGTCGCGGCGCTGGGCACCGTGTCCGACATGATGCCGCTCACGCCCGAGAATCGCGCGCTGGTTGCCGAGGGCATCCAGCAGATGCGCGTAACCGCTCGCCCGGGCTATATCGCGCTTGCCGCGCTCGCCAAGGCGGACCTTTCGAGCATTACGGCGGATGGCCTGTCATTCTCGCTCATTCCCCGCTTAAACGCTGCCGGTCGCATGGCCGATCCCAAGCTGGCGCTCGACCTGCTGCTTGCCCGCGATCCCATCGAAGCAAGCGCACTGGCGGCTGAGCTCGAGGAAATCAACCGCCAGCGCCGTGAGATCGAGGCGGAGCTCACGCGCGATGCCATGGCAAAGGTCGAGGAGACCTATGACGGCGGACGCGCGATCGTCGTGGGCGGCGAAGGTTGGCACGAGGGCGTCAAGGGCATCGTGGCAAGCCGTCTGACCAACCGCTACCACGTGCCGGCGCTGCTGTTCTCGATCGAGGACGGTATCGCGCGCGGCTCTGGTCGCTCGGTGGGCAAAGTTAACCTGTTTGACGCCATCGAACGCTGTTCCGACCTGATGATTCGTCGCGGCGGACATGCCGGTGCGGTGGGTGTGACCATCGAGGCATCCAAGCTCGATGAATTCCGTCGTCGCCTTTCCGCCGTGCTATCGGAGATTCCCGCCGAGGACTTTGAAGACATCGACGAGGTTGCCGCCACGGTCGACCTTTCCGAACTGAATATCGAGACTATAGAGCAGATTTCCCGTCTTGAGCCGTTTGGCCAGGGCAACAAGGTGCCGCTGCTGGCCGCCGAGGGCGTGACGATGTGCGATCGCGCCGTGGTGGGCAAAACCGGCGAGCACATGCGCTTTGTGGCGACCGATGGCGCCGCGAGTGTGCCGGCCATTATGTTCCGCGTGCCGCAAATCGATAAGCTCATCAACTGCGATAGTGCTGTCGACTTGGTGTTCGAGGCCGTTGCCGAGCATTGGCAGGGACGTGTGAAGCCCAAGCTCATGATCAAGGATGTTCTGGTCCGTGATACCACGCTGCCCAGCGTCGACGATCCGGCATGCGAGCTTCGCCGTGGCGTGCAGCCGGCGGATTCTGGCCTGCGCCTGGAGTCGCGTAAACGCGAGACACTCGCCCAGCTTTCTTATACCGAGCTGACGCGCTCGCTTATCCATAGCTTTATAGGCTCGAACCAGCCGCACCGCGCGCAGGTCGAGGCGCTCGATGCCCTGGCCGATCACCAAAGTGTTCTGGCCGTTATGGGAACGGGGCGCGGCAAGTCGCTCATCTTCCATGTGCATGCCGCGCGCGAGGCGGTTCTTCGCGGGCGTGCGAGCATCTTTGTCTATCCGCTGCGCGCGCTCGTTGCCGACCAGGCCTATCACCTCTCGTCGACGATGGCCGCGCTCGGCATTGGCGTCGGCGTGTTGACCGGCGAGACCGTGGAGGCGGCGCGCGATGACGTGTTCGCCGGTCTAGCTTCGGGCCGCACCGGTATCGTGCTCACGACACCCGAGTTCCTGTCTATCCACCGTGACCGTTTCGCGCGTTCGGGCCGCATCGGCTTTGTCGTTATCGATGAGGCGCACCACGCCGGCCTTGCCAAGGGCGGCGACCGTAGCGCCTATCTCGACATGCCCGATATCCTCAAAGCCCTGGGCGACCCGGTCGTTATGGCTGCGACGGCCACCGCGACGGCTCCGGTCGTGGCCGAGCTTGCCCGCATGTTGCCGATCACTCACACGGTGGTTGACGAGACGGTGCGCGAGAACCTGCAGCTCGAGGACGACCGCGACCTTGCGAGCCGCGAGAACCGTTTGGTGTCGATCGTGGCGACGGGGGAGAAGACCGTCATTTACGTCAATTCGCGTGATCAGTCCGTGGCGCTTGCCAAGACACTACGCAAACGCGTTCCCGACTGTGCGACCCGTATCGCGTTCTATAACGCTGGCCTTACGCGCACCGACCGCCATCGCGTAGAGGAGGCGTTTCGAGACGGCAGCCTCAGCTGCATCGTCTCGACATCCGCCTTTGGCGAGGGCGTCAACCTGCCCGATATTCGCCATGTCGTGCTCTATCACATGCCGTTTGGCGGCATTGAGTTTAACCAGATGAGCGGCCGCGCCGGTCGCGATGGCCGGCCCGCCGTGATCCATCTACTCTATTCGTCGCGCGACGCCCGTATTAACGAGCGCCTACTCGACTGCTATGCGCCCGAGCGCGACGAGCTTGTCACGCTCTATCGCGCGCTGCAGACCATGTGGCGCTCCAACCGCGGCAAGACCGGGGACGATTCCTTTAGTGCGAGCGATATCGACATCGCGCAGATGTGCCTTGCCATCGATGCTCGCACGCCGGTCGACGAGCGCTCGGTGGAAAGTGGCCTGGGAATCTTCGAAGAGCTTGGTTTCTGTCGAGTTTCGGGGTTTGACGACACCCGTCGCATCGCGATGGCCAAAAACCCCGGCCGCGTGCAATTGAGCAGGTCAATTCGCTATTTGGAGGGCTTGCGCTCGCGCATGGAGTTCTCGGCTTTCCGGAGTTGGGCGCTCGATTCGTGCGCTTCTGATATGCTAGCCAAAGTTAACCGCCCGATCGTACCGCGGGCCTAGGGGAAGGGGACCTCGATGGATGCCGCAGCCCGTACCGCCCATGATTCCACCCTCCAGCCGTTTTCGGAGATGGAGCACTATAAGCATGCCGATGAGCTGCCGCCCGAGATTATGGCGGACAGCTACGACAAGCTGGAGCGCTTGTGCCTCAAATATATGAATGAGGACGACTTCTCCAAGGTGGAGCAAGCCTACTGCTTTGCCGCCGAGAAACACTGTAACCAAAAGCGCCGCTCGGGTGAGATGTACATCAACCATCCTGTCGAGGTGGCTATCATTCTGGCCGATCTCAAGATGGATTGTGACGTGGTGTGCGCCGCGCTGTTGCACGATACCGTCGAGGACACCGAGACCTCGCTCGCCGATGTTTCCGGCCTGTTTGGCGAAACCGTTGCCGAGCTCGTCGATGGCGTGACCAAGCTCACCAACATCGAAGTCGACAGCATGGACGAGAAGCAGGCGCTCACGCTGCGCAAGATGTTTCTCGCCATGTCCAAGGACATTCGCGTCATCATCGTTAAACTTGCCGACCGTCTGCACAACATGCGTACGCTGGCAGCTCTGCGCGAGGATCGTCGCCTGTTTAAGGCTCGCGAGACCATGGACGTGTACGCGCCCTTGGCCGATCGTCTAGGCATGAGCTCTATTAAGTGGGAGCTCGAGGATCTGTCTTTCTTCTACCTGGAGCCCGATGCCTACCAGCGCATCGCGCGCATGGTGGCTGAGTCGCGCGAGGTCCGCGAGCGCTACCTTGCCGAGACCATCAAGACGCTTACCGATGAGCTCAACCGCATTGGTCTGGAGGACTTCCAGATCAACGGCCGCTCCAAGCACTATTGGTCCATCTACCAAAAGATGAAGCGCAAGGGCAAGGAGTTCTCCGAGATCTACGACCTGGTGGCACTGCGTGTCATCACGCATTCGGTGCGCGATTGCTACTCCACGCTCGGCGCGGTGCATACGCTGTGGCACCCCATGCCTGGTCGCTTTAAAGACTATATCGCCATGCCCAAGGTCAATAACTACCAGTCGCTCCACACGACGGTCATCGGCCCTACGGCTCGTCCGCTCGAGATTCAGATTCGAACCTACGAGATGCATGAGCAGGCCGAGTACGGCATTGCCGCCCACTGGCTATATAAGAAGTCGGGCGGATCGTCTGCTTCCAAGACCAATGACGCTCAACGTTTGGACGACCAGATCAACTGGCTCAAGCATTCGCTCGATTGGGCGGCTTCCGACGAGATCACCGATGCCAAGGAATACCTGCACTCGCTGAAGGTCGATCTGTTCGATCAGGAGATCTTTGTCTTCACGCCCAAAGGCGAGGTCATGGCGCTTCGTGCTGGCTCCACGCCGCTCGACTTTGCCTATGCCGTTCATACCGAGGTGGGAAACCATTGCGTCGGCGCCAAAATCAACGGTGCGGTGGCTCCGCTCACGCACGAGATCAAGACGGGCGACCGCGTTGAAATCCTGACTAACAAGAGTTCCAAGCCGTCGCGTGATTGGCTCAAGATCGTTAAGACACCTTCCGCCAAGTCAAAGATCCGCCGCTATTTTGCCGCTGCGACCAAGGACGACGACGCTGCCGCCGGTCGCGATATGCTGGCCAAGGACCTGCGTAAGCGTGGCTATGGCATTTCTACGCCGCGTTCGACGCGTGCACTCAACGCCGTGGCGGAGCAGTTTAACTTCAAGCAGCTCGAGGACCTGTTTGCCGCCGTCGGCGCCGGCAAGGTTGCCCCGCGCGCTGTGGGCAATAAGGTCGAGCAAATCTTGGACCCCAAGCCCGAGGAACAGCTCACCAAGGCCGAGGCTATCGCCGAGGTCGTGAAGCAGCCCGCTCGCGGCTCCAACCGCAAGCCGCAAAAGCGCGGCAAGAGCGCCAGTAACGGCATTATCGTCAAGGGCGAGAGCAACAGCGGCCTGCTGGTCCGTCTGGCTCATTGCTGCAACCCCGTGACGGGCGACGACATCGTCGGCTTCATCACGCGCGGTCGTGGCGTTTCGGTGCATCGCGCCAACTGTCCCAACGTCAAGGGTCTTATGGAACATCCCGAGCGCATGATCGATGTGGAGTGGGACGGCGCTGCTGACACCCTCTTCCAGGTCGAGATCGTGGTCGAGTGCTTGGACCGCATGGGCCTGCTCAAGGATGTCACCATTGCCATTGGCGATGCGGGTGGCAATATCCTTTCTGCCGCCACGTCGACCAACCGCGAGGGTATTGCAACCCTGCGCTTTATGGTCGAGATCTCGGACGCGAGTGGTCTGGATCCGCTGCTGGCTTCCATCAGCAGTGTTGACTCGGTCTACGACGCGCGCCGTCTTATGCCCGGCGAAGGCGGAGCTCAGCTCAAGCGCCGTGTGTAGGTGCGAGAGCCTCTCAGCATCATAGATATTGGTTACGTTTGAGGCATCGTTTGGTGCCTCAAGCGTATTTTAGAAGGAGGGCATGCGCATGGACGGTATGACTTTGGACCTGACACCCCGAGGCGCGGCTTCGATTGAGGCGCTCGTCAACGGCCCGATTCAGACCAACAGTTACGCCGTGATTTCGAATGACGAGTGCTTAATCGTCGATCCGGCGTGGGAGGGCGAGCGTCTTGTGGGGCATATCCGCACCGCGCATCCCGAGGTTCGCGTACTCGGCTCTGTCTGCACGCACGGTCATGCCGACCATGTTGGCGGGGTCGCCGGGGTTCGAGCTGTCGTTGGTGACGGCGCACTATATGAGTTGTGCGCTAAGGACGTGACGGTACCTCGCGCAAATATCGAGGAGCAGCGCGCCATGTGGGGTATTGAGACGCCCGATCCGGGCGAGCCGACGCGGCTGCTTGCCGAGGGCGATACGATTGAATTGGGCGATATCTGCCTGCAGGTGATCGAGACGCCGGGGCATACGCCGGGCGGCATCGTCCTGTTCGCCGCGACCGAGCAGGGGAACATCGCCTTTGTGGGCGACACGCTTTTCCCGGGCAGCCACGGTCGTACCGATCTTTCCGGCGGTGACGAGGCGGCGATCATGCGCTCGCTCTCCAAACTTGCCAAGACGCTTCCGCCCGATACCGTTTGCTTGACGGGCCATGGCGATTCGACCACGATGGCGCGCGAACTTATGCAGAATCCGTTTATGCAGATGTAGGCTCGAAGCCGTCTTTCGAACCACGAAGACCGCTCAATCGTCAAGCTATTTTCCCCAGTGGGTCGATTCTGTGGGGCAAACGGTCAAAATTTGTCCAATCGGATGGTATTCGTGAACAAACGAACGTTTATGCTCGGGTATGTCGTGGTAAAATCTCAGGCGTTATCGGAGCAACCTTACAGGAGGTTTCTTTTATGCTCGTCAACGCAGCAGACATGCTCAAGAAGGCCGAGGCCGGCAAGTACGCTCTCGGTGCCTTCAACACCAACAACCTCGAGTGGACCCTGGCTATTCTCCAGGCCGCCGAGGAGGCCAAGTCTCCGCTGATCCTTCAGTGCACCGCTGGTGCCGCTAAGTGGATGGGCGGTTTCAAGGTCTGCGCCGACATGGTCAAGGCTGCCGTCGAGGCCACGGGCGTTACCGTCCCCGTCGCCCTTCACCTCGATCACGGTTCTTACGAGGACTGCTTCAAGTGCATCGAGGCCGGCTTCACGTCCATCATGTATGACGGCTCTCACGAGGAGACCTTCCAGCTTAATCTCGACCGCACCAAGGAGCTCGTTGAGCTTGCCCACTCCAAGGGCATGTCCATCGAGGCCGAGGTCGGCGGCATCGGCGGCACCGAGGACGGCGTGACCTCCAACGGCGAGCTCGCTGACCCCGCTGAGTGCAAGCAGATTGCTGACCTGGGCGTCGACTTCCTCGCCTGCGGTATCGGCAACATCCACGGCGTGTACCCTGCCGACTGGGCTGGCCTTTCCTTCGAGCGCCTGGGCGAGATCAAGGCTCAGACCGGCGACCTGCCCCTCGTCCTGCACGGTGGCACCGGCATCCCCGAGGATCAGATCAAGAAGGCCATCTCCCTGGGCATCTCCAAGATCAACGTCAACACCGACCTGCAGCTCGTCTTCGCCAAGGGCGTTCGCGAGTACATCGAGGCCGGCAAGGATCAGCAGGGCAAGGGCTTTGACCCCCGCAAGCTCCTCAAGCCTGGTCGCGACAACATCGTTGCCCGCACCAAGGAGCTCATGGAGGAGTTTGGCTCCGTCAACAAGGCGTAAGTAGCGGTTTAACTTTCCCGTCGGAGGCCCCGTTCACCCTACGCTTTTCCCTTGCGCTCACCTGGCTTTGCCAGAAGTCGCGCAATGGGAAAAGCTTCGGGTGAACGGGGCCTCCTTCGTTAACTCGCTACAGGGTTACTGGGCTGAATTCATTTTTTCTAGGTACCGTTTATCGGAGTTGAGAGTTCCTTTATTGGGGCTTTCTTTTTTATCTCGCTACAATGGGCTTCAAGCGTTCTAGTGACTTGGAGTTTTGGTATGGCTGTTGTTAATGTGTTGCCTTCGGATGGGAAGGTTATTGACGAGGGTCCTGTTGGTTGCTCTGTTGATGTCTGCTGTGATGATTTTCGCCATCTCGATATTGGGCTACCGCCTGAGATTCTTCGTCTTAAGGATGCCGGGTATTTGACGCAGGCTGTTGCTGCCTGCGATCGTCTTTTGGAACAGAATCCCGATCCCTCGTTGGCCGCTTGCGTTCGTGCCGAGCGGTATCGCATGCTTGAGACGCCGCTTCATTTTTCGGTGTCGCGCGATCGGGCTATTGCGATGATTCGCGAGGAGTGGCCTGAGTTTACCGAGGAGCAGTTTGACGATCTGATTGACCGTAAGCGTATTGACTGGCGCTTTATCGATGGCGAGCTGTTCGTTCTCGACAACTTCCTCGATTCGCTTCGCGTATATCCCAAAGAGGTCCCCGGCATGCGTCCCGATCCTACGGACGGAATTGCACTGCGCAACGAGATGCTCAAGGAGATGGAGTCACAAAACGGATTGACTCGCGTTATTACGCTTAAGGCGTCCTTGTCTGTCCCCGGCGCTCTAGAGGGGGAGACCGTTCGCGCTTGGCTTCCCGTAGCCGCCACCTGCCGCCAACAGTCTCAGGTCGAGATTCTCGACATGACGCCGGAGGGTGCTGTTGCTCCCGCGAACGCTTCGGCGCGTACCGCCTCGTGGTCTTCTTCGAGTGAGCGCTCATTCTCGGTGACTTATCGTTATCACATCGATGCTGCTTATTGTGATGTCTACGGTGGCACACTTCCGGTTCATCCGCGTATGGACGCGCCTCTGCCCGAGGATATTTCCGAGGACCGTCCGCACATTGCATTTACGCCGTATCTGCAGCAGCTGACGGCCAGCGTTGTTGGCGGACTCGAGGATCCGCTCGATCGCGCCCGTGCTATCTATGATTGCCTGACGCAGTATATCGACTATCGCTATCAGCCGCCGTACTTGCTTTTGGGATCTATTGCCGATGACTGCGCGCATTCGCTCCGCGGCGATTGCGGCGTTATGGCGCTCACGTTTATCACCATGTGCCGTATCGCGGGCGTGCCTGCCCGTTGGCAGAGCGGCCTCTACGTTGCGCCCGATTCGGTGGGGTCGCACGACTGGGCAGAGTTCTATACGCCGCAGACCGGTTGGCTCAACGCCGACGTGTCATTTGGATCTTCTGCTCGCAGGATGGGGGAGGAGTGGCGCCGCCGTCACTACTTTGGCAATATCGACCCATGGCGTATGGTGGCCAACAATCGATTCCAGGCAGAGTTTGAGCCCTCTTTCGACGGCATGCGCGAGGACCCTTACGATAACCAGATGGGTGAGGCTTCGGTCGACGGTCGCGGATGCCGTCAGCGCGAGATGCTACGCACGGTCGAACTCATCGAAATGCTCGAAGTTCCATTTTCGGACTAATCGGTAGAAAGCTGTGATAAACTAACTCACGCATTACGTGCCCGAGTGGCGGAATTGGCAGACGCAGTGGACTCAAAATCCACCGTTGGCAACATCGTGCGAGTTCGAGTCTCGCCTCGGGCACCATACATGCAAGTGAGCGTTCGAGGGGGGTTGCGGCCCCCTTTTTCGTGCCGAACTCGCGTGAGCGCGCGAAGCGTTAAGCAAACAGGCCTGTGGCCTGTTTGTAGCGGAGCGTGGCGAGGGCGCCGCGCGCCCGAAGCCCGGGGCTTCGCGAAGCGAAGGCCCTTCGAGTCTCGCCTCGGGCACCATACATGCAAGTGAGCGTTCAAGGGGGTTGCGGCCCCTTTTTTCGTGTACGTAATGTGATAACGCGCTGTACGTGTTATTATTCGCAAGGCGTTGTTCCCGCAATGCCCTAAAGAGGAACCCGAGGGTTCCCACCTTTTGGCGCCAATGAGCAGCTGACTGGTCATACAACTTAGATTCCCTTCCTCAAATCGAGGAACTCTATGTGTACGACCTGGTTGCTGAGAAGCGCCGGGTTATTTTTTTATGAATGGAGGTAGGGAAAATAGCTAAGTCTGATGACACCCGCATCAACGACGAGATTACTGCATCTTCGTGCCGTTTGATTGGCGTCGATGGCTCTCAGCTCGGCCTGTTCGCCATCCGCGATGCCCAGCGTGTCGCCGACGATCAGGGTCTCGACCTGGTCGAGATCGCTCCCAACGCGGAGCCGCCGGTCTGCAAGGTCATGGACTACGGTAAGTTCAAGTACCAGCAGGCCATGAAGGCCAAGGCTGCTCGTAAGAACCAGTCCAAGGTCGAGGTCAAGGAAATGAAGTTCCGACCCAAGATCGACGTTGGCGACTACGAGACCAAGAAGGGCCACGTTCTGCGTTTCCTCAAGAAGGGCGCACGCGTTAAGATCACCATCATGTTCCGCGGCCGTGAGATGGCTCACCCGGAGCAGGGCCTTAACGTTCTCGAGCGTCTCGCCGAGGATCTCAAGCCTTACGCTACGGTCGAGTCTAAGCCTAAGATGGAAGGCCGTAATATGCTTATGCTGCTCGCCCCGATTAAGGGCGCCTTCGATGAGGATAAAGCGGCAAGCGATACCAAGTAACTAGTGTTCTGTAACCGATTAAGGAGTATTTCATGCCTAAGATGAAGTCCCACAGCGGCACCAAGAAGCGTTTCCGCAAGACTGGCACCGGCAAGCTTATGCGCGCCAAGGCTTTCAAGAGCCACATCCTGAGCAAGAAGTCCACCAAGCGTAAGCGTGGCTTCCGTCAGGAGACCGAGATCGCCGCTGCCGACCGCAAGGTCATCAAGTCGCGTCTCGCCTAAGTTCGCGTTCCCGTTTTTCGTTTTACAGTCTAGGAGTTGATAGAACATGGCACGTATTAAGCGCGCTGTTGCCGCCAAGAAGAAGCGCCGTACCGTTATGCACCGTGCGAAGGGTTACTACGGTGCCGCTTCGCGTACTTACAAGCATGCTAAAGAGCAGGTCCAGCACTCTCTGCAGTATCAGTATCGTGATCGCCGCAATAAGAAGCGCGAGATCCGTTCTCTCTGGATCACTCGTATCAACGCTGCTGCTCGTCTGAACGACATCTCTTACTCTCAGTTCATGCACGGCCTGAAGGTTGCCGGCATCGAGCTCGACCGCAAGGTCCTGGCTCAGATGGCTTACGAGGACATCGAGTCCTTCAACGAGCTGGCTACCATCGCCAAGAAGGCTCTCGAGGCCTAATAGATTCTCTTGAATCGCTAGGGGAGTGTCGCGTTGTGCGCGGCGCTCCCTCTTTTTATCTGAAGCGCGGTTTACATTGCTAAAACCGCGGGTAGATAGACACTTACAGGTGACCGATCTTTATATATCTCTTAATCGAAGGGTCATCATCTGATACGCGCAGTATTTCTGCACCAGCCTTTCTATTACTTATATAGGAAGCGATAAGTTGTGTAGGACTTGTGAAGAGTGGAATTGACGTCCCACATCGCTTCGCGGTCTGGCAATATATCTCCTTGCCGCGCGGCCCGGTCGGACCGGATGAGCCGCGGGGCGTGCACCTTGAGAACCGGATACTGCGAGGATGGACACTTACTTC